>WHTH01000075.1 GCA_009377865.1 Pseudonocardiaceae bacterium | reverse complement strand
CGATGGCGATGATCGAGCCAAGCGAATGGTACGGATTCGCCACCTCCGCAGGGTCTACCTGTGTCTGGGTAACACTGGACTGCTCCTCCTCGTCGTCTGTGGAGGAAAACCCGCGCTTGCCGCGCTGATCGCGCAGCAGCATGAAGGTGGCGTGGTCGAAGACGTAGCCGCTTGCTGTCCCGTTCTCGGCTACCGTCAAGGCCACCAGCAAGCCCATGCACTCCATATCGATCGGGGTGACGATGCGCCCTCCGGGACGGGTCTGAGCAACCCATGCGTACGGCACCTGTTTGGCTGCCACCGTGGCGATCAGACGGTCGTAGGGCGCTTGAGGTGGGTGCCCCAGTGTCCCGTCGGCTGTGACCACGGTGACCGCGCCGAATCCCGCGTCCGAGAGGGCCTTGCGGGCGTGGGCTGCCACCTCGGAATCAACTTCAACGCTGCTCACCTGTTCGGCGCCGAGCCGATGCGCCAGAAGTGCGGCATTCCATCCGGAGCCGGTCCCGATCTCCAGTACCCGATGGCCCTCGTGGGCGTCCAGGTGGTCGAGCATGTCCGCAACTAGCGCCGGCATGCTGACCGAACTCGTCACAAGCTTTCCCACCAGCCCAGGTCCCACGGGTTGCCCGTCGTCGACCTGCGTGATGACGTAGCGATCGCTGTCTGCCAACTCTTGCCACCGGACCGGGTGCTCGGCGCGGTGCAGGGGCAGTAATCCGCTGCCCGTTTCGTGCCAGATCCTGTCCGGCACGAACAGCCGACGCGGCACCGCCTGCATCGCCTTCCGCCAGGGTGACGCCATCACGGCTCACTCATCGCTGTGCGGGTTCGGCTTCGGCTCTTTCGGGTCGGGGACCTTGTCGTCGTCGACCTTACCGTCGCCCTGTTGCCGCTTGTCGTCTTCGCTGTCGTGCTTACCCATGGCTTCGTCCTCTCCTGCTTACCCCCGAAGCATGTCATCTACCCTGGCGATAAGACAATAACCTGGGTAGTTGATCAGTGCTCTGCTGGCAGCTCGGCTCGAACCTGGTGGATCAACGGCACAGCCTCAGCGCCTCGAAGTGCCAGGTCCGCCAGTTGCTCGTAGGCAGCGCCGTACTGTGCGATCTCCTTCGAGTCGGTGATGTTGACCAGCCCGGTCAGCAGCTCCAGGTGAACCAGGTCGGGCTCGCCATCGGCCCGATCCGCGAGGATCGTGAAGCCATGGTCGTGCCACACCGGACCAGTCCGCTCGAAGGGCAGCACCCGCACATCTAGCTGCGGTTCACCCGTCAGCGCTGCGAGGCGATCCAATTGGGCAGCCATGACCTGCGGCGGCCCGACCCGCCAACGCAGCCCGGCCTCCCCGATCACCCACCGCAGGCTCTTGGTCCCGCTGTAGAGGATGACCTGGCGCTGCATCCGCGCCGCCACCGCCTCGGCGACGTCGTCACGGTCCGGGTGGTCACCAGCCACCAGATGGGTGGCGTACTCAGGGGTCTGCATCAACCCCGGAATCAACGCTGGCACGTACGCCATCCTCGTCGCCGCGGTGGCCTCCGCGTCGAGGGCGTCGCGTTGCAGCTTGACCAGCCCGCTGGCGACCGCTTCCCGCCAGGTGACGATCTCCTCCGCCACAGCCTCTGCCAGGTCGACGGCTGTCTCGCGGTCTGCTGGACTAGCGCCTGTCTGTTGAGTCCAGCTGTCGACGAGTTCGGCAGTGGCGGCTGCCTCGCCTAGTTCCACCCGCGACAGGTGGGACTGGGAGATGCCGAGCCGTGCCGCCAGAACCGGCCCGGACAGGCCGGCCGATTGACGCAACCGGCGCAGCAGCCCACCCAGCCTGCGTTGCCGGGCGGTGCCCTTACCGAAAGCGACGCTCAACGGATGCTGGCCAGGAACTCCGCGTAAGGCACCGCCACCGCCAGTGCCTGCTCGGCGAGCGCGAGACAGTCGTGGACAACCTCAGGCTCGTCGGCGTACTCGTAGCCGGTCAGGTGATCCCCGGAGTCGTATCGATACCACACGACCGCAGCCTCGTCGAACAGCACGAAGTCGTCGCAGACGTGGTCCAGTTCCGGATGTACAGCGCGATCCACGACGCGGATCTCCTCGCCTGCCGCCGAGTTGTCGGGATAACCTACCTCGAACTCGTACCGCTCATACTCGGTCAGTGGCACCTCGACGAACCGGACTCGGACAATGCGTCGGCCAGACTCGGCGATCTCGCGGATTGTCGCGTCCGAAGCGTCTATCCGGGAGTTCGATGGAGCGGGGTCGCCCCGACGCCAGGCGGCGAGCTGCTCGTCCTCCCACGAGACCGCGTAGCGTCTCCGCGTCTCGAGCCGCAGCGCGCGTTGTGCGACTCCCCGGTACAGGGCGAGGATGTCGATGCTGCTCATGCCGATTCGAGCCCGCGCACCGCTTCGCGCAGCGCTGCCTTCGACACCCGCCCGAGGATCTCCCCGTCCGGCACGTAGTTGGGTAGTAGCGCGCGATGGTCGGCGGCGGTAACCGGGCGGAGCTGGACGAGGACGTCGTCGCCATCCTCCTCCCAGAGCCGGTCGCAACCTTCCAGCGTCTTGGAGTCGGTGGTCGGGTTGAGCAGGCGCATGAGGACCTCTTCCGGTGGCAGCACTCTACCCCTCAATCCTATTGACGACCTGGGTACATGACAAGAGCGCTGGGTTGCCTCAGCGGCGCCCTCACCGCGCTCCGTGGCGTTTACGAGCCGTACAACCCGCACTGCCGGATCATCGACTTCGACACCTTCACCGGCTTCCCCGACGTTGCCGAGATCGACACGACCAGTCCAAGCGCTAACACCGGTCGATTCGCCCTCACCGACGGCTACCAAAGCCACCTGCGCGACGTGCTCGACGCGCACGAGCAGGGCGAACATCTCGGCCACATCCGGCGGACCCTCATCGTCCAAGGCGACGTGCGTGATGCACTCCCGCGCTACCTGGGGAGAACCCACACACCATCGTTGCCCTGGCCTACTTCGACCTCGATCTCTACGAATCGACCCGGGACACGATTGACGCCGTCCGGCCGTACCTGACGAAAGGCAGCGTCCTCGCGTTCGACGAACTCGCGCACGCCAAGTGGCCAGGGGAAACCGCCGCGCTACGGGACACCATCGGCAGCGGTCACGGCAACCTGCACTCACTTCCCGGTCGGGCGACACCTGCCTACCTGCGATGGGGCGCGTAGCCAGATCAGCCGCCGTTGGCCGCTTCGATCAGCAGTGCTTCCCGGTTAGCCAGGATGAACTCCTTCAACGCGGTCGGCTTCAAGTCGATCGACGCCAGATCGTTGCCCCGCAGCTCGATGCGGTCCAGCTCGTATCCACCCCGCGACGGGTCGCTGAACTCCGGGCCATTGCGAGCCGACTCGTTCAACTCGATCAGCCGCGCCGCGAGGAAGTGCTGAACCGCCACCCCGGCGTCCGACGGCGAGCTGAACAGAAACACCTGCGAGGCCCCAGCGGCCTTTGCGCCCAACTCCTCGGCAAGTTCTCGATGCAGCGCTGCCTCGATCGAGCTGTCGGTGTCCTCGACACCTCCGCCCGGCGCCGTCCAATACGGCGCCTGGCCCGGCCTGGTCCGCTTGATCAGCACCAGCCGATCACGGTCATCAATCAAGACCGCCCGTGCCGCGCGCCGCCCTACTGCTACCGTCCACTGTTCCGTCACGCCGACAAGCTTACGGCCGCCATGTCCAGCGACATGCGTGAGCCGCATGCTTCTACGACCTGACGCCCGAGATGGAAGTCGGTCCCGGCGTCGGTTGTGCTTTACGAGGCACGCGCCCACAAGGACGGCTGGGAGCGCGTCAGCCGAGTGTCCGAGCCCGTCAGGCAGGCCGAGATTCGCTGTCGAGCAGCAGCACGTCAACCGCGTGTACGCTGGGCTGGCCGAGGTCCGGGAGCAGGCGCGGGCGATGCGTGACAGCGGCTACCGGATCGCGCACGGCAGAGGGGCCGCCCGGAGCATTACGAGGAGTACTCGCACGTCGTGCTCGACGAGGCGCAGGACCTGTCCCCGATGCAGTGGCGCATGCTCGGGCGGCGCGGGCGCTACGCCAGCTGGACCATCGTGGGCGATCCGGTGCAGACCTCCTGGCCAGACCCCTCCGAGGTGGACGAGGCCAAGCGACCGAGATCTGGCTCAGAGCGCTCCAGCATGATCGGCGGACATGGTGGCGCGCGGCTGACACCGTTCCGCTGTCCACGAAGGAGGCATCATGAACCACTTCGCTGTTCCAGCCAACGTGAGATACGCCGCTACAACCGACGGCGCCGTCCTGCTGCAGCTTCGCACCGGCCAGCTATACGGGCTGAACCCCACCGCGAACGCGGTTTTCACAGCCGTGCGCGACGGATCCAGCATCGAACAGATCACCCTCGACCTGGTCGCTCGATACGGCCAGAACCGGGACCGTATCGAGCCCGACGTGAGATCGCTGATCGCGAGCATGCTGTCGAAGCGCCTGCTGTACGGCCCGGTGAGGCCAGCATGAGCGCCCCGATGGCGCTGTCGCCCACGACCGAGGCGTGCACTCAAACCGACCGCATGCTCGCGATGCTCTGTGTCCCAGTGGCAACGCTGCTGCTCCGCATGCCCTTCGACCGGCTGGTCACCCTCACCGGCTGGCTGGCGGCGAGCACCGCCCGACCGGTAACCGTCACCGCGGCCAGCAGCATGGTGGCCGCCGTGGCTCGCGTAGCCCGCCACCATCCCGGGCGGGTCGCCTGCCTCGAGTAGACGATCGCCGTGGTCGTGCTCGCGGCGTTGCGGGGACGAACCCTGACCTGGTGCATCGGTGCCCGCCTCATGCCCTACGCCACCCACGCCTGGGTCGAGGTCGAAGGTCAGCCTGTCGGCCAGGCATCTTCCTCCGAGCGGCCCTACCTCGTCCTGCTCCGCACCGGACCGCCCGCAGCCACCAGCCAGAGAGGATCGCAGTGACAATCCCCAGACCATACGATCCCGCCCTCGAACGCGCCCTCGACGTCGTCGACGAGGATGCCTTCGTCCGGCTCGACGACGGCAGCCTCGTGTCGCAGAGCACGTCGAGGACGGCGATCGCCGAGGCGCTCGGACGCCTCGACGTGCGCCCCGGGATGCGGGTGCTCGAGATCGGAACCGGGTCGGGGTATTCGACAGCGCTGCTCGCTGCGCTGGTCGGGTCGGCGGGCCGCGTTGTCTCCATCGACGTGGTGCCCGATCTCGTCGAACGCGCCAAGCGGCTGCTGTCGCGACACGGCATCGACAACGTCGTGGTCCGCTGCGGCGACGGAACCGCAGGCCATCCCGCGGGTGCGCAGTTCGACCGCGTCGTGGCCTGGACCACCGCGCCGTTGCTGCCGCGTGCCTGGGTCGACCAAACCATCCAGGGAGGTCGCATCGTCACACCGTCCCTTCTCACGCGCACCGTGCCAGACTGGACGTGATCAGAGAGGAGCTGAGGTGACGGCCCTTCCCGAACCGCCCGGCAGGCTACTGACGATCGCCGAGTACTCCGAACTCGGCGAGGACGACCGCTACCGCTGGGAGCTGCAGGAAGGCAACCTCGTCATGTCGCCGAGCCCGTCCCCTCGCCACATGCTGGCCTCGGGGGAGCTCCGCGACCAGCTGTCGTCGCAGGCACCTCGCGGAGTACGCATCATCCAGGATGTCGACATCGACCTGCAGCTGTCGGGCCCCGACCAGCCCGGTTGGTCGCGGCGGCCGGATCTGGTCGCGGTCGAGCAGGCCGCCGTGGACCGGGTCGAGGCCGACGGGGGACTGCTGCGCGCAGCAGAGGTGCAGCTGGTCATCGAGATCGTGTCGCCGGGGTCCAGGCGGATGGACTACGTGATCAAGCGCGGTGAGTACGCCGACGCTGGAATCGCCCATTACTGGATCGTCAACCCGGACCGACCTGTCTCCCTGCTCGCCTTCCACGTGGCAGGTGACCTGGGTTACGCCGACGACGGCGAGGTGACCGGCGTGTTCACCACCACCGAGCCGTACGCACTGACGATCGCACTCGGTGAGCTGATCTGACGGGTCACCGCGGGTGCCCAGCAGCCCGGACCGGCCTTACGACGAGTCCCCGACATCGTCGGCAGTGTGCTGTTGCGGAGCCGAGGAATTGGCGAAAGCCGCCACGTCGATGACCGCGCAGCGCGGTCCTGGGGCCTCGGCGAGCCGCACGTCAGCAGTCACCAGGCTGGTCCCGAGCGTCTCCGCGAGTGCGACGTACCAGCCGTCGTAGACGGTGAGGTTGTGCCGCAGCTCCCACACTCGATCGAGAAGTGGCTCGAACGCGTACTGCACGGTCTGCACGGTGCGGATGCCTGCAAGGGCGGCGCGGGTACGCCCGACGCTGATCTCGCCGCGGGCGTGCAGCGAGCGGACTGCCGATACCGCCTCGGCACCGAAGATCGACGGGACCCGGAGCACCCGGCGGTCGCGCAGTACGGCGCGGGCATCGTCTCCGCGCGGACCGGCCACCACCAGCGCGTCGACCAAGCACGGAGGCGTCGAAGATGGTCAACGCGCCTGCCGGTCGGCACGCAGTAGCGGCGCCGAGGAAGTGGTCGCAAACCCCTCGCTGCCCTCGAGCAGCAACCGGCCCGCTCCCGATCTGCGTATCCGCCGCTGCGCGGCCAGGTCGATGACGGGCGCGGCTTCGCGTCGCGTCGGCCCGGTGCACCACGCGTTGAAGGCCTCGTCCAGCGTGTCGATGGCCCTGACGAGGGCGAATCCGGCTTCCTGTGGTTCCGCCCGGCCGGATTTCAGTGCTGCCGCCGATTCGTCGATGCGGCTGCGGGCAGATTCGAGCCAGCTGAGCACGACCTCGGGATGGTCCATGGCAGGGCTCCTGATCACGGTGATGTGTCAGCTCTGTATCGCCGGAGCCCCGGCTGGTGTATCACCCTCGGTGGCAACTGCGCCGCCGTGCCCGTTAGGCTCGTCTCGACCGGCCCAGCACGGAGGTGTGCAGCCCTGACCGAGCGCCCGGATGCAGTGGTCTTCGACGTCGACGGCACGCTGGCCGACACCGAGCGTGACGGCCACCGGCCCGCGTTCAACGAGGCGTTCGCCGCTGCTGGATTGCCGTACCGGTGGGACGGGGACGACTACGGTGCGCTGCTGGCGATCACCGGCGGGAAGCGTCGGATCGAGCACTACCTGCGCGATCAGGGCGTGCCTGGGCAGCAGGCGGATGAGCTCGCGACGACGCTGCACGCGAGCAAGACCGAACGGTTCATAGCCAGCGTGCGGGCAGGATCGGTGCCGGCCCGTCCCGGCCTAGCCGAACTACTCGACGAGCTACGCGCGGCGGGCGTGCGTCTGGCGGTGGCCACCACCGGAACCGCGGGGTGGGTGCGCGAGCTGCTCGACGGGTTGTTCGGCCCGGACGTTTTCGAGCTCGTGCTCACCGGTGACGACGTGCCGGCCTTGAAGCCTGACCCGGCCGTCTACCAGCAGGCCCTGCTGCAGCTGGAGTTGCCTGCGCAGCGTGTGGTCGCCGTCGAGGACTCGGCCAACGGGGTGCGTGCTGCCGTCGACGCCGGGCTGCGGTGCGCGGTGGTGACCAACGACTACACCCGCGACCAGGACTTCTCCGGTGCCACCGTGGTCTGTGACGGCTTCTCCCGTGACAGCCGCCGACCGCTGACCGCGCAACTGCTGCTGGAAAGCTGAGCGGGCTGGTCAGCGCGAAGGCTGCCGGCGCTCGGCCTGGTCGAGCAGGACCAGCGCACGGAGCATCGCGTCCTCGGCCCGGTCGCGGAGCAGCGCGTACTCGGTGAGCGCGTGACCGACCGCATCGGTGAGCTCGTCGGTGGTGGCCTCGTCGACGTCGACGCGATGCTCTGCGCCCTCGGCGTCCACGGTTGCCGCGTTCACCGCGACGAGCGCTCCGTCGAACTCGTCCAGCGAACCGTTGTCGGCGAGGCGCCGCAGCTGGTGCGCCGCATCGGAGATGAGGTTCTCGGCGGCCCGCAGGCCGTCGTCCGGACCAGCGGGAACACCGACCGGCGGTAACCGCAGCCATCGCGCGCTCCGCCGGGCTGCGGTGGTGGCGAGGTCGAGGAGGTTGTCGCGAGCCGCTGGGGTCGTGTCCGTCATCTGGGGTAGGTCTCCTCTACGGTGTCAGCTCCACGCGCGCCTCGAGGAAGGGAGATTAGCAATGCTCGAATCAGACGCCAGGAAGATCGTCACCGAGATCCAGCAGAAGATCGGGCAGGATGACACCGCTGACCAGGCATTGAGCGCGACGGTGAAGACCGACCGCAGCCAACCGAGTTACAGCCCTCCGGGCGCAGGGCGCCCTACGTTCATCCAGTATTACATTCAGATCAGCGACGGCTCGCGCACGGCCCTGCTCGACCTCGACCAGGCTGCCGCATTGCGCGACGAGATCGAACCGAATGCGGACGCAGACAGTGTCTTCGGTGCCATCCGGTCACAGGAAGTACGTATAGACGACGTGGAATAGCTCCTGCCCTCGTCACTGCGGGCGTGACATCCGTCATTGCCCAGACAGGACAGTGTCATCGCAGCCCGTGATGCTGTGCACCTGCCCGGGCACCCGCTCCACGTCACGCTGGTGCCATGTCCCAGCAGACGGCGCGAGGTCGGCGTGATGAGGGAGAACGGTGATGAGCGCGGCAATCGAGGTGAGCGAACTGCGCCGCCGATACGGCGGCAGCGATGGGTTCGAAGCGGTACGGGGGATCTCCTTCGAGGTGGCCCGGGGGGAGTTGTTCGCGCTGCTGGGCACCAACGGCGCGGGCAAGACCTCCTCGCTGGAGGTGATCGAGGGGCTGGCACCGGCCAGCGGCGGCACGGTGCGCGTGCTCGGCGGCGACCCGCTGGCCGAGCGCGCCGAGATCCGCCCGCAGCTGGGGATCATGCTGCAGCAGGGTGGGTTCCCGTCCGATCTGACGGTCACCGAGGTGGCGCTGATGTGGGGCGGGACCCTCACGGCGCCGCGGCCCGTGCCGGAGATCCTCGAGATGGTGCGGCTGTCGCAGCGTGCGGCAGTGGCGGTCAAGGCGTTGTCCGGGGGTGAGCGGCGTCGCCTCGACCTGGCGATGGCCCTGATGGGGCGGCCCACCGTCCTCTTCCTCGACGAGCCCACCACCGGGCTCGACCCGGAGAGCCGGCGCAACACCTGGCGGTTGATCCGCGAGGTCCTGGCCGACGGCACCACGGTCCTGCTCACCACCCACTACCTCGACGAGGCGCAGCAGCTCGCGGACCGGCTCGCGATCATGCATCAGGGCGAGATCGTGGCCGGGGGCACGGTCGCCGACGTCGTCGCAGGCCACCCCTCGGAGATCCGCTACGAACTGCCCTCGGGCGGGCCGCCACCGTGGGCGCCGGAGGACAGCTGCGTCGTCGAGGACGGCTGGGTGATCACGCGAACCCGGACGCTGCAGCGCAGCCTGACGTCGCTGCTCGGCTGGGCGGAGCGCACGGGCACCGAACTGCGCAGGCTCACCGCCACCTCGGCCTCGCTCGAGACGGCGTTCCTGGCGCTCGCCGCGGATAACGGCGCCGAAGCGGCAACCACATCTCAGCTTCAGGAGGCAGTCCGATGATCAAAAGGTTGACCGCTCTCGGTCGTGCCGAGATGATCCTGTTGCGCCGCAACAAGGTCCTGTTGTTCAACGCGCTGCTGGTGCCTATCGGCGCCGCGCTGCTGGTGGCCAACCTCGGGGGTGACGGCGGTCTGAACGCGGGCGCCACGGCGACCGTTGTGGGGCTCTTCATCGCGACCCTGCTGCTGCTCGTCGTCTACTACAACCTGCTGTCGTCGTACGTGAGCCGGCGCGACGAACTGGTCCTCAAGCGGCTCCGCACGGGGGAATGCCGGGACGCCGAGATCCTCGCGGGGACCGCGTTGCCCGCGGTGACGATCGCGCTCGGCCAGATCGTCGTGCTGGCGGGAGTCGGTGCGGTCGTGCTCGACCTGCCCGCGCCGGTGAACCCACCGCTGCTGGTTTTCGGCGTGCTCGCCGGATGCGTCGTGTTCACCGCACTCGCACTGCTTACCGCGCCGTGGACCCGCAGCGTGGAGGCCGCGCAGGTGACCAGCATGCCGATCATGTTCGCGTGCCTGCTCGGCTCCGGTGCCCTGATACCGCTGGAGGCACTGCCTGACGCGGTGGCGCGGGTGGGCCGGTTGCTGCCGCTGACGCCGGTCGTCGAGCTGACCCGGCTGGGGTGGCTGGGCAGCGCCGACGGCTCGGCGTCGCTCGGCTTCGTCGGGAGCCTGCAGGAGGCTGCGATCCCGGCCGCGGTGGCGCTCGGCTGGGTGGTGCTGGGCGTGCTGGCGGTACGGCGGTACTTCAGTTGGGAACCACGTCGGTGACGTCGCAGCGGGAGCGGGCACCGGCGTGGCAGGCTGCGTCGGTGGCCGGGCCGTTCGGGACCCGAGGGTGTCGACCTCTACACCCGAGGCTCGCTGTACCTGCTCTCCGGCAGCGAACCGCTGGTGGCCCTGTACCTGCTGCGCGAGGGCCCTGTGACCAACGGTGCGGCCGTGGCCACGCTGGCCGTCACCGCCCTGGTGCACGCCGTAGCGTGCCTGGCGTTGCTGCGCGCAGGGTTGGCCGTGTACTTGGGCCGCCGTGCGTTTCCCCGGGCCGTGGTGCTGGTCGCGGTCGGGGTGAGCGTGCTGGCCGGTGCCGGGGTGCTACTGCTGGTGCCCGGTGGGTACCGGCCCGGCCTCGAAGCCCCCGCCGTCCTGGGCCTGCACATCCTGCTCGCCTACACCCTCGCGGCGTTCACCCCGTTGCTGACGTTGTGGTCCCTCGTCGCCGTGGCGCTGGTCGCAGCGGCTGCGTTCGGGCTCTCGGACCTGTTGCAGGCCGGTGACGGCCGGCTGGCGTTCGAGTCGGCCGTGTCGGCAGCGTTCTTATGGCTGGTGCTCCTGGTCGTCTACCGGCCCTCGGTCTGGCTGGTGGGTGTGGTGTGGCAACTCGACGACGCCCAGCGCACCCGGGCCAGGCTGGCCGTCGCGGAGGAACGGCTGCGCTTCGCCCGCGACCTGCACGATGCGGTCGGCGGCAAGCTGTCCGCGATCGCCGTGAAAAGCGAGCTGGCTGCAGAGTTCGCCCGGCGTGGCAAGGACACTGCTGCGGAGCAGGCGCTGGAGGTGCGCACCATCGCCAACGAGGCGCTGGCCGACGTCCGGGAGGTGGTGCGGGGATATCGCCAGGTCGATCTCGACGCCGAGATCGCCGGTTCTCGAGCACTGCTGCGAGCCGCTGGCGTCCAGTGCCGGACCATCGGGGAGGCAACCGAGCTCGCTCCGGACGTGCAGGCGGCGCTCGGCTGGGTGGTGCGGAGGGCACGACCAACGTGCTGCGGCACAGCGATGCCGCGCACTGCACGCTCACGCTGCGGGCCGGATCGGAGCGGGTCTCGTTGACGATCGAGAACGACGGCGCCTGCCCCGACACCGCTTCCGGCGACGGCAGCGGGTTGCTCGGCTTGAGCGAGCGGCTGGCCCCGCTGGGCGGTGAGGTCCGCGGCACGACCCAGCCGCCGGACCGGTTCGTGCTGGTCGCCGACCTGCCTGTCACCGGGGGTGCACGGTGATTCGGTTGCTGCTGGCCGACGACGAGAACCTCATTCGCGGCGCGCTGGTCACGCTGCTGAATCTGGAGGACGACCTCGACGTGGTCGCCGAGGCGGCGTCCGGGCACGAGGCGGTCGCGATGGCCCGAGCACACCGGCCCGACGTCGCCGTGCTGGACCTGCAGATGCCGGGCCTGGACGGCATCGCGGTTGCCGCGGCGCTGCGCGACGAGCTGCCCGAGTGCCGGTCGTTGGTCGTCACCAGCCACGGCAGGCCCGGATACCTCAAGCGGGCGCTGGCCACCGGCGTGCGGGGCTTCCTGCCCAAGACGGTATCGGCGCAGGTGCTGGCCGGCGTGGTGCGCAGCGTGCACGACGGGGGTCGCTACGTGGACCCGGAGCTGGCCGCGGAGGCGATCGGCGCCGGGGACAGCCCGCTGACCCCGCGTGAGGCCGACGTGCTGGAACTGGCCGGGGACGGCGCGCCGGTCGAGGAGATCGCGCAGCGCGCCTCGCTGTCAATAGTTCTGGACACGTTGGCTCAGGCAGAGCTGGAAGCCGACGAGGGCTCCCCAATCGTGGCCGATCATGCGGACGCGGTCGAGCTTGAGTGCGTCCAGCAGTGCGACGACGTCGGCGAGCAGCTGGTCCCGGGTGTATCCCTGGGGTGGAGCGTCGGTCCAGCCCGTCCCGCGCAGGTCGGGGCAGATCACGCGGTAGTGCTCGGCCAGCCCCGGGATGACCTTGCGCCACTCCCACCAGTGTTGGGGGAAACCGTGGAGCAGCAGGACAGGCTCGCCGCTGCCGGCTTCGGCCAACGTGCATGCGCAGCCCGGGGAGCTCAACGAAGCGGTGTTCGACCCCGTCGAGTTGCGGAAGAAGAGGGTGCGCCGGGCTGGGCTCCGCCCCGCCGGCCGGCCTGGCGTTTTCGCTGTCTTGGTGGATCCTATCTACCATCACCCCACGGTACTACGTTCATAGTGCCATGGCACTACGTTTATAGTTTCGAGCATGACGTCAACGAAGGCTCGCGCACTCGACGCCGCGATCGACCTGGTCGGGACCGAGGGCCTGCGCGTGCTCACCCACGCCAGGGTCGACGAGCGGGCCGGCCTCCCGAAGGGCTCGACGTCCAACCATTTCCGCACGCGGGCGGCACTGCTATCCGCTGTCGGCGACTGGATCGTGGAGCGTGAACTGCCAGAGGTCGGCGCCGCCTTTTCCCCGGCATCGGCTGCAGACTTCGTCGACGCGCTCTGTGGATTGTTCGACTACACCACCCGCGCCAACCGCACCCTCACCACCGCCCGCCTGGTCCTCTTCATGGAGGCCAGCCACAACTCCGTCCTCCGGGAGGCGGTGTCCCGTGGTCGCACCGCCATGGAGGCATCGGTTGTCCCGGCGCTGGCCCGACTCGGCGCGCACGATCCGCAGACCGCCGCCACCGCGGTCATGGCCTGCTTCGAGGGCCTCATCCTGCACCGCATCGCCCGGCGCGACGACACGGACCCGCGCCCGACATTCGATCTCGTAGTGCGGGCCGCGCTGGGCTGAACTCGCGACTGCCACCACCGACGTCGAGAACAACAATGATCACGATCTACGGCTGCAGTGCTGGCCGTTCCTGGAGACGTTCGTGCCGGTGATCGCGCGGCTGCGGGCTCGCGGGATCGGCTCGTGAGGGCCGTGCAGGCAGGGATGGCCGCCAGCCTTACGGTCTGATGTATGGAGCCGAGGGACTGTGTCCGGTTCAAGGTCTGCTGCATCGCCGACCGGCACGAGCTGGATACGGCGATCAAACGCCGGGGCATCGGCCGTCGGGCTGGTGTCGAGCATGCCGAGCGGACCGGGTTGACGCCCAGCTGCCTGGCAAGTGCCCGGGCCGTGGGCAGTCGAGCCGCCGGCGCAGCCGGGATGGCACGAGGAGCAGCTATGGCGGCTGCGATCGGCGCGACCATCACTGATCGGCCTCGTCGTGCTGACTGGCGGTCCTGGGTCCGGCAAGAGCACGCTGCTCCACGGCTTGGCGCGTGCCGGCTTCACCGGCACGGCCGAAGCCGGCCGCGGCATCATCCGGGACCAGATGGCCACCGGTGAAACGGCGCTGCCATGGGTCGACCCGGCGCTGTTCGCCGAGTCGATGCTGTCCTGGGAGATGCGGTCCTACCGCTGGGCGCAGCAGCAACACAGCGTCGTGATCTTCGATCGGGGCGTTCCCGACGTGCTGGGCTATCTGCGACTTGCCGGGCTGCCGGTGCCGGCGCACGTCTGCGCTGCGGCCCGGATCTTCCGTTACAACCGACGAGTCTTCGTCGCACCTCCATGGCCGGAGATCTTCACGCACGACACCGAGCGTCGGCAGGACCTCGCCGAAGCCGAGCGGACTCACGACGCGATGGTCGACACCTACACCGAGCTCGGGTACGAACTCGTCAGCCTGCCCAAGGGTGACCTGGCAACCCGAATCGAGTTCGTGATCGACCTGATCACCTGACGTTTCACCGGTGTATGGAGACTGGTCCGAGCACGGGCCGCGCTCGATGACGCCCTCACGTGGGGTCGCAGCAGGAAGGTGGATCGCATGGCGGACGACGAACGCGAAGACCAGGCCATTGAGACGGTGCGCAACTGGTTGATAGGTGCCTACGGCCCGGAACACCACGTCACGACCTCGGCGGACTCGGTCGGCAGTGTGAGGGCGCTGCTGCTTGTGACGACGACCACGGACCATCCCGAAATACCCCTCGAGGTCCTCCAAGCCTGGCAAGAGCTCATCGCCTCCGAGCAACGTCACCTGGAGCAGGCCCAGCGCGCGCTGCGCGGACAGCCGAACTATGCGCGGCTGGCCGAGCGAGCAGCCGCTGACGAGGATCCGAGTCGCCGCGCTGAACGCGAGGCCGAGTTGTGGTGATTGCAGCGTTGCCTCCCCAGAAGGGGGTATGAGGCCATAGGGTCTGCAACGTGTGCGCGACGGTTACCGCGGGCCTGGCCGCGGGCCTTGCGACGCCGAGCGGGCCGAGGCAAGGAGGAGGAGGAGGAATCATGGCCTACAACCCCAACGAGGTCGAGAGCTACATCAAGACAGCAAGCTTCCCGGCGACCGGCACCCAACTAGCGGCCTTGGTCGCTAGGAGTTTGAACCTTGAGCCAAGTTCTCACGCGGTCATGCGGGCCTCGGCGATGTAGTCGGCGAGGTGTCGATCGATCACCCGGAGCGCGTGGCGCAGGGGCAGTGGGGCGGGTGGGTCGTTG
>WHTH01000029.1 GCA_009377865.1 Pseudonocardiaceae bacterium | reverse complement strand
GGCCATCGAGCTCTGGGCCCAGCACTGGAACGACAACCCCAAGCCCTTCATCTGGCACAAAGCCGCCGACGAGATCATCGACAAGGTGCGCAGAGGACGACAACGACTCCACCAGATCAAAACCGCGACGGACCACTAGGCCCATCCGGTGGGCCAGGGCGCGCAGGTCCCGGCCGCCCGCATCGCGGCGGGCACGGGTTAGTAGCTCGGTCACGGTGTCTCGGGCGAACGGGTTCCGGTACACCCGCGCCGGGAACAGGTCCTCGGCGGTGCGGAAGGCGCGCACGGCGTCGTCGCGGCGGCCCCGCAGGTGGGCAGCGGCCCGGCCGAAGTCCACCCAGTACGCCGCCTGGCGAGTCGCGAAGGCGGCCCGCTCCGGGCGCACACTCCCGGCGATATTCAGAGCACGATCGGGCTCGCCCGCTTCGAGTGCAAGCGACATGCGCCGCAGCCCCACATTCGTCGGCCCGAATCCGAACCCGATCGGCTCGACCTCGCCGAATCGCTCAGCGAGTTCGCTGGCAATCGCCATCGCCGCGTCCACGTCCGCGTGTCGGTTGCCTACTGCGGCGACCTGAGCGTGCTGCTCCATCAGCGTGCCCACTAGGTCCACGGTCTCGGGTGTGGCCGCTGGCAGCGTCGTGGCATTCAGTTCCGCTTGCGCTAGGTCGAAGTCCCCCGTGGCCCGCAGCGCGTTGACCGTGCCGAATGCGGCCATGCCCAGCGTGGTGACCTCACCGTGCTCCCTGGCTGCATTGCGCGCCAGTAGTGCGGCCTGGCCCCGCAGGTCGACCGGGGCTCCCGCATCCTTGAGCCACATGCTCGTCACGTCCACATGCAGCGTCACCACTAGCGGAAGCAGCTCGCCCACATCGCGACCGGCGTCGAGCGAGGTATGCACGTCGCGGATCAGGCCGGGCAGTGCCGTGGCCACATCATGTAGCCGACATGCGCGCCGATCCTGCCGTAGTTGGTCCACCCGGTCGGCTAGCACTTCGAACGGGAGCACCATCCCGTCCGGCCGACCGTGATTGACCGCAGCCAGCGCTCGGCGCACCGCCTCGACGGTGCTGTCCGTGTGCCCGTTGCCTGGCGCTGGCACCGGAACCTGCGTCAGCTCCGACGGGGCCACCTGTAGCGCGTTGGCCAGGGCCACGATCAGGGAGCGACGCTCGACGGGGCTAAGGCCGCGTTCGAGCTTGGACAGGTAGCCCTCGGATATCCCGGCCAGCTCGGCTACGACCCGCTGCGACTTGCGGCGCCAGACGCGGATCTCACGCAACCGGCGGCCAATGGTGCGGGTGTCCTCGGCCTCGCTGGGCTCCATGACACGGCATGGTACCGACCTGCGACGGCATGCGGCGTGGTGCGACCCCCGCGCGGGCCGGGACGGTGCCCACTCACGGGCGAAGGAGTCACACCCAGCAACACCGCCCGGACCCGTCCCCCGGCAAGGGACCCACGTGGCGCCGTGTCGCCCGCTCAGCGCCACGCTGCCGCCACGGAACGGCCCCGCCCCGAGGAAGTTCGGGGACCGGGACGGGTGCCGTTCCGTGTGGTGCGCACCGGGTGGCCACGCCAGCGACGAACCCGGCGCGCACGACCTACACCGGCTGCGTGAGGTCGATCTTGACCACACCAGCCGCGCGCTTGACGACGAACCCGGCCCGCATCTCCGCCCGCCAACGGATGAGGTTACGAGCCCAGTCCGACGCGCCGACCCCGGCACCGAGCGCATCCGGGTCGTAGAGATTCTCACTCCAGTCCACTGTGGCGTCCTGGCGCATGTGCAGCTCGGTCGAGCCGGCGAAGTCGACGAGGTAGGCCGTGTTGGCGGCGAGGCTGGTGGACACCACGACGGGGGCTCCCCATAGGCGGCGCGCTGCCCGGTTGACCGGCCCACCGAGGTTGAACCGCCGAGGTCGCCGAGCATCAGCCGGGGGCCTGCGATGAGTTTGACGAATCCGGCGGTGGCGTCGGCGGTGATCGCGCGGTCCACCTCGAGCATGGGGAGGAAGGCGACGCGTGCGCGCCGGTCGGTGACGGCCTCCTCCTGTACGCCCACTGAGCGCGCACCGCCGCCAGTACCTCGCCGAGACTCGGGTTGACCATCGCCTGTTCGCCGACGAACACCGTGGGAACGGTCTCGTTGCCACCCGCCACGGAGCGCACCCTGGCGGCGGCAGCTGGGTCGTTCCAGATGTTGACCTCGCGGATGGGCAGGCCGGTACGGTTGAGTTTCGGTCGGAGCATCATGCAGAACGGGCAGCCGGGTCGCCAGTAGAACTCGATGGCAGTGCTTGCCTCGGTGTCCCGGACGTTCTTGGTGGTCATGCGAAGGTCCCTAGCCAGGTGGTCAGCGCGTAGAGGGCGGCGTAGGTGCCGGCCGCGATCGCCAGCACCGCGAGCAGTTGCCAGCGCCAGCGGTGCACTCCGGCGATGGTGCACTGGTTGCGGCGTCGGAGGTTCCACCACACCAGCAGCACCAGCACGGCGAGGCCGCCGAGTCGGAACCACCAGGCGTAGTTGTCGTAGAGGTCGGTCGCCCACACGAATGCGGTGCTCGCGCTGACCAATCCCAGCAGGGCCAGCGCCGTCGGACCGACGCAGCACAAGATGCCGACCAGACCGCCTGTGATAGCCATTCGCCACATCGGTAAGCGCTCGCCGAGTGACTTCTTATGGCCGCGTACTCCGCGCGGCTACGCGGCGCGTCGGAGGTCTTCGTGGTGGACAAGGTGCCCGAGCGACTCAAGCTCGCCGAGGACATCGGCGCCGTCCCGATCGACTTCACCGCGGGTAGCGCCCCCGAGCAGATCGCCGACCGCACCGCGGGCGGCACCGACAAGGGCATCGACGCCGTCGGCTATCAAGCCACCGTCTCCGATGGCGAGGAACAGCCCGCCCTCGTGCTCAACAACCTCATCGCGACCGTGCGGACCACCGGCGTTCTGGGTGTCGTCGGGCTGTACCTTCCGGAGGATCCCGGCGGCCCCAGCGAAGAGGCCAAGCAGGGGCGGCTGTTGATCGACATCGGCGCGTACTTCGAGAAGGGTCTGCGGATGGGCAGCGGCCAGGCCAACGTCAAGGCCTACAACCGCCAACTCCGGGAGCTGATTGTCGCAGGCCGCGCGAATCCCAGCTTCGTGGTGTCGAAGCGGCTGCCGCTGGACGATGCGCCCGATGCCTACGAACGCTTCGACCAACGCGAACAGGGCTACTCGAAGGTCGTCCTGCGACCGTGACCGCACCCATCGCGAAGGTTTTGCTCAGATCGAGAGGAAGGCATGATGAACAACAGGGACCTGGAGTTCTTCTTCGATCCGGTGTGCCCGTTTTGCTGGGTTACGGCGGAATGGGTCCGCAACGTGGCCGAGGTGCGCGATGTGAAGGTCGTGTGGCGGCCGCTGTCCTTGCGGATCCTGAACGAGCCCATCGGCTACGAGGGACGGCCCGTGCGCTATCCGGATGCGCATCAGCGTGGCTTGGAGATGCTTCGGGTCGTCGCGGCGGTGCGCGAGTCTCGCGGCCACGAGGTGATCGGGAATCTGTACTGGGCGATGGGCGAAGCGGTGTGGCACGCCGCGGCGCCCGCTGAGCCGACCTTCGAAGCGATCCTGGCCGAGACCGCCCGCCCGCGCGACCTCGGCGCCGTGCTGACGGCCGTGGGGCTACCGGCGGAGTTCGCGTCCGCGGCCCACGAGGAGCGGTTCGACGACCAGCTGCGCGCCGAGACGGAGGAGGCCGTCGAACGAGCCGGCGGCGGAGTAGGAACACCCATTCTCTCGTTCGACCCGCCCGACGGCCCGGCGTTCTTCGGGCCCGTCATCGACAAGCCGCCCGAGGGTGAGGACGCGCTGCGGCTGTGGGACTCGATCGTCACGCTGGCCCGGTGGCCGGGCTTCGCCGAGCTCAAGCGCGGCCTCCGGTCGTTCCCCGCCACACCGCTGTCCGCTCACCTTGCCGGACAAACCACCCGAGTCAGATGAAGGAGGCACAGGTTCATGCCGCACACCATCTCCGATGGCGGCGGCCTGGTCGTTATCGCGTACACGGTCGGGCCGCCCGCCCAGGTCACGGCGCCTGTCCGGTTTCGGCGAAAGTGGCCAGGATGTAGCGGAGGACCAGGCGTTCCTGCGGTGTCAGCGTGGCGGTGGCGGTCGCCTTGTTCAGCTCGAGGTTGGGTGGTCGCATCATGATGTCTCCTGTGTGGGCCGGCGCTCCCCGCCCTGGAGGTGTCGGCGTCGATGTCGTGCTTCGAACTGGTCCAGCGGGGTCAGGGGCAGGCAGAACAGCCGGTCTCGGCGGCGCAGCACCCAGTTCGGGATGGCCAGCCACTCGCACCCTGCGTCGCCGCGCACGGCCGAGACCAGCATCGTGGCGCCGAGGGCCAGCAGCATGCCTACCGGAATGATCTGTATCACCACCACGGTGGCGACGGTCACGATCAGCGCGGTGCCTGGCCCGGCGGCCAGCGCCGGCGCGGACCGTCCACGTAACCGCAACGCCACGGTGAGTGCCCCCGGCAGTAACACCAGCCCGAGCACGATGTTCCACCACAGGACACCGCTTCCGGGTAGGTCGAGGAACGGATGTTCGTGCGGCGTGGCCAGCGCCCACATGATCCCGCCGACGCCGAGCGCGACGCGCGCGGCGGTGCCCAGCGGACCGATGCGCCGGCCCCGGCGGTAGCTGACCGCCCCTGTCCACGGTTCTTCCACTACTGGCATCCCGTGCTCTCCGGTGCGCTCCGGGCCCGAGGTGTAAGTCGGCGGGCCGGGTTCGTACCGGAGCAGGGCGTTGGCGATCTCATGGGCGATGGTGAAGCCCTCCTCGAGGGGCAGGATGTCGATGTCGTCGCGGCCCTGTGCCCAGTCTTGCGCGTGCGCCCGGGACGGGAAGAGGAGGCTGTGGTGGCAGAAGCTGCCCTGGATCGCGCTGGTCGAGGTGAGGTCGACGTGGTCGTTGTCCCGGCGTGGCCAGGTGATGACGGCGTCGGCGGGCTCGGCGTCAGTAACGCCGTCCGGCCCGGCGTGCAGCCGCACCACGTCGTGGGTGCCGGGAGCGGTGGACTCGATGGTGACGTGTTTGCCCAGGACCACGGCGAAGATCAGCGTGTCCATCCCGCACCACGCCCACATGATGTTGCCATCGATGAGCATCCGGTGGGCGGTGCGGTCGTAGGTCAGCCCGAGCCCGCGGATCGTGCCGGCGGTGTCGCGTTCGGTCCAGGCCGCCAAGGTGATCTCGGCGGCTTCCGGGCTGATGTCGAGGTCGGCGATGGCCTCGTCGACCCGGTCGCGGGCGACGGGCGTGCCCTCCGCCAGCAGGCTCAGCATCCGGATGATGAGCCGCGCAGTGTCGGACCCGAGGTCGAGGGCGCCACCGGGCTTGGTGAGGTCGGCGAGCGCGGTCATTGTCGTCGTGTTGGTCATGGTCTGCCGCCACGGTGTGGGGTGGTTGTGCGGCCGACCGTAGAGTCTGACCCCGGGGTGAGGGTCAAGGGTGACCAGCGGATCGGGGGTCGCCGGGCCAGCAGGTGATGCCCTCGCCGTGGAGTTCAGCCTGGTGAGCGGCCTCGAAGTCGTCGATGCGGTGCAGCGTCTGGCGCAGCTCGTCGATGCGGGCAGTCAGGCGTGCGCGGGAGACCTGGAGGAGTTCGGGCAGCGACGGTCCCCGGGATTGGCCGTGGCGGTGGCGGTAGGCGGTGGTGAGTTCACGGATCTCGACGACGGTAAGTCCGAGGCCACGTAGTTCGCCGATCATCCGGACGCACCAGAGGGCGTCAGAATTGAAGAGGCGGTAGCCGGTGGGGCTGCGGCCGATGGTGTAGATCAGGCCGTCGTCGGCGTACTGGCGCAGGTTCTTCACCGAGACGCCGGTGCGGCGGGACAGCTCGCCGACGGTCATCGGTCGCGAGCTGGTGCTGGTGGTTGTCATTGTGGTTCCTCAGGAAGCGCAGCAGGACAGCTTGGAGACGTCGCGGGTGAAGGTCTGGGCCGCCAGTTTCAGGCCTTCGGCCATGGTCAGGTACGGGGTCCACAGGTTGGCCATCTGGTGCACGGTCATGTCGTTGGCCAGGGCGTAGACGGCGGTGGCGATGACGTCGCCGGCGCCGTCGGCGACGATGTGGGCGCCGAGCAGGCGTCCGGTGCCGCGTTCCGCGACGAGCTTGATCACGCCGCGGGTGTCGCGGTTGACCAGGGCCCGGGGCACGTGCTCCAGCGGCAGGACCCGGCACTCGCAGTCGATCCCGGCGGCGACGGCTTGGGCGTCGGTCAGACCGGCGGCGGCGACGGCCGGGCTGGTGAACGTCACCCGGGGCAGGTGGTGGTAGTCGAGTGTGCGACCGGTGTTGGCGAAGGCGTTGTCGGCGACGAGAGTGCCGTGCGCGGCGGCGACGTAGACGAACTGCGGGTGCCCGGTGACGTCCCCGGCGGCCCAGATCCGCGGATTGTCGCTGCGCAGCTGGTCGTCGACCTTGACTTCGCCGCGCGGTCCGACCTTCACGCCGACCGCGTCCAGGTTCAGGTCGTCGACGACGGGCTTGCGTCCGGTCGCGACCAGCAACTGTTCGGCGGGTAGATCGACCGGCTGGCCGTTCGATCCGGCGACCGACAGTCGGTAACCCTGCGCGCTTCGGTCGACGCGGTTGACGGTGGCGCCGGTCGTGACCGCGATGCCCTCGTGCGTGAAAGCGTCCTCGAGCACGGCGGACAGTTCGGGCTCCTCGAACGGCGCCAGGCGGGGCAGGATCTCCACCACGGTGACGTCGACGCCGAGCCGGTTCCACAGCTGTGCCTGCTCCAGGCCGATGGCGTTGCCGCCGAGCACGATCATCGATGCCGGCAGCAGGGTGAGTTCCATCGCGGTCGTCGACGTGAGGTAGCCGGCATCGGCGAGGCCGTCGATCTGCGGAGCCCACGGGGTCGAGCCGGTCGCGATCAGGTAGTGCTCGGCCTCCACCCTCTGCTTGCCACCCTCTCCGAGATCGACCTCGAGGATCGGCCCGGAGTCTGCGGCCGCGAACCGGGCTGACCCGGCGAGGATGTCCCAGCCGTACTCCGCGGCCAGATCGGTGTACTTCTCGGCCTGCAGCGAGTCCACCAACGCGTGTTTGCTGCTCATCACGCGCGGCAGGTCCACCCCGAAGGGTGCCACCGTGATGCCGGGGAACCGGCCGTCCAGGCTGACGTGGCGGGCCTCGGCCGCGGCGAGCATCGCCTTGGACGGCACACACCCGGTGTTCACACAGGTCCCTCCGACGGCGCCCCGCTCGATCATCACCACCGACCGGCCCTTGCTGCGGGCCGCGATGGCCGCGGCGAACGCGCCGCCACCGGAACCGATCGCTGCCAGGTCGTAGCGCATGCGGAGGCCTCCAACCGACGTATTCGCTTTAGCAGATACGATACGATGCTACACTAACATTTGGATATCCGGATACTTTGGAGGGCGTATGGCCAGCCTGCCCGAGCCGGCCGCCCTCCTTCCCGTCGAGCCGAGCGGCGTCGAGATGGTCGCGAAGTTTTTCCGTGCGCTCAGCGACCCTGCGCGGCTGCGGCTGCTGGAGTTCTTGCTCTCCGACGAGCACACCGTCACCGAATGCGTCGCCCACATCGGCCTCACCCAGGGCCGGGTATCGACCCACCTGGGCTGCCTGTCGGACTGCGGCTATGTCCAGGCGCGCCGCCAGGGCCGGTTCGCCTACTACCAGGTCTCCGACCCGCGAGTCGCCGAGTTGGTGTTGCTCGCGCGGTCGCTGGCCGCCGACAACGCCACCGCGCTCGCGGCGTGCATGCGCATCAGCGACACCGCCTGACGTCGGAGCTCACGTGTTGACAGACCGGGACCGAGGTGCGTCTGACCAAATGAACCAGGTGCTGGGCCGAGGCGCGGCAGGCCAGCGGCGCGGCGACCCGCCCTGAACTCCGGCTGGTCACTGGTCGAGCGCCCCTCGCATCCCCACGGCTCCCGGTGACCGGCCGGTCCCCACAAACGCCCGTCCCCCATGGGGAACTCATGAGGACCGGGGCGCGTTGCGGTGCGTTGCGGTGACACTCCAGCGCTGCGCGGTGCGACACCCTGCGACACATTTACCCAGGTCAGGCGTACTGTGGGGGCATAACACCAGGTCAGCGCGACCCGTTATCGCGCGACAACGGGCTACGCGACCCGCTCGGTGTCAGAGGTCGAGCAGCGGTTCTAGTCCGAGGGTGAGGCCGGGACGGGTCAGCACCGAGCGCACCGCGAGCAGTACCCCGGGCATGAACGAGGAGCGATCCAGCGAGTCGTGCCGGATGGTCAGCGTCTCCCCCGCCGTGCCGAGCAGCACCTCCTGGTGGGCGACCAGCCCGGCCAGCCGCACCGAGTGCACCCGCACCCCGTCGACCTCCGCGCCGCGGGCACCGTCGCGCTCGGCCGTCGTGGCATCCGGCGAGGCAGCCATCCCCGCCTCGGCCCTGGCTGCCGCGACGAGCGAGGCGGTCCGGGCGGCGGTGCCGGATGGGGCGTCGGCCTTGCGCGGGTGGTGCAGCTCGATGATCTCTGCCGACTCGTAGAACCGGGCGGCCATGGCAGCGAACCGCATCGACAGCACCGCCCCGATGGCGAAGTTCGGCGCGACGAGCACGCCCAGCTCGGGCTTCGGCGCCAGCCACTCGCGCATGGTGTCGAGCTTGCCGTCGTCGAACCCGGTGGTGCCGACGACGCAGTGGATGTCGTGGTCGACGCAGAACCGGATGTTGTCCATCACGACGTCGGGATCGGTGAAGTCGACCACCACCTCGGCGTCGGCGTCGGACACGTTGAACATCCAGTCGCCGGCTTCGACCATGGCGACGAGTTCCAGGTCCTCGGCGGCATCGACGGCGCGGCACACCTCGGTGCCCATCCGGCCCCGGGCGCCGACCACGCCCACCCGGATCGGGTTCTCGTCGGACCGGGCGACGGGTCCCGTCATGGGCGTCAACTCCGTCATGCCGTCAACTCCGTCAGCTCTGCGGGCAGATCGTCGAGGTGAGGGTACGGCCCGACGACCGCAGCGGTGAGTGGGCGCCGCAGCAACTCCCGCGCCAGCTCCGCGACCTGCTGCTGCGTCACGGCATCGATCTCCGCCAGCACCTGCTCGACGGTCCGGTGCTCGGCGTGGTGCAGCTCCGCCTGGCCCAGCCGGATCATCCGTGAGCCGGTGTCCTCGCTGTTGAGCACGAGTGCGCCGCGCAGCTGCCCCTTACCCCGGGCGAGCTCGGCGTCGGTCAGCCCGTCGGTCGCGATCGCGGCGAGCAACCCGCGCACCACGGCGACGACCTCGGCCAGCCGCTCGGGATCGCACCCGGCATACACCGAGAGCATGCCGGCATCGGCGTAGCAGGTCGTCGCGGAGTAGACGGAGTAGGCCAGCCCGCGCTGCTCGCGCACCTGCTGGAACAGCCGCGAGCTCATCCCGCCACCGAGTACGGCGTCGAGCACCCCCAGCACGTGGCGCCGCTCGTCATGCCGGTCGATACCCGGCATGCCGAGCATCACGTGCGCCTGCTCGGACTCGTCGGTGCGCAGCGCCAGCCGACGGCCACGGGGCAGTCTGGCCCGGCCCCGGCGCGACATGACCGGCTCGCGGGCACAATCCAGCCGGTGGCCGAAGCTGCGCTCCACGGTGGCCAGCACATCGCCGTGTGCGATGTTTCCTGCGACCGCGAGCACCATCCGGTCCGGTGTGTAGTGCCGCCGGTAGAACCGGTGCAGCGCCGGCCGGTGCAGCGCGTTGACCGACTCCACGGTGCCCAACACGGGACGGCCCAGCGGGTGACTACCGAGCAGCACCGCGGCGAACTCGTCGTGCAGCAGCTCTTCGGGGTCGTCGTCGCGGATCGCGATCTCGTCGAGCACCACCCCGCGCTCGAGCTCGATGTCGGCGGGTGCCAGCCGGGCATCGGCCAGCACGTCACAGACCAGATCGATCCCCAGGTCGACGTCGGCGTCGAGGACGTGGGCGTAGTAGCAGGTGTGGTCCTTGGCGGTGAACGCGTTGAGTTCGCCGCCGACGGTGTCGATCTCCTCGGCGATCTGCGCGGCGCTGCGCCGGGCGGTGCCCTTGAACAGCAGGTGCTCAAGGTAGTGCGCCGCGCCCGCGACCGGCGGCCGCTCGTCGCGGGAGCCGACCGCAAGCCACATCCCGACTGCCGCCGAGCGCGACCCGGGGATCTCCTCGGTGACCACCCGCAGGCCGGACGGCAGCGTGGTGCGGCGCGCCGTGCCGCCGGCGGCGCTGCGTGCGAGGACCGCGGTGCGGCCCTCACGCGAACGGCCGCGGACACCCGGGGTGCCCGCGGCCGTCGCGGTGGCGTCTGCGGCTGTCACGAGGGTGCGGGAACCTCGACGTCCCCACCGGCCGCGGCGGCCGAGGTGGCAGCATCGTCCTCGTTGACCGGCACGAGGCTGATCTTGCCGCGGTTGTCGATGTCGGCGACCTCGACCCGCAGTTTGTCGCCTACCTTGACGACGTCCTCGACCTTGTCGATCCGCTTGCCGTTGCCCAGCTTCGAGATGTGCACCAACCCGTCCTTGCCGGGCACCAGCGACACGAACGCGCCGAACGCCGCGGTCTTGACCACGGTGCCCAGGTACCGCTCGCCGATCTTGGGCAGCTGCGGGTTCGCGATCGCATTGATCATGTCGATCGCGGCCTCGGCCGACGGGCCGTCGGCGGCGCCGACGTAGATCGTGCCGTCATCCTCGATCGAGATGTCGGCTCCGGTCTCCTCGGTGATCGAATTGATCATCTTGCCCTTCGGGCCGATCACCTCACCGATCTTGTCGACCGGCACCTGGATCGCGGTGACCCGGGGTGCGTACGGGCTCATCGCGTCCGGGGCGTCGATCGCCTCGGCCATCACCTCGAGGATGGCCAGCCGGGCGTCGTGGGCCTGCGACAGTGCGCCGCTGAGCACGCCGGACGGGATGCCGTCGAGCTTGGTGTCGAGCTGCAGTGCGGTGACGAACTCGCGCGTGCCTGCGACCTTGAAGTCCATGTCACCGAACGCGTCCTCGGCGCCGAGGATGTCGGTCAGCGCGACGAAGTCGTCACCGGTCTCGCCGGAGATCAGGCCCATCGCGATGCCCGCGACCGGTGCCTTGAGCGGCACGCCGGAGTTGAGCAGCGACATGGTCGAGGCACACACCGATCCCATGGAGGTGGACCCGTTGGATCCCAGCGCCTCGGAGACCTGCCGGATCGCGTACGGGAAGTCGTCGCGGCTGGGCAGCACCGGGATCAGCGCCCGCTCGGCCAGCGCGCCGTGGCCGATCTCGCGGCGCTTGGGTGAGCCCACCCGGCCGGTCTCCCCGGTCGAGTAGGGCGGGAAGTTGTAGTTGTGCATGTAGCGCTTGCGGGTCACGGGACCCAGCGAGTCGATCTGCTGCTCCAGGCGCAGCATGTTCAGCGTCGTGACACCCAGGATCTGGGTCTCGCCCCGCTCGAACAGCGCCGACCCGTGTGCCCGCGGGATCACCTCGACCTCGGCCGACAGCGGCCGGATGTCGGTGGGACCGCGGCCGTCGATGCGAACCTTGTCACGCAGGATGCGCTGCCGCACGGCGGTCTTGGTCACCGTCCGGAAGGCGGCGCCGATCTCCTTCTCGCGGCCCTCGAACCGGCCCTCGAGCCGCTCCAGGCAGTCCGCCTTGATCTCGTCGAGCCGGTTCTCGCGCTCTTGCTTGCCGGCGATCGTCAGCGCACGGGCCAGCTCGTCGGCCACCGTCTCGCGGACGGCGTCGAGTACGTCGGGCTGGTAGGCCGGGAAGGTCGGGTAGTCCCCGGTCGCGCGACCAGCAGCGTCGTAGAGCCGCTGCTGCGCCTCGCACATCGTGCGGATGAACGGCTTGGCAGCCTCCAGCCCGGTGGCGACCATCTCCTCGGTGGGGGCCTGGGCACCACCGGCGACGAGTGCCACGGTCGAGTCGGTCGCCTCGGCCTCGACCATCATGATCGCCACGTCGTCCCCGACCACGCGGCCCGCCACGACCATGTCGAACACCGCGCGATCGAGCTGCTCGTGGGTCGGGAACGCGACCCACGAGCTCGTGCCGTTTTCTTGGCTGATGAGCGCCATCCGGGTGGCACCGACCGGCCCGGAGAACGGCAGCCCGGACAGCTGAGTCGACGCGGACGCGGCGTTGATCGCCAGCACGTCGTAGGGGTCGGACGGGTTCAGGCTCATCACGGTGATGACCACCTGCACCTCGTTGCGCAGGTTGTCGACGAACGTGGGGCGCAGCGGGCGGTCGATCAGCCGGCAGGTCAGGATCGCGTCGGTGGAGGGGCGGCCCTCCCGGCGGAAGAAGGACCCTGGGATGCGCCCGGCGGCATACATCCGCTCCTCGACGTCGACCGTGAGCGGGAAGAAGTCGAGCTGTTCCTTGGGCTGCTTGGATGCGGTGGTCGCTGACAGCAGCATGGTTTCGTCGTCGAGGTAGGCGACGACGGAGCCGGCGGACTGGCGCGCCAGCCGGCCGGTCTCGAAGCGGACCGTGCGGGTGCCGAACTCGCCGTTGTCCAGCACGGCCGTCGTCTCGTGCACGGTGTCGGTGGTGACAGGATCTGTCAAGACTGCTCCTCCTCGCGGCACGACCACGGGCGGCCCGGCGGCGAGGGGACGAGGACCGGTCTTCGATCGAAGCCCTCGGGGGCGCAAGCTCCCGGGAGCCACTACCGAGGACCGGTGTGCGACGTTCCCACGTCGATGGCTGCGGCAGGCCGTGCGGCGATCTGTGGTTGTTCGTTCAGCGGCGCAGGCCGAGCCGGTTGATCAGTGACCGGTATCGCGTGATGTCGAGCTTGGCAACGTATTTCAGCAGCCGCCGGCGGTGACCCACCATCAGCAGCAGGCCGCGACGGGAGTGGTGGTCGTGCTTGTGCTGCTTGAGGTGCTCGGTGAGGCCGGAGATCCGTTTGGTGAGCAGGGCGACCTGCGCCTCCGGGGAACCGGTGTCCCCCTCGCGTAGCCCGTACTCGGACAGGATCTCGGTCTTCTGTGCGGTGGACAGCGCCACGGGTCGATCGTCTCCTCTGGCGAGATGTGCCGTGCGGGCCCCGGCGTTCACGTCGCGGGCTGCGCGACGGGGCAGACGGTGCCGGCCACCACGGACTGCAGCCGGACCCGGTTGTGAGGTTACCAGCATCAACCCAGTGCCTCACGGGTGGCCAGCACGTCGCGCTCCATCTGCTCCAGCAGTTGTTCGATCGAGTCGAACCGCTCCATGCCGCGCAGCCGGGCGACGAAATCCAGCGCGACCTGCTCGCCGTAGAGGTCCTCGTCGACGTCGAGCACGTACGCCTCGACGCGGCGCTCCCGGCCGGAGAATGTCGGGTTGGTTCCCACCGAGACCGCAGCGGCCAGCTCCCGGCCGCGGTGGACGAACCGGCCGGCGTAGACCCCGTCGGCGGGGACGGCGGCGTAGCGCGGGGTGGACAGGTTCGCTGTCGGGTAACCGAGGTCGCGGCCCCGGTGGTCGCCCCGGACCACAATGCCCTCGACACGGTGCGGGCGGCCCAGCGCGGCGGCCGCCGCCGTCACGTCGCCCGCGTCGATGCAGGAACGGATGTAGGTCGAGGAGAAGGTGACGTCGCCCTGCGAGACCAGGCCGGCGCCCTCGGCGGTGAACCCGAAGCGCGTGCCCAACTCGCGCAGCAGCTCGATGTCACCGGCCGCCTTGTGGCCGAAGGTGAAGTTCTCCCCCACCACGACCGCGGCCACATGCAGCCGCTCCACCAGCAGCTCGTGCACGAACTCGTCCGCCGGCATCCGGGACAGCTCGACGGTGAACGGCAGCACGCAGAACACATCGATCCCCAGGTGCTCCACCAGCTCCGCGCGGCGCCGCAGCGTCGTCAGCTGCGCCGGGTGGCTGCCGGGACGCACCACCTCGGCCGGGTGCGGGTCGAAGGTCATCAGCACCGAGGGCACCGAGAGCTCTCGAGCGCGGTGCACAGCCCGCCCGATCAGCTGGGCGTGGCCCCGGTGCACCCCGTCGAACACCCCGATCGTGACCAGGCTGCGACCCCATCCGCCCGGCATCGGGTCCAGTCCTCGCCAGCGCTGCACGGGTACGCAGCCTACGACCCGTCGGCGGGGCGCAGCACCAGCACGGGGGCCGCGCGGCCTGCGTGCTCGGCGAGCAGCGCCACCGCCCGGCCATCGGGGTCGACGGCGGCGTAGGTCCCCGACAGGCCCGCGGGATCGAGCCACCTGCCGTGCGACAACGCCGTCGCCTGGGAGCTGTCGATCGCTCGGGCCGGGAACGCCGTGCGGACCGCGGCATCGAGGTCCAGCGACAGTGCCGGGTCCGCGGCGAGCTCGTCGAGGGTGCGGGCCTCGGCGAGGCCGAACGGCCCGACGCGGGTACGCCGCAGCGCGGTGAGGTGGCCACCGACGCCGAGTGCACCGCCGAGGTCACGGGCCAGCGCGCGCACGTAGGTGCCGGTGGAGCACTCCACGAATACCTCGAGGTCACTGACCCCGCTGACGTCACCGCCGCGGCGGGTGGCCAGCAGGTCGAACCGGGTGACGGTGACCGGGCGCGGCGCGAGCTCGACCGCCTCGCCCTCGCGCGCGAGCTGGTAGGCACGCTTACCGGCCACCTTCACGGCGCTCACCGCGCTGGGCACCTGCTCGAGGTCCCCGGACAGCGCAGCGATCGCGGTGCGGACCTCCGCCTCCGCCACCGCCGACGCGTCCGCGCCGCCGGTCGGCTCCCCCTCGGCATCGTCGGTGCTGGTCGAGACGCCGAGCCGGATCGTTGCGAGGTAGGCCTTGGTGTCCAGCGCCAGGTGCCCGAGCAGCTTCGTGGCCCGCGCCACCCCGCAGACGAGCACCCCCGTGGCCATCGGATCGAGCGTGCCCGCGTGCCCGATCCGCCGGGTGCGCAACAGCCGCCGTAGCCGGGAGACCACATCGTGGGAGGTCATCCCGGCCGGCTTGTCCACGACGACGAGTCCGGGCTGCACGCGCGGCATCCTGCCTGCTTCAGGTCCGCACCGCACCGGTGGACCGCCCGGTACAACGGCTCGGTCAGCCCGGTGCCGGGGCACGGTCCACTGCTGCCCGCAAGCCGGCCAGTACGTCGTCGACGGGTCCGGCAGCGGAGTAGCCCGCGGCGAGACGGTGCCCGCCCCCGCCCAGCTCGGCGGCGGCCGCGGCGACGTCGAGGTGCTGCTTGGCGCGCAGCGAGACGGCCCACTGCTCGGGGGCGACCTCCTTGAGCACGGCGGCCACCTCGGCCTCGGCGGTGGTGCGTACCACGTCGATGACGCTCTCGAGCTCGTCGCCGGCCAGCCCGGCGGAGTCAGCCAACCGGATCGTCGCGTGCACCAACCCGAGCCCCTGTGCCGCGTCGGGCTCCAGTCGGGCGCGCCCCAGCACCGCACCGAGCATCCCGAGCCAGCCGAAGGAGTGGGTGTCGAGCAGCGCCCGCGTGGTGGCCGTCGGATCGACGCCGGCGGTAAGTAGCCGGGCCGCGATACCGTGGGTGTCAGCGTCACCACGCCGGAAGCAGCTCGTGTCGGTGACCAGGCCCGCGTACAGGCACCGAGCGACCGGCTCGTCGAGCTCCACGCCGAGCTCGTCGAGCAGCTCGAGCACCAGCACCGTGGTGGCCTCGGCCGTCTGGTCGACGAGATTGTGGGTGCCGAACCGGCCGTTGGTGGCGTGATGGTCGATGACCAGCACCGCGGTTGCCGTGGCGAGCCGGTCGGCGAGCGAACCGAGCCGTCCCGGATCGGCGGTGTCCAGCGCGATCAGCAGTTCGGGCGAGGCAGGCACCTGTTCCGGTGCCACCAGCAGACCGGCGACGTCGAGCGCCCGCAGCGGCTCTGGTGCCTGTGCCGGTGATGCGAACGTCACCCGTACCGTCGTGCCGCGCCGCTGCAGCGCCAGCCCGAGCGCCAGCGCACTGCCCAGCGCGTCGGCGTCGGGGTTGACGTGCGCCACCAGCGTGACGTCCTGCGCGGCGCGCAGCAACCGCGCCGCGTCCCGCACATCCGCGGGACTGCGCTTGGGAGCGCCGCCACTGGTCGTCGACACGGGTGCCGCCCGGAGGTCCTGACCGCTGGGCATCCGGGTCAGATCAGCCGAAGATCGTCGCCGGCGAAGTAGGCGTCCTGCTGCAACCGCTTGCGAGCCACCTCGAGCGACTTCACGGCATCGTCGAGCGCAAGCCGGGCGTTGTGTCCCTCGACCCCGGACGCGAGCCGCTTGCGCGCCTTCTTGGCGCGGGCCAGCGTGTGCTCGAGGTTCAGCAGCACGTCCGAGACCTCCGCCATCGCCTGCTCTTCAGCGATCTGCTCGGCGCTGCGCGCCGACGGCTCCGGATGTGCCACTGCCCTGCTCCCCTCGTCGGTGCCGTCGCGGTGACGCACGCAACCCTAGCGCTGCGGGGCACCGATGGGAGCCAACAGGCACGCTCCTGTGACAACTCGTTGTCGTGCTCCTGCGAACGTCGTCGGGACCGTCCGGCTGTGACGTCATCCCACTTGCCACTGGTGGTCGCTGTCGGGGGTGTCCAGCCAGATCGTCTGGTGCTGGGGCGTGACGGTGAGGCCGAAGCGCTCGCGCGGTGGGGCGCCGAGGCAGCGCCACGTCTGGTGGATCGCCTCGATGTCGTCCCAGAGCCGGCGCGGTCCCGATTGGGTGAGGGCGCCTTCGGCGTCGACGTGGGCGTGTGATCCGTCCGGCGCGTGCAGGATCAGGTCGTTCCGGGCGCCGCCTGGATTCCCGTGGCTGAGTCGGGGCATGGTGAGGTCGAGCATGAAGCGGAAGTCGCTGTCGTAGTAGACGCTGGCGGGCAACTCTGTGGTGCGCTGGGGCCAGTGTCGCTCGTTGGCCTCGGCCACCGACTCCCCGTCCGTTTGCGCATCCGGGGTGGCGCGGTGGCGCATGAAATAGCCCGGCCCGATGAATCGACCCTGGGCGTGGCCCTGGCTGGTGACGGTGAGTTTGGCCAGGCCGGAGAACACCGGGGCCAGCACGATGCCTCCGGGCCGGGTTTGGTCGATCCAGGCGGGCGGGATGCTGGCCACCGCGAAGGTGGCGATGATCCGGTCGTAGGGAGTGCGTTCGGGGTCACCGTGGGCGCCGTCGGCGGTGAGCACGGTCGGGGTGTAGCCGCAGCGCCGCAACCGATTCCGGGCTGCGGCGGTGAGGTCGGCGTCGACGTCGATGCTGGTCACCTGCGCGGAGCCGAGCCACTCGCACAGCAGGGCGGCGGTGTAGCCGGTGCCGGTACCCACCTGCAACACCCGATGGCCATCCTGCACCTCGAGTGCCTGCAGCATCATCGCGACCAGGCTGGGCATGGTGCCCGAGGAGGTAACCGCGTCGGGTCGGCGCTGGGTCACGAGCGTGGTGTCGGAGTAGATTAGCTCCAACCAACGCTGCCGGTCCATGTCGCAGTCGATGTGCGCGCCTGCCTGGTAGTAGGCCGGTACCAGCACGTGCCGGGGCACCGTGAGGAAAGCATCGCGCCAGCGGTCGTCGGCCAGCGTGCCGTCGTTGACCAGAGCGGTGACCATCTCGCGACGCAGCGCGCGGGTCTGGTCGGAGTCGGTGGTGGTGTCGGTCACGCCGCTGTCCCTGTCAACGCTGTCCCTTTCAATGCGGTCGCCAGGGCACGGGAAATGGGTTGCCCGGTCAGGTGTTCGATCCATCCCCACTGCCCGTTCGGGTTGATTTCGATGAACTGGTGTCCCTGGTCGGTGAGGACGAAGTCCAAGGCCCCGAAGACAAGACCGAGCGAGCGCATCAGCCGATGAACACCTGCCACTACGGTGTCGGGTAGTTCACAGGGCCGGTATTCGACATTGTCGTGGCTGCGGCGCCAATCCAGCTCACCCGGATTGTTGATCTCGGTGGCGAACACGTCGTCACCGACGACGGTCACCCGCAGATCGGCTGTCTTCACGAGTTTGGCTTGGAACAGGTGTGCGGTCGCGGCAATGGAGGGGTCACGATACCGGCCCGGTGGCACGTCGCTGGTGTAGACCACACCGGACAGCCCCCCGTCCTCGGTGCGAGGCATCCGCGAATACAGCGTCTTGGTGACGATCCCGTCGGGCTGGCGTGCGGCGAAGTCGGCCACGGCCTGCGGATCGTTGGTGACCAGGGTCGGCGGCACCGTCAGACCTGCCGCGGTAGCGTGCGCGAGTTGTCGGGGCTTGTACTCTGCCCGGTGGACACTGCCGGGCGCATTGATCCAGGTAGCGGGCAGGGACTCCAGCACGCCCCAGAACCCGAAGCGGGCCTGCCCCTCGCACCAACCGATCACGTCGAGAGGTATCGATGCGTCGAACGCGAACCGCCCCGGCCGCCGGTAGTAGACGGTCTCCACGTCATCCAGCGACACCCCGTTCAGCGCGGCACGCCACCGAGAGTGCTGTCCGACCTCGCCGGTGAGGGTGACTTCGGTGGGAAACTGCGCGGCGTCCAACCGCAGGAACGGAATCGCGTTGCTGCGCAGGTGGCTGAGCACCATGTCCGCGGTGGGGTCCACGGGCGCCGTGAGCACCAGAACCCGTGGACGACCGACTCCTACCATCAGTCGTATACCGGGTCGGTGTCCACCGAGATCGGGTCTTTCCCGTCCGTCTCGGTCGGGCTCGACGAGTCCATCCGCTCCTGCGCGGTCAGCTCCGATAGTGGCCGACCATTGAACAGCGCCACCTGGCGCTGCTGGTCATACACCGCTGCCCGGACCGCCTCGCTGGGTACTGCCGAGGGTGGTACCGGAACACGGAAGGTCAGACCGAATGGTTCGACCTGCACGCTGGAATTCACGATCATCCTCCTTACCGGGGAATCGACGGGGAGCGTCATGCACCCCGCCGCTCGCGTTGCTGCCGTACCCGCTGCTGCCCGACCTTTCGGATCTCGACGAGGTCCGTCCACCCCGATGACGGCACCGGAATCGCGTCGACCACACCCGCCATCCCGTGGTTGTCCGGTTGCGATCCGATCCACTCAGCACGTGGGCGGCTGGGTCGCTGCGGCGCCAGCGAATCGTGTAGCCGACGTCGAGGAACACCCAACCGACAGGCGTGGTCGTGGTCGTCTTGCCGGTGCGGTTCACGACCGGCTGCCCTGGGCGTGGGCCGCCGCGCGCAACGTGGTTCGCACCGCTCCGAAGATGTCGATCTCCCGGCAGGCCCGCAGCTCGGGGTCATGGGGTGGCTCGTACCAGTGGATCGGCCCCAGCGGGGTGGCGCTGGGCGGTAGCGGCACCACTCCGGTGACGGGGGCAACGCCTGCCGGCCACGGCAACGGCACCCCGTAGGGCTCACCGGCGAGCAGTACCCGATGATCGGGTGCGCCGGGATGGGTCAGCACGGGCGCGGCGCGGTCGCGGGCAGCCAGGATCGGTGTGACAGCCTCGGCCAGGCTCCTCGGCAGGACCAGCGCCGCCGCGTCGGCGCCGAGGGTGAGTAGCACCTGAGCCCCGGAGACCGTTACCGGCCAGCCCCACTTTTGGTAGCTCGCGGCCGCGGGGGATGCCGGCGGCGGCGTGCCGTCCTGGTGCAGCAGGCATCGCGTGCAGGGCATCCCGACCCCCGGTGCAACGATCTCGAGCTGCTCCAACGCCAGCAGCGTCCCGCACACGGTGCCGACGACCACCCCAACCGTCGGCTCGCCACCGTCGGGCACCATCGCCAGATGCACGACGCGGCCGGTTACGCTACCGACCTTGTGGCCATCGCGCACCAGCATGCGAGTCGCGAGCTCGACCATCGGCTGTGCTCCTCAGTGGGCTCGGGCGCTGGGCTTCCCCTGGATGTGGCGGCCCTGCGGACGAATGGAAGGCATCAACGGGGCCGCCTGAGGTCGGGCGGTCCCGGCGCTCACCACGAGGCTATCCGTGACTCATCCGAAATACAAGGTGTACTATCCACGAATAGGTCTGTCGTGATGGTGTGCTGGGCAGGTTCGAGCCCGGACCCGGACGATGGCTCCTTCGCATGACCTGAATGACGGGAGGATCACTCATGTACCTAGAGAAGCTGGCGAAGGATGCGGACAGCATCGGAGGTGGCTGCCAGACCATGTACCTAGCCACGAACGGCATGTTCGGTGTCCAGGGGTCAAGGCTGACGCAGACACCCTGGGCAACGTGGAGAACCTGCTGCCCGGCGAGGGAGTGGTGTTCATCAAGCCCGAGATCGTCATCGAGGCGGTGCGCCGCTACCAGGAGGGTCACCGGTGACAGCAGACCTGATCCCGCCGGGCGCACCGGAGTTCGTCGACAAGTTCGTTCAGTACCGGTACAGCGTGTTCCGGCTGGAGACACTCCAAAACTACGGCAACTCGGGTGAAGAGGAAGCCTTCGTTGCCTGGCGAGCTGGCCAGTCGATCTCGGTGACACCGGAGCTGCGGGCGTGGACGCAGATGATCCGCGCGAACGCACAAGCGGGGCGAATCATGCAGCGGGTGCACGTGGTGACGGAGCCACTGAGCGACTACATCCAGTTCGAGCTGGCGGGGTACGCACCGAACGTCGAGGCAGGGGAGGACATCCGGATAATCCCGGTACGCGAGCGCGGGCACTGGCCGATGGACGTGCCGCAGCACGACTACTGGCTGTTCGACTCGCACGAACTCTACGACCAAAACTATGACGCCGACGGCTGGTGGTTGGGCACCGAGCGGATCCGCGACCCGGAGCGGATCGTGGACGCCTGCCGCTGGCGTGACGCAGCGCTGCATCAGGCAATGCCGTGGAAGGATTACGTGGACGGGCAGCCGGTGCTTGCGCAGCAGATACCGTCCGAGTCCTGAGCAGAGAAGGGACCACTCCTCGGTTGGCGGCACCGCAGAACCCGGACCGCGCTCGCCTGGCTGCCCGCTTCCGGGAGCTGCGTGCCGCCACAGGTTTGTCCGGCAACCGCTTCGCCCAGCGGCTCGACTGGGTGCAGTCGCGGGTGTCGAAGCTGGAGACCGGCGTTCAGATCCCGACCGAAGCCGACATCGCCGCATGGGTGGAGCACACCGACGCTGGTGCCGACGCAGCCACAGAGTTGGCGACGCTCCTGGAACGTGCACGCGTCGAGTACTCCACATGGAAGGACGCATACCGAAAGGCGGGTGGAGCAGGCGGCAAGCAGGCAGACATCAGGCAGCTGGAGCGAGGGGCGGCCCGCATCGCCGGCTTCCAACCTGCTGTGATCCCCGGCCTGCTCCAAACCCCGGCATACGCGCGTGAGCTGCTTACGCTGCCGTGTGGGCCGCTGGCCTATGCCGCGTCGGAAGGTGACCTTGACGCGATGGTCGCTGAGCGGATCAAGCGGCAGGAGGTGCTCTACCAGGGCGGCAAGCAGGTGCAGCTGATGATGGGCGAGGCGGCCCTGCACGCGAGCGTCGGCACAGTCGGCACCTTGGTCGGACAGCTCGATCGCTTGGCGATGGTGGCTGGACTGTCCGGCGTCGAGGTCGGGATCGTCCCGTTTGCCACTCCAGTGCTTCCGGTGTCCGGCTTCGACTTGTACGACATCGACCTGGTGGTAGTCGAGACGTTGACTGGCGAACAGCGGCTCGATGAGCCGCAAGAGGTCGCTCATTACGTCAGGTTCTTCGACCAGCTTCGCGACACCGCCGCCACCGGCCCGGACTCGGTGGCGCTGATCCAGCGGGTAGCTGCGCAGCTTCGAGGATGAGCACGCCCCCTTCCGCGTCTGAGTTCGTGAACCAGTACCGGGTCTTAATACCCAACCACCCGAGGGTTAGTTTGATCAACTCTTGGGAGGTTGTCGATCATGTCAGAGCAACAAGAACGCAGGGCGCGCAAGCGGCTCGCACCGTCGGAGAAGTACGAGGTGTTCGGGCAGATCCTGACCCAGCAGGCCACCCAGCGGGAGGCCGCGGCCAGCTGGGGTGTGGACCGCACGACGGTGGTGCACATCTGCCGGGTCGCCAAGGATGGCGCGCTGTCGGCGCTGGCGGCCTCGGTGCCCGGCCGCCCCTCGGGTGCGGCCTCACCGGAGCAGGCAGAGCTGGCCGCGGCCCGCTCGGAGATCGAGCGGCTACGCGCGACGGTGACCGAGCAGGCCGTGGGTCGCCCGGCCCGGGCGGCGACATGACCTCCCGCAGCTGCTGTGCAATCCCTCGCCACCACACTTCATCGCCGCCTGCCGCCTTGTCCGCGAGCTGCCGCTGGCCCCTTCAACGTCGGCTTTCGCGGGTCAGTGGACGTCAGCGCCGCCCTTGCCTTGTCCGCTGTCCTATCAGTACGTCCTTACCAAGGTGTTCCTTGATCAGGTACCTGAGCTGTTGCCCGTCGATCAACTCCATCCGGCCGTGCTCGCGTGCCTTCGTCGCGCATCCGGAGGTGAACCTCGACGTGGTGACCAGCACGCCCCACCCCGCCTTCTTCTCCTCCATGGCGCCGGCGAGCTCGCGGAGGTGGCTGAGACCGATCGGCTGGCTGTATTGCTTAGCCTGCACGATGCTCAAACCGCCGAACAGCGGTGTCCGCTGGGTGATCACCGCATCGACTCCGTCGTCGCCGCTGTGCTCGGTGGTCCATCCTTCAGAGCCTTGCGCCTCGAACACCTGCCGGACCAGGTGCTCGAAGCCGGTGTATGACATCTGCATCAGATCGGGACGGGAATCGAGCGTGGACACCGCATCCAGGCCCTCGACGAGCCGGTACTTGCTCAGATCGAAGTCGAGGATCGGCTCGACCGGCTGCACCTCGTAAGGGTGCGGCGAGACGACGGCCCGCAGATGGCGCAGGCACGCCTCCGGCGTCACGGCACGCAGCTTATCGTCGGTCGGGAAGTCCTCGCGGGCGACCTCGACACTGAGCAGGCACGGGTACTCGCGCTCACCCGTCGCAGGACTGACGACGGGTAGGTGACCGTTGAACGCCACCGACCGCACCGCAGCATCCGCAGCGAAGACGTCGCGCACGCACAGCAGAGCTACCTGGCTCACGACGCTGCGATAGATCGCAGCCACGTCCTTGGCGGGTCGTTGGCTTGCCCGCTGCTCGTCGTGCTTGGCGACATAGCTGAAAGCTCGGACGCTGGGCACGACGTCACGGGCGGGCAGCTCGGCGGCACCAGCGGCACGCTGGCCGCGCCACACGACCGTCTGGTGACGATGACCGAGCTGCCAGGTGTCGAAGTTGCGGGCATTCTGGACAGCGCGGCTGTGCTGCCGGTATCGGGGTTCGCGATCTGCAACGCTGACCGCGAGCGCTTGGGCGAGCCGCATGAACGCGCTCCCCCTACACGCCGTCGACTGGAAGGATGGCGTGAGCCGCCCCCATGACCGATGGCGCGGTACCTGGGGCGTGGCCGGCCGACACGTGGTCGGTCGCCGGACGATGCCCTCCCGCAAGGCGGCGGCGACTGCTGCCGGTAGCCTGCCTACAACCAAGAACGTGAGGGAGGCCATGCTCACCGACCGTACGACGCTGACCCAGTTCCTGATCGAGGAGCGGCGCCGCTACCCGGGCGCGAGCGGGGAGCTGAACTCACTGATCCTCGATGTTGCGCTGGCCTGCAAGGCGATCGCCAAGCGGGTGGCCTACGGGGCGCTCGGCGGTGTGCTCGGCGCCGAGGGGACGACCAACGTGCAGGGCGAGACCCAGCAGAAGCTCGACCTGGTGGCGAACGACCTGTTCCTGCGCGCCAACGAATGGGGCGGCCAGGTCTGCGGGATGGTGTCCGAGGAGCTCGAGGCACCGCACCCCATCCCGGAGAACTACCCGCGGGGCAAGTACCTCCTGGTGTTCGATCCGCTCGACGGTTCGTCGAACATCGACGTGAACCTCTCGGTCGGCAGCATCTTCTCGATCCTGCGTACCACGAATCCGGGCGCGGACGCCGCCGCGGCAGACTTCCTGCAGCCCGGGACCGAGCAGGTCTGCGCCGGATACGCGATCTACGGCCCTTCGACGATGATCGTCTTGACCGTCGGCACGGGTGTGCACGGATTCACGCTCGAGCCGCAGCTCGGCGAGTTCATCCTGACCCATCCGTCGATCCAGCTCCCGGCAGCGGCGAACGAGTTCGCCATCAACGCCTCGAACAGCCGGTTCTGGGAGCCGGCGGTGACGCGCTACGTCGACGAGTGCCTCGCCGGCAGTACGGGCCCTCGCGGCAAGGACTTCAACATGCGATGGGTCGCGTCGCTCGTCGCCGAGACCCACCGCATCCTCACCCGCGGTGGCGTGTTCCTGTATCCGCGCGACACCAAGGACCCGACCAAGCCGGGTCGGCTGCGCTTGCTGTACGAGGCCAACCCGGTGTCCTTCATCATCGAGCAGGCGGGCGGCTACGCGAGCACTGGGCGTGGCCGAATTCTCGACGTCGCGCCGGAGGACCTGCACCAGCGCATCGCCTTCATCTTCGGCGCGCGCGAGGAGGTCGAGCTCATCGAGCAGTACCACCGCGACCACAACGTGGTCGAGCGCGACGCGCCGCTCTACAGCACGCGGGGCTTGTTCCGCACCAACGGTTGAGAGGGAGGCCATGTCAGCCGAGCATCCGATCATCGCCATCGCGGGCTCCTCGGGCGCCGGGACGTCGTCGGTGATGCGCACCTTCGAGCAGATCTTCCGCCGCGAGCACGTGAACGCGGCGTTCATCGAGGGCGACAGCTTCCACCGCTACGACCGCACCGAGATGAAGGCCCAGATGGCCGAGGCGGTCGAGAGCGGTGATCACACGTTCAGCCACTTCGGCCCGGAGGCGAACCTGTTCGAGGACCTCGAGGAGCTGTTCCGGCGCTACGGCGAGGACGGCGGCGGCCGTGTGCGCAGGTACCTGCACAACGACGAGGAAGCCGCGCCCTACGGCCAGTCCCCCGGCACGTTCACCCCCTGGGAGGATCTGGCCGCCGACACGGATCTGCTGTTCTACGAAGGCCTACACGGCGCGGTCGCGACCGAGAAGGTCGACGCCGCGCAGCACGTGGACCTGCGGATCGGCGTCGTTCCGGTGATCAACCTGGAGTGGATCCAGAAGCTGCAACGTGACCAGGCGATGCGGGGGTATTCCACCGAGGCGGTGACCGACACGATCCTGCGCCGCATGCCCGACTACGTGAACTACATCTCCCCGCAGTTCTCGCGCACGCATGTCAACTTCCAGCGCGTGCCGATGGTCGACACGTCCAACCCGTTCATCGCCCGGACCATCCCGACGTTGGACGAGTCGATGCTCGTCATCCGCTTCGCTGATCCGCGTGGCATCGACTTCCCCTATCTCGTGTCGATGCTGCACGACTCGTTCATGTCGCGCGCGAACACCATCGTCTGCCCCGGCGGCAAGATGGATCTCGCGATGCAGCTCATCTTCACGCCGATGATCTGGCGGCTGATCGAGCGCCGCAAGCAGGCGCTCGGGCACTAAGATCAGTCCGGCTCGGCGGCGCCGTCGCGGGGAGCCCGGTAGGGATCCGGGTCGCCGGCCGGCGCGGCCTCCGCAGCGATCCGGGCCACCTCGGCATCGGCGTCGTGCGCCTGGGCGAGCAACTCGTCGATCCGCGCCACCCCCTCCGGAACCGTGTCGGCGACGAAGGTCAGCGTGGGGGTGAAGCGCACCCCCGTCCGCTGCCCGACCCTGGAACGCAGCACACCGGTCGCGCTGGCCAGCGCCGCCGCGACACCCGCCGTGTCAGGCTCGGCATCGACGGTGTCGCCCAGCGCGGTGTAGTAAACGGTGGCGTCGTGCAGGTCGCCGGTGACCTTCGCGTCGGTGATCGTCACCCGCGCCAGCCGGGGGTCCTTGACCTCGTGCTCCAGGGAGGACGCGACGATCTGAGCGATCCTCTTCGCGAGCCTGCGAGCACGTGCCGGGTCAGCCATCGGAACCGATCTCCTCGTGTGGATCTTCGACGTGGGCTTTCGCCGCCCACGCTAACTTTCGTCCTCCGGGCCCAGCAGCCGGTGCCGGGCAGCCAGCAGTTCCAGCTCCGGACGGGCCGCTACCAGCCGCTCGCATGCATCGAGCACCTCCCGGACCTGCCCGGCATCGCCCGACACCACGGACACCCCGATCAACGCACGCCGGTACAGGCCGTTGTGACCGGCCTCGGCGGCGGCGACCTCGAAGCGTCGCCGCAGCTCGGCGATGACCGGCCGAACCAGTGACCGCTTCTGCTTCAGCGACCGCACGTCGCCGAGCAGCAGATCGAGCTCGAGCGCGCCGACGTACACGCTTCACCGCCGGGTTGGTAGTGGTCTGCGGCAGCTCCCACCCGGGTTGGTGGTATTCGGAGAGCCACCACCCCGGGGTGAGCGGGTCAGCTACGCGGCTTCTCGCGCAGCTCGTAGGTCTCGACCTCGTCGCCGACCCGCAGGTCGGAGTACGACGACAGGGTCAGACCGCACTCGAAGCCGTCGCGGACCTCGGTCGCGTCGTCCTTGAAGCGACGCAGCGAGGAGACCGTGAGGTTCTCCCGGACCACCGTGTTGTCCCGCAGCAGCCGCGCCTTGGCATTGCGCCGGATGCTGCCCGACTGGACCAGGCAGCCCGCGATCGTGCCGACCTTGGAGGAGCGGTACACCTCGCGGATGTCAGCCCGGCCGAGCGAGACCTCCTCGTACTCCGGCTTGAGCATGCCCTTGAGCGCCTGCTCGATGTCGTCGATGGCCTGGTAGATCACCGAGTAGTACCGGATCTCCACGCCCTCGCGGTTGGCCAGCTCGGTGGCCCTGCCCTCCGCGCGGACGTTGAAGCCCATGATGATCGTGTCCTCGGCGGTCGCCAGGTTGACATCGCTCTCGGTAACGGCACCGACGCCCCGGTGGATCACCCGGAGTTCGACCTCGTCGCCGACCTCGATCTTCGTCAGGGCATCCTCCAGCGCCTCCACGGTGCCGGAGTTGTCGCCCTTGAGGATCAGGTTGAGCTGGTTGGTCTCCTTCAGCGCGGAGTCCAAGTCCTCGAGGCTGATCCGCTTGCGCCGCTGGGCCAGCTCGGCGTTGCGCTCACGGGCCCGCCTGCGGTCGGCGATCTGCCGGGCGATGCGGTCCTCGTCGACGACGAGGAAGTTGTCGCCCGCGCCCGGCACCGAGGTGAACCCGATGACCTGCACCGGACGCGACGGGTACGCCGCGGTCACGTCCGCGCCGTGCTCGTCGAGCATCCGCCGGACCCGGCCGTGCGCGTCGCCGGCGACCACCGAGTCGCCGACCCGCAGCGTGCCGCGCTGCACCAGCACGGTGGCCACCGGTCCCCGACCCCGGTCCAGGTGCGCCTCGATGGCCACACCTTGGGCTTCCATGCCGGGGTTTGCCCGCAGATCCAGCGAGGCGTCGGCAGTGAGCAGGATCGACTCCAGCAGGCTCTCGATGTTGTCGCCCTGCTTGGCGGAGATGTCCACGAACATCGTCTCGCCGCCGTACTCCTCTGGCACCAGGCCGTAATCGGTAAGCTCACCCCGGACCCGGGTCGGGTCCGCGCCCTCCTTGTCGATCTTGTTCACCGCGACCACGACCGGGACACCCGCAGCCTGCGAGTGGTTGATCGCCTCCACCGTCTGCGGCATCACACCGTCGTCGGCGGCAACCACCAACACCGCGATGTCGGTGGCCTTCGCACCACGGGCACGCATGGCGGTGAACGCCTCGTGCCCCGGGGTGTCGATGAAGGTGATCAACCGCTCGTCACCGTCGAGCTCGGCCGGCACCTGGTAGGCGCCGATGTGCTGGGTGATGCCGCCGGACTCGCCGCCCATCACGTTGGTCTTGCGGATGGTGTCGAGCAGCCGCGTCTTGCCGTGGTCGACGTGGCCCATGACCGTGACCACCGGCGGACGGGACGCGAGGTCCTGGTCGGTACCGGTGTCCTCCCCGTAGGACAGGTCGAACGACTTCAGCAGCTCGCGGTCCTCGTCCTCGGGACTGACGACCTGGACGACATAGTTCATCTCCTGGCCGAGCAGTTCGAGAAGGTCGTCGGAGACCGACTGGGTGGCGGTCACCATCTCGCCGAGGTGGAACAGTGCCTGCACCAGCGAAGCCGGGTTGGCGTTGATCTTCTCGGCGAAATCGGTCAGCGACGAACCCCGGCGCAGCCGGACCGCCTCACCGCCGCCACGCGGCAGCCGCACGCCGCCGACCGACGGCGCCTGCATGTTGTCGAACTCCTGGCGCTTCTGCCGCTTCGACTTACGCCCCCGACGTGCTGGACCACCGGGCCGGCCGAACGCACCAGCCGCACCACCGCGACCGCGTCCGCCGCCGCCACCGGGACGTCCCCGGAAACCGCCGCCGGCAGGGGGAGCGCCCCCGCCACCGGGCGCACCACCGGGACCGCCACCGCCACCGGGCGCACCACCGGGACCACCGCGTCCGCCACCGCCACCGCCACCGGGTCCACCGCGAGCACCACCGCCGCCGGGTCCACCACCGGGACCACCGCGAGCACCACCGGGGCCACCGCGAGCACCACCGGGGCCACCGCGAGCACCACCGGGGCCACCTGCACCGGGGTCACCTGCACCGGGGCCGGAACGCGCGGGACGCGACGGCATCATGCCCGGATTGGGCTTGGGCGGCATCGTGCCCGGGCTCGGGCGCGGTCCGCCGCGAGAGTCACCCGCCGGGCGGGTGCCGCCACCCGTCGGACCGGCACCGGTACCGCCGGTGCTCGCACCGCCGGTGCCGCCACCGCCGCGGGGCGCCGACGGGCGCTGCTGCGAGCCGCCGCCCCCGACACCGAACGGGTTGTTGCCGACCCGCGGCGACCGGGGACCGGGCTTGGGTGGCTTGGGACGAGCCGACGCGCCGCCGTCATCGGGACGGGTCCCCTCGCCCTGCGCGGCTGCCGGCCGCTGCTCGGCTGCGGGGTGCTGCTCGGCCACTGGCCGCTGCTCGGCCACTGGCTGCTGCTCAGCCGCAGGCCGCTGCGCCGACCGCTGCGGGCGCTGCTGCCCGGGTCGCGGTGCGGGTTGCTGCTGCGGCGGCGTGCTGTCCTGCCCGTCCGGCTGCTCGGTGCGCGCCGGCCGCGCCGGGCCGGGCTTGGGCCCGGGCCGGGACGGGGTCTCGGTGCCACCGGAACGGCCGGCACCACCGGAGCTGGTGGCCTGGCTACGGCGGGAGGCCTCGCCGTTGCCGGCACCGTTGCCAGCCGGGAAGGAGTCGCGCAACTTCCGCGCGACGGGAGCCTCGACGGTCGACGACGCGGATTTCACGAACTCGCCGAGGTCCTTGAGCTTGCTCAGAACTTCTTTGCTGCTGACACCGAGCTCCTTCGCGAGCTCGTGCACGCGGGCTTTGCCTGCCACTGCTCTCCTCACTGATGGAGCCGGCGGCAGTCCCGCTCGACCCCGTTGCTAGCGCACGTCCATGGCTCAGTGCTTCACGGCTGCTGGTGCATGTCGGATCGACCTGTCTCTCGTTTCGATGACCGCGCGCCCGGGTAGTCCGGGCCCGTCGGTGCTTAGCCCGGGGCGGACCCCGGACCGGTAGTGGCGTCCCCGTCGAGCTGAGCGAGATGATCGTGCACCCGAGCAGTGTCGAGCGTCCCCACGACGCGCAACGCTCGCGGAAAGGCCCGCCGCCGCTCCGCGGTGCGCAGGCACCCGGGATCGAGATGCATCCACGCACCCCGCCCGGGAAGCCGGCAGCGCGGGTCCGGGATCAGGATCCCGTTCACCGCCACCACGCGCAGCAATCCGGTGGCTGCCACCCTGGTTCGGCATCCCACGCAGGTCCGGATGGGTTCGTCGCGACGATGCTCGTCAACCTGTTCCGGGCGTGCGCGGACCGTCCCTTGACGGCGAGCCACTCCAATTCTAGCGCGCACCGGAAGGCGGTGGAGAACCGGCGCCGGCAGGATCCGTCTTGGGAAGTGCCGAGCCGTGTTCCAGCACGCCCTGCGTGGGATCGGCGAGCACCTCGCTCACCGGTCCGGCGGGCTGCGCATCGCTGCGGATGTCGATACGCCAGCCGGTGAGCCGCGCCGCGAGCCGCGCGTTCTGCCCCTCCTTGCCGATGGCCAGCGAGAGCTGGAAGTCCGGCACGACCACCCGTGCGGTCTTCGCCCTCGAATCGACCACCTGCACCGACACCACCTTGGCCGGGGACAGCGCATTGCCGACGAAGATGGCCGGGTCCTCGGAGTGGTCGATGATGTCGATCTTCTCCCCGAGCAGCTCGCTCATCACGTTGCGTACCCGGGCGCCCATCGGGCCGATGCAGGCACCCTTGGCGTTGACTCCCGCCACCGTCGACCTGACCGCGATCTTCGACCGGTGACCCGCCTCACGAGCCACCGCGGGGATCTCCACAGTCCCGTCAGCGATCTCGGGCACTTCCAGTGCGAACAGCCGCCGCACGAGGTTGGGGTGTGTCCGCGACAACGTGATCTGCGGGCCACGCATCCCCCGGGACACGCCCACCACGAAGCACTTGATCCGTTCTCCATGACGGTACGACTCCCCCGGTGCCTGCTCCACCGGCGGGATCACGCCCTCGGTATCGCCGACCTGCACCACCACGACACCGCGCGCGTTGGCGCGGGCGTCACGTTGCACGACCCCGGTCACGATCTCGCCTTCCTTGGCGGAGAACTCGCCGAAGGTGCGCTCGTGTTCGGCGTCGCGCAGCCGCTGCAGGATCACCTGCCGTGCGGTGGTCGCGGCGATCCGGCCGAAGCCTTCCGGCGTGTCGTCCCACTCCTGGGCGACCGTGCCCTCGGAGTCGAACTCCTGGGCCAGCACCCGCACCAGCCCGGTCTTGCGGTCGATGTCGATGCGGGCATGCGGCTGGTGCCCGTCGGTGTGCTTGTACGCGGTGAGCAACGCGGTCTCGATCGTCTCCAGCACGGTCTCGAAGGAGATGTCCTTGTCTCGCTCGATCGCCCGCAGCGCCGCGATGTCGACGTTCATCGGTCCTCCTTCGTCCCGCTTGCCGGAGCATCCAGCGCCGCCAGCTCGGCGGCCGGTGGCTGATTGAACTCCAGCTCGACGACCGCGCGCTGCACCTCGGCATAACGGACCCGCCGCCGCGCGCCGTCCACCAGTAGCGTCACGCCCTCGTCGTCGCAGTCCCCGACCCGGCCGATGAACTCTGCTCCGTCGGCGCCGCGGACGCGGACCCGCCGCAGCCGGTTGCGCCGCCAGTGCCGGGGCTGGGTCAGCGGCCGGTCCACGCCGGGTGACGTGACCTCGAGTGTGTAGGAGCCGGCGAGCATGTGGTCGTGCTCGTCGAGCACCGCCGACACCGCCCGGCTCACGGTCGTGATGTCGTCGAGCCCGACCCCGCCCTCGGCGTCGACGGTCACCCGCACCAGCTGGCGGCGACCGGCCCGCGCCACGTCGAGTTCCTCCAGCTCGAAACCCGCGCGTGCCACCGCATCGCGTACCACCGGCTCGAGCGGTGAGTCTGCGTTCGGGGACTGCGCGGTCACCGTGGCCTCCTCCTCAATGCGACTCATCACGACCGGTGCCTCCGGGCCCGAGCGGCGGGCTCGGTCGCGCGGTCGCGGTCAAAAGCGTATCGCGCCTGCGGCAGCGGGCACGCAGGAAGATCATGTCATGCTGCCTGGCAGGATGGCGCAACGTGACCACGTCCCGCCCGAGCCGACGTAGGGTGCTCGATGCCGGTGCGCGAGGTGCCGCCGCGGTGCTGCTCGGTGCCCCCGCCCTGGCAGCCTGCACGGACCGGCAGACTCCGCCGGCGCCGGACCCGCTCGAGCCGGTGGCGCGGCGAGCCGTGGCGGACGCACGGCTGGCTGCCACGATCTCGAACGCCCACCCGTCGCTGGCTGCGGCAGCGGCGGCCGTCGCCGCCGACCGCCGGGCACATGCCGCAGCGGTGCGGGCGGAGCTGCGCCGGGTACGGCCGACGCCGGCTCCCAGCAGCGTCGCGGCCGCCCCGCCGAGTTCACCGCCCGTTCCCACCGATACGGCGGCCGCCCGTGGCGAGCTGGCCGCCGCGCTACGCGCCGCCCAGGGCCAGGCCGCCACGGTGGTCGAGTCAGCTCCCGGCCACCGCGCCGGGCTGCTCGCCTCGATCGCGGCCTGTTGCGCCAGCCACCGGGCGGTGCTGCCGTGACCTCCTCGACTCCCGGCCCGAGTCCCAGCCCGCCTCCCCGCCCGAGGCTCGACGCTGCCACGGTCTCCGCACTGCAGGCGGCGCTCGCCGCCGAGCACGCCGCGGTGTGGGCGTACGGCCTGATCGCCGCCTACCTTCCCGTGGAGCGCGCCGAGGCGGTTGCCGATGCCGTCGCAACGCACCGCGCCCGGCGCGACGCCACCGAGCGGCTGCTGACCGACGCCGGGGTCGGACCGGTGACTGCGGAGCCCGCTTACCGGGTGCCGGAACCGGTCGACGGCCCGGCGGACGCGCAGCGGCTGGCTGTCACCGCAGAGACCGACACGGCGCAGACCTGGCGTTCGGCGATCGAGCGCAGCTCGCTGCGGCAGGTGCGTGCCGCGGCGCTGGAGGCGCTGACCGGCGCTGCGGTACGCGCCGCCCGGTGGCGCGCCGCCGCCGGCGACGAGACCGTGACGGTGCCGTTCCCCGGCAAGCCGTGACCCGGGCGGGTTACCGTCACAGCTGTGGATACCGAGGAAGTGTGCATCGAGACCGGTTCGTCGGAAGGGGTGCACGACCTGACCCGCGAGTGCACCTCGTTCCTCGACCGTGCCGGGGCGGGTGACGGCCTGTTGCACGTGTGGGTGCCGCACGCGACCGCAGGCCTGGCGCTGATCGAGACCGGTTCGGGCAGCGAACCCGATCTGCTGGCGGCGCTGGCCGAGCTGCTGCCCGCCGACGAGCGCTGGCGACACCGGCACGGCTCGCCCGGCCACGGCCGCGACCACCTGCTGCCCGCGCTGTTATCGCCGTATGCCACGGTGCCGGTGCTCGGTGGCCGCCCGGCGCTGGGAACCTGGCAGTCCATATGCCTGGTGGACACCAACGGCGACAACCCCGTGCGCACCGTGCGGCTGAGCTTCCTGACCGGCTGAACTTGCCGCCACCAGCTGCCGTGAAGGTGCCCTTTACGGCGCCCGGAGCAGGGAAGGTGCCCTTCACGGCGCCACAGCTGCGCCGGACCGCAGTGAAGGTGCCCTTGGCGGCGTTTACTTCCCGCAGAGCTCTGCGAGGTGCGCCACGGAGTCGTCGACGGCGACCTCGGTGCGCTCCCCCGTCGCCCGGTCCTTGACCTCGACGACGCCATCGGCCAGCCCGCGACCCACGACCAGGATCGTCGGTGCCCCGATCAGCTCGGCGTCGGCGAACTTGACGCCCGGGGTGGCGCCGCGGTCGTCGAGCATCACCCGCACCCCGGCGTCGTCCAGCTCCGTGGCGAGCCGCTCGGCGGCATCGGCCACCGTCGCGTGCTTGCCGGCGACCACCACGTGGACGTCGGCGGGGGCCACCACGCGCGGCCAGACCAGGCCGAGGTCGTCGTGGGACTGCTCGGCGATCGCGGCGACCAGCCGGGACACCCCGATGCCGTAGGAACCCATGGTGATCCGGATCGGCTTCGAGTCGGCGCCCAGCGCGTCCACCGCGAACGCGTCGGTGAACTTGCGGCCGAGCTGGAAGATGTGTGCGATCTCGATGCCGCGGGCGGCGACCAGCGCACCGCCACCGTCCGGCGACTCGTCACCCTCGCGGACCTCGGCGGCCTCCACCGTGCCGTCCGGCGTGAAGTCGCGCCCGCAGACGAGATCGACGACGTGGTGGTCGTCTCGGTCGGCGCCGGTGACCCAGGCCGTCCCGCGCACGATCCGGGGGTCGACAAGGTAGCGAACCCCGTTGGTGGCCAGTGAACCCGGGCCGATGTAGCCCTTGACGAGAAACGGGTGCGCGGCGAAGTCCGGCTCGTCGAGCAGCGCGACCTCGGCGGGGTGCAATGCGGCCTCGAGCCGCTTGAGGTCGACGTCGCGGTCGCCGGGCACGCCGACACCGAGCAGCTCCCACTCCTCGGTGGCCGGCGCGCGGGTCTTGACCATGACGTTCTTGAGCGTGTCGGCCTCGGTGAATGTCCGACCGAGGTGCGCGGCGTTGAGGAAGCTGACCAGCGACTCGATGGTCGGGGTGTCCGGTGTGTGATGCACCGCCGCTGCAGCCTTGCCCTCGACGGGCTGCTCGGGAGGCGCCGGAGTGGTGACGGCCTCGACGTTCGCGGCGTAGCCCGATGCCGGGCACCGGACGAAGGTGTCCTCACCGGACTCGGACTCGGCGAGGAACTCCTCGCTGGCCGAGCCGCCCATCGCGCCGGACATCGCCGACACGATCGCGTAGCGCAACCCGAGCCGGTCGAAGATGCGAACGTAGGCCTCACGGTGGCGCCGGTAGGACACGGCGAAGTCCTCATCGGACAGGTCGAACGAGTAGGAGTCCTTCATCAGGAACTCCCGGCCACGTAGGATGCCGGCACGGGGCCGATCCTCGTCCCGGTACTTGGTCTGGATCTGGTAAAGGATCACCGGGTAGTCCTTGTAGGAGGACAGCTCGCCCTTCACGGTGAGCGTGAACAGCTCCTCGTGAGTGGGACCGAGCAGGTAGTCGGCCTTGCGACGGTCCTTGAGCCGGAACACGTTGTCGCCGTACTCGGTCCACCGCCCGGTAGCCTCGTAGGGCTCGCGCGGCAGCAGCGCCGGGAACAGGATCTCCTGCCCGCCGATCGCGTCCATCTCCTCGCGCACCACGGCCTCGACATTGCGCAGCACGCGCAAGCCCAGCGGCAGCCAGGAGTAGATCCCCGGGGCGACGCGGCGGACGTAGCCGGCGCGCACGAGCAGCTGGTGGCTCGGCACCTCGGCGTCCGCCGGGTTCTCGCGCAGGGTGCGCAGGAACAGCGTGGACAGCCTGGTGATCACGTCGAGGGACCCTTTCGGACGTCGGTGACGGAGCCCGCAGCGTATCGAGCCGCCGAATCCTCGGTGCAGGTGACTTCGCCAACTACTCCAGCACGCCGTCGATGCGCGCGAACACCTCGCGCAGTAGCGGCAGCGAGGTGCCGTGGTTGAGCCGGACGCAGCCGTGCCCGTCGGCGGCGCGACGGGTGAAGGTGTGGCCGGGGTTCAGCGCGACCCTGGCGCGGTCCAGCAGCACGGCGGCCGGGTCGTCGCCGAGCCCGGTAGCCCGCAGGTCGAGCCAGGCCAGGTAGCCGGCCTGGCCCGGATGGGTGCGGACCCGCGGGTGCTCACGCGCCCACGCGGCGAGCTCCGCACGGGTGCGGTCGAGGTAGGAGCGGACGGCGTCGAGCCAGCCACCGTCGTCGGTCCACACCGCGATGCTCGCCTCGACACCGGGTACCGAGGGTCGCAGCCGCTCCCGCTCGGGCACCGCGGCGGCGACGTGTGCGGTCGCCGGCTGCGCGACGAGCAGCGCGCACTTGAGGCCGGGCACGTTCCAGCCCTTGGAGATGCTCGTGACGGTCACCGAGTTGTCGCTCACGGTCGCGAACGGGGTGAAGCGCGCACCGGTGGCGAGCAGTGGGGCGTGCACCTCGTCGGAGACCACCGGCACACCGTGGCGCTCCGCGATGCGGGCGACGGCGCGCAGCTCGTCGGCGCTCCACACCCGTCCGACGGGATTGTGCGGGGAGCACAGCAGCACCGCACGGGCACCTGCGACCAACCCGGCATTCAGCCCGTCGAGGTCGAGCTGCCATCCGCTGTCGGCGTCGCGCAGCGGCCACGGCACCGCGCGCCGGCCCAGGTCGTCGAGCAGCGCGAAGAACGGCGGGTACGCGGGGGTCGCGATGACGACGCCGTCACCGGGCGCGGTGAGCACCCGCAGCGCTGCCTCGAGCCCCGCCATCACGTCGGCCACCGGCACGGCCAATGCCGGGTCAGGCGTCCAGCCCTGCGCGCGCTGCGCCCACCCTGCGAACGCCTCCGCGAGGCCGTCGGGTTCGGGGTAACCGAGGTCGTCGCGCTGCAACGCGTCGCGCACCGCGCGGTGCACCGCCGGCGCGAGCGGGTAGTCCATCTCCGCGACCCAGGCGGGCAGCACGTCGGCCGGATAGCGCGACCACTTCATCGTGCGGCGGCCGCGCAGCCGCTCGGCGTCCAGCGCGTCGATCGCGGCGTGCAGCGTGCCCTCCACCCGTGCGTGTTTACCAGAGGGATTGGTCGACGCGACTCCTTGCCGTGAAGGTAAGGCTTGCCTTACTCTCGCGATGCTGCCGCGCCGGGGCCACCTGACCAGCTACGCATCGCGGTCGAGGAGGACTTCGGCCCGCTCAACATCCTGAATCAGAGCAATGACCCGCTGACGTTCCTGGTCTACGACCGGTTGGTGGCCCCGTCACCGTACGCCGAGGAGCCGCAGCCGTGGCTGGCCACCGAGGTCCGCGACGTCGATCCGAGGACCTGGCGGATCTCGCTGCGCGAGGACGTCACCTGGCACGACGGGGAGCCGTTCACGGCGGATGACGTGGCGTTCACCATCGAGTGGTTCAAGGAGGTGCCCAGCGGCACCTACTCCCACCACATCACCACGGTGCCCCACATCGAGCAGCTGAAGGTGCTCGGCACCCACGAACTCGAGCTGACCTGCGGGTTCAACTGCCCGTTCCTCGGGAGCGTGACGCTGGCCCACGTGCCGATCATGCCCGAGCACATCTGGAGCACCATCGAGGATCCGGAGCGCCACGACGACCTGCTCATGCCGATCATCCCGAGCCCGAGCACCACGTTCACGGCGCGGCAGACGGGCGAGATCGACGCCGCGACCCAGTTCCTCCCGCCGGAACTGGTCGACCAGTTCAGCAACTCGGACGACATCGAGGTGGCCACCACGACCCCGCTGCAGTTCCCGGAGCTGCGGATCAACTTCCAGCGCGCACCGTTCGACAACCCGGAGTTCCGGCGCGCGCTGTCGGCGGCGATCGACCGCCAGGAGCTGCACGAGGACGTGTGGCTGGGCTCGGGGCGGCCCGCCGACCGCGGCTACCCCCACCCCGATTCGCCCTGGACCGACCCGGATCTGCGCACGCCGTACGAACCGCAGACCACACGGCGGATCCTCGACGGCCTCGGATTCACCGACACCGACGGCGACGGGGTGCGAGAGGGTCCGGACGGACCGCTGTCGTACCGGATCTACGTCGACAACATCACCGCGCACGGTGTCGCCGACCCGACGCAGTTCATCATGTCCCACTACTCCGGATACCTGTGGGACCTGCCCGAGGTGCCCTACCCGGAGTTCGAGGCGCTGTTCGAGGAGTGGAAGGCGACCGAGACGATCGACGCGCGGGCCGCGGTGTCGTCCCGGATGCAGCAGCTGTGCAACGAGGCGCCCACGTCGATCCCGCTGCACTATCCCTCGGGTGAGATCGCCTACTGGCCGGAGGCTTACGACGGGTGGGTGGAGTCGCCCGGCTACGGCCTGGTGCACAAGTGGTCGCTGCTGCCCCGTGAGGTGGCCAAGCAGGCCGGGGCCGTCGTCGAGCCCGGACGATGAGCCGGCTCCCCCGTGCGCTGGGCCGAGCCGGGCAGTACGCGCTGGTGCTGCTGGCGGCAACGACGGTGAACTTCCTGCTGCCGCACCTGGCGCCCGGCGACCCGGTCACCTACCTCTACGGGGGCGAGACGGCCGGCCTCACCCCCGAACAGCTGGTGCAGGTGCGGGCCGACTACGGGCTCGACGCCGGCCTGCCGGAGCAGTACGCGGCGTTCTGGGCCGGGTTGGTCCGCGGTGACCTCGGCGTCTCGGTCGACTACAACCGCCCGGTCCTCGACGTGCTGGCCGAGCGGCTGCCTTGGACGCTGGCGCTGGTCGGCATCGCGACCCTGCTCGCCTTCGTGCTCGGGACGCTGCTGGGCGCGGTCGCCGCCTGGCGGCGGGGCAGCCGGCGCGACGCGGGGATGGTCACCGGCGTGGGCGCTCGACGCCATGCCCGGGTTCTGGGTCGGGATGCTGCTCATCGCGGTGTTCTCGGTCGAGCTCGGCTGGTTTCCCTCCTACGGTGCCGTGGCGATCACCGCGGATGGTGCTGCCGGCTGGCTCGAGGTGGCGCAACGGTTGGTGCTCCCGGTGGTGACGCTGACCCTGGCCTCGCTGGGTTCGATCTTCCTGCTGGCCCGGGCCTCGATGACCTCGGTGCTCGACGAGCCGTTCATCCGGCTGGCCCGCTGCACCGGGGTCGGTGAAGCCCGCATTGCGATGCGCCACGCGCTGCGCACCGCGTTGCTGCCCGTCTACACCCACCTCACGCTCGCGGTGGGCACCCTCGTCTCGGGCGCGGTGGTGGTGGAGACGGTCTTCGCCTACCCCGGCATCGGCCGGCTGATCTACGAGGCCGTAATCGCGCGTGACTACCCGCTGTTGCAGGGTGCCTTCCTGGTCGTCACGGTGGGGGTCGTCGCCGCCAACGCGCTCGCCGACGCGACCTACCCGCTGCTCGACCCGCGGGTCCGGCGCTGCGCGGCGGCCAGTGATCGGACGCCGGCGCCGGAGGCTGCCCGGTGACCGGCACGCGGTCCCGGCGCTGCGCGGTGGCAGGCGCAGTGGTCCTCGGTCTGCTGGTCACGATTGCCGTCCTCGCCCCGCTGCTCGCGCCTTACGACCCGACCGCCCGGGCCGGCGCCCCCTTCGCAACGCCGTCGGCCACGCACCCGCTCGGTACCAACGACATCGGTCAGGACCTGCTCTCCGAGCTGATCCACGGCGCCCGCATCTCGCTGATCATCGGCATCGTCGCCGCGCTCGCCGCCACCGTCGTCGGCACTGCGATCGGCGTCGTCGCCGGGTACGCCCGCGGCTGGCTGGACGAGGCGCTGATGCGGCTGACCGCGATCCTGCTCGAGGCGTCGCTGGCGTTCCTCGGCCTCGGCGACATCACCGCGAAGAGCTGGGGCACCATGCTGTCGCTGGCGCAGTCGCGCAGCGCGTTCCTCACCGACGCGTGGCTGTGGTGGGTGCTCCCGCCGGGCGTGGCGATCGCGCTGACCGTGCTGTCGTTCGCGCTGCTCGGCTACGCCTTCGAGGAGCGCGCCCGCCCCGCACTGCGCGACCAGCCAGTTCCGGTGCGCCGCCAGCGCGCGGTCGGTGCGCCCGTGCCCGCGCCAGCCCCCCTGGTGATCGACCGGCTCACCGTCGCGTACGGCGACCGGGTTGTCGTGGACGGCGTCAGCGTATCGGTGGAGCCCGGCGAGCTGGTGGGCCTGGTGGGCGAGTCCGGCAGCGGCAAGTCCACGGTGGCGGGCGCCTGCCTCCGCCTGCTTCCCGCCGCTGCGCGGGTCACCGGCGGCCGGGTGCTGGTGTGCGGTCACGACGTCACCGCGCTCGGGCCGTCACAGCTGCGGGCGCTGCGCGGCCGGCGCATCGGGCTGATCCCGCAGGAGGCGATGAGCGCGCTGAACCCGGTGCGCACGCTGGGCGACCAGCTCGGCGAGGCGCTGACCGCCCATGGGTCGATGAAGCGCGCCGCCGTCCGCGCGCGGGTCGCGGAGCTGCTCGGACTGGTGGCGCTGGACCCCTGCTGTGCGCGCGACTACCCACACCAGCTCTCCGGGGGGATGCGGCAGCGGGCGGTCATCGCGATCGCACTGGCCTGCGAGCCCGAGGTGCTGATCGCCGACGAGCCGACCAGCGGGCTCGACATCCTGGTGCAGGCCGACGTGCTGGACCTGCTCGACGAGCTGCGCCAGCGGCTTCAGCTCGCCGTGCTGGTGGTGTCGCACGACCTGCCGGTGATCGAGCGGATCGCCGACCGGATCGCGGTGATGCGCGCGGGGACGGTGGTCGAGCTCGGACCCGCCGCGCAGCTGGTGACCGACCCCGTCCATCCGTACACCCGGCGGCTGGTCGAGGCGGCGCCCCGGCTGCGGATCCCCGCCGACGCACTCCACGGTGCCGTCTCGCCCCCATGGGCGGAGGCGGCCAAGTGATCGAGGTGACGAGGTCGTGACACCAATGCTGGCGGTGCAGGGGCTGGCCGTGACGTTCCGGGACGCCGGCAGGCTGGTGCCCGCCCTCGTCGACGTCGATCTGGAGGTGGCTGCCGGCGAGCTGGTCGGGCTGGTCGGCGGTTCCGGGGCAGGCAAGTCGACTGTCGCCCGCGCCGTCGCGGGACTGGTGCGCGCCGACTCTGGTCACATCCGGTTCGACGGCGTGGACCTCGCGAGCATGTCCCGCGGCCAGCTGCGGCGGCGGCGCGCGCAGCTGCACCTGGTGTTCCAGGACCCCTACGCCTCGCTGCCGCCGTCGATGCCGGTCGGGCGCATCGTCGCCGAACCGCTCGTGATCCACCGCATCGGAGATCGGCAGCGGCGGGTGGCCGACGCGTTGCGCGCGGCACACCTGGACCCCGGCCGGTACTCATCGCGCTACCCGCACCAACTCTCGGGCGGTGAGCGCCAGCGCGTCGCGTTCGCCCGCGCGCTGGTCACCGAACCGCGGCTGTTGCTGGCCGACGAGCCCACTCAGATGCTCGACGCCTCGCTGCGCGCCGAGCTCGCCGACCTGATGGAAGAGCTGCGCGCCAGCCGCGGCATCGCCGTGCTGCACATCACCCACGACCTGGCACTGGCGCAGCGCTGCTGCGACCGCCTCGTCGTACTGCACCGTGGCCGGGTCGTCGAACACGGACCGACCGGCGCGGTGCTGAGCCACCCGGAGCACCCGTACACCCGCGCACTGATCGACGCCGCCCGCCGGCTGCATCACCCCGCTGCCTGAGGAGGAGCCATGACCGCCCCCGTCGCCACCCTCGACATGGACATCCGCTCACCCGAGATCGGCCCGGACGGGACCGAGTGGGTCGACCTCTACGCCCTCGCGGGCACCGACCTCTCCCGCTACGCGGGGCTGATCGTGCCCGCGATGGCCGACCAGGAGCACCTCGAGCGGCACCGCCGGATCATCCGGGACTACCTCGACGCGGGTGGCGTGGTGGTCTTCGGCGGGCATCTGCACCGGAACTGGCTGCCCGGCGCCGCCCCCTTCCTGCCGCTGTCGCCGCCGTCGCTGGGCCGCTACCGCGTCGCGGCGATCGCCGAGCACCCGGTCTTCGCGGGTGTCGAGGCCGATGACCTCACCTTCCGGCGCGGCGTCGCCGGGTTCTTCGCCCGCGGTCACCACCCCGTCCCCGAGGGTGCGGAGGTCCTCGTCCGGCTGGCCGGCGGCGAGCCCACCACCTACGTCGACCGGGTGTCGACCGGAGGCACGATCCTGGTGCAGGCGAGCTGCGACCTGCTCCGGTACACGAGCGGCGCGGGCAGTACGGCGCAGCGCATCCCCGACCAGTTGCTGGACTGGGTGCGCGCAGAGTCGCGGGTCGGGGCCACACCACGACCCCAGCCGGCCCCCGGGTCGCCGCTGTCGGACCTGCGGCCAGGCGGGCTCGCCGCGGTCTACGGCGGCTCGGCTCCGCACCACCGGTGGCTGACCACACCGAAGTACGCCCGATACCTCACCGGCGGCACGGTCTACCTTCCCGAGCTCGACGGCGCCGACCTCACCGGGCTCGACGGCCTGGTCATCCCCGAGCGGATGCACCGCGGGCTGCTGGAGGCCGGCGCGCGCCGGGTGCTGGAGCTGCTCGACGCCGGCGGCACCGTGATCGCCTTCTCCGGGGGTGAGCCGCTTCCGGAGTTCCTGCCGGGAGTGTGCTGGGAGCACCGCCCGACCAACTACTGGTGGTGGCTCGAGCCCGGCGCCTCGCTCGGGCTGCGCACCCCCAATCCCGGGCATCCGCTGTTCGACCACGTCGAACTGCGCGACTGCAGCTGGCATTACCACGCGATGCTCACCCCGCCCGACGGCGCCGAGGTACTCGTCGAGCTGCCCACCGGCGAGGCGCTGCTCTACGTCGACCGCATCTCCACTCCGGGCACGCTGATCGTCGCGACCCTCGACCCGCTGAGCCATTTCGGCAGCCACTTCATGCCGGCCACCGAGCGGTTCCTCGACGGCTTCCTGCCCTGGCTGGCAATCACCGTCACGACAGCAGCAGCACGGCGGTAGGGACCGCAACCAGCACGAGCGCTGCCGCGCGCACGGCGAGTCGTTTTACTGCCGGCAGTGGATCCGGCGCGCGCTGCGCACGGGCGCGCCGGGTGGCGGTCGCGGCTGAGAAGGACGTGAGCGCGGCTTCGGACGCCTGTCCAGCTCCAGCCACGGTCTGCAGCGCGGCGGCGAGCGCCCCGTCCCCGGTGGTGCCGCGGGCGAGGTCGTCGGCCCGCATCTCCACCAGCGCGGCGACGGCGGCCTGCGCCCGCGCCATGCCCGGGACGAACGGCGCGGTGGCGCCCCACGCGACGAACGGCAGCACGACCAGGTCGTGGCGTTCGGCGAGGTGTGCCCGCTCGTGCACGAGCACCGCGACGAGTTCGGCCGGCGGCAGCGCGTCGAGCGCGCCCGCGCTGACCACGAGCCGGGACCGGCGCAGCCCCGGCAGGCAGTAGGCCACCGGAAGCGGGTGATCGAGCACCCGCGCACCGCGCGTACCGGGCCACGGGGTAGCGAGCACGTCGAGCAGTTCGCGGTGGCGGCGCCGCGCCCACAGCGTCCGGACGGTGAGCAGCACCAGCACACCGAGCAGCCGCGACGCGACCAGCGCGGTCACCGCGAGCACACCCCAGTGCACCGCGCTCAGGGGCCCGACGTGCGGCAGCGCGGCCAGCGCGGCGGGCAGCGACTCCCCGAGCGGCGCGAGCCCGGCCACCACTCCCGCACCCAGCAGCGCCAGCCCGCCCGCCAGGCCCACGGCCTGCCAGAGCACGAGGGCGCCGACGGGGTCACGCGCGGGCCACCTGGCGGCAGCCAGCACCCGGCTCACCGGTTCGGCGAGCAACGCACCGAGGGCGAGCAGGGCCAGCGCGAATGCGGTCACCGCAACAGGTCGCGCAGCGCGTCCCGCTCGTCGGGCGGGATGGAGCCGAGGAAGCGTGCGAGCACCGCGCCCCGGTCCGGCGCTCCGTCGAGCGCGTCACGCATCAGGTCGGCGATGTGGTCCTCCCGTTTGGCGACGGCGCGATACCGGTGCGCCCGCCCGTCCCGCTCGCGGCTGACCAGGCCCTTGCGCTCGAGCCGGCCGAGCACGGTGAGCACCGTGGTCGTGGCGAGCTCCCGGCCGGCGAGCGCGTCCTGCACCTGCTTGGCGGTGCGCGAGGCGCCGGCTGCCCACAGTGCCTCCAGCACGGCACGCTCCAGCTCACCGGTTCTCGCCACGGGATGTGATTCTACACACGGTAGAACTTCTACGCCGTGTAGAAGTAGGCTGGGCGTCGTGATCGACGACCTCACCGCCGCCCGGGAGCAGATGGCGCTGTCGCTGAGCTTCCACATCATCTTCGCCGTGCTCGGGGTCGGGATGCCGTGGCTGATGCTGTGGGCGGAATGGCACGGACTGCGCACCGGCGACGAACGCTGGACCGCGCTGGCCCGGCGGTGGTCCAAGGCCGTCGCGGTGCTCTTCGCCGTCGGCGCGGTCTCCGGCACCGTGCTGTCGATCGAGTTCGGGCTGCTGTGGCCGACCTTCATGGAGCGCTTCGGCGACGCGATCGGGCTGTCGTTCACCCTCGAATCGTTCGCCTTCTTCATCGAGGCGATCTTCCTGGCGCTCTACCTCTACGGCTGGGATCGGCTGTCCCCCCGCGCGCACCTGCTCACCGGGATCCCGGTCGCGCTGGGAGGGGTGGCCTCCGCGCTGTTCGTCACCACCGCCAACGCCTGGATGAACGGCCCGGTGGGGCTGGTGCGCGGTCCCGACGGCGAACTCGTCGCCACCGAGCCGCTCGGACCGTTCCTCGCCGCCACCACGCCACCCCAGCTGACGCACATGCTGCTCGCGGCCTTCATGTGCACCGGCTTCGCGGTCGCCGCCGTCTACGCGGTGGCCATGCTCCGCGACCCAGCCAAGCGTGACGGCTACCACCGGCGCGGCTTCGCGTCCGGTGCGGTGCTCGGGCTGGCCGTCGCTCCGCTGCAGGTGCTCGTCGGCGATTGGGCGACCCGGGTGCTCGCCGACGTGCAACCCGCCAAGTTCGCCGCCATGGAGGGCCTACTCCGCACCACCGACGGGGCGCCGCTGACGCTCGGCGGGGTGTACCACGACGGGGAGATGGTCGGCGCGCTCGAGGTGCCGAGACTGCTGTCGCTGCTGCTGCGGTCCGACCCGTCCGCCCGCATCACCGGGCTCGACGCGATCCCCGCCCCGGACCGGCCGCCGGTGACGATCACCCACCTGTCCTTCGACCTCATGGTCGGCATCGGCACGGCGCTCGTGTTGCTGGGCGGCTGGGCGGCGTGGCTGACGTGGTCGCACCGCCGGGGTGGCGTGCACCCGACGCAGCGGGTCTGGTTCCTGCGCGCGATGGCCGCCGCCGGACCGGCCCCGTTCGTGGCCCTGATCGCCGGCTGGATCGTCACCGAGGTCGGCCGCCAGCCGTGGATCGTCTACCAGGTGATGCGCACCCCGGAGGCGCTGACGACCCAGACCGGGCTGACCACCTACCTCTACGTCACCGCGGTCGTATACGTGGTGCTGTCGGTCGCGCTGGTGGCGATCCTGCGCAGGATCGCGGCCGGCGCGACCCCAGCCGATCCGGAGCCAGACCGGACGGCGGTGCCGGCATGACGGCTACCAGCACGGGCCTGGCACTGGTCGTGCTGGCCGGGCTGACCGCCTACGCAGTGCTCGGCGGTGCCGACTTCGGGGCAGGGCTGTGGGATCTGACCCGCAACCCCCGGCAGCGCGAGCTGCTGGCCAAGGCGATGGGGCCGGTCTGGGAGGCCAACCACGTCTGGCTGATCTTCGTGGTCATCACGCTGTTCTCCGGCTTCCCCGGCGCGTTCGCCGCGCTGTCCCGGGCGCTGGTGGCACCGGTGTCGCTGGCACTGCTGGGCATCGTGTTGCGCGGGGCAGCGTTCGCGTTCCGGCAGTACGGCGCGCCGGACGGCGGCCTCCCGGTCCGCGGCACCGTGCTGTGGGGGCGGGTGTTCGCGATCTCCTCGCTGCTCACCCCGTTCGCGTTCGGTGCAGCCGCCGGAGCGATGGCCACCGGCGCGCTGCGCGCCGACGGCTCGGCCGGGCTGTGGGCGCCCTACCTCGCGCCGCTGCCGCTAGTCGCCGGAGTGCTGGCGGTGGCGTGCTGCGGCTTCACCGCGGCGGTCTTCCTCGCCCGCGACGCCCAGCGGATCGGCGACGAGGCGCTGGTGACCGGCATGCGGCACCGGGCGCTCGGCGCCGGGCTCATCGCCGGCGCGCTGGCGCTCGCCGCGCTGCCGCTGCTGCCGCCGTCGCTGGCCGAGGACCTGCGCGTGGTGGGACTGCCCGCCGTGGCGGTCTCCGCGACGGCCGGGGTGGCCGCGCTGCTGCTGCTGTGGCGGCGCCGGTATGCCGCCGCGCGGGTCGCTACCGCCGCGGCACCGGCCGGGCTGCTGGCGGGCTGGGCGCTCGCGCTGCACCCGTGGGTGCTGCCCGGCGAGGTGTCGCTGGCCGACTCCGCCGCCGGCCCGGTCACGGCCGGGCCCATCCTCGGCGTGCTGCTGGCCGGCCTGGCGATCGTCATCCCCTGCTACGCGCTCATGCTCCACCTGCTGCGGTCTGCCCCGTGACACATTCCAGTAGAGTCATGACGGATGTCGCAGGATCCACAGGACTGGCAAGGCCCACAGGTCCCACAGGTCCCACAGCCCTATGCCCAGCAGGGCTACTGGCCTGTGTACGGCTATCCGCCCCCCGGTCCGCCGAGGACCAATGCCATGGCGATCCTGTCACTGGTGTTCGCCTTCTTGTTCTTCCCGCTGGGAATCGTGTTCGGTCACGTCGCCCGCCATCAGATCCAGCGCTCCGGCGAGGACGGTGATGGGCTCGCGATCGCCGGGTTGGTCATCGGCTACGTCCAACTCGTCATCGCGGCCATGATCATCGCGTTCTTCGTCCTCATCGTGATGTTCTTGGTGAGCGCCGTACCCTGATGACCTGTCCCGACGGGCGCTGCGGCGGATTCACACCTGCCGGAGCGCTACCACCCTACCGATCACCACGATCGCCGGCGGACCGAGGGCAGCCTCGGCGACGTCGGCGGCGACCCGGTCGAGGGTGGAGCGAAGCGTCCGCTGGGTACGGGTCGTCCCGTCGGTGATCACCGCGACCGGGGTTTCGGCGGGCCGGCCGTGCGCGATCAGCGCGTCGGCGAAGGCGCCGATCCGCTGCAGCCCCATGAGCAGCACCAGCGTGCCGCGCAGCCGCCCGAGGGCGGGCCAGTCGACCAGCGACGTGGGATCGTCGGGTGCCACGTGCCCCGAGACCATCACCACCTCATGTGCCACGCCCCGATGCGTCACCGGGATCCCGTCAGCCGCGGGCACCGCGACCGCGCTGGTGATACCGGGGACCACCGTGACCGGCACATCGGCCTCGACCAGTGCGAGCACCTCCTCGAAGCCCCGGCCGAACAGGTAGGGATCGCCGCCCTTGAGGCGCACCACCAACCGCCCGGCTCTGGCGTGCTCGATCAGCGCGGCGTTGATGTCCTGCTGCGCCATCGCCCGCCCGTAGGGGACCTTCGCGGCGTCGATCACCTGCACGTGCGAGCCGAGCTCGTCGAGCAGTTCACCGGGCACGAGCCGGTCTGTGATCACCACGTCGGCGCGGCCGAGCAGCCGCCGTCCCCGCACCGTGATCAGGTCCGGGTCACCGGGGCCGGCTCCTACCAGTGCCACTCCGGGCACCGCGGGCGCATCCTCCGCGTCGGTCGCGTCGTCGACGGCCCCGGTCCGCAGCGCGTCGAGGATCGCGTCGCGCACCGCGGCGCTGCGCCGGGGACGCCGCCCCGCCAGCACGCCGATCAGCAGCCCGTCGTGCTCCCCGGTGGCGGCGGTGGCGGCGCTGCCGCCGGTCGCGTCGTCGGCCCGCACGCAGAAGATCCGCTGCTGCTCGGCCTCGGCGGCGACGGCGGCGTTCACCGCGGGCTCCGACGTGCAGGCCATTGCGTACCAGGCGCCGTCGAGGTCGCCGGCCGCGTACGGGCGGGCCTGCCACCGCAGCTCCCCCGCGGTGGCCATGGCCTCGACGGCCGGGGTCGCCGACGGCGCGATCAGCAGCACGTCCGCGCCGGTAGCCACCAGCCGCGGCAGCCTGCGCTGGGCCACAGTGCCCGCCCCGACGACGACCACGCGGCGCCCATCGAGATCGAGTCCGACGAGGTACGGGTTCACACCGGCTCCTGCAGGTAGAGCAGCGCGTTCACGGCCGCGGCGGCGACCGCGGTGCCGCCCTTGGCGCTGCGGTTGCTGACCGCGGGCAGGCCGGAAGCTCGCAACGCGGCCTTCGCATCCGCCGCGTCGACGAATCCGACCGGCAGCCCCACGACCAGCGCCGGACGCAGCGCCCCGGCCGCGGCGAGCGCCAGCAGCTCGCGCAGCGCCGTGGGCGCGTTGCCGATGGCCCACACGGCACCATCCGGGTGCTCGGCTGCCGCCGCGCGGACCCCGGCCGCAGACCGGGTGAGACCATCGGCCGGGGTCGTGTCTCGGTCCGGGGCTCCGTCGAGGGCGACGATCGCGTCGCGCGACGTGATCCCGGCCGCGAGCATCCGCACGTCGACGATCAGCGGCGCTCCATTGTGCAGCGCATGCCACCCCGAGTGCAGTGCAAGCTCGTCGCACACCAGGTCGTCGGCGTACTCGACGTCGGCGCTGGTGTGGATCACCCGCTCGGTGACGGCGCGGGTGCACGGCTGCAGTCCCGCGGTGTTCACCCGTGACCGCAGGATCCGAAACGATTCGAGCTCGATCGGTGACTCGATGCGCGGCCGGTCCATCCAGGGGATGCTAGTGGTCCGTCGCGGTTTTGATCTGGTGGAGTCGTTGTCGTCCTCTGCGCACCTTGTCGATGATCTCGTCGGCGGCTTTGTGCCAGATGAAGGGCTTGGGGTTGTCGTTCCAGTGCTGGGCCCAGAGCTCGATGGC
>WHTH01000097.1 GCA_009377865.1 Pseudonocardiaceae bacterium | reverse complement strand
GGAAGTCGCCTCGGCGTACGGCGGTGTACATGGCGGTCCTGCCGATCCCGACGATCTTTGCGGCACGTTCGACGTTGAGGGTCAGGGGGAGCCGTGCGCCCAGTGCGTCTACGGTGACGCGACCGTCGTTGGGCTCACGGTCGTGCGGTGCTGCGGATGGCTGAGCGGTGGTGTCGTTTGTGGGCGGCGCGGTTGCCTGGTTCAACAACGTCCCCTTTGCTGGAGCTGCGACGTGAGCGCAGTCTGTCTCGTCGGGGTTGATGCGAGGGTTGGCGCAGGGGTCGAAATCCGGGTCACGCTTCGCGGTCTCCTCTGATACGGGTCTGGGCAACCCGCTGTGCTGCTGTCAGAACAGGCTGATTTGGGGCTTTTCTGGGGGCGTGGGGCGGGGCCCATTGCGCGGGTTCTGCCAGGCAGGGGCAGGCACCTGGGTGGCTGGCCGGGGTGGGGTGGGCAGCGGGGTCCCGGCGGCGCGGGCGGCGCCGCGGGGGGCGGCTGCGGACAGCATGAGGGCGTGCAACTCGCAGGTGCTGCGCTTGAGGGAGAACGTCCACGTGCCTTCCGTGAGTCCCCCACCGGGTTCAAAGGTCGGGCGGGTGCGGGCAGGGTTGAGGACGTCGCGGTCCAATCCCACCTGACGAAGCCCGGTGAGCAGCCGCCGTCCCAGCGCGGTGTCGGGGACGACTGCCTTGGCGGTGTCCGCTCGTCCTCTGGTTCGGGCGTCGGTGAACATCTGACCGGCGAGCCGCACCAGGTCGTAGTCGCCGTCGAGGGCGTGGACCAGCATCGCGGCTAACCGGTAGCTGACCTGGCCGGGGATACGGACGTCAACCTGTTGGACGGGACCGCGGGTGGGTGCGTAGCACGAGCCGGTCAGCAATGAGTGGGGGCCCGTCGATGAGCGGCCGGGCACGGCTGGCGATGCGGCCGCTTCAGGGTCCGGGTGCGGTTCGGGTTGCTTGCGGTGGGGGCCGTCCATGGCCAGTGCGGGGACCGAGGCCAGCCGCTTCAGCCGTTGCCAATGTTGGGGGGTGTCAGCCAGTTCGTACTCCAGTTTGCCCGCCGTCCAACGGCTGGGGGTGCTCACGGTCAGCAGCCATTCGGCCTCGGCGTGGGGCACGGCTGCGGCGCGCAGTTCAGCGTCGAACGCGGGACTCCACAGGGGACCGGGCGGATCAAGGGGCATGCGCCCACCATCGGTCAGCCCGGTTGACACGGAGGTACACGCGAGGGTTGACCCGACGATTTGGAGGTCAACCCCGGACGATTCGAGCAGCCCCGGCACACTCCGCCCGCGCCGGCACGTTCCACTGGGCTCGCGCGTGGCTTCGGGGACACGGCCCGCCGGACACTCCAGGGTCGGGCGCAGGTGGGTGGCACCCACCGCGGTGCCGTCGAGTCACCCCTCGGGTGATCGAGGCTGATCCGTTGATCGGCTCCTAAAGCACCGGCCGCGACCCGTCCAGGACCGCACTTCTTCGCGCGCGGAAGCGCGGAAATATCCGTGCGAGTGTGGTGCGGGCTGACAGACTGCAGGGATGACCCCGGATAGGGAGGCGCCCTCGGTCGTGCGCATCGGCGTGGTCGGCGACTACCGAGCCGGGCATGAGACCCACCTCGTTACCTCGAGCGCGTTGGCGCACGCCGGGACCGCCGGCGGCGACGGCGCGGCTGGCTGAGGACACCATTCACCCTTCGAGGACGGCAAGCTCCGCGAGATGCACCTGTACGACCTCGCTTGGCCGCTGGAGCAATTGGAAGAACTGGCGGAGACGCCTGTGCGCCTGTGAGTGACGCCCTCCTACTTCGTCGAGCCTAGGGTGAAAATGCCGTTGAGGGGCACTGGGGCGTCAGCGTCATGCGGCGTCGGCCTTTGTGAGGGTGACGGTGTGGCCCATGCGTTCGAGCTTGCGGATCAGCGCGCGGGTCTCCCGTTCGGGATCGCGGCGGCGGTCGAAGTAGTCTCCGCCGAGTTCGGCGTGGGGCACCTGTTTGGACAGGATGTGCCAGGCGGCCACGAGGATGGAGGGCGCACCGCTCCGGTGGCCTTGGCCGGGCCCTTGCGGCCGTCGACGCAGACGAGTCATGCGCTGGGTCCACGCGGTGTACCTGCCACGGCGGTCGGGGCACCTTCATCCCCATGGACCGCCGCCGACCGAGTGTAGGCTTCAGGAACCGATGGTTCCCGGCCGTGCGTCTTGTGTGGCTGGGAGGCAAGAGGGAACCCGGTGCGAGTCCGGGACTGCCCCGCAGCGGTGAACGGGAACGACCGCCGTCACCGTCCGCTCATGCGAGCGTGACGGTCAAGCACTGGATCACGATTCGGGAAGCGACGGCCAGTAGGACCAGCCTCGGGATGCTCCGCGAGGCCGGCGCCCGTGAGTCCGAAGACCTGCCCTCGGTGCGTGTGCCGTCGGCGCACGCTGATCTCGGGCCTCGTGGGTGGGCTCGTGGGGACGCGACAGCCGGCCGTCCTGTTCGCGCAGGGCCGGGCGTCACCCCTCGTGCCTACGCGTCGTCCGGGTTCTCGGAGCGAGCTCGCGAGGAGATCGCCGTGACTGACCGCATCGCCGTCCCCCACCCTTCACCGACGACCGTCCCGCCGGTACCTCCTGCACTGGGCTCGACCGTCCTGGGCTACCCGCGCATCGGACCGCAGCGCGAACTCAAGCACGCCCTCGAGGACTACTGGGCGGATCGCACGGCTGCGGCGGACCTGGAAGGCACCGCCCGCGCGTTACGGACCAGGACGTGGCGGCGTCTCGCCGAGCTGGGCCTCGACTCGGTCCCGAGCAACACGTTCTCCTACTACGACCACGTGCTGGACACGGCTGTCCTGGTCGATGCAGTGCCGGACCGGTACCGGAGCGTGGCAGGCGGGGTCGCGGGCAGCGACCTCGACATGTACTTCGCGATGGCCCGCGGCATCGACGACATCGCGCCCATGGAGATGACCAAGTGGTTCGACACGAACTACCACTACCTCGTTCCGGAGATCGGCCCATCGACCCGGTTCCGGCTGGCCGGTGACAAGCCGCTGCGCGAGCACCGGGAGGCCCTCGGGCTCGGGCTCGAGACGCGGCCGGTGGTGCTCGGGCCCGTGAGCTTCCTGCTGCTCTCCAAGCCTGGTCCCGACGCACCGGGCGGCTTCCGCCCGGTGGCGCTCGTCGACGATCTGGTCGAGGTGTACGCGGAGCTGCTGGCGCGGATGGCCGAACAGGGCGTGCGGTGGGTGCAGCTCGACGAGCCGGCGTTCGTCGCGGACCGCGAACCGGCGGAACTCGACGCGTTACGGCGAACCTACGAGCGGCTGGGCTCGCTCTCGCGGCGCCCCGCGATCCTGGTCGCCTCCTACTTCGGCGATCTGGGCCCGGCCCTGCCGGTCCTGGCCGCCGCACCGGTCGAGGGGCTCGCAGTCGACCTCGTCGCTGGCGCGGACGTCGCATCGCTCGCCGGTGTGACCGCGCTGCGCCACAAGGCGGTAATCGCCGGGGTCGTCGACGGACGCAACGTCTGGCGAACAGATCTGACCGAAGCGCTCAGGCCGCTCGTGACGCTGCTCGGGCTCGCCCGCGAGGTCTCGGTGAGCACCTCCTGCTCGCTGCTGCACGTGCCCTACGACGTCGAGGCGGAGCCCGAGCTCGACCCGCGGGTGCGTGACTGGCTGTCCTTCGCCGACCAGAAGGTCGCCGAGGTCGTCGCCCTGGCGACCACACTGCGTGCCGGGCAGGGGGCGGTGAGCGACACGCTGGCGCGTTCCGCCCGTGCCGCGGCTGGGCGCGCCGCCGCGCCGGGCGTACGTGACGGCCTGGTTCGTGAGCGCCTCGCACGGCTCTCCCGCGGGGACGAGCGGCGGGTGCCGTACGCGCAACGCCACGCCGCACAGCAGGAGCGGCTGGAGTTGCCCGCGCTGCCGACGACCACGATCGGGTCGTTCCCGCAGACGGTGGAGGTGCGTTCGGCGAGGGCGGCACACCGCGCGGGGCGCCTGGACGACGACGGCTACCGTGAGGCCATGCAGGCGGAGATCGCACGCGTGATCCGCCTGCAGGAGGCACTCGGGTTCGACGTCCTCGTTCACGGCGAGCCCGAACGCAACGACATGGTCCAGTACTTCGCGGAGCATCTGGAGGGCTTCGTGACGACCGCGAACGGCTGGGTCCAGTCCTACGGGTCCCGCTGCGTGCGCCCGCCCATCCTGTACGGCGACGTGGCGCGTCCCTCGCCGATCACGGTCGAGTGGAGCCGGTACGCCCAGTCGCTCACGGATCGGCCCGTCAAGGGCATGCTGACCGGACCCGTGACGATGCTGGCATGGTCCTTCGTGCGTGACGACCAGCCGCTCGGTGACACGGCCCGACAGGTGGCACTGGCGATCCGCGACGAGATCGCCGACCTCGAAGCCGCGGGCATCGGGATCGTTCAGGTCGACGAGCCGGCGTTGCGGGAACTGCTCCCGTTGCGAGCGTCCGCGCGAGAGGAGTACCTGCGCTGGTCGGTCGGGGCGTTCCGGCTCGCCACCGCGGGCGCAGCGATCACGACGCAGGTCCACACCCACCTGTGCTATTCGGAGTTCAACGAGGTTATCGACGCGATCGACGCGCTGGACGCCGACGTGACCAGCATCGAGGCCGCCCGGTCGCGCATGGAAGTGCTGGCGGCGCTGGCAGGTGAGGGGTTCGTTCGCGGCATCGGGCCGGGTGTGTATGACATCCACTCGCCGCGTGTTCCGGACACGGCGGAGATCGACGGGCTGCTGCGCGCTGCACTCGGCTCCGTGCCGGCCGAGCGGCTGTGGGTCAACCCCGACTGCGGCTTGAAGACCCGTGGCTACGAGGAGGTCGGGCCCGCGCTGGCCAACCTGGTCACCGCGACGTGGAGACTGCGGGCCGGTGGCGCACCAACGCGGACGAGTGCCGGGCAGGCCGAGTGAGCGCACACGAGCGGGCTGCCCGTGTCCGTCATGGGACGGCCCGCTGGGGAGCGCGCGTGCGCGGTGGCTCAGTCCCAGGCCAGGCCGACGCCGGTCTGGTACTCGGTCACCCTGGTTTCGAAGAAGTTCTTCTCCTTCTGCAAGTCGACCACCTCCGACCTCCACGGGAAGGGGTTCTCGGTGGCGCCGAACAGCGCGCCGAGCCCCAGTTGTACGCAGCGCCGGTCCGTGACGAACCGCAGGTACTGCTCGCACGACTCCGCAGACAGTCCCAGCATCGGCCGTGGCATCGTCTCGCGGCCGTAGGCGATCTCTAACTCACAGCCCTGCGCCAGCATGTCCCGGACCTCGCGCTGGAACACCTCGCTCCACAGATGGGGATTCTCGATCTTGATCTGGTTGATGACGTCGATCCCGAAGTTCAGGTGGATCGACTCGTCCCGCAAGATGTACTGGTACTGCTCGGCGATGCCGACCATCTTGTTTCGACGGCCGAGCGAGAGGATCTGCGCGAAGCCGGTGTAGAACCACATGCCCTCGAACACGACGTAGAACGCGATCAGATCGCGCAGGAAGCGCTGGTCGGACTCGACCGTCCCCGTGTGGAAGTCCGGGTCCTCCAGCGCCTGCGTGAACTGCAGCGCCCAGGCGTCCTTGTCCGCGATCGAAGGAACTTCGCGGTACATGTTGAACAGTTTGCCCTCGTTGAGCGCGAGGCTCTCGCAGACGTACTGGAACGTGTGGGTGTGGACCGCCTCCTCGAACGCCTGGCGCAGCAGGTACTGCCGGCATTCCGGGTTGGTGAGCTGCCGGTAGACCGCCAGCACGAGGTTGTTGGCCACCAGGGACTCCGCAGTCGCGAAGAAGCCCAGGTTGCGCTTCAGCATGAGCCGCTCGTCGTGGCTGAGGCCGCCGGGTGAGCGCCACAACGCGATGTCGGCCTGCATCGCCACCTCGGTCCAGTGGTTGTTGCACCCGGCGAGGTAGCGCTCCCAGGCCCAGCGGTACTTCAGCGGCAGGAGCTGGTTGACGTCGGCGCGGGCGTTGATCATCGCCTTGTCACCGACGTCGACCCTGGCGGCGCCGCGGTCGATCTCACCCGCATCGGTCGGCCCGGCGCTGGCAGGCCTCGCAGTCCTCGTCGTCGATCGCGCAGGCCGCGGCCACTTGGGGAGCGGGGATCGCGGCGGGTGTCACGGCGTTCAGCCGCCCGTCGGTGCCCTGCAGCGTCGACTTCTCGACCTGCGTCCTTGCACGGGAACGCAGGTAGTACGTGGTCTTCAGCCCGGACCGCCACGCCGTACGGTAGACGCTGTCGAGCGCCTTGCCGTCCGGCTCGGAGACGTACAGGTTCAGCGACTGCGACTGGTCGACCCACTTCTGACGGCGGGCAGCCGCGCGCACGAGCCACAGCGCGTCGATCTCGAACGCGGTCGCGTACCGCTCCTTGAGGTCGTCGGGCACTCGCGCGATCGGGCCGAGCTGCCCGTCGAAATACTTGAGGTCGGCGACCATCACCTCGTCCCACAGCCCGCGAGCCCTCAAGTCCGCGACCAGGTGCTCGTTGACGACTGTGAACTCCCCGGACATGTTCGACTTGACGTACAGGTTGCGGTACAGCGGCTCGACCGACGCGCTCACACCCGTGATGTTCGCGATCGTCGCCGTCGGCGCGATCGCCATCACGTTCGAGTTGCGCATCCCGATCGTGCGCACGCGCTCGCGCAGGCTGTCCCAGTCCATCGTGCGCGATCGGTCCACGTCCAGATCACCGCCACGCGCCTCACCGAGCAGTGCCAGCGAGTCGATCGGCAAGATGCCACGGCTCCACAGCGACCCTTCGAAGGTCTGGTAGGTGCCCCGCTCCGCCGCCAGGTCGCTGGAAGCGGCGATCGCGAAATAGCTGATCGCCTCCATCGACCGATCCGCGAACTCGACCGCCTCCGTGCACGCGTAGGGCAGCCCCAGCGTGGCGAGCGCGTCGGTGAAGCCCATCACGCCGAGGCCGACCGGGCGGTGCCGCAGGTTGGAGCGCTCCGCCGCAGGAATCGTGTACATGTTCAGGTCGATGACGTTGTCGAGCATCCGCATCGCCGTGCGGACCGTCCTCGCCAACCGCTCCAGGTCGATGCCGTCCGGACCCACGTGCCGCGCGAGGTTGACCGAGCCGAGGTTGCACACGGCCACCTCCTCGCGCGCGGAGGTGTTCAACGTGATCTCGGTGCACAGGTTCGACGAGTGCACGACGCCGACGTGCTGCTGCGGCGAGCGCAGGTTGCAGGCGTCCTTGAACGTGATCCACGGGTGTCCGGTCTCGAACAGCATCGTGAGCATCCGCCGCCAGAGGTCGACCGCCCGCACGCGACGGTGGCGGCGCAACTCCCCGCGGTCGGCGGCCGCCTCGTAGCGCTCGTAGGCCTCGGCGAACGCCGGTCCGTACAGGTCGTGCAGGTCGGCGACCTCATCGGGCGAGAACAGCGTCCACCCATCGTCGGCCTCGACCCGCTGCAGGAACAGGTCGGGCACCCAGTTGGCGGTGTTCATGTCGTGGGTGCGGCGCCGGTCGTCCCCGGTGTTCTTGCGCAGATCGAGGAACTCCTCGATGTCGAGGTGCCAGGTCTCCAGGTAAGCGCACGCCGCGCCCTTGCGTTTACCGCCCTGGTTGACCGCGACCGCGGTGTCGTTGGCGATCTTCAGGAACGGCACGATTCCCGTGGAGGCGCCGTTGGTCCCTGCGATGCGCGCCCCGGTCCCTCGTACGGGCGTCCAGTCGTTGCCGAGCCCTCCCGAGTACTTCGCCAGCAGGGCGTTGTCGCGGATGGCGCTGAAGATGCCGTCCAGGTCGTCGTCGATCGTCGTGAGGAAGCACGACGCGAGCTGCGGCCTCGACGTGCCCGCGTTGAACAGCGTGGGCGTCGAGGACATGAACCGGAAGCTCGACAGCAGCTCGTAGAACTCGATCGCCCGACCGTCACGATCCTCCTGCTCACCCTTGGCGAGCCCCATCGCCACGCGCAGGAAGAACGTCTGCGGCAGCTCGAAGCGGACGTTCTCGTCGTGCAGCAGGTAGCGGTCGTACAGCGTCTGCAGCCCGAGGAACGTGAACTGCAGGTCACGTTCGGGGCGGATGGCCGCGCCCAGCCGGTCCAGATCGAACGTCGCGAGTGCGGGATCCAGCAGCCCCGTGGCGATGCCAGCCTCGACGTAGGCGGGCAGCACCTGCGGGTAGCGCTCGGCCAGCTGTGCCTGCGTCGCCTCCGTCGGCGTGCCCCACAGTGCCGTCAGGGCCTCCCGGCGCAGGGAGTCGAGCAGCAGCCGGGCGCTGACGCGGGTGTAGTCGGGTCCGGTCTCCACGAGCGCGCGGGCCGCAAGCACCAGCGCGTGCGCCAGCTCGGTCCGCGGGATGCCGTCGTAGACGGTGCGCAACGTCCCGTCGAGCACGCGCTGGGTCGAGACGTCGATCAGGCCCTCGCAGGCCTCGGCGATGACCCGCGAGAGCCGGTCGATGTCGAGCGGGACGCGACTGCCGTCCTCCTCGGTGATCTGGATCTGCGCTTCTCGACCTGCGGTAGGGGTCGCGAGGTCGACCACCCTCCCGGCGTTCTCGCGGGCGCGCGCCCGCTCCTCCCGGTAGAGCACGTAGCTGCGCGCCACCCGGTGGTGCCCTGCGCGCATGAGCGCGAGCTCCGCCTGGTCCTGGATCAGCTCGATGTTCAGCGTCCGCTGCGGCCCGACATGCCGGGACAGCGCAGCTTCGATGCGGGTGACGAGGGCGTCGACCTCGGCGCGGACGCCGCTGGACGCCGCAGCGCTGTCGCCCTCCGCGGCGAGGAACGCCTTGGTCAGGGCGACGCGGATCCTGGTCGCGTCGAACGGTGCGGTGGTCCCGTCGCGACGGGCCACGGACACCCGGTGAACGGTGGCGGGCGGGCCGGCACCCGCGTGCGGGTTCCCTCTTGCCCCGGAGCCGCCACGACGAGCGTGGTGACCCCGGACCACCAGTCACCCGACCGTACAACTCCGATGGAGTTCCACGCAAGTAGTTCTTGCAACATCTTGTGCTGACACGCCGCCGGCGCGTGCAGGCGCTGGCTGCCGCCGCGGCGCTGTTCGCCGCGCTGGTCGCGGTCGACCTGGTGTCCCCGCGCGGGCACCTGCTCGACGCCACCGGGGCACTGTGGTTCGTCGGCTGGCTGGTGGCCGCACTGGTCGCCGGCGAGGTGGCGCGCGGGCGCGCTGACTATCTCGCCGAGGTCGAGCGCCGCGCGATCGAGGC
>WHTH01000014.1 GCA_009377865.1 Pseudonocardiaceae bacterium | reverse complement strand
GACCTTGCGGTGCGCCAACCGCGGCGACCCCGCGATCCGCTTCAGGTCAGCCCGTTGATCGTCGGTCACCGGCAGCGCCGGCGCGGTCATCACTGCCATACCACAAGTATACCTTGTTATTTCGCAGACACACCACTAGTGCCGTACTGTCCCGCCGACCTCGGCCGTGTGAGCTGCGATGCTCGACACCGCAGTGGAAGGCGATCAACTGTGGAGATTGTGGACCTGCGGGTCCCCCACCATGCGGCGACTGTGCTCGAGCAGCCTCGGGTAGTCGGTCGCGATACCTTGGAGGAGGGCTTCGACGGCGCACTCGATCTCGGCCTCGCTTGTTGGTGCGTGGCCGAACGACGCCCGGTAGTGCACCAATGATCCCAGCAGGTCCAGGGTCAGGTTGCGGTCGATGTCTTCGCGCAAGTCGCCCCGCGCCAGGGCCTGGTCGAGCGTCTGCTCGACGGCGGCGCGCGGCGGGTCGAACAGGGTGGTCATGAAGGCCGCGCGCAGCTCGGGGTCGTGGGCGCAGTCGGCGAGCAGGGAGCCGAGCACGTCCGGAGGCATGCGCTCAAACGCGGCGACGAAGACGTTGAGGCACTCGTTGAGGTCGCACAGGGTGCACCCGGTGTCGGGTGCACCCTGTGCCGCGCCGAGGCTCTGGGCGAGCGCGGCCAGTCCGAGGTGTTGGCGGGTTGGCCAGCGACGGTAGATCGCCGGCTTCGTCGTGGCGGCGCGCCGTGCGACCTCCTCGAGGGTGAAGCCGCTGTATCCCGATTCGTCGAGCACCGCGAGCGTTGCATCGAGCACGGCCGTGTCGATGTTCGAGTCGCGCGGTCGCCCAACGCGCGCGGCGGGGATGTCGGGATCACCAGTGGATTGCATGCGTTCATCCTACGCGGTACATTCCGATCCGTATCGGAACGGAATCTACGTTGACGAGGGGGGCAGGATGATGGGCAACACAGCTCCCATGGAGACCGACCGCTGCCCGGTGACGGTGATCGGCTTGGGCGCGAGGGGCTCGGCCCTGGCTGGCGCGTTCTTGAGCAACGGTCAACCGACGACTGTCTGGAACGTTCGCCCGGTAAGGCCGACGGGCTCATCGCCAAGAGCGCGGTCGGCGCGGCGACCGTCGCCGAGGCCGCCGCGGCGAGCCCCCTGGTGATTCTCTGCCTATCGGACCACGCGGCCGTGCTCGAGACCCTGGACTCTGTTGGCGATGCCGTGTCTGGCCGGGTGCTGGTGGACCTGACCACCGGGACGCCGGATCAGGGGCGCGCGACAGCCGACTGGGCGGCGGAGCATGGTGCCGACTATCTCGACGGGGGGATCATGGCCGACCCGGAGAACAGCGGGACGCCCCAGACCTCCTTCCTCTACAGCGGATCGCATGGTGCCTTCGAAGCCCACGAGGCGACGCTGCGGGTCCTGGGTGAGGTCACGTACCTCGGGACCGATGCCGGTCTGGCATCGCTGCACTTCATGGCCCTGATCGGTCTTGGCTACGAGACCTGGATCTCCTACCTCGACACCCTCGCGCTGGTCGGCGCCGAGAACATCGCGGCGACGAGGTTCGCCCCGTTCGCGACCGGAATGTTCACCGCCTCGACCGAACTGATGAGCGCGATGGCCCGCGCGGTCGACGACGGCGACTACCCGCCCGACGCTGGTCCCCTCAGCGTGCACCAGGCACTGATGGATGACCTCATCGACATGCGAGAGAGCCGGGGCGTCGATGCCGAACGGCTGAAGCACGTCAAGGCGCTCGTGGACCGACGCGTCGCCGAGGGCCACGGCGCCGAGGGCTTCTCGAGCCTGATCGAGGTGATCAAGCAGCCATCGACGTGACCGGTGATCCGCGCACGCTGACCTTCCGCCCGGGTGCCCGCGAACCCGAGGTTGGTCACCCCGCGACGACGACGCGGACGCCGACCGCCTCGTAGGTGGTCTTGGCGCGGGCATCGCGCGTGGCCAGGTCCGCCCCGTGCTCGGCGGCGGTCAGCGCCACGAGCGCGTCGTACACGGCGCCACCCGCGATCCCCAGCCGGCTGAGCACGTGCGGAAGACGCCCGGCCACCTCGGGCCCGAGGAGCAGGGGCTGGGCGAAACGCTCGCTGAGCAGCCGGGCGGCGTCTGCAGGTGCCAGCCGGAGGTCGCCCGGCAGTCGCGTGAGAACGGAGTACGTCTCTGCCACTGCGTGACCGCTGAGGGCGATCTCTCGGTCGGCCCACCAGCGAACGACAGCAGTGTGCGCTTGGTGTGTCTGTACCAGCAGCGGTACCGCGACGCTGGTGTCCAGAGCGATTGGCGGGGTCACCGCCGTCCCGTGTCGATGAGTCCGAAGACGACGTCGTCGTCGATCATCGTGTCCCCGGTGGCGACAAGCGCGCCGGACTCCTCGACCAGCTGAGCCGTACGCCCTGTCGGGACCAACTGGAGCCCGGCGCCGTAGCGGGAGATGTCCACGGTCGACCCTGCCAGCAGGCCAAGGGCGTCACGCAGCGGCTTCGGTACGACGATCCGTCCGACCGAGTCGATGGTGGTCTCCATTGGGAAAAGGCTACCAGTGTTCTCCCAGTTCCGCGAGCGTCGCACATGACCCCGCTGATCCCTCACCGGGGCGCCTGGTGGGGCCGCCCAATCACGAGCCGTCATCTTCCCCGGAGCGTGGAGGAACACGGCGGGAGTGTCACGGGCCGCGAGCGCCTCCCCGCATTGTGGGCGCATTGAACACCTGCGGGTCGATCATGGTGGCTCCCTCGTAGGTGCGACCGGACCTTACCCGTTGTTGCGACCCGGTGAGCACTGCGCACCGGGCCACGAGATGACGCGCCGACCGGACCGCCTGCCACTGCTACCAGCCGCCGGCCTCCTCCGCGCCGGCGAGGACGTTCTCCGTGATGAGCACGACGGGCTGGCCGCGGGAGAAGACCCGGTAGGTGCGAAACAGCAGCACCGCGTCCTCGTCGGAACCGAAGTAAGCCCCGTAGGACCCGGCCCGTTGCTCACCGACCGCGAGAACCTCTCGGAAGGTTTCGACTCGGCTCGTACGCAGCAGCACGCCGACCGGCTGATTGGTCGATCCGAGGCGTTCGATGATGCTCGGGGACAGCCGCTCGGGGACGATCAGCGACTCGCCGTGGAGGAATACCATTCCGCTGTACACACCGCGCAGCAGGACCTGGCGGCTGATCATGGGAGAACCCGCATCCACGGCGAGCAGCTCGGCATCCTCCGGCCGGGCGGGCTGGATGGACTGTGTGAGCCTGATGGCCTCGATGGACTCACCTGCGTATGCCTCGAGGATGGTCGTGACGGTGCCGTCGGTGGCGAGCAGGATCCGGTGCAGCAACTCCTGGGAACCAGGCATTGCCGATGGGGTCGTCGCAGGCCCGCTCACCGTCGACGCTCGATCACACCGTGCAGCATCCATAACGCGCACCGCCTTTTCGTCACGCCATCGGGAGGTACAGCCACGGCAGAAGTATCAATCGATCGCCTGCGGCGGCAACCATTGAATACGTTACGTCAGCTACATGACCCGATCGATAGATGCGATGCGCATCTACCGGTCAAGGGGTCATTCGCTCGCGGTCTCTTGGCAGGAGGGTCGCCTCGCGGATGTCGGGGAGACCGAGCAGGCACATCAGCAGTCGGCTGAGACCGAAGCCGAGCCCGCCGTGCGGGGGGCAGCCGTACCGGAAGAAGTCGAGGAAGCGATGGATCGGATCGAGCGGGACGTGCCGTGAGCGGGCCTGGTCGAGCAGCCGGTCGTGGCGGTGCTCGCGCTGGGCGCCGCTGGCCACCTCGATGCCGTTCCACAGCAGATCGAAGCTCCTGCTCAGCGAAGAGCCCTCGGCCGAGCGCATGTGGAAGAAGGGCCTGGCCGACTCGGGGTAGTCGGTGACCCATACGAACTGGTGGCCGTGTCGGTCGGCCACATGCCGGCCGAGCAGACACTCGCCGTCACGGTCGAGGTCGTCCCCCTCGCCACTGTCCCCCCCGCCACCGTCGTGGCCCGCCGTCCGGGCGATCTCCCATGCTTGCGACAAGGTGTACCGCGGGAACGGCACAACCGGAACCGCGACACGGATGCCGAACAACGCGGCGATGTCGTCCCCGTGGCGCCGGGCGACCGCATCGATGGCCGCGCGCAGCCACAGCTCGGCAGCAGCCATCACGTCGGCCTCCGAGTCGATCCACGCGAGCTCCACGTCCACGCTGGTGAACTCGGTGGCATGCACCGGGCTCACCGCCGGTTCGTACCGGAACACCGGCCCGATCTCGAAGACCCGGTCGAGGCCGGCCGCCATCGCCATCTGCTTGTAGAACTGGGGCGACTGGGCGAGCCAGGCCGTGCGTTCGAAGTAGCGAAGGTCGAAGAGCTCCTGCGGCCGGGGGCCGGTGGGGATGAGCTTGGGCGAGTGGATCTCGATGAAGTCCTCCTCGGCCCATGCTGCCCGCAGTGCCTGCTCGAGCGTGGTCTGGACGCGGAGGATGAGCTGGGCACCCGGCCTGCGCAGGTCGAGGTGGCGCCAGTCGAGCCGCTCTGCCTGGGTGGACGCCGCGCTCACCGGCAGATCGGGCTCGGCGGGCCCGGCCACTGACAGCCGGTCGACGATGAGTTCGAGTGACTGCCCGGCGGCGGCTGCCACCGTGCCCACCACCGTGCCCACCACCTCGACCGCCGACCCCGGGTTGGGGACGGCATCGGACGGCATGGTCAGCCGGACGGCACCCGTGCGGTCGGCGAGGGTACCGGACCCGGCAGGCTCTGGCTCGGCTGCGGGACCGGCCGGCTGCAGCCACCCGCAGACCCGGACGATCCGACCCACCTCGTCGCCCAGGTCAGCGACGGTGTACCGCGGAATCTGCCCGAGGGCGACAATTTCGGGATCGTGCACGATTCGTCACGCTATCGAGTCCACCTAGAGCGGGCAAACATGTACTGTCTGTCGCCAGTGAGTGGACCTTCAGCCAGCGACATGCCTGTCAACGATGCGGAGCTGGGGATGACGACTGCCTCCCCCGGACCGACCCGAGCCGGGATGTGACGGGCCATGGTCCTCCGGTTGCTCTGCGACCTGCTCCGGGAGCGGGTTGCCGCGACCCCTGAGCGAGCCGCCCTGCTGGTGGAGTCTGGCCGCACCCTCACGTACGGGGATTGGGACCGCCGGTCCGACGCCGTCGCCGCGAGGCTGGCCCACCGCGGTGTGTGCTCCGGTGACGTCGTCGCGCTGTTCTTCTCCAACGAGCGTTGGGACGACTACGCGGTGGCCTACCTCGCCGCTCACAAGCTCGCGGCCGTCGCCGTCCCGCTGAGCCCGCAGGTCGCCGGTCCCGAGCTGGGCCGGCGGTTGGCGCACTGCGGTGCAGTGGGAACGCTCCACGCCCCCGGCCTGACCCCGGAGCTGCCCGAGTCACCCGATGGCTGGGTGGCGGATGTGACCGAGCTGGAGGACGGTCCGCCCGCCGAGCCCCTCGGGGTGACGCCGGCTCCGGGCGACCTGGCAGAGATCATCTACACCTCGGGTACCACGGAGATCCCGAAAGGGGTGGCCTGCAGCCATGCCAGCATCGCCGTCCACGACGGACCACCCGAGCCCGACGGCCCGCTGCTACGGCTGCTGCACGCCTTCCCGATCGGGACCAACGCCTCCCAGGAGGCGCTGCGGATCAGCCTGCGCAGAGGCGACCGGCTGCCGATCGCCCTCGACGGCTTCGATCCGGAGCGGTGCGCCGTGGCGATCGAGCGATACCGCGTCGATCGACTCCAGCTGGTGCCTGCCACGGCGCAGGTGCTCGCGACCTCCGGGGCCTGGCGGCGACACGACCTGTCGAGCATCCAGGTCGTCACGCTGTCGTCGGCTCCCACCTCACCGGCACTGCTGGCGCGGCTGGCCGAGGCGTTCCCGTCGGCGAGGTTCGTCAACACCTACGCGCTGACCGAGTCGGGCACCGCTCGCACGCTCAATCCCGATGCGTTGACCCGTCCGGACTCGGTGGGGCGCCCGGTCGGGCGGACCGAGCTGCAGGTGGTCGACGACAGCGGGGACGCTGTGCCCACGGGGCAGACCGGGCGGATCTGGTTGCGCCGGCCCGGTGCACCGTCGCGGGAGTACTTCCGGGATCCCGAGTCCACCGCCGCCGCGTTCACCGGCGACTGGCTGCGAACCGGCGATCTCGGCTGGCTCGACGATGAGGGGGAGCTGCATCTCGTCGGCCGTGACGAGGACGTCATCATCTGCGGTGGACTCAACGTCTCCGGCGTGGAGGTCGAGCACGTTCTGGCCGAGCATCCGGCCGTCGTCGATGCGGCGGTGGTCGGCGTGCCGCATGAGGTGCTCGGTCAGCAGGTGGTCGCCGCGGTCGTCACCCGTGGCGCGGTCGAGCCCCGGGAGCTGCAGGCGCTGGTCCGGTCGCGGCTGGCCGAGCACAAGACCCCGCACCGCATCACGATCACCGAGGCGCTCCCCCGGACCCCGTCGGGCAAGGTCCGCAAGCGCGACCTGGTCGCGACGCTGGGACCGACCGCCGGTGCCCCGCTCGGCGAGCGGCCAGCGTTCGTCGCGCCGTCCACGCCGGCCGAGGAGGCGATCGCCACCATCTGGGCGGAGGTGCTCGGCGTGGCCGACGTCGGCGTCCACGACGACTTCTTCGAGCGGGGCGGCCAGTCGCTGGCGGCCGCCGAGGTGCTGGCCCGGCTCGGCGACACCTTCGGCGTGACCATGACGATGTCGGGCCTGTTCGAGCAACCGACGGTGGCCGAGCTCGCGGCCGCTGTGACCCGACAGTCATGAACCTGCCCATCGCCGGTCCCGGCGTCACCGCCCCGCGGGACGTGCTGTCGGTCATCTGGGGGCGGGTGCTGGCCCGGGACCCGGTCGGGCCGGATGACGACCTGTTCGTGCTCGGCGGCGGTTGGTTCGACGCTGCCAGGGCGAGCCGGCTGGTACGGGACGCCCTCGACGTCGAGCTGGCGCCGGCCGAGCTGGCCGCAGCGGCCACCCCGACCGGGCTGGCCAACTTCATCGAGCGGCGCGGGCCGGCGGGCGCTGCCGGAGCCGGCATGGCGGCGGCACCGGTGGCGGTCTCCCAGCTCGGGATGATCTGGCACGAGCAGCTGGCTCCCGGGTCGTTCAACCTCGCCCCATTCGTGCGGCGGCTACACGGACCGCTCGACCGCGGCGCCCTCGCCGCGGCCTTCGAGCAACTGGTCGCCCGCCACGAGTCGCTGCGCACGACGTTCGAGCTACGTCACGGCGCCCCGGTACAGGTCGTCGCCGATCCCCCATCGCTGCGGCTGCCGGTGGTGGACCTGAGCGGCCGGGCACCGGCGACGGCCGAGACCGAGGCCGCAGCGGTGATCGCCGAGGCGGGCGGGGCGCCCTTCGACCTTGCTGCGGGTCCGCTGTTCGTGCCGAGCCTGATCCGCCTCGGCCCCGAGGATCACCTGCTCGTGGTGCGGCTGCACCACACCGTCTTCGACGACTGGTCGCTCGGCGTCTACCGCCGGGAGCTGTCCGCGTTGCACGACGGGGTCCGCGACGGTGACCCGGCGCAGCTGCCCGAGCTGCCGGTGACCTTCAGCGAATACGCGCGCCGGCAGCGCCGACGTCTCGCAGGAAAGGCCGGTGCGGACCAGCTGGCCTGGTGGCGAAGGCAGCTCGTGGGAGCGCCGCTGACGACCCAGCTGTCCGTCGCCGATCCCGATGGTGGCCGGACGCCGGGTCCGAGCGAACCGGTGAACATGGTGCTGACGCCGGAACTGTCCGCACGGCTGCGGGCGCTGGCCCGGCACGGCAGGGCGACGCCGTTCATGCTGCTGCTCGCCGGCTTCCAGCTACTGCTGCACCGGCGCACCGGACAGGACGACCTGCTGATCGCCTCCGTCGTCGCCAACCGCGGCGACCGCGACACCGAGGGGCTCATCGGCTGCTTCACGAAGAAGCTGCCGCTGCGGCTGCGACTCGAGGGGGACCCGCCCTTCCTGGAGCTGCTGGCCGGGGTCCGCGACACGCTGCTGTCGGCGCTGGCGCACCAGGAGCTCGGCTTCGAGGAGGTGCTGCAGGAGACGCTCGGGGGCCAGGCCGCCCAACACGGCGTGGTGCCCCACCTGCCGATCATGTTCCAGGGCCTAGTGCCCGCCCGGAACCCGCTGGATCTGGCCGGCCTAAGCGGCAGCGCCTTCGGGTCCAGCGAGCGGCAGGGTCCCGGGATGCACGTGGTGTCCGGGGACGCGGCCGGGGAGCCCGCCACGCCGGTGTGGGGTGACGGGCTCTACCCGGGAACGTTCCTCGGGATCTCGGTCGTCGACGACGGGGAGGAACTCGCCGTCCGGGCACAAGGCGGCTTCCACCGCCCGGCGGTGCAGGCGCTGCTGGAGGAGTTCGGCGACCTGCTCGCCGACGTCGTCGCCCGGCCACTGGCCGCGGCCACCGACCTGATCGGCGACCGCGCCGGCTCCGGCTCGACCGAGCGCTTCCTGGGCTTTGCCCTGAACCGGCCGCGGCTGGAGCAGGCCATCGCCGACTGCACCGGCGCCCGGGAAGCGGCCCTGATCGAGCGTGGCGGCGACCCGGCCGAGGCCCGGCTGGCGGCCCGCGTGGTGGCCGGGCGCGGTGCTGTTCCCGACCTCCGCGAGCTACGGATCCGGCTGTGGCGGGAGCTGCCCGGCTCGATCTGGCCTACCGAACTGATCGTGGCCGACGGCTCGCCGGCCGAGACCCCCGAGCACTGGGCGGCGAGCACCGAGCACGAGTCACTGCTGGCCTCGGCCTGGGCGGCGCAGCTGGGCCTGCCCGACCTCGACACCGGATCCAACTACTGGCAGTCGTTCGCTTTCCTCGATGCGGTGGCCGACGCCAGGCAGCGCGGTCTGGTCGTCACGTCCGAGCAGCTGGCCCGCAATCGCACGCTGCGGACGCTGGCGGCCGATCTGGCCGCCACCGGACCGGTGAGCGGCACCGCGGAACCGGCGCCCGCCGAGGTCATCCGCGCCGAGGGGTTGTCGAAGACATACCCGGGAGGGCTTCGTGCGGTCGACGGGCTGGACCTGTCGGTGCGCGAGGGGGAGGTCTTCGGCCTGCTCGGTCCCAACGGGGCCGGCAAGACCACGACCGTGGGCATGCTCACCACGCTGGTCCTGCCGACCGGCGGGCGGGCCTTCGTCGGCGGCGTCGACGTGGTCGCCGATCCCGCCATGGCCAAGCAGTACCTCGGAGTCGTGCCGCAGGCCAACGATCTGGACAACAGCTTGACCGTGTTCGGGAACCTGTACTTTCACGGGCGCTACTTCGGCATGCGTGCCAGGACCGCGCGGGCCAGGGCCAACCGGATGCTCGAGCGGTTGCGGCTGGAGGGCCGGGGCAAGGACAAGGTCGAGCAGCTGTCCGGGGGAATGCTGCGGCGGCTGCAGCTGGCCAGGGCACTCATGCACGGGCCGGCTGTGGCCTTCCTGGACGAGCCCACCGCCGGGCTGGACCCGCAGAGCCGCCTGGCGCTGTGGGACATCGTCGCCGAGCTGAAGGCCGAGGGCCAGACCGTGCTGCTGACCACCCACTACATGGAGGAGGCGGAGCGGTTCTGCGACCGGGTCGCCATCATGGATCACGGCCGGATCCTCGCCCTCGACACCCCGGACGAGCTCAAGCGCTCGTACGGGGCTGCCGGGATCATGCTGATCCGTGGCACCGGCGACCTGGCGGCGCTCGCCGGCAAGCTGGCAGCGCAGGACTGGGTGCACGAGGCGGTGGCCGCCGATGGCAGTGTGCGGGTGCGCGCCGACGACTCCGACGGCGCGCTCAGCTCGGTGATGACGCTCGCCGAGGGCAGCGGCGTCAAGGTCAGCGACGTCGCGGTCAGCGAGGACAGCCTGGAGGCCGTTTTCATCAGCCTGACCGGCAAGGAGCTGCGGGAGTGACGGCCACGACGACGTCCGGGACCACGGTGCCTGCCGGTGACACCGGCACCGCGGTGCGGTCGAGAGGTGCCGCCGGTGCAGCGGCGTTCCGGGGCCTGATACTGCGCGACATCGCCGTGCTGCGCCGCCAGATCCATATCTTTCTGGCCCGCACGGTGGTGCAGCCACTGCTGCTGGTCTTCGTCTTCGCCCACGTCTTCCCCCAGATCGCGCAGGGGGTCGGTGGGGCGACCGGAGCGTCGCGTTTCACCAACGTTCTGGTACCCGGCGTGGTGGCGCTGGCCATCGTGATCAACGGGGTGCAGGCCGTCGCGGTCAATCTGGTCGGCGAGATCGGCCACGAGCGGGAGATCAACGACCGGGTGCTGGCGCCGCTGCCGGTGTCCGTGGTCGCCCTGGAGAAGATCCTCTACGGCGCGATGGAGGGTCTGTTGGCGGGGCTGGTGGTCTTCCCCATCGCCGCAGTGATCCCGGCCACACCCTTCGCGCTGGATCCGACCTGGCCCGTACTGCTCACCGTCATCCCGCTCGCCTGCCTGGCGTCGGCGGCCCTCGGCCTGGCACTGGGCACGGCGATGCAGCCGCGCTCGCTGACCTTCCTGTTCAACATCGTGCTGTTGCCGCTGACGATGCTAGGCGGGCTGTTCTACTCGTGGTCGGATCTCGAGACGATCCCGTGGCTGCAGGTCGCGGTGCTGCTCAACCCGCTGACATACATGAGCGAGGGTCTGCGGGCTGCCCTGGTCACCGATGTCGGCCACCTGCCGCTGATGGCCGTCTACGTGCCGCTGGCGGTGTTCGCCGTCGGGTTCACGATGATCGGCGTCCGGGGGTTCCGGCGGCGGGTGCTGGGATAGTCTCTAAAACGGGGGCGGTTCGTCTGGATCACAAGCGCGGGGTGGTGCCGGCGGGGGTTCGGCAACCGGGGGTGGGGTGCTGGTGTAGGTGTGCCCGGTGGGTGATCCACGTAACGCTGCCGTCAGAGTGGTGGGTGATCTTCCATCGGGGAGTCTGCTTCAGCCTGTGGTGCCGTCGGCAGTAGGGGCCGGTGTCGCGCAGGGTGGTGGTTCCCGACCGGTGGAACGGTGTGTGGTGGTCGAGGTCGCAGCCGACGGCCGCGCGGGTGCAGCCGGGCGCCTGGCACAGCGGGTGTGCGGTCAGGATGGCGTCGCGGAGTGCGGGTGGGGGCCGGTAGGTGGTGGTGCCGAAGTCGATCGGAAGGCCGGTGGGCGGGTCGGTGAGCACGCGGCGCCAGGTGCCCGCGGCAGCCAGCTGGCGGGCCTGCTCAGGAGTGATGGGGCCATAACCGGCGAGGTCACCGGGCTGGTCGTCGAGGCCGAACAGGGTGGAGAACGGCACGGTGACCCGCACCTGCACCTGCACCTGCTTGCGCCAGGCGGGGCCGCGGCCAACACCCCGGTCGCCGTGGTCGCACTGGTCGCCGTGGTCGTCCTGACCGGGCTGATTGCGGGTGGTGGTGGTACCGGGTGAGAGGTGCCCGGCCGGGCCGCAGATCAGGTCGATCAGGGCGTCGGCGCGCCGCGCGTCCAACGTGCGATCGTCGTGAGGGCCCTGGGCGCTGCGGGCGTGGTGGTCGAGCACCGCGTAGGCCCCGACCGCCTCCGGAGCCGGGAGCCGGGCCGAGAGCATCGCCATCCCGTCCGGGAGCTCGTAGAGCGTGACCCCGCGGTCGGCGACCGCAGCCTGCTGGCGGCGGCGCAGCGCGTCGGCGTCGGTGCGCGCGACAGCGCGACGCACGGCCCGCCGCAGCAGCGGCGGGGTCTGCTGCCCGGCCTTCGGCAGCACCCGTTCGGTCACCGCGGCGGCCTGCTCATCGGACAGCTGCTCGGTCTGTTCGGCGATGATCCGCACCTTGGTCAGCGTCACCGCCCCTGCCTCCAGGGCGTCCACCGCGGCCGCGTGGCGCCGGGTGAGGGTGAGCGCTTCGGCGACCCTGCAATCGGCCGACTCGGGCGAGATGCGCAGCGCGAGAGCCACCTGCGCGCCGGCCTGCTCCTGCCCGTCCGCGTACGCCACCTCGGGCGCGACCGGCTCGCCCGCGGCCCGGGCCGTCGCCCGCTCGGCCGCCTCCGCCTGCGCAGTCGCCGCCTCCCGCGCGGTGAACGAGGCCAGCTCCCGCAGCTGTATCGCCTGCCCCCAGGCCACGACCTTCTCCCACGCCCCGATGCGCTCCACCTGCTCGGCCCCGCCCTCGGTACAGACCTGGTGATCCAGCAACATCGCCAACAGCCCGTCAGGGGCATACGACGACCAGGGATGCACCGGGTCCAGCAGCTCATCCGGACGGCACTCGCCGGCGCACACCCCCGGCATGTGCTCAAGCACTGCCGATTCCTCGAACATGTGTTCGATGGTAGCGGATCAGGAAGCGCCGCGCAATGATCAAGATGTGGCACGGCGGCGGCGCGGACGGCGGGTGGGGACCCCGAGTTGGACGATGGCGGCCCGCCCGATCCGTCCGTTACGGTCCGGTCGTGAAAGCACCGACCGTGAGCCCCACCCCGCTCGCCGCCAGCCTCGATGCGGCCTGTCGACGCTGGTCCGACCGCCCAGCGATCACCTTCGGTGACGAAACCATCAGCTACGCCGAGCTCTGGCAGCGGGTGTCCCGGCTGGCCGCGTCCTACCTGGAGCTGGGCGTGCGTCCCGGTGACCGGGTGGTCTGCCAGCTGCCCAACGGCATCGACCACGTCGTGGCCATCGGCGCCGCGTGGACCGTCGGCGCGCTGCACGTCGGCACCGACAACGACCTCACCCCCGGCGAACTGACGGTCCTGCTCGACCAGGTGGATGCCCGCACGTTGCTGTACGAGCCGCGCGCCGATGCCGCCGATGTGCCCGGCGCGATGACCAGCATCCGCAGCGCCCGTCCCGGTACCCACCTGCTCGTCAACGCCGCGGCGCCGCCCGAGCTCGGCGATCACGGCGTGCACCGTCTCGGCGACCTGCTACACGGCGATGTCCCCGAGGGGGTGGCGCTGCCACCGCCCGCGGATCCGGACCACACCGCGGTGCTGCACCTGACCTCCGGCACCACCGGCCGTTCGAAGGCGGTCAAGGAGACCCACACCGCCTGCTGGGCGAAGATGCAGTTCTTCGCCGACGCCTACCGCCCGGGTCCCGACGACGTGCACCTGGTGTTCCAGCCGATCGCGCACGTCTTCGGGATGCGGCTGGCGCTGATCCCGCTGCTGACCGGCGGCCGGCTGGTGCTGCTCGACCGGTTCTCACCCGACGATGCGCTGCGACTGGTGAGCGAGCAGGGCGTCACCGTGCTGCCCGGCATGCCCACCCACTTCACGCTGCTGCTGCGCGCGCTGGACCCCGAGCGGCACCGGGTGGACACGCTGCGCTGGGCGATCTCGGCCGCCACCGCACTGCCCGCCGGGCTGGCCGACGAGATCCACGATCGCTTCGGCGTCGAGATGATGTACGTGTTCGGATGCGCGGAGGGCTTCACCACGCGCACCACTGATCGGGGCGAGATCGCGCGTGGCTCGGTCGGCCGCACGGTGTTCCGCTCGCCGGACGGCAAGCCCCAGGACGGCCGGGTCCAGATCATCGACCCGGCCGACAACCGGCCACTGCCGGCCGGCGAGGTCGGTGAGATCGTCTTCGGGGCCGCCACGCCGGTGCGGTACTGGGACGATCCCGACGCCGCCACCGAGGGCTGGTATCACACCGGGGACCTGGGCCGCATCGATCCCGACGGCTGCCTGTTCGTCGTCGGGCGGCTCAAGGAGCTGGTCAACCGGGGCGGGCTCAAGGTCGCACCGAGCGAGATCGAGGCGGCCATCGTCCGCCACGAGGCGGTCGCCGACGCCGGCGTCGTCGCCGCTCCCGACCCGGTGCTCGGGGAGGCGATCTGCGCCTGCATCACCCCGTTCGACGGCGCGGTGCCCGACCTGACCGAGCTCCGCGCGTTCCTCGCGGACCTGCTGGCGCGGCACAAGCTGCCCGACGAGCTGTGCGTGGTGCCGAAGATTCCGCGTACCAAGATCGGAAAGGTGGATCGGCCGGTCCTGACCGAGCTCGTCGTGCACCAGGAGGTCCCGGTGCAGCGCTGGCGCCCTCGCTGATCTCAGCGACCGACCAGCGCCGCGAACCTGTCGAGGTAGCCGGCGAACTCCTCGGTCAGCTGCTCCTCGCGCAAGCCGAACTCGGCAGGACCGTAGCGGTGCTCGCCGAAGCGGTGCTGTGGGTTGCCCGCCAGCCAGCGCTGCATCCGCGCCCGGGTGTTCCGGCGCAGTGACCAGCCCATCCGGTCATAGATCCCGGCGACGGCTCCGAGCGGATCGCGCACCAACCGGTCGTAGGAGACGTCGATGAACCGGCCCCCGGCTGCTGTCTCCCGGGTCGCCGGCTCCCGGGTCGCCATCGCCCGCCGCATGGCCAGCGAGCAGCGCTGCACCGCCTGGGCGCCGGCGAGCAACGGATCGAACCGTTCGGTGTGCGGACTGCGCACCGACCGGATGAGGCTGGCATAGGAGGCGACGGCCTGGCGGGGATCGCGGTGACACCACAGGATCACGGCGCCGGGCAGCACCTCGAGCAGCGCGTCGAGGTGACCGAGGTGTGACGGTGACTTGAGGACCCATTGCTCGGTGCCGGGGTCCGGTGCCGCGAGGACCGCGAGCTGCGTCGCGTAGTAGCGGTACTCCCCGTCGAGATCGGCAGTGGCGAACCAGCCGGAGTAGCGCTCGGCGTTGAACATGTCGTCGAAGTGCTGGCTGGCGAAGCTGTTCTGCAGCAGGGTGTCGCACTCCTCGGGCCCCTCCGCGGTGAGCGGGTGGACCGCCGGGAGATCAGGGGCGACCTGGTAGGAGCGCTGCAGCCAGGAGTGCGCCTGGTCGATGAGGTGGCGGCGGTCGGGGTCGTCAGCGGCGGCGGCGGCGCCCGGACGCAGCGCCTCCCACAACCGCAGCGTCCGGTGCTCGCGGTCCTGCGCCAACAGGTTGTGCAGCACCGTCGTCCCGGTGCGCGGCAGGCCGACGATCACGATCGGTGCCAGCGGCGGCGTGACCGGCATCGGGCTGTGGCGGAGGTGCTCGCGCAGCGCGAGCCGGTTGCGCAGGTGCCGTCGCACGATCCGGTCCAGTACGTGGCACCCTGCCGGTGTCAGCTCGGCCGTCTCCCGGCAGGATTGCAGCAGCAGCTCCAGCGCGGGGACGAATCCGAGATCGCCCCAGTCGCCACTGCCCGGCCGGGAGCCGGCCGACTCCAGGACGTCGCGGATCGATGCGGTCGGTGCGCTCATCAGGTGCCCACCGTCCATGGCGATGCGGCGGTGCAGCAGCCCGCCCCGAGCGGTTCGAGCAGGCCCCGCAGGGCAGGATCGCGGGACAGCGCTGCCAGCTCGGTACGCACGACCGCGCAGGGCACCCCGGCGCGATCCAGCCTGGCGTGCCAGCCGGCTGCGGTGCCTGTCCCGATGCGCTCGGCGACGCGGTGCTCGAGATCGGCGGTGTGCTCCAGGCCACAGGCAGCGGCCAGCCGGGCCAACCCGCCGTCGCCGGCACCCACCACCAGCGCACCATCGGCGGTCTCGATCGGTTGGTCGAGCGGTCCCCACACCGGCCGGCCCCCGCACCTACCGGCTTCCCGCCCGGTGGTGAGGCCGTCGAGGACGTGGGCCTGCAGCGTCATGCCGCCGGCCAGCAGCGAGGCCTCGACCTGCCGACCCAGGCCGTCGCCGAGGCGCGCATACAGCGCCGCCAAGATCCCCTCGCAGGTCACCAGCGCCCCCATGAAGTCGGTCAAGGTCAGCCGGCTCGTCCTCGGCGGCTCGTCCGGCGGCGTCAGCCCGTAGCCGAGGCCCGCGAAGGCCTGGACGGGGAAGTCCATCCCCAGCAGGTGGTCGAGCTCGGGTCGCGCTCCCCATCCGGAGGCCCGGGCGTAGATCAGGCTCGGGTTGTGCGGGGCGAGGTCGCCGGGGCCCAGCGACCAGTTCCGGTCCCGGCCCGGCCGCCAGTTGTGCAGGAACACATCGGCGCCTCCCAGCAACTCGAGCAGGTCAGCGCGCCCGGACGGCGTGCTGAGATCGCACTCGAGTGGCTGCTTGCCCCGGTTGAAGCACAGAAAGAAGGCGCCGGTGTCGCCCGCCATCGGGGGCACCATGCGACCGATGTCGCCGCCGGGCGGCTCGACCTTGATCACGGTCGCGCCCAGCATGCGCAGCAGGAGCCCGGCGAGCGGTCCCTGCATCCGGTTCGTCGCCTCCACGACCTGCAGCCCTTCCAGCGGTAGCGTGCCGGTCAGCGGGCTGCCGTTGCCGGCGGGCGCCGGCGTCGGCGGACCTGACCGCCCCGGATCGAGCGGGGCGATGCCGGGCGTCCCCAGCCACCCGCCGAGATCGGCGACCACGGCGTCGTAGCCCCGTAACGGGCACAGGCTCACCCCGAGTGAGTCCGCGACGGCCGACAGCTCGGCGAGCGAGTGGCGGGTTGTCGCCTCGTGAAGGCCCGGGGGCAGCGTGCAGCTCCCCGCGAAGTAGCGGGGACGAAACCTGGTCCATGCCCTACCCAGGGCGTCGTCCGGGGCACCGAGGCGTTGCCAGAACGATCGCCACACGTCGGGATCGAGGGTCTCGATCTCGAACCAGCAGCCGTCGAGGCTGCGAAACGGCGGGCCGGGCGCCGGCTCCGCTCGCGCCGGTGTCGGATCCTCGTCGCCGGTGGCTCGGGCGATGTAGTGCGAGCAGGCCAGCAGCGCCGCCTGCAGCAGCGAGGTGCGGACCGTGCGTGCCGCCGATCCCCGCGCCGCGCCGACCAGAGCGGCCAGCACGCCCTGGGTGGCGAGGATGCCGGCGGCGACCGATGCGACCTCGAGGCCGATCCGCGCGGGACGGCCCTCGTCCCTGCCGTTGACGGCCATCAGGCCGGACATGGCCTGCACGAGCAGCTCGATGCCACAGCCGGCCGCGCCTGCGTCCGACGGTGGGCCCGGGGCCGGCCCGAACGGCGACACCTCGCACTCGACCGCGCGTCCGAGCCCACCCGTCGGGATCTCCAGCACCCCGGGCTCCGGACTGTGGCGGGGCCGAGTGCCATAGCCGTCGAGCCGGCGGTGGCACGTCGTCACGGCCAGGGCGACACCGGTCGGTGCGCCGGCCGCGGTCGCTCGTGCCACACCCCACCTCCACCCGATCGGTTGCGAAGTACACCGCTATGACTACCTATGGTGAAATACCACCTGTCGTCGTGAATGCGCAATCCGCGAGGGTGCGGGATCAATCTCGATAAGGTGGCGAACTGTGTGCTCTGAGTCATCGCCTGCCCACCTGGCGCCACCAGCGGATCTCGCCGAGCTGGTCGAGCGCAGCGTCGAGGCGTGCCCCGACGCTGTGGCGGTGACCAGCGGCGACGCATCGATGACCTACGCCGAACTCGACGTCGCCGCGAACCGGCTGGCGCACCACCTGCTGGAGTTGGGCGTGGCCCCCGAGGCGCCGGTGGGCATCTGCGTGCGGCGCTGCCTGGCGATGCCCGTCGGCCTGCTGGCCATCCTCAAGGCGGGCGGCGCATGCCTGCCCCTCGACCCGTCCTACCCGGTCGAGCGACTGCGGTTCATGCTCGCCGACGCGCAACCCCCGGTGGTCCTCGTACAGCCGGGATCGGCCGAGCTGATCGAGGCCGCGCGCAACCCGCAGGCCAGGATCGTCGACCTCGATGCGCATCACGGCACAGGCCCGGCGGGGCGGCCCGAGCGGCAGCGGGTCCCCGAGGCGCTCGCCTATCTGATCTACACCTCCGGCTCGACCGGCGAGCCGAGGGGCGTGCTGCTGCCGCACCGCGCCCTGGTCAACCACTGCCTGGCCGCCGTCGACCTGTACGACGTGGGGCCCGCCGACCGGGTCCTGCAGTTCTGCTCCCCGAGCTTCGACGTCAGCGTCGAGGAACTCTTCCCGACCTGGGCCGCCGGAGCCCGGGTGGTGCTGCGCCCCGACCGGCTCGCGATCCTGGGACGGCCCTGGTTGGACTGGCTCGCCGCCGAGGGTCTCACCGTGCTGAACCTCCCCACCGCCTACTGGCACGCGTGGGTGCGTGACCTCGAGACGCTCGGCATGCAGCCGCCGGCCGGCCTGCGGGTAGTGATCGTCGGGGGCGAGCGGGCGACGGCGGCGGCCTACCGCAGCTGGCTGCGGGCCGGCGGGGACCGGGTCCGGTGGTTCAACGCCTACGGGCCGACCGAGGCCAGCGTGATGGCGACGATCTTCCAGGCTCCGCCCGGCGGGGAGATCGGCGCCGGGGACAGCGACCCCCCGATCGGGCGCCCGCTGCCCGGAGTGACGGTCCACGTGCTCGACTCCGAGGGCCGCCCCGTTGCGGACGGCGAGACCGGGGAGCTGCACATCGGGGGCGTCGGCCTGGCGCGCGGTTACCTCAACCAGCCCGAGCTGACGGCCGAGGGCTTCGTCGCCGATCCGTTCTCCCGCGATGGACAGGGCCGGCTGTACCGCACCGGCGACATGGCCCGGGTCCGGCCCGACGGTGAGCTCGAGTTCGTCGGTCGCCGGGACCGGCAGGTGAAGGTGTCGGGCGGGTTTCGCGTGGAGCCCGGCGAGGTGGAGGTGGCGCTGCGGTCGCATCCCGGCGTGACGGACGCCGTGGTGCTGCCGGACCAGGAGCCGTCCGGCCAGCGCCGGTTGATCGGCTACGTCGTCACCGCCCCCGGCGCCACCGTGCTGGCGGCCGGCCTGCGCCGGCATCTGACGACGCGGCTTCCGGCGTACCTGGTACCGGCGAACTTCGTGCTGCTCAGCGAGTTCCCGATGACCCCGAACGGCAAGGTCGATCATGCCGCGCTCGCCTCACCGCAGCGGCCGCGACCGGACCCGCGTGACCACGTCGTGGCGCCGCGCACCCCCGTGGAGAAGGCCGTGGCCGACATCTGGTCGGCGGTGCTCGGCATCGGGGAGGTCGGGACGGACGACGACCTGTTCGAGTCGGGTGGCGACTCGTTGCGGGTGGCCCAGATCGCCGCCGCGGTGCAGGAGACGTTCGGCACGCCGATTCCGCTCGCAACCCTGCTCGCCGAACCGACGGTGGCCGCGCTGGCCCGCTACCTCGACGCCGAAGGTCCCCGCCGGGCTCCCGACGTGCCGACCCTGGTCGCGTCACATCGCCGGCGCGGAACCAGGGTTCCGCTGTCGCTGCCGCAGGAGCAGATGTGGCAGCTCGAGACCGCGACGGGCCTGATCGCCAACCAGAACGTCACCGCCTGCCATCACTTCTCCGAGCCGGTCGACGCGGAAGCGCTGGGAGCGGCGCTGCGGGTGCTGGTCGAGCGCCACGAGATCCTGCGCACCCGCTTCTCGATCCACTGCGACAGTCCCTGCCAGCAGGTCGCCGCAGACGTGCCCGTCGAGCTGGCCACGGTCGACCTGTCCGCCGAGCGGGACGGCGACGTGGACGGCCACATGGACAAGCTGCTGGCCCGGCAGGATTCCGAACGGTTCGAGCTCGACCGGCCACCACTGTTCCGGGCCCGCCGCTACCGGCTCGACACGCAGCGCTGCGTGCTGGCGGTCACGTTCGACCACCTGATCTGCGACGGGCCCTCGGCCTACATCTTTCTCTCCGAGCTGGTGGCCACCTACCACGCGATGGCCGCCGGGACGGCGGTGCAGCTGCGGCCGCTTCCGGTGCAGTACGCCGACTTCGCCGACTGGCAGCGTCGCTGGCTGACCGAGGATCGGCTGGCGGACCAGCTCGACTACTGGCGGCGCGCGCTGGCAGGGGCACCGATCGGCCCGGCGCTGCCGCTCGACCGGATCCCGGCCGAGCCGACCAGGAGGTTGCGCTCGCTGCCCGTCCGAATCGGGCGAGCCCGGTACGAGTCGCTGTCGGAGCTGGCCCGGCAGTCCCAGGCCAGCGTGTTCATGCTCTGCGTGGCGGCGGTCTCGGCGCTGCTCTCCCGGCTGGGCGAGACGAGCGACATCGTGCTCAGCACGACGCTGTCCGGGCGACGGCGAGCCGAGCTCGAAGGTGTGATCGGTACCTTTGCCGGAACCGGGCGGATCCGCACCGACCTCTCCGGCGACCCGAGCTTCACGAAGGCCGTGGCCCGTGCGCGGGACGCGGTGATCGGACTGTTCGAGCACCAGGACATCCCGTTCTCACGGGTGCGCGACGCGGTGCTGCCCGAGCTGTCACGTCACCATGGCAATGGCCCGCCGCTGGCCATGCTGCCCGTCGACCTGCAGTACTTCCGAGCCGCTCACGACCACTGGGTGCCGGGGACCGGTGTCGTCGAACGCCCCGGCCCCGACAAGGGCCCCGACGAGCTGTACTTCCGCGGCCAGCTGCACCCGCTGAGCCTCTCGCTGCTCGACGACGGGACCGAGGTGTGGGGCGAGGTGGTCTACAAGCAGGACTTCTACGACGAGGTGACGATCGAGCGGCTTCGTGACGGACTGCATCGGCTGCTCGAGGCGGTGGTCGCCGAACCGGAGCAGCGACTGTCCGCGATCCCGCTGCCCTGACGAGAACACGGGAGGACACCGTGGCCGAGCCCGCGATACTGCAGGGCGTCTTCGACCGGACAGCAGGCCTGCTGGACGGGATCGGGCGCGAGCAGTGGGAGTTGCCGACGCCCTGCCCGGACTATGACGTGGCCGCGCTGGCCGGCCATCTCGTCGAGTTCCTCCGGACCTTCGCCGCCGCCGTCAGCGGGCAGTCCGCTGCGGCCCAGCTCACCGATGCCCAGCCCACCGGGGACGGGCCGGCGCGGGAGTTCCGGGCAGCGGCCGATCTGGCCGTCGAGGGGTGGCGTGACGGCGCGGCACAGCGGCTCGTGACGGTCGGCCCGGACGAGGTGCCGGGAGCGCTGGCCTTCGACCTGATGCTGGTCGAGTGCCTCACCCACGGCTGGGACGTGGCGGTCGCGACCGGTCAACCGGCTCCCTATACCGATGCGCAGGCCGAAGCCGCGCTGGCAGCCGTCACCCCGATGCTCACGGCCGACAGCCGCGGTCCCGGTCACCAGTTCGGGGCGGCTGTGCCCGTGCCCGATGATGCCGGACCGATGGCGCGCCTGGTCGGCTTCCTCGGCCGCGACCCCGATCACGGTTCACCCCGCTAAGAGCTGTACAACGATGGGCGGCCAGGTCTCGATCAGGTCTCGCTACACCCGGAAGTGGCCAGTTACCCCGCCATTTGTCCGCGCTGGGTCAGTATATGTGGAATGTACTTAGTGACTTGTCGCGCTAACGAGTGGTTATCTTACTCCGTGTTCACATCCCTCGGTTACCGGTAGCCGGACACTGCAGGCCCCGTACGGCGGGATGTTTGTCCGATCACAGTCGACAACCACGCCACACCGCACCGCTGCCCACATATGCGGCGGCGCTACCTGCTACACGGCGCGGGCCACGAGACGAAAGGTTCGGTCCATTGACTAGACGTCGATCCATGACAAGGCTGCGAGCCATGCCCAGGCTGGGTCGCGCCGCCATCGCGGTGCCGGGCCTGGCGGCCCTGGCCATGGGCAGTGTGCTGGTCGCCCCGGCCTCGGCCCAGGCCGAGGTGAGCTGCGGGGACGAGATCACCCAGGACACCACGCTGACCCAGGACCTCGGGCCCTGTCCCGGCAATGGCCTGATCGTGACGGCCGACAACGTCACGCTCGACCTCAACGGCCACACCATCACCGGCCCGCACGGGTCGGACGTTCAGGAGCAGGCCGGTGAAGCAGTCGGCATCAACCTCCGCGGAGTGAGCGGTGTCACCGTCCAGAACGGCGAGGTGCACAACTTCGACGCGGGTGTGGCCATGGGGAACAGCACCCGCAACACCGTGCAGGGCATGAACGTCCACCACAACATCAACCACGGCGCGCTGCAGGACGAGGCAGAGGACAACCCGTGCAACTTCGGTGACGGCATCGCCCTGGTCAACTCGAGCGACAACCGCATCGCCGGCAACCGGATCGCGAGCAACGGGCCGCTGTCCGGCGTCGCCCTGATCTACAACTCGGACGGCAACGAGGTGGTGCGCAACCAGGTCGTCGACAACAACATCAGGGCTCTGAATCCCGCGGGCGAGAGCATCCTGTGCGGCACCGGCGACGACCAGGGCCCGATGGGCAGCGGCCGGGAGGTGCAGAACGTCGGCATCCGCGTCGAGGGGCCGGGCGCCGAGGACAACCGGATCGCCGGCAACGAGGTCACCAACAACGCACTGGCCGGCGTCGCCGTGCACGGCTGGGTCTGCGGCGAGAACGACGCAGGCGCTCCGATCACCTCGGGCAACGACAACACCACGATCCAGAACAACCGCATCTCGGAGACCGGCGCCACCACGGGTGAGGACGATCCGCACGCCCACGGCATCGCCATGCTCGCGACCGGTCCGGCAACCGTGGTCTGCGTGTCCGACGCGGCCCGGATCATCGGCAACGACTCGAGCAACAACTTCGGGCACGGCGTCTTCGTGGGCGGTCGCGGCAGCTCGGGCCACCAGATCAACGCCAACAGCGTCAACGGCAACGGCGCCGACGGCATCCATCTGCAGGCGCCGGCGAGCGATGAGATCCCCGGAGTGGTGGACAGCCGGATCAACGACAACGACGCCACCGGCAGCGGCGGGTTCGACGGGTTCGACGGGACCCCGGGCTGCGACAACAACCAGTGGCGAGGCAACCAGTTCGGCGATGTGAACCAGGCCTGCGTGTCCGGTCCCGGCCAGTAACACATCGAGTACCGGTTCGTCACTAGTCGGGTGACTGGCCCGGCTCCCATCACGGGAGCCGGGCCAGCACCCGGACCAGGGGTTGACACATATGAGAGTCGTCTGCACCTGCTTGCCGGGCTACGGGCATTTCATCCCGATCGCGCCGCTGGCGACCGCGCTGGCCGGCGGCGGCCACGAGGTTGTGATCGCGACCGCCGCGGACTTCTGCCCGCAGATCGAGCGGGCCGGCTTCGACACCTTCCCGGCGGGGCTGAGCCTCGAGGCTCAGCTCGAGCGGGCGAACGCGTCGATCCCCGAGAGTGCGCTGCCGCCCGGAAAGGAGCGCTTCACCTCCTTCGTGCCTCGGATGCTCGCCGGTGTCGCCGCGCCGCCGCGGGCCGCCGACCTCGCGGAGCTGCTGCGGATGTGGCAGCCGGACCTGCTGCTGCACGACGAGACCGAGCTGGGCGGGCCGGTGGCGGCGGCCGCCGCCGGCATCCCGTGGGCCGGCCACAGCGTGGGAATCCTGCGGCCGCTGTCGATGTTGCGGCTGGCGGGCGAGACCCTCGCCCCGCTGGCCGCCGAGTGGGCCGTCGACGTCGGCGCCTTCGCCGGTCTGTTCCGCTACCTCTACCTCGACGTCTGCCCACCCGGCCTGCAGTCCGGCGAGATCACCGACATCGAGGTGGCCCACCCGCTGCGCGGGGTCGATCTCGACGCTCCGGCCGGCCCTGCCGACGCGGCGCAGCCCCCACCGTGGCTCGATCACCTCGATCCAGTCCGACCCACCGTCTACCTGAGCCTGGGGACCATCTTCAACAGCGATCCCGGGATCTTTCGCACCATCCTGGCCAGCCTGGCCGACGAGCCGATCACCGTGATCGTCACGCTCGGGCCCGACGCCGACCCGGCCGTGCTCAGCCCGCAACCCGACAACGTCCACGTCGCGGGCTTCATCCCGCAGGACCTGCTGCTGCCGCACTGCGACGCGGTCATCAACCAGGGAGGCACCGCGATCCTGTCCATCCTGGCCCACGGGCTGCCACTGCTGGTGCTTCCCCGCGGTGCCAACCAGTTCCACAATGCCGAGGCCTGCGTCGACGCCGGGGTCGGCCGGGTGCTGCTCCCCGATGAGGTCGACCCGGCGGCGGTGCACCGCGAGGTTCGTCTGCTGCTCGACGAGCCCGGCTACCGGGAGCGGGCCGGGCAGATCGCAGGCCAGATCGCGGAGATGCCCGATCCCAAGCACGGCGTCACCCTCCTCGAGCGGCTGGCCCGGGAGGCGGCCCCGATGGTGCGGTCCAGATGACGGCGCAGGTCGGCCACCACGGCGCGCTCGGCGACCTCGACGAGGGAAGCGTGCCGCAGCTTCGCACCGAGGTCCCCGGCCCCCGCTCGCTCGAGTTGGCTGACCGCGACGCCCGCCACCACGCCTCCAACTCCTCGCCGCCGGCGCAGCTGCTGCGCGTCGTGCCCGAGGACGGCCACGGCGCGCTGATCCGCGACGTCGACGGCAACGTCTACATCGACCTGTGCTCGGGCGTCGTGGTGACCAACCTCGGCCACGCCCCCGCACCGGTCGTGGCCGCCCTGCAGCAGGAGCTGGGCCGCCTGATGCACTTCTTCGACTTCGTCACCCCGGCGCGGCCGGCCTTCTTCGAAGCGCTCGCCGCCACGCTGCCGCCCAGCCTGCAGACATTCCAGATGTACACCACGGGAGCCGAGGCGGTGGAGGCGGCGATCCGGCTGGCGAAGTCCTACACCGGCGGCTACGAGGTCGTCTGCTTCGACCGGGCCTGGCACGGCCGTACCCTGGCGACCATGGCGCTGTCGGGCGCATCTCCGCTCAAGCAGGGTTACGGCCCGTTCCCCCCCGGCGCCATCCGCAGCCCGAACGCCTACCCGTACCGCTGCCCGGTCGGGAGCTGCGGTAAGATAACCCAAGACACCTGCCGGCTCGATTGTGCCCGCGCCATCGACCGCGTCTATGCGGAGTCCGGCGAGGGCCGGCTCGCGGCAGTGATCATCGAGCCGGTGCAGGGCGTCGGTGGGGTGATCCCGCAACCGCCAGAGTTCCTCGCCCACCTCCGGGAGTTCTGCGACCGGACCGGTGCGCTGCTCATCTTCGACGAGGTCCTCACCGGCGCCGGCCGCACCGGTTCGATGTGGGCCTTCGAGCAGTCGGGGGTGCTGCCCGACGTGCTGGTGGCCGGCAAGGGCCTCGGCTCGGGCTACCCGCTGTCGCTGCTCGCCAGCCGGCGGGAGGTGCTCGACGCCGGCCACTTCGGGAAACCGGGCGCGGGTGCCTCCACCTTCGCCAGCGGCAGCCTGGCCTGCACTGCCGGCGCGGCCACGCTGGGGATGCTGGCGGACGGGACGATCCTGGCGGGTGTCCGCCGGACCGGCGAGCTGATGCTGTCCGCGCTGCAGGAGTTGCAGGCTCGCCACCCGATCATCGGCGACGTGCGTGGCGCCGGCCTGCTGCTGGGCGTGGAGCTGGTCACCGACCGGGAGACCAGGGAGCGGCCGCCGGCCACGGTGCCCCGCGCGCTGATGGTGGCGCTGGCGCGTCGCGGTGTGCTCACCGCCAGCCCGGGGCCGGTGCTGCGGCTGTCCCCGCCGCTGGTCATCTCCCAGCGGCTGGCGCTGCGCGCGATGGAGCTGCTCGACGACGCACTCACCGAGGTGGAGCGCGATTTCGACATCGGCACCGGGGGGCTCCGATGATGCCGGCAGCCACCCACCACATCGGACTGACGGTCGCCGACCTCGAGCGCTCGGCGGGGTTCTGGAGCGCGCTGCTCGGTGTCACCCCCGGCCCGGTCGAGCAGCTCCGCGGGCCGCAACTCGGCCGGCTGGTCGGCTACCCCTCGGTGTGCATCGACCGTCGCTGGCTGACGCTGCCGGGCGGGCCGAGCCTGGAGCTGCTGCAGTACCTCGAACCCGACGAGGCCGGCTACGAGACCGGCACGGCGCACCCCGGCAACGTGCACGTCTGCCTGGCCGTCGACGACCTGCCGTCGGCCCATGCCCATGCCGAGGCGTGCGGGGCGGTGCCGGTCACCGGCGGCGGGTGGATCGAGGTGCCGGCCGGCCCGCAGGCCGGTGCCCGGATCGCCTACCTTCGCGACCCCGACGGGGTCACCATCGAGCTGTTCCAGCCCCGGCATCAACCGGCATCAACCGGCACAGCCGAGGGATGACCGTGGAGATCACGACAGGGAGCCGCAACGGCTCCGGACCGGGCACGCTGCTGGAGGTCACCGACCTCGCAGTGAGCTACCAGGGCGGTGTCGAGGCGCTCCGAGGCGTGAGCTTCACACTGGCGGGCGGCGAGTCGCTGGCGATCGTCGGGGAGAGCGGGGCCGGCAAGACCACCCTCGCGCACTGCCTGGCCGGGCTCGTCCAACCACCGCAGGCACGGGGCAGCGTGCGCATCCACGGCCAGGAACTGCTGGCCGCGCCGGCGGAGCAGCTGCGCGCGCTGCGCTGGGACACGGTGGCGCTCGCCGTGCAGGGAACCCCGTTCAATCCCGTCGTGGCCGTCGGCGAGCAGGTCGCCGAGCCGCTGCGCACCCACCGCGGGATGGGCAGGCGCGCGGCGCGGCGCAGGGCGGCGGAGCTGGCCGGCGAGGTGGCGCTCGACCCCGCCCTGCTGGACCGCTTTCCCCACCAGCTCTCCGGTGGCCAGCGGCGCCTCGCGCTGCTGGCGATGGCGCTGACCCTGGACCCCGACCTGCTGGTCCTCGACGAACCCACCGCCGCACTCGACCCGGCCCGGCGGCAGGAACTGATCGACCGCATCGGGGCTCTCGCGGTCCAGCGCGGCTTCGGCCTGATCGTCATCACGCACGACCTCGCGGACGCGTCCCGGCTCGCCGAGACCACCCTCGTGCTCTACGCCGGTGTCGTCATGGAGGCCGGCCGCACCGCCGATATCGTCGAGGATGCCGCGCACCCCTACAGCGCCGCGCTGGTCAGCGCGTACCCGGTCATGACGACCACCAAGGACCTGCGGCCGATCCGTGGCACGCCTCCCGACCCGCGGGAGATCCCCTCCGGATGTGCCTACCACCCCCGCTGCACCCAGGCCGAGGCGGTGTGCCAGCAGCAGCGGCCACTGCTGGAACCGTCCCGGGGCCGGCTGGTGGCCTGCCACTTCGGTGGCCTGAAGACGCTGCTGGCGGCGACCGGGATCCACAAGACGTTCGGCAGGGGCCGCCGCGCGGTGCCGGCACTGCGGGGGGTGTCGCTGACCGTGCGTGAGGGTGAGTCGCTCGGCATCGTGGGTCCCTCCGGCAGCGGCAAGACCACACTGGCCTGGGTCATCGCCGGCCACATCGCGGCGGATGCCGGCGAGGTCGTCCTCGAGGACACCGCGCTGACGGCCTCGTGGCACCGCGACGCCCGGATGCTGCGGCGGCGCATCCAGCTGGTGCTGCAGGACCCCGCCGACGGGCTGTCACCGCGCATGTCGGTGGCCGAGATCGTGCGCGAGGCGCTCGATCTCGCCGGTGACGAGGAGCCCGCGGCGCCGGAGGCGGCGGTGGCCGAGGCGCTGAACAGCGTCGGGCTGCCGTCATCGGGAGGTTTCCTGGCAGCGCTGGCGCACGAGCTCTCCGGCGGGCAGCAGCAGCGCGTCTCGCTCGCCAGGGCGCTGCTGGCCAGGCCGAAGCTGCTGGTGGCAGACGAGCCGACGAGCATGCTCGACGCATCGGAGCAGGCGCGGCTGCTGGTGGTGCTGCGGGAACGTCAGGTCGAGCTGGGCATCGGCCTGGTACTCGTCTCGCACGACATCGCGCTGGTGCGCAAGGTCACCGACCGGATCCTGGTAGTGGACGGTGGCAGGGCGGTGGAGGAGGGTCCGTCGCACCTCGTGTCGTTGTCGCCGCAGAGCCTGACCGCGCGCCGCATGGTCGCTGCCGCGCCGGCATTCGCCACCAGGACGCCGGCCGAGCCCGGCACGCCCATCATCGAAGAGAGGAACTGCAGATGACCCCGCAGTGTGCGCGCAGGACATTCCTGGCCGGCGTGTTCGGCACGGCCGGTGCCGTGGCCTTGGGCGGCTGTTCCGGCGGGGGCACCGGCCCTGGCAACGCCGGGGGCACCGGCTCCGCCGGAGGCAGGCCGACGGTGCGGATGGCAGGCGGGCCGGTGGGCTTCCCGTCCCCGTTCGGCTACGCCTCCGCCCTCGGCTACTACCAGATGAGCCTGCTCTACGACACGCTGCTGTGGAAGGACTCGACTGGCGAGCTGTTGCCGTGGCTGGCCTCGGACTACCAGCGTTCCGAGGACGGGATGAGCCACACCTTCACGCTGCGTGAGGGGCTGCGCTGGTCCGACGGTAGGCCGCTGACCGCCGACGACGTCGCCTTCACGTTCGGCTACTTCAACCAGAAGACGCTGCCGCCGCAGGTCATAGCCCAACCGCGCGGGGTCGCCGGTGCCCGGGCGACCGGCGAGCGGACGGTCCAGATCCAGCTCGCGGCGCCCATCGGCACGTTCGGCGAATTCGTCGCCGGCGCCGTCCCGATCGTGCCAAGGCACGTGTGGGAGCCGATCGGGGATCCGGCGCGGGCGATGGACCCGGAGGTGCTCGTCGGCTCGGGGGCCTACCGGCTGGACTCCTACGGCGGACCCGACCGGCCGCTGGCCTACACCGCCCGCGACGACTACTTCCTCGGCACGCCGTTCGTCGAGCGGATCGAGATGATCCCGGTGGGCGACCCGCTGGCCGCGCTGCGCGCCGGTGACGTGGACGCCGGCGGCAACATGGAGACGCTCGGCGGCACCCGGCCAGAGGTGCTCGAGCCGTTCCGCAACGACTCCGCGTTCGGCATCGTCGAGGCGCCGGCCGCCATGGTCTACCCGCTGTACTTCAATCTCGGCCGCGGCGGCGCGCTGGCCGACCAGCGGTTCCGGCAGGCCTGCGCCCGCGCCATCAACCGGCGCAACCTCGTCGAGCGCCTCACCGGCCGCAACGGGCAGCCCGGCAATCCCGGCTTCCTGCCACCCGAGCACCCCTATCACGTCGACGTCGAGCAATACCCCTACGACGTGGCCGCGGCCGACAGCATGCTGGACGCGGCGGGCTACCGGCGCGGTGGTGACGGGATGCGCACCGGGCCTGATGGCGCCCCGCTGTCGTTGCCGCTGCTGACCGGCGCCCCGCTCGCGCGGGCCGCCCAGCTCGTGGCACAAGACCTCGGGCGCGCCGGCGTGCAGGTCGCCCCGAGGTCCATGCCACTGGGCCCACAACTGTTCGGTCCCAAGATGATGGGCCAGTTCGACCTGGCGATCCTGCCCTATCCCGGGCCGGGCGGGACGCCTCCGACATCCGACCCGGACCAGCTCCGGATGGTGTACTCGTCGACACTCCCGGCGCCGACCCCGACCGGTGCCGCCGGGTACACCAACCAGCGGTTCGACCAGCTCGCGATGCGCCAGGTGGCGACGCCCGACGGCCCGCAGCGGCGCGAGCTCATCGCCGAGATGCAGCGCATCGTCGCCACGGACCTGCCGCTGCTGCCGCTGTACTACAGCACGTCGCACTACATCTTCCGCCGCGAGGCGTTCGACCAGTGGTACACCACACCTGGCGGGTTCCCGGTCGACGTGGTCAACAAGCAGGCCTTCATCACCGGGCGCAAGGCCGGGCTCGAGATCCGGCAGCCGGGCTGAGCACGGCTACGGCAAATGCGTGTCCTGCTGTGCTGCGTGCCGGGTTTCGGGCACTTCCATCCCATGGTCCCGGCGGCCCTGGCACTGCGGGCTGCCGGACATGAGGTGGCCTTCGCCACCGCCGAGCGATTCTGCCGCAACGTCATCGAGCCGGCCGGCTTCCTCGCATTCCCCGCCGGGCTGAGCCCGCTGGACGTGCAGGACAGGCTGGCACAGCAAGACCCGGCGGCCGGGAACGAGGCTGCTGCCGACGACGAGGCACAGCAGGCTCGTTTCGGCGCGGCCATGTTCGCCGGCGTGGCGGGCCCGGCGAAGGTCGGCGACCTGACAGCGGTGATCCGCGACTGGGCGCCGTCGCTGCTGGTGCACGACCCGGTCGACTTCGGGGCGCCGCTGGCTGCCGCCGCGGCGGGCCTGCCCTATGCCGCCCACAGCGTCGGCGCGCTGCAGCCGGTCGAGTTCTGGGAACCGGCCTGGGAACTGTTGCGGCCGCTGTGGCCCCGATCGCGGTGGTCACAGCCGGGCACGGGTGGCTGGTCACGACTGTTCCCCCAGCTCTACCTCGACACCTGCCCGCCCAGCCTGCAGTCCCCGCACATCACCGACGTCGCTGCGGCTCGCCGGCTGCGCCCGGTCCTGTTCGACACGACCGGGACGGACCGGCTGCCCGCCTGGGTCGGCGAGCTCGGACCGGCCCCGACCGTCTACGTCACGCTGGGCACGGTGTTCAACACCACCCCCGGCCTGTTCGAGACGATCCTGGCGGCGCTGGCGCACGAACCGGTCAACGTCGTGGTGACCGTCGGGCTGGACCGCGATCCCGCGCAGCTGGGCACCCAGCCCGGCAACGTGCACGTCCAGCGCTACCTGCCGCAGTCCCTGCTGCTGCCCCATTGCGACGTGGTGGTGGCACACGGGGGCTCGGGCACGACGTTCGCCGCGCTGGCCCACGGCCTGCCCTCGCTGTTGCTGCCGCAAGGGGCCGACCAGCTCGGCAACGCACGCCGCATCGCCGAGTGCGGCGCCGGCACCGTGCTGCGGGACGCCGAGGCGACACCCGCCGCGGTCCGCGGCGCGGTACGCGGCCTGCTGTCCCGGCGCAGCTACCGGACCCAGGCCCGCCGGCTGCAGCAGGAGATCCGGGAGATGCCGGGCCCGGAGCGGGCCGTCGAGCTGCTCGAGGAGCTGGTAGGCATCACGTCTCCCGTCGCCAGCGGGGGTTCGTGGCCGACTCCAGACCCACCCCGAGCAGGCTGAAGCCCAGCACAGCGACGGCGATCGCGGTACCGGCGGGCAGCACCAGCCAGGTCAAGCCGCCGCCGGTGTAGATGCCCGACTGCTCCAGCGCCCGGTTGATGATCATTCCCCAGGCGACGCCGGTCGGGTCACCGATGCCCAGGAACGCCAGCGAGGCGTGCAGCATGAACGCCAGGGCCGTCGCATTCACGAACGCGGCCACGATGACCGGGGCCAGTGCCGGGACCAGGTGGCGGCGCATCAGGTAGCCGCGGCCACCGCCGAGGCCGCGGGCCACGGCGAGGAAGCCGCGCTGGCGCAGCGTCAGGGTCTGGGCGCGCAGTATCCGCGCGGTCGGCGCCCACAACGCCAGCGCGACGATCACGGCCAGCACCGGCGGACTCTGCCCGGCGAAGGCGGCGAGCAGGATGATCAGCGGCAGCATGGGCAGCGCGAGGAATCCGTCGAGCACCCGCGCGGTGACCTGCCCGGCACGCCCGCCGAGCATGCCGGCGCCGGTGCCGACCACCGCTCCCACGGTGACCGCGAGTGCGGCGGCAGGGACCGCCACCAGCAGCGATTCCCGGGTCCCCCAGATCAGTCCCGAGAGGACGTCCGCCCCGATCTCGCTGGTGCCCAGCAGGTGAGCCGCCGACGGCGATGCGAGCGACGGGCCCGACGGGACCGTCGGGTCGTAGGGCGCGAGCAGCGGGGCGAACAGCGCGACACCGATGAGCACGGCAATGATGGCCAGCCCGGCCAGCGCCATGCCCGAGCGCAGCACCGCGTTCACTGGCCCGACCCTGACCAGCGGGTCTGGCGCAGGTCTCGCGCGGGTCATGCCGTGGTCCTGGGGTCCAGCCACCGGTAGAGCAGGTCGGCGACGAGGTTGGCGGACAGCACCAGGACGGTGAACATCAGGAAGCAGCCCTGCACAACCGGGTAGTCCAGCGACGGAATCGCCTCGACCATCGTGTTGCCGATGCCCGGATAGGCGAAGACCCGCTCCACGAGCACGGCGCCGGTCACCGCCGTTCCGAGCTGCATCGCCGCCTGGCTGACGACCGGCAGCAGGGCGTTGCGAGCCCCGTAGCGGTACTTCAACCGGCGTTCGGTCAGCCCCTTGGCCCGGCCGAGGACGAGGTAGTCGGCACCGAGTTCTCCGACGACACCGGCCCGCGTCAGCAGGTACTGGTAGGAGCTGAGCCCGATGGCCAGCACGATGGCCGGCATGAGGAGGTGGTATGAGATGTCGGCGACCGTGGCCACCGGGCCGAACGAGGCGAACGGGGTCTGCGCGCCCGACAGCGGCACCCACCCCAGCGTGACCGCGAAGACGAACACGGCCAGCACGGCCAGCAGGAAGGCCGGCATGGTCAGCAGGAAGATGAAGGCGACGAGCATGTTGCGGTCCACCGGCCGGCCACGGCGCCACCCGCCGTGAACCCCCGCGAGGATGCCGACCGCCGTCGACAACGCCGTCGCCGTGCCCATCAGCAGCAGCGTCCACGGCAGCTGACCGGCGATCAGTGCGCCGACGGGCTCGTTGCCGGCGATCGAGTAACCGAGGTCGCCCGTCAGCAGGCCCTGTAAGTACGTGCCGTACTGCGACAGCAGCGGCTGATCCAGCCCGTAGTAGGCGGCCAGCGCGGCGCGCGTCTGCTCGTCGTATACATAGTTCGGCGAGCCGGAAGCGAACAGCGAGTCGATGGGATCGCCCGGCATCAGCCTCGGCAGCAGGAAGTTCAACGTGACGAGCGCGAACAGCGTGACCGAGTAGGTGACGACCGGCACCCACCATTCCTGCCGCCGCCGTGAAGCATCCGGTTCGCGAGAATCACCGGCGCCCGCATCGACGCGCTCCGTGTCGAGCTGTTCCGCAGAGCCGGTCGTCACCGCCACCTCCCTCGCACCTCACCGCGAAGCCGGAGTATACGACACTGCGCGGCTCATAGCCCCGCCACGGCGTCCGCAAGGATTATTCGATTCCCCGAGGCGCAGCGCCGGATGGCGTAGTGTATATGCGATTTGCCACTACCATACGCCGGCTGGTTCTGTTCCACTGTCGTGACAATCCAGCGTGCGGCTCGATCGAAGGCGTTTTCTGCTCAGCTGACCGCACGCGGGGCCAGCCAGTGCGAGGAGTTCGTTCATGACTGACATAGTCACGGCGGGGGGGACACAGCATCACCTGCGACGCAGCCTCGCGATCGCCGCCGGCACCACGCTGCTGTCCGCCACCACATTCGTCGGAACCGCAGCGGGCCAAGACGCCATCGGCTGCGGCGATGTCATTACCGAGGACACCACGCTCGCGGCCGACATCGGCCCCTGCCCAGGCGACGGACTCATCGTCGAGGCTGACGGCGTCACCCTCGACCTGGGTGGCCACACGATTACCGGTGACCCGAACGCCCGCCGCGCCCCGGACAAGGCGGGGATCCTGCTTTACCGCGTGAGCGGGGTGACGGTCACCAATGGCACCGTAGCGAACTTCGACGGCGGCGTGGTGGTCAGGGGAGGCGCGGAGAACACCATCCGCAAGGTCACCGCCAGTGACAACGTCAATTACCGGGTGCTGACGGGTCGTGACTCGACGCTCGACGACATCGATCGGGAAACCGGCCCGTTCTGCGACTACGGTGATGGTATCGCCGTGTTCAACTCTAGTGGAAACAGCGTCGAGCAGAACAACGTCACCGGTAACGGACCGTATGGGGGCATCTCGCTGATCGAGGACTCGGACGACAACGTGGTCGCCAAGAACAAGATCTTGGACAACGACGTCCTCAACGCCAACCCGGACGGTGAGATCACCGTCTGCGGCGGGCCTCCCGGTAATATGAGCGAAGGTCGCTTGTCGATGACCATCGGGGTCAAGATCGAGGGCCCTGGCTCCGACCGCAACGTGGTCGAAGGCAACCAGGTGAGAAACGCCAGCATGGCCGGCGTCGGCGTGGTCGGCCAGCTCACCGACGGCCCGCAGAGTAGCGACAACGTGGTGCGCAACAACCGCATCTCGGACACCGCCAGGAGCACTCAGGGCGACCCGGAGAAAGAGGGCAGGGCACACTCGCACGGCATCGCCTTGATGCGGTCGTCCGCGTCGCCGAGCGCCGAGGGCACCCTCATCGAGGGCAACAACTCCTCGCGCAACCTCGGCAACGGCGTCTACCTCGACAGCCGCGAGACCCTTTCCGGCACCACCGTCCGCGGCAACGTCGTCAACAACAACGGCCTCGACGGCATCGGCGTCGAGGGACCCGGTGATCCGGACGGTCCGAGCAACGTGCTGACCGGCAATCGCGGCCACGGCAACGGCGACCGCGCCGAGCAGGTCAACGAGGAGTACCGGTTCGCCGGCCACGGCGGGGTGGACGGGTACGATCCCACCGGCTGTGACGGCTTCGACTGGTCGCGCAACCGGTTCGGTTCCGTCAACCACGAATGCGTGGCGACCGACGGCACCGGACGGGTCGGAGGCCCCGGCCGTTCCGGTGACGCTCCAGGTGGCCGTTGAGGTTCAGCGGATCAGGCGCTGCCGGCCCGATGGCGGTCGGCAGCGCCTGATCGCTGCGTATGACACGCGGAGAGGTCGCCAATGCGTCAGACCGCGAACACCCACCTGGTGCTGCTCGGCACCAGTGGGGGGCCGTTGCCGTCGCCGTCGCGGGCGGGGATAGCCCAGGCGGTCGTGGTCGGCGGGCGTGCCTACCTCGTCGACTGTGGCTACGGCGCCACCCGGCAGCTGCGCCGTGCCCGGCTGCTGACCAGCCTCGCGGGGGTCTTCCTCACCCACCTGCACTCGGATCACGACTGCGACTACTTCAACCTGTTCCTGCTCGGCTGGCCGCTGCTGCAGCACCTCCCCCCGGTCCCCGTCCACGGGCCCGGCAGCGCCGGCGGCCTGGACTCACTGCCACCGGACGAGCCGGACGCCGCCGCCTTCCCGGTGGTGTCCCCGGCCCACCCCACACCGGGGCTGATCGACTCCACCGCCTACCGGTTTGCGGCCCATGCCTACGACATCAACGCGCGCATCCGGGACTCCGGCCGCAGTGATCTCCGCGAGCTCGTCGTCCCGCAGGAGATCGCCGTCCCCGCCGCGCTCGGTGCCCGCGGTCCCGACCGGGTGGCTCCGGCGATGGACCCGATCCCGGTGATGGAGAACGAGGACGTCCGGGTCAGCGCGGTCCTCGTGCACCACCCGCCGGTGTTCCCCGCCTTCGCCTACCGCTTCGACACCGCCGACGGCTCGGTCGTGGTCTCCGGGGACACCACCCCGTCGGCCAACCTGATCGGGCTGGCGCGGGGGGCCGACATCCTGGTGCACGAGGTCTACACCGACGAACCCGCCGGCGGGCGCGACGGTGACCACGATGACCCGCCGACCCTGGAGTCGGTGCGGCGCCGGCGCCACCTCGTCACCTCGCACACCCCGCTGAGCGAGGTGGGCGCGGTGGCGGCGCGGGCGGGCGTGCGCAGGCTCGTGCTCACCCACTTCATCCCCGGCGACGACGAGCTGCCCGACGAGCACTGGACGGACGGCGTCACGGGTTTCGACGGCGAGGTCGTCGTCGGTCAGGACCTGCTGGACCTGACCGTCTAGTACTTCGAGCCGGTCGAGCCCGGGCCGGCGCGCGGGCCGTACGGCGAACGGTCCAGCCACGCTCCCGCCCGTGCCCCGGCCAGCGCCGCGGCCGCCGCGAGCCGCCGCTTGCCCTGCAGCACCGGCCCGTGCGCCTGCATGTGGGCCAGCGCCGCGCCGGCGGCATCGCGGTTGTACTTCGCGGCCTGTCTCCGGGTGCGCGCGAACTCCTCCAGCTGGCCGGTCGCCGGGTCGTCGATGCCAGCACCGATCGCCCTGGCTGCCGCATCCGCGTCGGCGATGCCGGAGTTCATGCCCCTGGCGCCGAACGGGGCGAACAGGTGCGCGGCCTCGCCGGCGAGCAGCACGCGCCGGTGCTCGTCGATAAAGGAGTCCGCGACGACTTGCAGGAACCGGTAACTCGACACCCAGCTGATCCGCTCGGCGTAGCGCTCGTCGACGACCCTGGGCAGCCACCGCCGCACGCCATCGATGCCGGCGAACGCGCCGAGATCGTCGTCGCGGCGGCACTGCAGGTCGACGCGCCAGCCGCCGGCGAAGGGCACCAGCAGCACGTGCCTGCCGTCGACTGCGGGGTGCTCGTAGTGGAAGACCCGCTCGACCGGTAACGGGTCATCGGGGTCCTCGGCGATGTCGACGATGACGAAGCTGTTGTCCGACCGGCTGCCCTGCATGTCGATGCCGAGCAACTCACGTACCGCCGAGTTGGCGCCGTCCGCGGCGATGACGTAGCCGGCGTGGCGCGTGTCGCCGTTCCCGGTGCCCACGGCGACGCCGTCGGCGGTGACGTCGAGGGCGGTGACCGGCGAATCCCAGTGGAACTCCACGCCGGCGGCCTTGCACCGCTCGAGCATGTGCTGCTCGATCTGGGTCTGGGGCAGGCTGGTGAACGGCGCCGGGCGGGTGGGATCCGGCGGCGGGTAGGTCCGGGAGAAGACCTCCCGGCCGCGCCAGCAGGTGCGCTTGGTCTGCCATCGGATGCCGTTGCCGACGAGCAGCTCGCCGAGGCCGGGGCTGGCCGCGTCGAGCAGGTCCAGCGACGCCCGGTGCACGAAGATCGCGCGGCTGCCCGGCCGGGCCCGGTCGGCTGGTTCCGCCTCCACGACGCGCACTGGGATGCCCTGCGACCGGAGCGCGAGGGCTGCGGTGAGCCCGACGGGGCCGGCGCCCACCACGATGGCCGCTGCGGCCGATTCGCCCGTGCTCAGCACCGCCTCCGCTCCTCGCCACACCTGCTTGGAGCCTGACAAGGTGGTGTGCGACCGTCAAGCGGTCGACGCACGGTGCCGGGGTCGGGGGTCACGAGGAGTGCCTGTCATGGACGAGACCCGTAGCCACTGGCTGGCGACCGTCGAGCGGTTCCGTCGCGCGCCGCACGAGCCCGACGACGGACAGATGTGGTCACGATCACTGGAGACGGCAGGCCGCGACGAGCTGCGGGCCATCCAGGACGAGAAGCTGCGGGCCGCGGTGCCCTACGCCTACGAGTGCATCCCGTTCTACCGACAGAGGTTCGACGCCATCGGGCTGGCGCCGGCGGACATCGCCTCGGTGGACGACCTGGGGCTGATCCCGCTGACCACCAAGCAGGACATGGCAGCCGACCTGGCCGAGTACCCTCCGTGGGGTTCCTACACCGCCGTCGACGACGCCACCTGGCTCGAGCGCGGGTGGCAGACCTTCATGACGTCGGGTACCACGACCGGGCCACGGATGTTCCGTTACACCGACTTCGATCGCCGGACCTGGGAGTGGGCGAACGCCCGGGCGATGTGGGCGATGGGCTTCCGTCCCGGTCGCGACGTCGCCCTGATCGCGTTCGGTTACGGGCCGCACGTGTGGTTGTGGGGCGTGCACCACGCGATGAACCTGATGGGTATCCCCATCGTCACCGCTGGTGGACTCAGCTCGGCCATGCGTGCCCGGCTGATCGAGTCGGCGCGCCCGACGATCTTGGCCTGCACCCCGTCCTACGCGCTCTACCTGGCCACCCTGATGCGCGACATCGGCATCGATCCGGCGGCGAGCTCGGTGCAGTACCTGTTCTGCGCCGGAGAGCCCGCGCTGTCCGTACCGGCCACCAGGGCCAGGCTGGAGCGGGTCTGGGGTGCACAGCTGCACGAGTTCTACGGCTGCACCGAAGCGGCGCCGACGGCGGGCGCCTTCACCTGCGCGGAGATCACTGCCGAGAAGGACACGACGGTGAGCATGCACGTCGCCGATGACACCCATATCTGGGAGGTCGTCGACCCCGTGACCGATGCGCCGGTCGACGACGGGGTGCGGGGCATCTCGGTGGTGACCAACCTGCTCTCCGAAGCCTCGCCGCAACTGCGCTTCGTCGTGGGTGACTACACGGCGCTGACCCGCGAGCGCTGCGCCTGCGGTCGCACCCACACCCGGGCACTCGGCGGCTTCCAGGGCAGGGCCGACGACATGCTCAATGTGCGAGGAGTGACACTGTTACCCACCAGTGTCGAGGACGCCGTGCGCTCGGTGACGGGTGTTGGCGACGAGTACGCGATCGAGATCACCACCGAGAACGAACTCGACGTGCTCACGGTACGGGTCGAGGCGATGCCCGGGACCGACGAGGCGCTGCTCGCGGCTGCCGTGCACCGGGAGGTCCGTTCCCGGTGTGAGCTCCGGCCGGTGGTCGAGGTGCTGGCGCACGGCACCCTGCCGCCGACCGAGCGCAAGGCCAGGCGGGTCACCGACCTGCGCTGTGTCGGCTCAACGCAGCCGTGATCGTCGTGGCGCCCCTGGCGCTGCAACGGCTGCTGCCCGCTGCGGCGGCGTGCGCGGAGTTGCGAGGTGCCGGGCAACAGCTTCCGGTGCATCCGGAGGAGGCGCCGTTCGTCGCGGGCGCCATTCCGGCCCGCCGCCGCGAGTTCGCCGCGGCGCGCGGCTGCGCCCGGCGCGCCCTTGCCGAACTCGGGATCGAGCCGGTGGCCATCCTTCCCGGTGATCGCCGCGAACCCTGCTGGCCGCCAGGTGTGGTGGGCAGCCTGACCCACTGCACCGGCTACTGCGCCGCCGCGGTGGCCGGCGAGGACGAGATCGCTGCACTGGGTATCGATGCCGAGATCAACGAGGTGTTGCCCGAGGGTGTACACGACAGCGTCGCCACCTCGAACGAGCGTGACCTGCTGCGGACGCTGGCGCAGCGAGATCCCACGGTGTGCTGGGACCGTGTGCTGTTCAGCGCCAAGGAGAGCGTCTACAAGGCCTGGTACCCGATGGCGCGGCGCTGGCTCGGGTTCCTCGACGTCGCGCTGCACATCGACCCCGCCGCGGGCACCTTCACCGCGCGCATCGTGCTGGACCAGACTCGCGGCAACCGGAAGATCAGCAGGCTGGCCGGACGATGGGCCGCCGACGATGGGCTGATCCGCACTGCCGCCTGGCTGCACCGGTGACGGCGGCGCGACCGACCGGCACACTGGTGGCAGGCCGAACGGAGACCGAGCATGAGCGCCAAGGATCATTTCGACGACGAGCTCGCCACGAAGTACGTCCTGGCCCGGCGGCAGCGTCCCGACGCCGACGAGCAGCAGCTCTCCGAGGTGATCGTGTCGAGGCTCACCGAGGATGAGTTGCTGCGCTACGCCGGTGATGCGCTGGTGTGGGAGCCGGAGCCCGCCGACCGCCGCGAGCTGGCGCTGCGCTTCGTCCGGAACTTCGTGCTCGCGATGGAGGCGAGCCCGGACGACTCGCAATGACGGCTGCCGGTCAGTGTGGCAACCGCGATGCTTCGCGGGCTTCGGTTACGCTGGCTGCGAGCGTGGTGACGGGAAACCGGTGCGAGTCCGGTGCGGTCCCGCCACTGTGACCGGGGAGCAGACCCTCGAAGTGCCACGGCCCGTGGGCTGGAAGGCGGGGGCGAGCGACGATCCGGGAGCCAGGAGACCGGCCACGCGCTGACAGCCGACCTACACGGAGGATGTGGTGGCTCGATGCGCGACGCCGAGGGCGTGATCTCGTTCGTCGGGGCGGGTCCCGGAGCAGCCGACCTGCTCACGCTGCGCGGCGCGCACCGCCTCGCGACCGCGGATGTCGTCGTCTGGGCGTCGTCACTGGTACCTGCTGAGGTGCTCGAGCACTGCCAGGAGGGTGCCGTTCTGCACGACTCGGCGGGTATGACGCTGGAGGACGTGCTCGCCGTCTACGACGCCCACCTCGGTGCCGCGATCGTGCGGTTGCACTCCGGCGACGTGTCGCTCTACTCCACGCTGACCGAGCAGATGATGTGGTGCGCCGAGCACGAGCGGGCCTTCGAGATCGTCCCCGGAGTGGGGTCGCTGGCCGCGGCCGCCGCGACCGCCGGCGTGGAGCTGACCGTTCCCGGGGTGGCGCAGAGCGCGGTGCTGACCCGGCTCGGCGGCGGACGCACGGCGACATCGATGCCCGACGGCGAGACCGTCGCGGCTTTCGCCCGCCACGGCACCACCATGGCCGTCTACCTCTCGGCGGCCCGGCCGGAGTCGCTGCGCGGCGAACTGCTCGCGGGCTATGCACCCGACACCCCGGCCGTGGTGGTCGCCAAGGCCAGCTGGCCGGACGAGACGGTCATCACCACCACCGTCGATGGGCTTGCCGACGCGCTCGCAGCATCCGGGATCCGCACCGCAGCGCTGGTGCTGGTGGGCCCGGCGCTGGCGTCCAGCGGCCGCAGCCGGCTCTACGACCCGGCCTACTCGCACGGCTGCCGCCGCCGCTCCGCCGCGGGTGCCACCACCGGCAGGCCCATCCCCGCCGCCAAGCGCAGGCGCCCGTGACCGGCCGGTTGAGCATCGTCGGGCTCGGGCCGGGCGGGCCGGCGCACCGAACCCGGGCAGCCGAGGAGGCTGTGCGCAATGCCGAGGTCGTCGTGGGTTACCACTCCTACCTGGCGCAGTGCAACGACCTCACCGGCGAGCACCAGACGCTCGTGCCCGGCGGGATGGGTGCCGAGCAGCAGCGCGCCGACGACGCCGTGGCCGCCGCCGCCGACGGGTTCCGGGTGGCGCTGGTGTCCTCCGGCGACGCCGGCGTCTACGGCATGGCATCGCTCGCGCTGGCGGCGGTGGCCGCGCTGCCGTCCGGCGAGCGCCCGGCCGTGCAGGTGGTGCCCGGCGTCACCGCGGCCACCGCCGCGGCCGCGCTGCTCGGCGCGCCGCTGGCCCGCGACTTCGCCTGCCTGACGCTGTCGGACCTGCTCGCGCCCTGGGAGGCGGTGGAGGCCCGGCTGCGGGCACTGGCCGCCACCGATCTGGCGCTGGCGCTGTACAACCCGCGCTCGTCCGGGAGGCCCTGGCAGCTCGGACGGGCGTGCGAGCTGCTGCGCGAACACCGCTGCGGTGACACCCCGGTCGGGCTGGTCACCGATGCGGGCCGCGACGGTGAGCGGGTGACGGTGTCCACTTTGGATGACGTGGACGTCGGCGAAGCCGGGATGCGCACCGTCGTGGTCATCGGGTGCTGTGCCACGACGCGGCTGCAGGACTGGCTGGTCACCGCCCGCGAGGTGACCCCATGACCGTGCACCTGGTCGGCGCAGGACCGGGCGACCCCGACCTGCTCACCCGGCGGGGCGCCGCGCTGCTCGAGCGCGCCGAGCACGTCGTCTACGACCGGCCGTCGATGGACGCCATCCTCGAGCTCGCGCCATGGGCGCGACGGCACTGCGTCGGCAAGCACGGCTCGACGCCCGCCGCCGCGCAACACGACATCGACGACCTGCTCATCGCGCTCGGCCGGACCGGTGTATGCGTGGTGCGACTCAAAGCAGGCGACCCGTGCGTGGTGTCGCGGGGAGGCGAGGAGGCGCTCGCGCTGGCCGCCGCCGGGATCGACGTCGAGCTCGTGCCGGGAGTGTCGGCCGCGGTCGCCGCGCCGGCGGCGGCCGGCATCCCGGTGATGGTGCGCCAGCAGGCCCGCACCGTGACGGTCGTCGCGGCCAACGACGACCCCGAGTACCCCGGCGAGGTCAACTGGGATGCCCTCACCCGCCTCGGCGGCACGGTCGTGCTGCTCACCGGGCGCGCGGCGCTGCGGCGGATCACCGCCGCGCTGCTGGCCGCCGGGATGGCGCCCGGCACCCCCGTCGCCGCGATCAGCGCTGCGAGCCAGCCGCAGCAGCGCACCGTCCGTGGCACGCTGGCCGCGCCACCCGATGCACGGCTGCCACCGCCACTGACCGTGGTGATCGGCGACGTCGCCCGATGCGACGTGACGCAGCACGTTGCGACACGACCGGAGGGCAGCCGTGCACATCCCTGACGGCTTCGTCTCCGCTCCGGTCGCCGTCGCCGGAGCCGCCGTCGCCGCGGCCGGCCTCGCCGTCTGCACCCGGCAGGCGGGCAAGGCGCTGTCCGAGCGGCAGCTGCCACTGGCCGGGCTGGCTGCGGCGTTCTTCCTCGTGCTGCAGGCGCCGATCGTGCCGGTCGCGGTCGGTACCAGTGGCCACCTGCTCGGGGGGACGCTGGCCGTCGCGCTGCTCGGGCCATGGCTGGGCCCGATCGTGATCACGGTTGTGACGGTCGTGCAGACCCTGTTCACCGGGGCCGGCGGGCTGTCGGTACTCGGGGTGAACCTGGTGAACCTCGCGCTGGTGCCCGCGGTGGTCGGCTATCCCGTGCTGCTGGGGCTGCGCCGGCTACTGGGCCGGATCCTGCCGCGCTCGCCGAGCGGCACCGCGCTGGCCTGCGGTGGGGCCGCGGTCGTCACCGTGATCGTGGGCTCGGTGCTGTTCGCCACCGAGTACGCGCTGGGCGGTGCGGCGGGGCTGCCGGTGCGCACCGTGGCCGTCTCGACGGTCGGCGTCTATGCCGTTGTGGCGCTCTTCGAGGGAATCGTGACCGCGCTGGTGGTCCGGGCCCTGCTGGCGCTGCGCGCCGACCTCGTCCGGGTCGCGCCCCACGAACCGGAGCCGGTCCGGTGAGTTCCTCGCACGACCCCGGCGCGGAGCTGCTGATCCCCGCCGACACACCGGTGCACCGGATGGCGCCGCAGTGCAAGGTCGCCGCGACGGCACTGTTCGTGCTGGCGGTGGCCTGCACGCCGCGGGAGGTGTTCTGGCCGTATGCCTGGTACGGGATGCTGCTGGCCGCGGTGGCCGTGCTCGCCCAGTTGCCACCGCTGACGCTGCTGCGCCGGCTCGTCATCGAGGTCCCGTTCCTGCTGTTCGTGCTCGCGCTGCCGTTCCTCGGCCAAGCGCCCCACGTCGAGGTGCTCGGGGTGGGTCTGTCGGTGGTCGGGCTGCAGGCGGCGGCCTCCATCGCGCTCAAGGCGTCGTTCGGGCTGCTGGCCACGGGGGTGCTCGCGGCCACCACGCCGCTGCCTGAGATCCTCACCGGGTTGGAGCGGCTGCGGGTGCCGCGGCTGTTCACCGCGGTCGCGGCGTTCATGGTCCGCTACACCGAGGTGCTGCTGTCCGAGCTGGCCCGGCTGCGCACCGCCCGTGCCTGCCGCGGCGGTGACACCCGCTGGCTGTGGCAGGCCCGCGACGTCGCGGCAGGCGTCGGTGCGTTGTTCGTGCGGTCGTTCGAACGGGGCGAGCGGGTGTATCTCGCGATGGCCTCCCGCGGCTACACTGGCGCGCTGCCCGACGTCCTCACCGGCACCGCGGCGGCGCGCCCCGCCTGGGCGGCGGCGCTGACCGTCCCGCTGCTGGCGGCGATCGCGACGATCGGTGCGGTGGCGCTGTGAGGACCGAGACGGCGATGCTCGTGGTCGGGCACGGCAGCCGCGATGCCGACGGTATCGAGGAGTTCTGGGAGCTGGCCGCGGCGATCCGCGCCGTCAGCCCCGTCCCGGTCGGCTTCGGATTCATCGAGCTCGCCTCGCCGACCGTCGACGAGGCGATCGACGCGCTGGTGGCCGACGGTGCCACCGAGATCGTCAGCGTGCCGCTGGTGCTGCTGTCGGCAGGACACTTGAAGAACGACGGCCCGGCCGCGCTCGCCCGGGCCCGAGCCCGCCACCCCGAGGTCCGGTTCCGGCTAGCCCGTGACCTTGGGATCGAGCCGCGGGTGCTCGACGCCGCCACCGACCGGATCCGCGACGCCGCCTCTGACGCCGACCCGGAGAAGCTCGGCGTCGCGCTCATCGGCCGCGGCTCGTCGGACCCCGACGCCTGCGCCGACCTGTGGAAGGTCGGGCGGCTGCTGTCCGACGGCCGCGGCCTCGGCACCATAGAGCCAGGGTTCGTCTCGGTGGCCGGCCCCTCGGTGCCCGAGACGCTGGAGCGGTTGCGACTGCTCGGCGCGGCCACCGCCGTCGTCGCCCCGTTCTTCCTGTTCCCCGGCGTGCTGCTGAATCGCATCCACGATCAGGCCGCTGAGTGGGCCACCGACCACCCCGAGGTCACGGTGCGTGGTGCCGCGCATCTCGGGGCGGATCCGCGGCTGGCTGCGCTGGTGGTCGAGCGCTACCGCGAGGCGCGCCACGGCGACGTCCGGATGAACTGCGACCTGTGCGCCTACCGGGTCCAGCTGCCCGGCTACGAGTCCAAGGTGGGCACCCCGATCTCGCTGACCCCGCACGGCGACGCCCCGGCGCGCGGTCGCCGTGGCGCCCGACGTTCCACCCGCGCCCCCGCCGCGCCCCCCCGCATCCCGGTCCGCCGCGGCCGATTCGTGGTGAGTGATTTTCGGGGTTATAACCCCGAAAATCACTCACCACAGCCACCGGCGATCGAGGTCAGCGAGCTGTCGTTCGCCTACCAGGACGGGCGCCAAGCGCTGTCCGTGGTGTCACTGCAGGTCGAGCCGGGCGAGCGGGTCGCGCTGCTCGGCCCGAACGGTGCGGGCAAGACCTCGCTGGTGCTGCAGCTCAACGGTGTGCTCACGCCGTCATCCGGGTCGGTGCGGATCAGCGGCCTGGCGGTCGACCGCAAGAACCTGGCCGAGGTGCGCCGGCGGGTGGGCGTGGTGTTCCAGGATCCCGACGACCAGCTGTTCACCCCCACCGTGGGCCGCGACGTCGCGTTCGGTCCCGCCCACCTGGGGCTGCGCGGTGACGAGCTCGACGAGCGGGTCACCGAGGCGCTGTCGCGCGTCGGGCTGCTCGATGCCGTGAACCGGCCGCCGCACCGGCTCTCGTTCGGGGAGCGGCGCCGGGCCGCCGTCGCCACCGTGCTGGCGATGCACCCGGAGGTACTGGTGCTCGACGAGCCGACGTCGAACCTCGACCCGGCGGCGCGCCGGGAGTTCGCCGACCTCGTCAAGCGGCTGGGCATGACGACGCTGCTGGTCACCCACGACCTGCCCTACGCGCTGGAGCTGTGCCCCCGCTCGGTGGTGCTCGACCATGGCCAGATCGTCGCCGACGGCCCGACCCGGGAGGTGCTCGCTGACACCGGTTTCATGACCGCGCACCGCCTCGAGCTGCCTGCCGGGTTCAACCCGCTGGGAGGGTGAGAGAGGGCAGTGCTTGCTGTTCCCCCGCCACGTCCGTGAACTCGACGAAATGGGGGCTCGATCTGCTGGACCTCCCGAGGGGCGCCATTGTGCGGCTGGGGTCGGAGGCCGCCGTGAGGATCACCGGTCTGCGCAACCCCTGCGGGCAGCTCAACGGGTTCCGCTCCGGCTTGTTGCCGGCCGTCCTCGATCGTGACGACCAGGGCCGGATCGTGCGCAGGGCCGGGATCATGGGAGTCGTCGTGCGCGGTGGGCCGGTGCGGCCTGCCGATGCCATCAGCGTCGACCTGCCCGACGAGCCTCACGTCCCGCTCGAACGGGTGTGACCGAATGCTGTCACGGACGTCGATGACCTGTGATGCTGCAGGCCGATGGCCGATGACCTAACGGAACTGACGGTCGCCGACGTCGGCGCGTGGCGCGATTGGCTCGGCGAGCACCACGACAGCGCGACCGGCGTCTGGCTGGTGCTCGCCAAGAAGGGCACGACCCAACCCACCAGCCTCAGCTACGGCCAGGCGCTCGACGAGGCGCTGTGTCACGGCTGGATCGACGGCCAGGCACGGCGGCTGGACGAGACCACCTACCGGCAACGCTTCACCCCGCGGCGGGCGCAGAGTCAGTGGTCGAAACGCAACGTAGGCATTGCCGAGCGGCTGACCGCCGAGCGGCGGATGCGTCCAGCCGGCCTCGCCGAGGTGGAACGGGCCAAGGCCGACGGTCGCTGGGACAGCGCCTACGCCGGGCCGGCCAGTATCGAGATGCCGATCGACCTGACCGCCGCGTTGACCGCAGCACCCAGGGCACGGGCGATGTTCGACATCCTCACCAGCCAGAACCGCTATGCGATCCTGTACCGGATCGCGAGCGCGAAACGACCCGGCACCCGGGCGCGACGCATCGACCAGTTCGTCGCCATGCTGGCCTGCGGCGAAACCGTCTACCCGCAGCGGCGCACTCTCGACGACTGACCCTCGACGCCGATCAGCCGCCAGGACCGCAGGCGGGCCTGCACGACGACAGGGGAGAGGAGCGACATGGTCCACAGCGCCGGAATGCTGCTCTACCGGATCGACGCAGGCGTGCTGTGGGTGCTCATCGCACACATGGGCGGGCCGTTCTGGGCCCGCAAGGACGAAGGTGCCTGGTCGATCCCCAAGGGCGAGTACGACGACGGCGACGACCCGGAGGCAGCTGCGGTACGCGAGTTCACCGAGGAGATGGGATCGCCACCACCACCCGGGCAGCTCGTCCCGCTCGGCGCCATCAGGCAGTCCAGCGGCAAGCGGATCGCCGCATACGCCGTCGATGCAGACTTCGATGCCGCCGGCATCCGCAGCAATGAGTTCGAGATGGAGTGGCCAAGGGGATCGGGAGCGATGCGCAGCTTCCCCGAGGTCGACCGGGCGGAGTGGGTCGACTGCGCCACGGCGAGGTCCAAGCTCGTCTCCGGTCAGGACGCGTTCCTGGACCGCCTGCTGGCGCACCTGGCCCAGCGAAGCATCGTCGCCCGGGAGGCGTGACACTTCTCAGCTTCCGGCGACCGGCCCTGGATGCGACGCGGTTCCAGTGAGCTGCGACTGTGGACCAGCCAGCTAGACTTGATCTCGTGGACGAGGGTGTCGCGCGGCGCTTGCGAACCGCGCTCGACCTCTACGAGGTCGGCGAGCGGATGTACCGGACGCGGTTGCGCAGAATCCGTCCCGAGGCGAGCGCAGCGGAGATCGACGCCGAGATCCGGACGTGGCTGGGTCACCGACCTGGTGCCGAATTCGGTGACTTCCCCGGGCCACCGTCTCGCCGGTTCGAATGAACGAGGTCGAAGCGGCGCTACGCCGCATTGCCGCCGACCTCACTCGTCGTAGCCTGCCTTGGGCATTGGTCGGAGGATTCGCAGTCTCGGCGCGAGCGGAGCCTCGATTCACCCGGGATGTCGACATCGCGGTCGCGGTTCCCGATGATCGCAGTGCCGAGATCCTCGTCCACGCACTCGGCGGTGAGGGGTACCGGCTGCTCGCTGCTGTCGAGCAGGATGCCGTCAACCGGCTGGCGACGGTCCGGCTTGGCCGTGAACCCGAGCACGGATCGTCATCGATCTGTTGTTCGCGAGTTCCGGGATCGAGACGGAGATCGCGAACGCCGCCGAAGTGATGGAGATAATGCCGGGCCTCGCGATTCCGGTTGCCCGTACAGGACACCTGATCGCGGTCAAGCTGCTTGCCCGCGACGACGACTCGCGACCACAGGACGTCGCTGATCTCCGTGCACTACACGCGGTCGCCACAGCCGCAGAAGTGCAACTGGCACGCGAGGCGATCGATCTGATCACCGAGCGGGGCTTCCATCGCGACCGGGACCTCGCCGAAGCGCTGCCACGGCTGGGGAAGCCGTAACCGCAAACGCGATCACAGGGCGCGCGAACCGCAATCTGATTCCAGCACGCGTCACAGCGAGAAGAGCGTGATCGCGTCGGTCGGGCAGACCTCCACGCACTCCCCGCACGACGTGCAGCGCGACGGAACGACCACCGGGCGGCCGGGTGCGGGACGCAGCGCGTGCTCCGGGCAGGTCAGCAGGCAGGCCCCGCAGGCGGTGCACGCCGTGCTGATCGTCAGCGGCACGAGCTCGACGACGGCCACCGTGACGTGCTCGCCGCGCAGCTTGGGCACCACCAGGTTGCCGCCCCCGTGCTCGCGGGCCGCGAGCAGCGCCGCGGCCTCGGCGACGCTGCCGGTGCCGACGTGACCGCGGACGGCGTCGCTGGGATGCGGCACCTCGACCGCATCGAGCGCCTCGGCCGGGTAGCACTGCAGCGTCGCACCCCACTCCTGGACCACGGCGAGCAGCCCGGGCTCGTCGCGGCGGCGGTCGACGGTGGCGAACGCCGCGACGTCACACCGGCCGTCGAGCGCGCGGTCGACGGCGGCGCGGACCGCGTCGGCACAGACACCGAGCGAGGACCCCAGGCCCACGACGACGCCCGTCACCGCTGCCCCCACAGCAGGAACACCGGGTTGGTCGCGGCCAGCCGCAGGCCACCGTCGGGCAGCTCGGCCAGCCGCGACGCGGCCAGCGCCACCCCGTCGACCTCGTGCCCGGCTGCGAGCAGCGCCTCGCGGCAGGGCGCGACCCGGTCCAGCGCCGCGAGCGCGACGACGACCCGGTGTGCGGCCCCGGCGACGGCCCGCACCGCCTCGAGCCCGCCACCGCCGACGAACACCGCGTCGGGCTCCGGCAACCCGTCCAGGGCTGCGGGGGCACCGCCCTCCACGACACGGACGTCGACGTCGTGAGCGCCGGCGTTGGCGACCAGCCGGGAGCACTGCACGGGATCGCGCTCCACGGCGATCACGGCGGCGCCGAGCCGGGCGCACTCGACGCCGACCGATCCCGAGCCGGCCCCGACGTCCCAGACCAGCCGGCCCGGTCCCGGCGCCAACCGGGCCAGCGCCAGCGCGCGCACCTCGGACTTGGTGATCATGCCGTCGCGGTGGGAGAACTGGTCCTCGGGAAGTGCCCATCCCGCTGCCGGGGCCACGGGCTCGCCACCCGCCATCCAGCCCCGTTCGGGAACGGCGCTCTCGTCGGCCAGGCACAGTGCCACATGCGGGTCGACGACATCGCCACCGTCGTAGCGGCGTACCCGCTCGCCGGGTCCCCCGAGGTCCTCGGCGACGAGCAGCGTCCGGCTCCAGCCGTCGAGCCCGGCCGCGATCTGTGCTGCACCGGCCCCCGGCGCGGTGAGCACCGCGACGGCCGGGCGGGCGCGGCAGACGTTGAGTGCGGGACGCAGCGCCCGCCCGTGCGCCGAGACCACCGTGACGTCGTCCCACGACCGGCCGAGCAGGGCGAATGCCCGCGCAACGCTGGAACGTCCGGGCAGCACCGCCGGGCGCAGCCCACGGGCGCGCAGCGATCGGACGATGCCGAAGAAGCCGGGGTCGCCGCTGGCGAGCACGACCGCGCGCCGGCCGTCCAGCGCATCGAGGTCGGTGGCGTCGGCCAGCACCGCGCCGTCGGGCAGCGGTACCGCGTCGAGCTGGTACCGGGCGCCGAGCACGACCTCGGCTGCGGCCAGCGCCTCGGCCCCGCCCGGCGGCAGCTCGGCACCGTCGAGCCCGATGACGGTGACCGTGCGGCGTCCCATGGTTCGCTCGCTGCTGTGTCCGATGGTTCGCTCGCTACGCTCGCTCACGGCACCCACCGCTGCTCGGTCGCGGCGATCACGCGCTCGCCGGTGAAGTCGACCATCGCCACCCGCGCCGCCAGCTCGCGGCCCGCTTCGGCGGAGAACCTGCGCAGTGTGTCGGCGACCCGGGCGCAGACGTCGTCGCCGCACGAGCGCAGCAGTCCTGCCGATTCCCACACCTCGTAGGCCCGCCGTGCGGTGGGTGCGGCACGGATCTCCTCGGCCTGCTCGGCCGTCCCGCCATGCGCGGCCGTGATCTCTGCGAGCAGCGGGGTATCCACCTTGGACCGGGTGTAGTGCGTCATGAGCACGCCCGATGCGAGCTTGGTGAGCTTGCCGATCATCCCGACGAAGACCACCTCGGTCAGGCCGTGCTCCACGGCACGACGCAGCGCGGCCCCGGTGAAGTCACCGACCTCGACGAACGCCACCTGCGGCAGGTGCGGCAGCAGCCGCATCGCGCCCCGCTCGGTGCGGCCGCCGGTGGCCAGCACCAGGGTCGGGATGTGCTGCGCGCCCATGATCTGCACGGCCTGCTCCACCGAGGCCCGCCAGGACGCCGTGGAGAACGGGCGCACGATGCCGGTGGTGCCGAGGATCGATATGCCGCCCTCGATGCCGAGGCGCCGGTTGGTGGTCTTGCGGGCCATCCGCTCACCCTCGGGCACGCTGATCGTCACGTCCACGCCGCGCCGTGGCGCCGCCTCGGCCACCGCCGCCGCGATCATCTGGCGGGGCACCGGGTTGATGGCGGGCTGTCCCACCGGCAGTCCCAGCCCGTCCTTGGTGACGACGCCGACCCCGCTGCCGCCGTGCAGCATCACCTCGGCGTCGCCGCGCCAGCTCACCGTGACGGTGAGGTGCGCGCCGTGGGTGACGTCCGGGTCGTCGCCGGCGTCCTTGACCACCACGGCGGTGGCACTGTCGCCGTCGATCTGGCCGCTGTGGACGGTGAAGCTGTGGCGGTCGCCCGACGGGAACGGTATGTCCACTGTGGACTGTGGCGCACCGTCGCGCAGCACCAGCACCGCGGCCTTGGCGGCGGCAGCCGAGCAGGCGCCGGTGGTGAAGCCGGTGCGCAGCGCGTTCGGGCGGACCTTCGCGGTGCGCGGCAGGTCCGGCTCGCGCAGGTCCGGCTGACGCAGGTCCGGCTGACCCAGTGGGCGGTCGGCGGTCACAGCTGGGCTCCTCGCCCCTGTCGGTGCGGCAGCACCAGCACCGTCGACAGGTAGCTCGCCGCCGCGACCTCGGCCAGCGGGGCGACCCGCTCGTCGGTGGTACCCAGGTGCTCGGCGCACCAGGCGCGCTGCAGCGCCCCAGCGGCCTCGATCCGGTCCCGCAGCTCGGGCAGTCGCCGGCCGCCCTTGTAGGCGACGACAGTCCCACCGGCGGCCAGCGCGTCGTCGAGTTCGCGCAGGTCGCGCGCAAGCGGCAGCAGCGTCAGCGTCTCGGCGCCCTCGGCCAGGGTCACGCCGGCGGCGCTGGCGGCGGCCTGCATGGCGGTGATCCCCGGTACGGTCCATACCACCACCCCGGGTAGCTCCGCGCGCACTCCGGCCGCGAGGTAGCTGAACGTCGAGTACACCGCAGGGTCGCCCAACGTGGCGAACGCCACCGTGCCGCCGTGCTCGCGCAGCTGCTCGGACACCCGGCTCGCGGCGGCGTCCCAGTGCTGCTGACGGCGCTGTTGCGAGCCGGCGACGTCGTCGGACAGCGCGAAGACCAGCCGCTCGATCCGGTCGTGGCGCAGGTGGGCGCGCACCACGGCCTCCGCGCGGCCCGGGGTGTCGGGAGCCATCACCGGGACGAACACCAGCCCGGCGGTGTCGAGCTCTCGCACCGCCGCGACGGTCAGCAGGTCCGGATCGCCCGGGCCCACCCCGATGCCGACCAACTGCGTCATGACGGATCCTCCCGGTTGCAGCCCGCCACGAAGCGTTGCACCGCTGCCGGCGACCCGGCCGGGTGGGTGTGCAGGAAGGACGCGTGCACGCGACGCTGCACGAACCCCTCGGGCGCGGCGTTGGCCCACCCCCACGCGGGCTCACCATGAGCTCGCCCGCCCGCACGCGGCGTGACCGTGGTGCGGTGGAACTCATGCCCCGTTACGCGGTTCCCCGCAGGGTGCAGCGACGAGCCGGACACCGCCACCGCATCGCGGTAACCCAGCGTCAGACGACCGGTCATGGTCGCCTCGGCGTCGAGCACCCCGCACAGCGGCAGCCCGTCGAGGGCCCGGGTGAGGTAGAGCAGCCCGCCGCACTCGGCGTGAATCGGAGCGCCGGATGCGGCGAGCGTGGCCACCTGCCGGCGCAGCGCGATGTTGGCGGACAGCTCGCCGACATGCTCCTCGGGGAAGCCGCCGGGCAGCACCAGCCCGGCCGTGCCGTCCGGCAGTGACTCGTCGTGCAGCGGATCGACCGTGACCACGGTCGCACCGGCCGCGGCGAGCAGCTCGGCATGCTCGGCGTAGCCGAACGAGAACGCCGGACCACCCGCCAGCGCCACCACGGGCTCACCGCCGACCGGCCGTACCTCGCGCTCCGGCTGCCAGGGTGCCGCGGACGTCGCGCCAGCGGCCGCCCGCAGCACCGCGTCGAGGTCGAGCTGCGCCGCAACGGCGTCACCCCAGGTGTCGACCACCTGCCGGGCGGCGGCGTGCTCGGCGGCGGTGACCAGGCCCAGGTGCCGCGACGGCACCGCCAGCGCATCGTCGCGTCGCAGCGCCCCGAGCACGTCGAGCCCGACCTCCTCGCAGGCCTGCCGGCAGACCTGTTCGTGGCGGTCCGAACCGACCCGGTTGAGCACGACACCCGTGATGCGCACCGCCGGGTCGAACGAGCGGAATCCGTGCAGCAGCGCCGCCAGGCTGCGGCCCTGCCCGCGCGCATCGACCACCAGCAGCACCGGCGCGCCGAGCAGCGCGGCCACGTGCGCGGTCGACCCGAATCCTGCCGTGCCGGCGCGGCCGTCGAACAGCCCCATCACCCCCTCGACGACGCACACATCGGCGCCGGCCGACCCGTGCGCGGCCAGCGGCGCGATCCGATGCTCGCCGAGCAGCACCGGGTCGAGGTTGCGGCCGGGCCGTCCGGTGGCCAGCGCGTGATAGCCGGGGTCGATGTAGTCCGGGCCGACCTTGGCGCCGGCCACCGTGGTGCCCCGGTGGCGCAGCGCCGCCATCAGCCCGGTCGCCACGGTGGTCTTGCCGCTGCCCGACGCCGGCGCTCCGATCACGATCGTTTGTGAGCGGGAATGTGAGCTATAACTCGAATCGCCACTCACGGAAAGGTCACCACTCAATGCCCCGCTGGCCCTTCTGGCCGGCGTCCATCGGGTGCTTGACCTTGGTCATCTCCACCACCAGGTCCGCAGCCTCGACCAGGACGGACGGCGCGCGCCGCCCGGTGATCACGACGTGCTGGCGGCCCGGACGCTGCCGCAATGCGGTCACCACCTCCTCGACGTCGACCCAGCCCCAATCCAGTGGGTAGGTGAACTCGTCGAGCACGTAGAGGTCGTGGGTCTGCGCGGCCAGCCGGCGGGCGATCTCCGCCCAGCCCTCGGCGGCCGCGGCGGCATGATCGTCCTCGCTGCCCTGCTTGCGCGCCCAGGACCAGCCCTCGCCCATCTTGTGCCACTCGACGGCGCCGCCCTGCCCGGTCCGCGCGTGCACATCACCCAGCGCACGCAACGCGGTCTCCTCCCCCACCTTCCACTTCGCCGACTTGACGAACTGGAAGACCCCGATCGAGAAGCCCGCGTTCCAGCCACGCAGCGCCATACCGAACGCGGCGGTGGACTTGCCCTTCATCTCGCCGGTGTGGACCACCAGCAGCGGGCGGTTGCGGCGCTGCCGGGTGGTCAGACCGTCGTCGGGAACGGTCTCGGGTTGCCCCTGCGGCATGACACCCCTCCAGCTATGCCGCGCGGGCGGCGTGTACCACGCCGGCCACGGCAGCAGCGGACAGTTCCTCGAGCCGCACGCAGGCGGCATCGGCCGCGACGGCGAGCCGGGCGGCCAGCCCGAGCCGCACCGGCCCTGACTCGCAGTCGACCACGACCGACGCGACCCTGTCCCGCCGTAGCAGCCCGGCAGCGGCCAGTGCGGCGTCGAAGCCGCCGGAGGTGGCACGGCCGTCGGTGAGCAGCACCAGCAGCGCGCGGCGCGACGGGTCGCGCAACCGCTCGGCGGCCAGCACCCGGGCACTGCGCAGCAACCCCTGCGCCAGCGGCGTCCGCCCACCGGTGTGCAGCGACCGCAGCCGCGCTGCCGCGGTATCGACCGCCCAGGTCGGTGGCAGTACCAGCTCGGCATCGGCCCCCCGGAAGCTCACCAGCCCGACCTTGTCGCGACGCTGGTAGGCGTCGCGCAGCAGCGATAGCACGGCACCGCTGACCGCCGACATCCGCGCCCGCGCCGCCATGGACCCCGAGGCATCGACGGCGAAGAGCACCAGGTTCGACTCCCTGCCCTCCCGCACCGCCCGGCGCAGGTCACCGGGCCGCAGCACGAGGCCGGGACCGGTGCGACCCCGGGTGTGCTGGTGCGGCGCGGCAGCCGACACGGTCCCCACCAGGTGCAGCCAGCGGCCCTCGCTCGTCGACGCCCGGACCGAGCGGCCGGCCCCGGTACGGGCTCGGGAGCGGCGCCCGGGGGCGCCGGCGCCGACCCCCGGCAGCGTGAGCAGCCGCGCTCGGAATGGTTCGGACGGCTCGGGCACCTTCTGGGGCATTTGCTGGGGCGCGCGCTGCGGCGCAGCGCCGTTGCCTTGCGTCTCGGGGGAGCCACCGTCGCCACTGGCGCCGCCACCCCCGCCGGGGCCGCCATCCTCGGGGCCGCCATCGGGCCCCTCGTCCGGGCCGCCATCCCAGGGCGGCTCCCCGGGCGGCTCGTCGGGCGGTGCGGTCCCGTCGTCACCGGCCTCGCGCAGCGCGTCCTCGAGCTGCTCGCCGTCGAGCTCGGGCGCGTCGAACGGATCGCGGCGGCGCCGGTGCGGCAGCGCCAGCCGCGCAGCCGCGCGGATGTCGGCGTCCTCGACGCGCGGGGCGTCGCGCCAGGCAGCGTGCGCCAGCGCGGTCCGCGCCAGCACCAGGTCGGCACGCATGCCGTCCACCTCGAACGCGGCACAGACCGCGGCGATACGCCGAAGCTCGGCGTCGGGGAGCGCGACTTCCGGCAGCCGGGCGCGGGCAGCGGCGATGCGTCGCGCCAGCACCTCGTCCTCAACCGCCCAGCCGTCGGCGAACCCGCCCGGATCAGTCTCGTAGGCCAGCCGGCGGCGCACCACTTCGACGCGGGTGTCGACGTCGCGGGAAGCTGTCACATCGACGGTGAGCCCGAACCGGTCGAGCAACTGCGGACGCAGCTCGCCCTCCTCCGGGTTCATGGTCCCCACCAGCAGGAACGACGCCGCGTGCGACACCGACACGCCGTCGCGCTCGACATGCGCGCGGCCCATCGCGGCGGCGTCGAGCAGCAGGTCGACGAGATGGTCGGCCAGCAGGTTGACCTCGTCGACGTAGAGCACGCCGCGGTGCGCGGCGGCCAGCAACCCCGGCTGGTATGCCGACACCCCCTCGGTCAGCGCGCGCTGCAGATCCAGCGAGCCCGCCACCCTGTCCTCGGTTGCGCCGACCGGCAGCTCGACCAGCCGGGCCGGCCGGGTCCCGGTCCGGCCGTCATGGTGCTGCGAATCCGGGCAGTCGCGGTCCGGTGCCGCCGGATCGCAGCCAAACCGGCAGCCGCCCAGCGCCGTCACCGGCGGCAGCAGCGCGGCAAGCGCGCGGACTGCGGTCGACTTCGCCGTGCCCTTCTCGCCCCGCACCAGCACGCCCCCGATACCGGGGTGTACCGCGGTCAACAGCAAGGCCAACCTGAGGTCGTCGTGGCCGACGACAGCGGCGAACGGATAGCGCGCGGCAGGGCGCACGGCACGTCCTTCCTCGGGTTCTCGCGCCCGGGTCGGTTCTGCGCGGGTGGTCCCAAAATAGAGGACTCCAGTTCCTGGCTCCCGGGTCGCCGCGATCGAACCGCGAACTGCTCGCGGCCCACCTCCGGCCTTCCCGCTGTCGCGGGGCCGTCGCGTGGAGGCTCGCTACCCGGTCACAGTGGTGCGGCCGCACCGGATTCGCAGGCCGGCTTGTCGCACACCACCCGTCCTTGTCGCCGCGTATCGTCGCATCTGGCCAGTCCCACCCGCCGCCCACTACCCTAACGACGCAGCCGCTACGACCGGCACCGGAGCAACCCGCCGGGCTGACCGCGTTGACCGGGCTCCCGGTTTGCGGCAGGGTCGAGGGGAAGGGACGGTGAGGATCGTGGATGGTCAGCCGCTGATACCGGGGACGCACCGCTTCCCGGTGAACGTGTCGGCACCGCCGGACAGCGACGAACTGCCGAGTGCGGCGCGCCCGTTCATCCTGCGCGGGGTGACACCCCGCCCGGTGCGGGCGACCGCCGAGCTCGTGTCGGCGAAGCACCGCACCTCGCCGGGGCAGACGCTCGTTCCGCGCACGTGCAACGAGGACGGCAAGCTGATCGACGATTCCTACACGGTTCCGGACGACTGAGTCGTGCCTGTACATCCGGTGGTGCTGGTGCTCGGCGGCGCCGCCGATTGGGCGCTGGCCGAGGTCGGCAAGGAACTCGACGCGCGCGGGGTCCGGTGGGCGCTGCTGAACACCGCGGACTTCCCGCAACGCATGACGATGGACGTGCAGCTCGAGCCGAACGGTGCGGACTGGCTCGGCGAGCTGGTCGTCGGCCCGACGCGGGTACGGTTGGCCGAGGTGAATGCGGTCTACTACGGCAAGCCGACCGACTTCGAGTTCCCGACCGAGATGTCCGGGCCGGAGCTGCGGTTCGCCCGCGCGCAGGCCCGCGTCGGAGTCGGCGGGGTACTGGCCAGCCTACCAACCCGGTGGGTGTCGCATCCCTCCGCTCTGGCAGACGCGGCCTATAAGCCCAGGCAGATCACGCTCCTGCGGCGGGCAGGGCTCGCGGTGCCACCGACGTTGATCACGAACAGCGCGGCTGCGGTCCGCGAATTCGCCGCTGACCACGGGGATCTCGTGGTGAAGCCGCTGGCCGAGCCGATCGTGTGGGAAGGCGGCGGCGAGTCCGTCGTCTACACCCGCCGCCTCACGGCCGCTGACTTCGCTGATCTGTCCGGAGTGGACGCCACAGCGCACCTTTTCCAGCAATGGCAAGAAAAACCGCGTGGCGAAGCCCGCGTGGTCGCGGTCGGCGACCAGCTGTTCGCCGTCGCCATTCACGCCGGCAGCGACGCCGCCTACATCGATTGGCGCTGCGACTATGACGCCCTGACCTACGAGGTGATCGAGGTTCCCGACCGGGTGCGGGCGGGGATCTTACGTTACCTACAGCTGGCCGGGCTGGCGTCCAGCGTGTTCGACTTCGTCATCCGCCCCGACGGCTGGACCGCTTATGAAGCCAACGGCGCTGGGACGTGGGGCTGGCTGGCCGAGGAATGCCAGCTACCGATCGCGGCCGCGTTCGCCGACACGCTGACCAAGGAGTGACCGCCTTGGACACGGTTGCTATCGCCGGATGGGAGACCCGCGCCGCGGCGCTGACGGCCGAGCTGGTCGCGGCGGGCGTGCTGCCCGATCCCGAGTGGTCGCGCGCGTTCCGCGAGGTGCCGCGACATGTGTTCGTCCCGCGAATCCTCGGCGACGACCGGACGCCGGTGCAGGTCGACGAGGCCGGCTGGCTCGATCTGGTCTACGCCGACGAAACGCTGCTCACCCAGACCATCGCGGCCGGAGACGGTCTCGGTCGCCACGAAATGCCCAGCTCGTCGTCGAGCCGGCCACGGGTCATGGCCACCATGCTCGACCGGCTCAACGTCCAACATGGACAGAAGGTGCTGGAGATCGGCACCGGCACCGGCTACAACACCGCACTGCTCAGCCACCACCTCGGCGCCGAGAACGTGTACTCCGTGGATATCGATCCCTCGTTGGTCGACGGCGCCCGCGATCACCTGGCCAGGCTCGGCCAGCACCCACAGCTGGCCGCGGCCGACGGCGCGGACGGCTGGGCCAAGCACGCCCCGTTCAACCGCATCCTCGCCACCTGCGCGGTGACCTGCATCCCGCCCGCGTGGATCGACCAGCTCACCGGGGCCGGACGGATCGTCGCACCGCTCGACGCCGGCGAAGCCGGGCCGCTGCTCGTAATGGACAAGACCGCGCCCGACGAGGTCACCGGCCGCATCGACCCCTACCCAGCGCACTTCATGCCGCTACGTGACCGAGCCGACGATCCGCTCGGGCAGGGCCAGACCACCGGCTTCACCGGGACGGGAGTTCCGCACTACGGCACCACCGGCCTCGACCCCGCGCTGCTCACCGAGGGCGGCACCGACCTCGCACTGTTCCTGTGGCTGCACGCCCCCGGCCTGCGCATCGCCCGCGCCGACGAACTCGGCCGCCTCTACGTCAACACCGCCGCCGCGCTCGCCGAGGTCGAACTCGCCGCGGGCGAGGACGGCACCTGGCTGGTCAAGCAACGCGGCGCCTTCCGGCTGTGGGACATCGTCGAACACGGCTACGCCACCTGGACCGCCCTCGACCGTCCCGGTCCCGGCCGGCTCGGCATCACCGCCCTGAACTCAGTCGACGGACAGTTCGCCTGGCTCGACGACCCGGACGGCGCGCACAGCTGGCCGCTGGCACCCACCGGGTAACCGGCGTCCGCGCGGCGCGCGATCAGTCCACCTCCACCAGCTTCGCCACTCCGCGGCCACCCACCTTCGGCGAGAACGGCGCACCTCTGGCACCGACTGCGCTGGTCAACCTGGCGAAGACGACACCAACATCGCGCCAAGATCAGCCACTACCAGCGACGAGCGGCTAGACCATGAAGATCACGATCTACAGCTGTCGTATCAGGCGTCGAGCTGCCCGGCACGGGGCCACGGCGAGCATGGCACGCCACTCCGAGAGGGTGAAGGCAAGCAGCGGCGAGGCGTCGCCGAGCTTGCTGTCGCGCAGCCCGATCCAGCCGGGCACGGTGGTGGTGACCTCCACGCAGTTGTTCGCGCCCTGCGAGTATGACGACTTGACACCCGCGCGAGCCCTTGACCTTCCAGCCGGGTACGGAAGTCACGACATCACTACTGGTGGTACATCGAATTCACCGGTTCTTGCGCCGGCAAGCATCGCTGTCCACTCGGAGGTGGTGAACGCCAGGATTGGGCTGTCGGCTCCGAGTTTCGTGTCGCGGACGCCGACCCACCCGGGTAGTGCGGTGGTGACTTCGACGCAGCCCCCCTGGCCTTGGGAGCGCGAGGACTTATGCCATCCGCCCGCGCAGGCCAGAGCTGTGAGTGTGTCGTGGTGAGTCATGTCATCTCCTGGGCGATACGGTTGATGGCGTCGCGGGATTCTTCCGGGTCCAGGGCCTGTACCTGCAGCCGGGTCAGCGCCTGGCGGTACAAGAGGATCTCGGCTGGATCCTCGTAGTAGATACCCCGCACTCGGGTTTCGACGTAGGCGACCCCGTGGTCGCCCTCCAGTTCCGGTGGGAACGTCAGGAGCGTGAAGGTGCCCTCGACGCCAGCGTGAGCGCCACTGGAGGCCGGAAGCAGCTGCAGGTCGATGTTAGGTCGGTTGGCCAGCTCTGCGAGAAGGTGGAGCTGATCCCGGAGTACGGCGGGGCCGCCGACCTGGCGCCGTAGCGCGGCTTCGTCGAGTACAGCCCATACCCGCAGCGGGTCCTGCTGGCGTTCGTAGAGCGCGTGGCGGGCCATGCGCAGCTCGGTGCGGCGGGCGATCTCGGCCTCGGATAGCGCGCGCTCGCCGGCCCGGATGATCGCCTCGGCGTACGGAGCGGTCTGTAACAGTCCGGGGACGTGCACGGCGTCGTAGCTTGCGGCCTCGACGGCGCTCGCTTCCAGTCCGAGGTAGAGGCCGAACCACTCGGGCATAGCGTCGGTAAACCCGATCCACCAGTCGCGGCCCTTCCTGGCCCGGCGGATGAGGTCGCGGAAGACTTCCACCCGTTCTGGGCGGCCGTACCAGGCCAGTAGTACCTCCACGTCGGGCAGGGACGGCAGATTCCGCCCTGTCTCAAGGTGGCCGATCTGGGTCACGGCTCGACCGAGCCGTTCAGCGGCCTGTGGCCGGCTGCGCCCTGCTTCCTCGCGCATCGCGCGCAACTCGAAGGCGATCCACCTCTTCAGCGCCGTCGGTGAACCCGATGACACCGCCACCGCGCCCCACCTCCCGTTCCCTCCCGGGTCGACCGAGATCAAGTGTTACTGCCAGCAGCCTTCATCAACTGCCTCATTTGACACCTGGTAGCTATCTACGAAGTAGTGCGCTACGCTGTAGTTCCCTGATCGTCTCGTGTTTCTTCGTGTTCGCCCGGGTCGGCCAGGGACCTAGGCGGCGATGGGCCCGCCCGTGCCCCCGAACCGGGCGGGCCCATCGTCTCCCAACCTCGAGTCGGGAGTGCAGCGATGGACCAGCCGTCGTCAGAGGAGCAGCCGACGGAAACCACGCCGAGTGGCGCGAATGCTAGCGGCGATGTGGTTTGCAGCGTCACGGACGCCTACCAGGCGCTGCGGGACAACTTCGTCGTCAACGCGAACCGCGGCGACAACGCGGCAAATGACGACCTCATCGCGGCCGCGCTGCAGGCACTCCGCGCCCCCCAGACATCGTCGGATGGCCGCCGATGACGTCCGCCGTGGCGGCCTCCTGTCAGGAGGTGTTGTCTCCGACAGCGCCGGGGGTGGACGTGTCCATTCGATTGTCGGCCGAGACCTGGGCGCGCATCGAGGAGTGGCCGTGGGCTCAGGGCCTCGTCGAGTCGGTGTGGGCACGACTCGACACTCTCGAGCGCGATGGGCATGACCCTGGACCGGTCGCCGCGTTGCGGTTCGTGCTCGTACACCACCAACCGAGCGCGACCGGCCGATGTCGTGCCTGCCGACCTGGCGGCTGGCGCCACTTCGGGCGGCGGCGACCCTGGCCCTGCACCGTCTGGATGCAGATCCACTACGAGCTGGTGGGTTCGTTCGCCGGCGGCGGACACCACCGGCGGCAACCATGACAGCGCGTGTGGCGCCACAGACTAGCGACCTCGGTGACGTGCCCCGCGTGCAGGTGTGCGCCTCGTGCACGCTGGCGGTCGCCCCGACACTGGACGCACGCGCCGCGCTTGTCAACGCCGCCCGGGATGATGCCGAGAGCCTCGGGCAGTGAGCGACCCCACCGCCGTACCGTCCGGGCCGCCGGTGCAGCCAGCGTGGGTGCTCGAGCATGCCCGGGCGGCGGTGGGATCGGTGGTCGCGGCGGTGTGGCCGGGCGAGCCGGTCGTGCTAAGGGCCGCAGATCCCGTCGGTGACCAACTACGTCACCGCGCTGCAGGTCGGCCGCGCCAGCTACGTCGCCAAGTACTCGCTGCTCGACACCTCCCTGGTCTCGGTGGTCCGCGGCCTGCGCGGGGACTGGGAGGCGGTGCTGGCCGCGCAGCGCGACTACATCCGCGACCCGCACGAACAGCTAGCCCGGGAACGGGCTCAGCTGCGCGCGCTCGCCACCCACACCCGCCGCACCGGGGCAGCGGCAAGCCTGCGGGTGCCGCAGGTCATCGCCCACCAGGGCGGCGTGCTCATCACCACCGCTGTCGACGGGCACAGCCTGGCCACCGAACTGCTCCACGGCCACCGCGGCGCCGATGAGCTGCTCGCCGGGGTCGCCGCCGCAGCGGACCGGCTACACCAGGACCGCGCCCTGGCCGCCGCGGTGTCCCCGGCGATGCTGACCCACCCGCACACCTCGATCGCCGCCACCTACACGCGCAAGTTCCTGTCTCCCACCGGCGCGCGCTACCTCGCCGCCCTGGCCGCCGGCTGGGCCGATCCGCCAGCTCGACGCCGCATCCAGCACGCGCTGGGCGCGCTGCGCCCGATACTGGCACCTGCTGCAACGCGCCACGTCGGGCACCGTGATCTACGGCGATCTCAAGCCCGAGCACGTTCTGCTGACAGCCGACGGCTCGCGGCAAACCTGGATCGACCCGGGCCTGCAGTGGGCCGACCCCACCGCCCGAGGTCGCCAAGCTGATCTCCCGGGTCGCGCTGGCCCTGATCACCGCCCACCCCTCCCCTGCTCGGGTCACCGCGGTCACCGACGCACGCCACGCCCTGGTCACCGAACATGTGGCCACACCCGCGGCCCACGCTGCGGCGGCTGATTGCGCTGTGGCTGGCCGACTGGGCCAACTACCTGGCCAGCGGCCTGTCGCTGCCCCCGGAGTCGGGTCTGCCACTGCCGCCGACCCTGCTCGGCGCCGCCGCACACGCCGGTCCCCTGCGTGCGCTGGCCGCCGAGACCGCCGCGGGGCTGCGGACCGACCCCGGCCGCGCCTGGGACGCCGGCTTGCGCGGGATCCGCCCACTGGCCAGCGGTGACCACCCATGACCATGACCCGTCCGCTGCACGCGCCGCGGCGTCCGCACACCCTTGGCGTGATCGGCGCCGGCCGGGTCGGCCGGGCCGTTACCGCCGCGGTGGTCACTGCGGGCCTGGTCTCGACCGTGCTCGTCTACAGCCGACGCCGTGTCGAGGCCGACGCGCTGGCCACCGACGCCACCGACCTGGCTGCCACCCAACATCTGCCCACGACGATCGCAGCGGTCGGACACCCCCGCGAGCTGCTCGGCTGCTCGGTGATCGTGGTCAGCCTACGGGCACGGTTCGACAACCCCGACCGCTGCAGGGCAACCGGACTGGCCGCCAACGCCCCGTTGGTCACTGACCTCGCCCACCAGCTGCGCGACCACCACGGCACCGTCGTCATGGTCACCAACCCGGTCGACCTGATGACCCGGCTCTGGGCCGACCACAACATCGCACCATTGTTCGGGATCGGCTCCAACCTCGACTCCGCCCGCTACCGGGCACTGGTCGCCGGTCACGCCCGCGTCGACGTCGGCGTCGTGACCGGATCGGTGCTCGGCGAGCACGGACCCGGGGCGATCCGGTGCACCAACGCCACCCGCGTGCACGGCAAGACGATCGAGCTGCCGTGGCCGCAACTGCGCGAGCAGCTACATGCCCCACGGATCACCCGGCGACGGCCACGCGGCTGGCCTGCCGACTCGACCCCGACGCCTACAGCATCGGGCGCGAGCTGGTCCATGGCCAACCCGTCGTCGAATTCGCCCGACACCCGATACACGTCGCCTACCTCGGCGCCGCGGTACACGCCGCCGACCCACCGAGCAGGTGACCGCACCGAGGACGGCAGGCGCCACGTGACCCTCACCGCCGCCGACACCACCGGACTGTGCCTGGCCGCCGCCCGGCTGGCCCGCGAGCTCATCCGGGTACAGCTCGAGGCCGCAGGCTGGGCCATCCTGCACGCCAGCGCCGCGGTCCGCGACGGCGCCGCGGTAATCACCCTCGGACCCAAGGCCGCCGGCAAGACCACCACCGCACTGCTGCTCACCCGCGCCGGGTGGCAACTGCTGGCCAACGACCGAGTCTTCTGCCACCCGTCAACGCTTGCCCTGCTGCCCTGGCCGTCCGCAGCAGCCCTGGGCATCGGTCTGCTGCACGCCCACGGGCTGTTGACCGGCGTCCGCGAGCGCCTCGACGCCGGACACCAGTTACACCCCACCGTCGACCCCGCCGTCGTCGACGCGGTGCTCGCCGGGTGCACCGCACCCCTCGTCGACGACGCCGGCAAGGAACTCGACCCAGTTCTTCCCCGACCAGCTCACCGACTGGCTCGGACTACCGCTGGCCCGCCACGCCCACGCGACCAAGCTGCTGTTTCCCCGCATCGACCCCACCGCCGAGCCCGCGCTCGAACCCACCACCCCGGCGCTGGCCGACACCGACCTCTTCGACGCCGACACCGACGACCGCTACCCCGACTTCCTCGGTCTGGCCACCATCACCCCAGCCCAGCGGCGCCGGGTCTGGGCGCTGACCACCGAACAGGTCTCGTCGCTGCCCACCCACCGAGTCGTTCTCACCCACGACGCCATGGCCAGCCGCGCACTCCTCCATCAGCTCGACATCGATGCGTAGCGCCGCGCGGGCAGCTACTGCGACCGCGCAGACACCGAGGAGGCAGCGGTGGCTGCGAGGCCTGGCACGGCAGTTCGGTGGGCAGGCCGACCTGTTCGGCGCCGCCGTGTGCCACTACACCCCGTGGCTGGTTGATCGCGCTGTCTGTTCCTGCACGCGACCAGCTCGTGCCGCTTGCCGAGGCGCTCGACGCCCGGTCCGGCAGCGACGCCCGCGACCTGGCCAGCGCAGCGCGGAAAGTCGTCGCGGCAAAGGGGTAGCCGACGCGGCTGATCGGCCCCACGGGGTGTGTCACCATCGCGCAGCCCGTACCACAGCCAGGGAGCGCGGTGCCGATCACCGGATGGTCCGCCGCATCGGGGTGTGGGCGATGCCGTCCTCGGTGAACTCCTCGCCGTCAGGCTCGAAGCCGAACGCGGTGTAGATGCCGGTCAGGTCGCTCTGCGCGTCGAGCACGCACGCCCCGTCGCCCACTTCGCCGAGCGCGGCCTCCATCAGTCGCCGGGCAGCTCCCTTGCGCCGCGCGTGCTGCGCCACGCAGACCCGCCCGATGCGGAACCTACCGCCGGGCTGCTCGACGAGGCGCAGGTAAGCCTGCACTTCCTCGGTCCGTTCCTGGGGGGACAACCAGAAGTGCCGGGTCTCGACATCCAGGTCGCGACCGTCGAGTTCCTGGTAAGGACATTCCTGCTCGACAACGAACACCTCGATTCGCAGCCGCAGCAACGAGTAAAGCGTGCCGACCGGCACGTCGGGGGAGAGGCTGCGGTGCAGCACGAGACGTTCCACGCTGCAATGCCTACCAGACCGCACCGCCTCGAGCAGCCGTCAATCCTATTGCTTCGACCCTGCAAGCAGGTCTCAGGACAGCTGTGCTTGCAGGTCGTCGGCGTAGGAGGAGATCCGGACGTATACGCCGGGCAGCCCGGGCCGGGCGCAGCCGGTGCCCCACGACGTGACCCCGATCAACCGGCCGTCGACCACGAGCGGACCCCCGGAATCGCCGTAGCAGGCGTCACGCTCACCCTCGGGGTCGCCCGCACAGACCATCTCGCTCGCGTCGTACTGCGAGTAGGTGCCGGAGCAGTCGGAATCGGACTGCAGCGGTACGTCGACCTCCTGCAGCACCGGCGAGGACGGACCGCTCTCGTCGGTGTAGCCCCAGCCGAGCACGGTGGCCGGTGTGCCGGGCTGATAGGCACTGGGGTCCTCGTTGAGCGGGAGGGTGCGGTAGCCGGGTTCGCGCTCGAGCGTCAGCACCGCGACGTCGTCGCCACCCATCGGATCGCCGTCGAAACCCGGGTGCACCCACACCTGCCGCACCCCGGTCTCGACGCCCTCGCTGGTGCGCATGTCGGTGCGGCCCGCGATGACGGTCAGCTCGGCCTGGTCCCGATTGGCGACGCAGTGCGCGGCGGTGACGACACGGTCCGGGCCGACCAGCGCACCACCGCAGTAAGGCGAGGCCGCAGCGTCGGTCAGCGCCACCATCCAGGGGTGCTCGTCGGTGCTGGTGTCGCTGCCCCCCACGATGAATGGCTGCGTGGGCTGGCCATCGTCCCCTGGCACGACCGGCAGCCCGGCGGCAGGCGGGCCGGCCGCGGCGACCGGGCTCCATACCACCGCAGCAGCCACCACGGGCAGCGCGAGCCGCACCGCCCGCCGTCGCCAGACCCTGACCCGCATCCAGGCCCTCCAGTACAGGGTGTCCCGTCTACTGGATGCTATGCCACGCTGAGGTCGTGGCGCGCCCCTTGCTGCTCGTCGTCCTCGTCACGATCGTCACACTCGCCGTTGCTGCAACGGCAGGCTGTGGCGCCTCCCCGCCGGGCACAGCACCGACAGGCACGGCCGCCCCAGGCTCCCCCACGTCCGCTGCGCCGGCACCCCCGGTCGCGCCCCCGCCGGAACCCGGATGGGTGGTCGGCGCACGGGAGCTGCCGCTGCGGCCCGACGACTTCGGTGCGGTGCTAGCCACCCCGGAGGTGCTCGCCGTGCGCGACCTGCCCACCCGCGACATGCTGCCGCCGCCGGTTTCCGGTGACTACGAGTCGACGAGCGCGCCCGTGCCGGACGACGTGCTGGCTCGCAGCACCTGGCAGCCGGCCTGCCCCGTTGCCGCCGAGGAACTGCGCTACCTCACGATGTCGTTCGTCGGCTTCGACAGGCGGCCGCACACCGGCGAGATGATCGTGCACGCCGACGTGGCCCGCGACGTCGTCTCGGTCTTCGAGCAGCTGTTCTCGGCGGGCTTCCCGATCGAGGAGATGCGCGTCGTGGCGGCCCCGGAACTCGACGCCCCGCCGACCGGTGACGGCAACAACACCACCGCGTTCGTCTGCCGGCCGACCGTCGGCCAGAGCCGCTGGTCAGCGCACGCCTACGGGCTGGCGATCGACGTCAACCCGTTCCACAACCCCTACCAGCGCGACGACCTGGTACTGCCCGAGCTGGCCTCGGCCTACCTGGACCGCTCCTGGCAGCGGCCCGGGATGCTGCTCGACGGCCGACCGGCCGTGTCCGCATTCGAGGAGATCGGGTGGTTGTGGGGCAGCCGGTGGACTCGACCGCTCGACATCATGCACTTCTCCGCCACCGGCGACTGACCTCCGTGGTGAGTGATTCTTGTGGCTATAACCACAAGAATCACTCACCACCTTCGAGGTCGCCTTCGAGATCGAGGTAGACCGCACGCAGTGCATCCAGCTCGGCCGGGTCGGGCTCGGCCCACAACCCACGGTCGGCGGCCTCGAGCAGCCGCTCGGTCATCCCCCGCAGCGCCCACGGGTTCGACTCCCGCAGGAACTGCTGCACACCCTCGTCGTGCACGTAGGACTCGGCGAGTTTCGAGTACATCCAGTCGTCGACGACGCCGGCGGTGGCGTCGAAGCCGAACAGGTAGTCCACCGTGGCGGCGAGCTCGAAGGCGCCCTTGTAGCCGTGGCGCTGCATCGCCGAGATCCAGCGCGGGTTGACGACCCGGGAACGGAACACCCGGCGGGTCTCCTCGGCCAGCGACCGGGTCTTCACGGCGTGTGGCACCGCAGAGTCGCCGACGTAGGCCGCCGGGTCGCTGCCGGTCAGCGTGCGGACCATGGCGACCATGCCGCCGTGGTACTGGAAGTAGTCGTCGGAGTCGGCGATGTCGTGCTCGCGGGTGTCGACGTTCTTGGCCGCCACGGCGATGCGCCGAAACGCGTGTTCCATGTCGCCGCGGGCGGCGGCGCCGTCGAGCCCGCGGCCGTAGGCGTAGCCGCCCCAGGTGGCGTAGACCTCGGCGAAGTCGGCACCGGTGCGCCACTGCCCGGAGTCGATGAGCGGGAGCAGCCCGGCCCCGTATGCGCCGGGCTTGGAGCCGAAGATGCGGGTGCGGGCGCGCCGATCGTCGCCGTGGGACTCGAGATCGGCCCGGTAGTGCGCCGCGACGAAGTTGTCCTCATCGGACTCATCGAGCCGGGCCACGGTCTCGACCGCGTCATCGAGCAGCGCGATCACGTGCGGGAAGGCATCGCGGAAGAACCCGGAGATCCGCAGCACCACGTCGATGCGGGGCCTGCCGAGCTCCGCGACGCCCACCACCTCGAGCCCGGTCACCCGGCGCGAGGCGTCGTCCCACACCGGGCGCACCCCGAGCAGCGCGAGCACCTCGGCGAGGTCGTCGCCCTGGGTCCGCATCGCCGACGTCCCCCACACCGTCAGCCCCACGCTGCGCGGCCACTGCCCGGTGTCGTCGCGATGCCGCGAGAGCAGCGACTCGGCCAGCGCAGCACCGACGTCGAAGGAGTTGCGCGACGGCACCGCCTTGGGGTCGACGGAGTAGAAGTTGCGCCCGGTGGGCAGCACCGACACCAGCCCGCGGGTGGGTGAGCCGGACGGGCCGGGCTCGACGAAGCGGCCGTCGAGCGCGCGCAGCACGTTGTCGATCTCGGCGGTGGTACCCGCCAGCCGGGGCACCAGCTCGGTGCAGCCGAACCGCAGCACCGCCGCCACCCCCTCGTCGGGGCGTCCGAGCAGGTCGGCCACCAGGGCCGGCACGGCTTCGGGCTCCCAGCCCACCTTGTGGCACCGCTGCACGAGGTCGCGGGCGAGTGACTCGAGCAGGTCGGTGACGTCGGCACCGGTGCGCGCCGGCCCGTCGACCAGCCCGGTCAGTACCGCGGGTGCCTCGACAGGACGACCCGGGTCGGCCAGCAGCCCCTGCTCGTCGAGTCCGAACCCAGCAGCCAGGGCGGTCCGCAGCCCGGGCAGCGCGCTGGCACCGCCGAAGACCTGCCGGGCCCGCAGCACGGCTAGCACGTCGTTGTCGAGCTCGTCACCGCCGGGCGCCCGGCCCAGCACGTGCAGCCCGTCACGGATCTGCACGTCCTTGATCTCGCAGAGGTAGCCGTCGAGGTGCATCACGAAGTCGTCGAACTCCTCGGCGCCGGGCTGGGCGTCGGCACCGAGGTCGTGATGCAGCTGCGCGGCCTGGATCGTCGTCCAGATCTGGCCACGCAACGTGGGCAGCTTCTCGGGGTCCAGCGCCGCCACCGTGGCGTATTCGTCGAGCAGTTGCTCGAGCCGGGCGAGCTCGCCGTAGGTGTCGGCGCGCGCCATCGGCGGGATCATGTGATCGACGATGGTGGCGTGCACCCGTCTCTTGGCCTGGGTGCCCTCACCGGGATCGTTGACGATGAACGGGTAGATCATCGGCAGGTTGCCGAGCACCGCGTCCGGGGCGTCGGACGCGGCCAGCCCGACGCCCTTGCCCGGCAGCCACTCCAGCGTGCCGTGCTTGCCCAGGTGCACCACGGCGTGCGCCCCGAACGACCGGTCGAGCCAGCGGTAGGCGGCCAGGTACTGGTGGCTCGGCGCGAGGTCCGGGTCGTGGTAGATCGCCACCGGGTTCTCGCCGAACCCCCGGGGCGGCTGGATGAGCAGCACCACGTTGCCGAATTGCAGCGACGCCACGTAGATCGCGTCCCGATCCACGTACATCTCCCCCGGCGGCCGGCCCCACGCCGCGACGACGGCCTCGCGCAGCGCCGACGGCAGGCCGGCGAACCACCGCGCGTACTCACCGGCGGGCACCCGGATCGGAGCATCCGCCATCTGCTGCTCGGTCAGCCACTCGACGTCGTGGCCGCCCGCCGCGATCAACTCGTGGATCAGCGTGTCACCGTCCAGCGCCGCCACGTCGAGGCCGCCGAGGTCGTAGCCGGCGGCTGCCAGCGCGCGCAGCAGCGCCACGGCGGAGGCGGGGGTGTCCAGCCCGACAGCGTTGCCGATCCGGGAGTGCTTGGTCGGATAGGCCGACAGCACCACAGCGAGCCTCTTGTCCGCCGCAGGTACCGACCGCAACCGGGCCAGCGACACCGCAGTGCCCGCCACCCGCGCGGCACGCTCGGGGTCGGCGGCGTAGACCGGGATCCCGGCGGTGTCCTCCCCGCCGGGTTCCTTGAAGGAGAACGGCACCGACACCAGCCGCCCGTCGAACTCCGGGATGGCCACCTGCATCGCGGCGTCCATCGGGGACAGCGCGGCGTCGCTGGCCTCCCAGGTCGCGCGTGACGTGGTCAGGCACAGTCCCTGCAGCACCGGGACGTCGAGCGCCGCCAACGCACCGGCATCCCAGGAGTCCTCCTCCGCGCCGGCGCCGGCCGCGGCCGACCCACCCGCAGCGAGCACAGTGGCGACCAGCGCGTCGCAGCGCGACAGCAGCTCCCGCAGCCCCTCGGCCTGCTCCGTATCCAGCCCCCGCAACGATCCACAGTAGACGGCGAGCGGAGCACCACCCGCAGCGCGTACCGCGTCGGCCAGGACGTCGACGAAGGCGGTGTTGCCCGCCAGCGCGTGCGCCCGGTAGAAGACGATACCGACGGTAGGACCGGGGCCGCCGTCCTCGGCGTCTCCGTGCACCTCGAACTCGGGAGTCGGCGCCGGCGGGGCGAAGCCCCTCCCCGTGAGCAGCACGGTGTCGGACAGGAAGCGCGCCAGCTCGGCGAGGTTGTCCGGGCCACCTGCGACCAGGTAGCGCAGCGCCTCGGCCGCCACCCCAGCGGGCACGGTGGACGCGGCCATCAGCTCGGCGTCGGGTGTGGCCTCTCCGCCCAGGCACACGGTCGGCACGCCGGGGGCCAGCAGCGCCGCCCTGCCCTGCTCCCACGCGCGGCGGCCGCCGAGCAACCGTAGCACAACGAGATCGACGCCGTCGAGAAGCTCCGGCAGCTCCGCGGGCTCGATGCGCGCTGGGTTGCCCACCCGATAATCCGCTCCCGACGCGCGGGCGGCGAGCAGGTCGGTGTCAGCGGTCGACAGCAGCAGGATGCGCACGAATGGTGTCCTCTCGCAGGGCCAGGTCATGGTAAACGGGGGTAGGTCCGGCGGGGCCGCCAACCACGCGGCCAGGGTCAGCCCGAAGTCGTCGAGAACGCGCTGCTCGGCTTGGCGCTGTAGCTACGCAGCCAGGATCGCAACGTCGTAAGCGGTGAAGGCGCGGTCATTCGTGACGATTGTCAACCCCTCGCAGCGCGCTTGTGCGATGAGCAGCCGGTCGAACGGATCCCGATGATGCAGCGGCAGGTCCTGCAGCGCCAACCCGTGGCGTACTATGACGGGCAGCTCGATCATCGAATGCGCAGCGATCCGTTCGGCGAAGTCGTCCGGAGTGGACAGCTTGCCTATCGCGGTCTTTGCAGCGATCTCGACCGCGCTGACCGCCGAAACGAAGACGTCGGCTGCCTGGGCGATCGCCTCACGCGTCTCGTCGCGCAATCGCGGGGACGCTTCAAGCCACCAGATCACCACGTGCGTGTCCAGCAGGAGCCTCACCGCCTGTCGTCCTCGTCCGGAAAGATCGATCCGTTGTAGAACAGATCTTCCAGCTCGGCATCGCGCTCGTCGAAGTCGTCAGCTATCCAGACCTTGCCCTCCCAGCCACCGGGGATCCGCTCGGCCCGGGATCGCTGCAGCGGGACGAGCCGGGCGACGGGCCTGCCGTGACGTGCGATGACGATCTCGTCGCCGGCCTCGACCTGCTCGAGCAGCTTGGACAGCTGCGTCTTGGCCTCGTAGACGTTGACCTGCTTGCTCACTCCGCCAGCCTATCTGGTCAAGTCTGATCAGACCAGGCAACGGTAGACGGCGCACCCGGTGGGACGAACGGGAGTCCCGGCGGCGCGCCGTGCTCCAGTAGTTCGGTGACAGCGTCGGTATCGAGGTGGGTCTCGACCAGGTCGCCGAGCAGGTCGAGCTGCGCGGTACGGACCGCCGCGAAGCTCGTCGCCGGTGCGGGGCAGAACCCGTGCCGACCGGCCAGCCACGCGGCGCGGCTCAGCAGCGCGCGCCGGAACCCGTCGTTCTCGAACAGGCCGTGCCAGTGGGTGCCCATGACGGGCCCCGCGTCGGCCCCTTCGCCCGTCCCGTCGGCCAGCGTCACCAGCGGCGGGTCGCCGCGATGGGTGATCCGGCCGTGGTGGATCTCGTAGCCGGTCACCGGCTCACCCAGCGCCGTGCCGGTGGGCCTGCCGAGGTGCTTGTCCGGGTCGAAGCAGACCTCGAGGTCGAGCAGGCCCAGCCCTGGCACGTCCCCGGCCCCCGACTCGACCTCGTCGACCAGCCGGCGGCCCAGCATCTGGAACCCGCCGCAGAGCCCGACGATCCCGCGGCCGGCGGCGACGTGTTCGCTGATCGCGTCCGCCAGACCGGTCCGGCGCAGCCACGCCATGTCATCCACGGTGGACTTCGAACCCGGCAGCACGACGAGGTCGGCGTCGGCAAGCCGCGACGGCTCGGTGACGTAGCGGACCGCCACGCCCGGCTCGCAGGCCAGCGCGTCGACATCGGTCCCGTTCGAGATCCGGGGCAGCCGCACCGCGGCCACCCGCAGCCACTGGCTGCCCTGCGGCAACGCCGGTCTCCCGACGATCTCGTCGACGGCGTGCGACAGCGAGTCCTCGGCGTCGATCCAGAGCTCGTCGCTGACGGGCAGCACCCCGTAACTGGGCCGTCCGGTCAGCGCGCGCAGCTGCTCCAACCCGGGGGCCAGTAGCGCGGGGTCGCCGCGGAACTTGTTGATCACGAACCCCGCGACCAGCGCCTGGTCGGCGGAGTCGAGCAGCGCCAGCGTGCCGAACAGGTGCGCCAGCACGCCGCCGCGGTCGATGTCGCCGATCACGAGCACGGGCAGGCCGGCCGCACGCGCCAACCCCATGTTGGCGATGTCGGCGTCGCGCAGGTTGATCTCGGCCGGTGAGCCCGCGCCCTCGCAGACCACGACGTCGTGCTCGGCCCGCAACCTCGCCAGGCTGCCGGCCACGACGTCGAGTAGCGCCGCCTTGCGGTCGCGGTAGGACATCGCCGATACCGTGCCGTCGGCGCGCCCGAGCAGCACCAGCTGGGAGGAGCGGTCACTGCCGGGCTTGAGCAGCACCGGGTTCAGTTGCACCGACGGCTCGATGCCGCACGCCGCCGCCTGCAGGGCCTGCGCCCGCCCGATCTCGCCGCCATCCGGGGTGACCACCGAGTTGTTCGACATGTTCTGGGCCTTGAACGGCGCCACGGACACGCCCCGCCGTGCCAGCCACCGGCAGATCCCGGCCACCAGCACGCTCTTGCCGGCATCCGACGTGGTCCCCGCGACCAGCAACGCCCCGCCCACGGTCGCTCCCTCCGTCGTGCATCAGTCGAGCCCGGGCAAGTCGTCGAGACTTGCGACGTTGTGCTCGGCACGGTAGCGGTGCAGGCGGTCAGGGCCCTTCTTCTCGGACCAGGAGTCGAGCACATCGCGCTCGGCCCGCAGATCCATCAGCGGCACGCCGAACCCGCACGAGTCAGCGATCCGGTGCACCTCCACCGTCACCACCGCCCGCACGGCGGGTTCCCGGGGCGCGACGGCGTCGGCGAACGGCGCGCAGGCTGCTTCGAATCCCGGCTCGCCGAGCGTCACCGCGCTGCCGATGCCGTGCAGCCGCACGATGTCGGGCCGCCCGTCGAAGGCGCAGAACATCACGCAGATCCGGCCGTTCTCGCGCAGGTGCGCGACGGTCTCGATCCCGCTTCCGGTCAGGTCGACGTAACCGAAGGTGTGCTCGTCGAGGACCCGGAACGTGCCGCGGGTCGCTTTGGGCGAGACGTTCACCAGGCCATCGGACGCCAGCGGCGCCGTGGCCACGAAGAACACCGGCTGCCGCTCGATCCACGCCGCCATCCGCTCGTCGATGCGCTCGTATACCTTCCCCATTGCGGCAAGACCAAGCGTCAGAGCAGCGTGAGGATCTCGGCGCCGTCGGTCGTGACGACCAGGGTGTGTTCGAACTGGGCGGTGCGCCGCTTGTCCTTGGTCGTGACGGTCCAGGCGTCGTCCCACACGTCGTAGTCGATCCCGCCCAGCGTGATCATCGGCTCGATGGTGAAGGTCATCCCGGGCTCGAGCACCGTGTCCACGTTCGGCTCGTCGTAGTGCAGCACCACCAGGCCGCTGTGAAACGCTCGCCCGATGCCGTGGCCGGTGAAGTCGCGCACCACCCCGTAGTCGAACCGCTTGGCGTAGGACTCGATCACACGCCCGACCACGTTGAGGGCCCGCCCCGGCTTCACTGCGCGGATGCCGCGCATCATCGCCTCGTGGGTGCGCTCGACGAGCAGCCGGTCCTCCTCGGAGACGTTGCCCGCCAGGAACGTCGCGTTCGTGTCGCCGTGCACGCCTCCCAGATAGGCGGTCACGTCGATGTTGACGATGTCGCCGTCCTCGATGACGGTCGAGTCGGGGATGCCGTGGCAGATCACCTCGTTCAGCGAGGTGCAGCACGACTTCGGGAAGCCGCGGTAACCCAGCGTCGAGGGGTAGGCGCCCTGGTCGCATAGGAAGTCGTGGACCACCCGGTCCACCTCGTCGGTGGTCACGCCGGGAGCGACCGCCCTGCCGCCCTCGGCCAGCGCCTGTGCGGCCACCTTGCTCGCCACCCGCATCCCCTCGATGATCTCCGGCGGCTGCATCCAGGGATCGGCGTTGGGGGTCGGCGCCGGCTTGCCGACGTATTCCGGCCGCGGAATGTGCGTGGGCACGGACCGGATCGGGGTCTGCCTGCCGGGGCGCAGCGCTGTTCGCACGGACATGCCATCCACCCTATGCGCTCATTCGCCCCCCGCGGTCAGGAACCGGCCGGCCGCCTCGACCGCGGGCCCCGAGGAACCGGCGTCGACCACCAGTACCGCGAACGCCAGGTCGCCGCGATAGCCCACGAACCAGCCGTGCGAGCCGTCCGGGCTGTACTCCGCGGTCCCGGTCTTGCCGTGCACGTCGCCGAGTCCGTTCAACGCGGTCGCGGTCCCCTCGGTGACCACCTGACGCATCATTGCCGGCAGCACGTCAGCCGCAGCCGGGTCGAGCGGCGGCCCGGCCGGCTCGTTGACCTCGGTCGGGATACCGCGGATCAGCTGCGGGGTCGGAGCGTCACCACCGGCTGCCACGGTCGATGCCACCATCGCCATCCCGAACGGTGTGGTGAGCACCTGGCCCTGACCGAAGCCGTTCGCGGCGCGCCCGATCTCGTCCTGTGCCGGGGGCACCTCGCCCGTCAGCGTGGTCGTGCCGGCGATGTCGTAGTCGGCTCCGATCCCGAACTGCTGTGCGGTTCTGGTGAGCTGGTCCGGCTCGAAGCCGGCAGCGAGCTGCGAGAAGGTGGTGTTGCAGGAGCGGGCGAACGCGGTGCGGAATGGGACCGTGCCGAGCTCGAAGCGATCGATGTTGGGGACCTCGTACCCGTTGATCGTGGTGGTGGCCGGGCAGTCGACCGGCGTCTGCGGCGTCAGCTGTCCGGCCTGCAGCGCCGACGCGGCAGTCACGATCTTGAACGTCGAGCCGGGTGGGTAGCGTCCCGTCAGGGCCAGTGAACCCTCGGCGTCGGCGGCGGCGTTCTGCGCCACTGCCAGCACGTCACCGCTGGACGGCTGCAGGGCGACGATCATCGCCTGCCCGCCTGCCGGCTCCACCGCGTCCTCGGCAACGGCCTGCAGCTCGCGGCTCAGCGATGTCGAGACCGTCGGTGCGGGCCTGGGCGATTGGCCTGCGAGGGTGGCGACCTCGGCACCCACGGTGTCGACGGTCACGACCCGCCAGCCGGCGGCACCGGCGAGCCGCTGCTGCAGCTCATCACGCAGCCCCTGCAGCAGCTGCGGCGCGACGTCGCGGTCCGGCGGCAGCAATCGTTGCTGGCTGGGAAACGTGACCCCGGGCAGCTCGTAGATCTGGCCCCGGGCCGACTTGTAGTCGTCCTCACGCAGCACGGCCACCGTGTAGGGCTGCCGCTGCGGGGCATCGGCCGCGCCCTGCACGATCGACTCCTCGGTGATGTCCTCGTCGAACCGGTTCAGCGCTTCCGCCAGCGGTGCCGCCACCGCGGGCGCCTGCCCGGTCTCGACGACCACCGGGACGACGGTCTCCGCGGTGAGCAGCGGGTCGCCGTCACGACCGACCACCGGGGCCGGGTCGGGCAGCTCCTCGCGCAGCGCGATCGTCTGCTGCGCGCTCAGGTCCGGATGCAGCACCGACGGGCTCCAGCGCACCGACCAGCCGGCCTCGGTGTCAGCGCGGGCGAGGTCGAAGCTGCCCTGGTAGCGCCACTGCCGGCCCTGGCCGAGCTCCCAGGTTGCTGTGAAGGTCGCGCTGGCCGCGCCCTCCGCGCTCTCGGACTCCTCGGCCCGGTCCAGTGCGATCCGTACGCGCTCCGGCTCGAGTTCTCCGCGCACCTGCTGGATCCGCTCGGTGGCGGCACCCGGGTCGTCGGTCAGCGCCCCTGCCGCCATGGCGTCACCACGAGCCAGTGCCTGCAGGAAGTCCGACGCTGCGCCCTCCGGATCGGGACCGCCGAAGACACCGCATCCGGCCAGTGGAGCGAGCAGGACGCTGATGGCGAGGAGCAGCCGAAGACGCACGGCCGCGAGTATGCCTGCCACGCCGTGCCGACTCGAAGCGGCACCCGCCCGCTCCCTGCCGTCGTGAAGGGCACCTTCACTGCTTCCGACGCCGTGAATGGGCCCTTCACGGCGACGAACGGGCGGTCATGCGGCGACAACCACTAGTGTCGCGTGTTTGAAGTTGTTTTGCGGTTTGCTTTGGACAGGATGGTGTCGGCGTCTTTGGTCCAGGTGAAGGGTTGGCAGCGGTCGTTCCAGCCGTCGATGAACCGTCGGATGGCGTCGGTGAGGTCGGGCACGG
>WHTH01000064.1 GCA_009377865.1 Pseudonocardiaceae bacterium | reverse complement strand
CGCGACCGCATCCCGATCAACTGCACCGTTCCCGCTGTCGGGCCCGAGCGCGCCCACGAGATCGTCGCGCGGTCCGGCTGCGGCACCGCGAAGGTCAAGGTCGCCGACCACCCCGAGTCGCTGCCCGAAGACCTGGCCCGCGTCGAGGCGGTCCGCGACGCTCTGGGGCCTGACGGCGCGGTCCGCGTGGACGCCAACGGACTCTGGGACATCGACACCGCCGTGGCTCACATCCGCCGGCTCGACGAGGCGGCCGGCGGGCTGGAGTACGTCGAGCAACCCTGCGCCGGCATCGGGGAACTGGCCGCTGTCCGGCGCCGGGTCGACGTGCGCATCGCCGCTGACGAGTCCATCCGCCGCGCCGACGACCCGCTGCGTGTCGCCGTCGCGGGTGCGGCCGATGTCGCGGTGATCAAGTGCACGCCGCTGGGTGGGGTGCGCCGCTCGTTGCAGGTCGCCGCGGCCGCTGGGCTGCCGTGCGTGGTGTCGTCGGCGCTGGAGACCAGCGTCGGCCTGGCCGCGCAGGTCGCTCTCGCTGGGGCGTTGCCGGAACTGGACTTCGACTGCGGCCTGGGCACGCTGTCACTGCTCGACGGTGATGTCGTCGCCGGTCCCGGCTCGCTGCGGGCTGTCGACGGGTACCTGCCGGTGCCGCGCACCCCACCCGCACCCGACCCCGTCCTGCTCGACACCTACGAACTCACCGACCCCGACCAAGCCGCATGGTGGCGTGCCCGCCTCGCCCGCGTCCGCGCCGAACACGACCGCACCCACAACGCGAACTTGTCCGACTGAGCCGCTCGCAAGCGCACGCTCACGCCGAGAGCCGCCGGACTACCTCGACTCGGACAGGGTCGACACCGAATTTCCCGAGGAACGTCCGTCGTCGGGTGAGTGCTTGCACGATCTTGTTGAGCTCGACGTAGGCGGCGGCCGCGCCCGCTTCTGCGGTGCCGACACCGCGTACACCGAGGGCGATCAGGCGGCCGCGCAACTATGTGTGGCCGATCACGAGGTGATCAGCTGTAATCCGTGTTCGCGACCGAAGTCGAGGTAGTCCTTCGCATTCAGGGTGGCGAGAGGGACTGCCGAGGTGAGGCAGCACGCCGCATTCCACATGTCGTTGATCGGTCGCGGTCGTCCGCGCTGGCGGGCAGCTGCGGACAGGGGCGCCCCACATACGCGCGACGTCGTCGTCGTACTCGAGAGTGGGCACCCCGGCCAGCCACCTGTCGAGTTCGGCATGGCGTCGCTGGCCCCAGCTCCGGAAGATCGCCCACTCGGTCAGTTCGGCGATGGTGACGAAGGACACGCATGGGATGCTGCCAGCGAGTCGCGCGAGCAACGTCGCGGGAAGCTGCCGCTTGATCAGCATGGACACGACGTCCGTGTCGAGTGCGACGTAGCCCATTCGCCGCTACGCGAGGTCTGCTCGACGTGACTGATACAGGAAGTCCAGGAACTCGTCGACCTCCTCGGCCGAGCCGAAGATCCCGTCCGTCGCGTAGAAGTCTCCCGAGCCGATAGGTGGTGTGCCCAGCGTGCGCGCCTGCTCGTCAAGGCTCCTGCGGGACCGGCGGGGTTCGGGGATGTGCTGGGCGCCGTCGTCACTGCTGGTCGTCATGACGCACCTCCGTCCGGCAGCCAGGCTCAGGTTCCACCATCATCTCACGAGTTCACGCCGATACGGAGCGACACCGCGCCACGGGCGGGATCGCGATCTGACGCGGCGCAGATCGGGTACGGCTCAGCGTGCTCAATGGCCTGCCTACAGCTACAGCTGCAGCTCGGATCTGGGGGTGGGCTGTCATCGCGGGATCCATAGTCCCGATGGTGTCGCCCCCGCGCGGGTGGGGGCACCTCGGGTGCCTGGTGCGGGCAGGTCGAGTAGTTCGGTGATGACGTCGGCGGTGGAGCCGGTGCGGTGCCAGACCACGGTGGCTTCGGCTTCATCGCGGCAGCGGGCGGCGAGTGCGTCGTGCTCGTCGTGAATGAGCACGGTCTCGATGTGGCCGACGCGCAGACGGGTGGCTTGCACGGCGATGATCTCGCCATGTTCGTCGCGGTGCAGGATGCCGGTGAACCCGGCGCGAACCAGATCGCGGACACGGTCGAGTGCGTCGCTCATGCTGTGGCCCGCTGGATGCGCGGGTGGTGGCGGGCGCCGGGGTGAGGGGTAGTGCCCGCCACCACCCGCGAACGGACGGGCTGCGGCGTCGGGGTCTCGCGGCGCAGCCCGGCCGGGTCGGGGGTGTGCCTTTGGGCGTTGCGGCCGGTCCACCGTCCGGTGTGGTCGGTGACCGCCCCGCACGCGCAGTAGCAGGAGCCGGTCAGCAGCCCGCCGTCGCGAAATAGCCGCACGGTCTGCGGCCGACACGAGTGCCATCGATGCGGCAGGCGCGCCGCCCACCAGGGCATCCCATACCGGTGTCGAATGGTGCTGTCCGCACTGTCGGGCACCCACGTTCGACCCGCCGTTGCCCGGCGTTGGACCGAGGGGCGGACGGGTATGGAACGCTGACCGCGTCGTCGAACCGTCACGGAAGTCATGCGATCAATCCGAGCGGCTCGGCAACAGATGACATTCGATGACATGACCGGAGGTAGCCGTGCCCCACGCGGTGACGATCACCGGATCTCGCAGAACCGGGCACCGCACGGCGACTGAGTATCGGATGATGTTCGACGCCTACCTGCAGCCGTTCGCCGGACCTGGCTCGCACGTGTACCTCGGCGGCGCCGAGGGGATCGACACGCTCGCGCTGGACTGGCTCGCCCAGCACGGCCGGGCAGCGCTGACCGTCGTCGTGCCCTGCACGTTGGGCGACCAACCCGACCAGGCCCGGCAGACGGTTCGCGAGGCCGCTCGCCGCGCGCGGGTGTCGCTGGTCGAGCTCGGTGCGCCGCAGCTGGACGAGGAGGCCTACCACGCCCGCAACCGCTGGATGGTCGACCGCAGCGATCTTGTCATCGGATTCCCGCATGGCGACGATCCGCGCAGCGGGACCTGGTACACCATCGGCTACGGGGCGGAGCGAGCCCGGCCTCGACTCATCGTCCCGATCTGAGCCTGACCATGGAAACTCCGGATCGCGCCACCGCGTGCCGACTGCTGCGCCAGCTGCGCGAGCGACGGGGATGGTCGTGGGCCGATCAAGCCCGCGCGCTGCACGACGTCGCTGATCGGCTGGGTGTGGAGTCTGTGATGAGCAGCCGGTTGACCAGCCTGCAGCGCAACATCGCGCGTTGGGAGAGCTTCGCAGCTCGGACGGTGCCGGGCGAGCGCTACCAACTGCTGCTCGCGTACCTCTACGCGCGCACCGGCTCCGGCCAGCCCGCGCTGGGTTCCGGCTCGGATCTCGATGTCCTGCTGACCGCGCTGGCCCACCTCGGGGTGCCAGAGCGACGAACCCGGGAGCTGCGTGACCTCGTGCTGCGCTCGGCCAGTGTCGACAGCGACCCGCTCCTGGTGCTGCTGGCCGATCCGACGCGCGAGCTGGCAGTCGACGCTCTCCGCGATCCGCGGCGCCTGAACGATGAACTGATCGACCGACTCGGAGCTTCGGTCTCCGATGTGGACCGTCAGATCGGCAGTGTGCCATTCGTGCGGCTGCAACTGCTGCTCGCCCCGATCGTCGAGGTCTGCCGACGGCTTACGGACACCGAGGCGCTGCGGGAACGCCTGGGCATGCTGCGCTTGCAGGCCTACCTGATTGCCGGGCGAATCGCCTTCGAGACCAGAGACGATGCCGCCACCCGACGTTGGTATACCCGCGCGGTTGAGGCTGCGGGCACGGCCACCGGTACGACGTGCCGCGCGGCGGTGCGCACGAGCTATGCCATGACGATGCTGCACTCCACCACCGACGGCACGGTCCGCCTGATCGTCGAGGCGGCGGTTGTCGACGCCAGGCGCGGTTCCGATCACCGCGTTCGCGCCCGGGCGCATGCCCTGCAGGCGGAGGAAGCCGCGCGATCCGGTCGAGATCGCGATGCCGCCGCCGCGCTCCGGCTCGCCTGGCTCGATCTCGAGTCCGCCGGTTCCGCGGATGGTGCGTTCGACGCAGACCGGCTGCGTGGGTTCGAGGGTGTCTGCGAGTTGTACCTCGGTACCGCCGAGCGGGCCCACGAGCACCTCGAACGATCCGTTGCAGCCCTGACCGCACCGCGCGAGCAGGTGCAGCGTGGCATCGCCGGCACCGATCTCGCCATCGCGCGGCTGCGTTGCGGTGACGTCCGAGCGGCGACGACGTTGCTGCACGACTGCATCGACACCACGGCAGCCACCCGCGGACGGGTGGCCATCCAGCGCATCGGCCGCGCACGCCGCGAACTGGCGCCGTGGCGCACAGAGCCATTCGTCGCCGACCTCGACGACCACATCTACGACGCGATGCTGGCGATCTGACCGCGTGCCGCCCGCCGCACTTCTGGAGATGACGAGCCTTCCGGATCACCACCGTCGTATGCGGGCCAGGTCGTCCTGCGGATCTGACGTATTGCCGGGAGAGGTGACGGTGTAGCCGAGGGACCGGAGGGCGGTGGCAGCCTCGCTGGGTGAGTCACGCACTGCCGTGCGCGTCTGTATACGTCGCCACCGCTCCCGGCCGGCTTCGACAGCGGCCCTCCACCGTTCCCGACTGTCGAACCTGCACTCGACGACGAGGAACTCGATGACGTCTTCGAGGCAAGGGCGGAAGCGGTCACCTCCGACCGGGACGTGCAAGGACTCCATGCTGTGCGGTGTTCGATGCCGTGCGCGAGAGAGCAGGTGGGACAGCGCACCGCGATGGGCGTGGATCTGCGTGTGGGCCCTGGGCTTGGACGTCGCGGCCCGCTCGTACTCGAAACGGAAGATCGGCTCTCGGTCGACCGTCGCGATGAGCTGGTAGGTGGACTTCTCAACCGCGAGGAACTCGTCGTGGGAGTCGAGGCAACATCGGATGTCGATCTTCAGCCTGGCGAGGTTCTCGCCGCTCACGGTGAGCGGCACAGCAGCGACGATCCGGGATCGGTGCTCGAAATCCGTGACGGTGGCCTCGACATCACCATCGAACACCGTGTCGAGGAGGTCCGTGATCTGCCCGGCGAAGCCGGTGAACTGCTCCCGGAAGGTCGGCTGTGCGGCTGGCTGGTCAGTCATCGTCGAGAAGGAACGCGATCCCACGGATCTCGTCCCAAGCCTCCCACTCGTCACCGACGAGCGCGTAGGCCGCGGCCCTCTCGGCGAACTCGTCGAGCGTCACGCCGTGCCGTGCAAGGATCTCCGCACGACGCGCCTCTAGCTGCTGACGATCCGCCTGCACAACTCGAACCATCGCTGCCTCCTCCTCGTGCGTTGTCGGTACGGCCACAGCTGTACCCAGCCTGCCACCGATCTCCGTCAAAATCCGTCTGTCGCACTGATCGTCGAACGCCGGGGGCGCTGAGGTGCTGCATAACGACCTCGACGGAGCTGAAGGCGGTTCGATCGCCGGCGGGGATGTGCGACTCGCCGCTGCCCAGCTTCAGGAACCGAGCCAGTTGTCACCGTGGGATCCACAGTCCCGACGGTGCCGCCTCGGCGAGGGTCGGGGCACCTCGGGTGCCTGGTGCGGGCAGATCGAGTAGTTCGGTGATGACGTCGGCGGTGGAGCCGGTGCGGTGCCAGACCACGGTGGCTTCGGCTTCATCGCGGCAGCGGGCGGCGTGCGCGTCGTGCTCGTCGTGGATCAGGACGGTCTCGATGTGGCCGACGCGCAGGCGGGTGGCTTGCACGGCGATGATCTCGTCGTGGTCGTCGCGGTGCAAGACGCCGGTGAATCCGGCGCGAAGCAGGTCACGCACGCGGTCGAGTGCGTCGCTCATGCTTCGGCCGGCTGGATGCGCGGGTGGTGGCGGGCGCCGGGGTGAGGGGTTGCGTCCGCCGCCACCCGCGCGCGGACGGGCTGCGGCGTTCGGGGGTCGCGGCGCAGCCCGGCCGGGTCGGGGCCGTGTCTGCGGGTGTTGCGGCCGGTCCAGCGTCCGGTGTGGTCGGTGACCGCGCCGCAGGCGCAGTGGCAGGAGCCGGTCAGCAGCCCGCCGTCGCGGTACAGCTGCACGGTCTGCGGTCGGCAGGCATGCCACCGGGGTGGCAGCCGCGCCGCCCACCAGGGCATCCCATACCGGTGCCGGATGCTGGTGTCACCGCTGTCGGGGATCCAGGTTCGCGCTCCGGAACGCTGCGATGGTCGGGTCATCACGAGCTGTCCGGCCTCGGAACGGTGTCGCGGCGGCATGCAGATGTCCCTCCGGTCGGAGCTCCCCGGCAGTTCCCGGGCGTCGACTCTCGCGGGAGCGCAGGGGACTTCTGCACCACAGGACAGGATTTCTCAGGACGTCCTGGCGGCGATAAGGTCGTCCCTTGTCGTCAGAGGGAGGGCGGGATGGCGAACCAGCGACTACGCGATGCCTTGCTGCGCAACGGGATCACGACCGATGAGATCGCACAGAAGGTCAGCGTTGACCCGAAGACCGTGGAACGGTGGATCACCAAGACACGCACGCCGTACCCGAAGCACCGCCATACCGTCGCCGCGATGCTGCGCGAGTCGGAGAGCTACCTGTGGCCCGACGCCCTGGACCCGGAGACGAGCGCGGCGGTCGCCGAGTCCGAGGTGGTCAAGATCTACCCGAACCGCAATACGGTGTCTCGGGACGTGTGGAACCACCTGCTCGACGTGGCCACGGCGCGTGTCGACGTGCTGGTCTACGGCGGCATGTTCCTCACCGAGAACCCAGCGTTGCTGCCAGCTTTGCGTGCCAAGGGCGCAGCCGGCGCCCGCGTGCGGCTGCTGCTCGGTGACCCGAACAGCCGCGAGGTCCAGCGCCGCAGCCTCGACGAGGGCATCGGCAAAGCCGCGATCTCGGCGAAGATCCGCAACGCGCTTGCCTTCTTCCGCCCCCTCGACGACGCCCAGGGCGTGGAGGTCCGCTGTCACGGCACCACGCTGTACAACTCGATCTACCGCTACGACGACGAGATGATCGTCAACCCGCACGTCTACGGCATCCCCGCGCCGCACGCGCCGGCGCTGCACCTGCGTCGGCTGTCGGCAGGGTCGATGTTCGAGACCTACACGCGCAGCTTCGACACCGTGTGGGAGACGGCCAAACCCCCGACGTGGTAGCCAGGACACGTGCCCAAGCGCGACTACTACGACGACCCGGCTGCTCCGGCCCCCAACAGCCTCGTCGTCGCGGTCGCCGCCGTCGTTCTCGACGACGCCGGCCGGGTGCTGCTGATCCAACGCACCGACAACGACCTGTGGGCCATCCCCGGCGGCGCCCAGGACGTCGGCGAGACCACGACCGCCGCCACCGTTCGGGAGGTCCGCGAGGAAACCGGCCTCGACATCGAGATCACCGGCCTCGTCGGCATCTACTCCGACCCGCGCCACGTCATCGCCTACGACGACGGCGAGGTCCGCCAGGAGTTCTCCATCTGCCTGCGCGCCCGCCCGGTCGGCGGCCAGATCGCCCCCAGCAGCGAGTCCCAACACGTCTACTGGGTCGAGCCAGAACGACTCGACCAACTCAACATGCACCGGTCCGTCAGGCTGCGCATCGACCACGGCCTACAGCAAAACAGCGAGCCGTACCTCAGCTGAGGTCCGCCGCTCAAGCCTCTCCCGTGTCCGCTCCACCGCGCCCAGCACAGCAGCTGCCGACGCTGCCGCTCGCTCGACCTTTGTGTTGGCCATGCCGAGTAGCGGGCGCGGATAGCGGTGTGCGGCGCCTCCGATCCCGCTGCGGCGACAGCTGCCGGATGACCACATGACCGCGCAGGTCGTCCGGCAGCTCCAGCAGCTACGGTCGCTCAAGTACGCGGCGGATCAAGGCGAGGTGGCGAGGGCCGAGACGGACTCGGAGACTCACGGTCTCGTCGGTGGCGGGTCGTAGTGTCCGGGCGCACTTTCCACGATCGAGGAGCGACAGGTGCCACCGGCTGCGGGCGACCCACTTGTGAGATTCCCTGCCTTTCGCCACCACGAGATGGCACGGAGAGAGGCCAACAGCGCCATCATGGCCTTGCTGGTCGGGTCCCAGATGACCGCGCACTTCCTCAGTTTGACGGTGGGCTCGCAGCACCTCCTGCCTGCGATGTTCCCAGCGGTCTCGCATGTGCGTCGGTTCAACTTGACCTCGGACAAGGCTCGGGAGGTCCTACTCAACGCGGATGCACATCTCGGGACGATGGCCGTGCCCTACGCGCTGGCGATCCATGAGGACTTCCTTCGCACCTGCCTCGAGCTACTCGGGATCACCTCCGAGCCGGCGGCGGCACGACTGCACAGCACCCTGGCGTCCCGTGCCGGAGGCGGATTCGATAGCGACTCCCTCGCGCAGTTCCACGTGCTCCGGGAGATGCGCAACGCCGTGATCCACCTGGGAGGCAGGGTCAACCAGCGGTTGGTGGGATGTGCCAACCGACTGTCGCCTTCGGCCGAAACCGCATGGAAGAAGGTCGTCGGGCGATCACCCCGGCGGCTGGGACCCGACGACGTGGTCGAACTGGGCACCGGCGAGCTGTTCCTCTCACTCGCCGCCACCAAGAACCTCGCCCGGCAGGCGAACAAGATGCTCGTCCCCGCTCTGCGCTCCCGCACGGACCCGCTGATGCGCAACATGCCCGCGTGCAACGCCTACCGCCCCGACTTCGGCGCCCTGACCGCCCTCGGGTCCCGCCTGGTGCTGGCAGCGGGCGTGGAGTCGGGCCAGCAGCTCGCCGCCCGCGGCGCCAGGTCCGTGACCGGGCAGCTCGGGCTGCCGGTCACCGAGTACCCCAGCCACCACGGCGGCTTCCTCGGCGGGGAGTACGGCCAGCACGGTGACCCGGAAGCCTTCGCGACGGCGCTGCGCGCGACGCTCGACTGACCGGGGCCCGGCCGCCGCGATCCCGGACCATGGCGGAGTGCTGGCCACTACCCTCGCAGCGGGAGGGCCGATGCAGCGTGAGCACCGTGCGTCCGACGCCGATCGGGAGCGGATCGCCGACCGGCTGCGGCGGGCACTCGACGAGGGGCGCCTGACACTGACGGAGTTCGACGAGCGTACCCGGGCTGCGTACGCCGCGCGGACCTACGGCGAGCTCGACGACCTGACCACCGATCTTCCTGAGGACCTCTGGTAGCCGGGTGTCAGTCCTCGCGCTCGCCCTCGGACCGCACCTCCGGTTCGTGCTCTGCCGCGGGGGCCGCGGATAGCGCCTCCGGATCGGGCCGCTCCTCCGGCTGCTCCGCTTGCTCCGAGCGTGCGGCAGGCGGCCCGGCGACGCCGGAGCCGGCGGCGCTGTCGGCGAAGCGGAGCAGCTCGACCGGGAACGGCATCACGAGCGTGTTGTTCCGTTCCGCCGCCACGCTGGACAGTGTCTGCAGCAACCGCAGCTGCAGCGCGCCCGGCGTCTCGCCCATCATCCGCGCGGCGTCGGCCAGCCGGGCGGACGCCTGGTACTCGCCGTCGGCGTTGATGATCCGGGCGCGCCGATCCCGCTCGGCCTCCGCCTGCCGGGACATCGAGCGGCGCATCGCCTCGGGCAGCGAGACGTCCTTGACCTCGACCCGGTCGACGGCGACCCCCCAGTCCTCCGTCGGGGTGTCGATGACGGCGCGCAACTCGGCGTTGACCTTCTCCCGGTCGGACAGGACCGTGTCGAGGTCGGCGCGTCCGATCACCGACCGTAGTGACGTCTGCGCGACCTGGGAGACGGCGTGCCGGTAGTCCTGCACGTTCACGACGGCCTTGACGGGGTCCTTGACCCGGAAGTAGACGACCGCGTCGACGCTGATCGTGACGTTGTCCCGGGTGATCGCCCCCTGGGACGGCACGTCAAGGACGACCGTCTGCACCAACACCTTGGTCATCTGGTCGGCGAGCGGCATGATCAGCTGCAGACCCGGGTCCCGGACCTTCGGCAGCAACCGCCCGAAACGTAGCACCACGCCTCGCTCGTACTGCAGCACGAATCGAACTCCGGCCGCTGCCACCAGGACGACCACGGCCAGGACGGCGACGATGACGGTGAGCACCACGTCCACGGCTGCCCTCCAACGCTCGGGGCGTCACCCACGCTACGCGCGAGCGGGGCGGTGGCGTTTCTTGGAGCCCCGAGTGGGAGGACCTGTTCTCCGAATCTGGCGACGATCCGCGCGCCAGATAGAGGACTACCAGTCCTTGATGGAGTCATTCGCTAGAGAGTTGGCTGTGACAAGCTCTACGATCGAAGCTTCGTAGCTCAATACTGTAATCGCGGCGGTCGAGGACGGTCGCGCCACGGCTACCGGGCGCCGGGAGGTCGACAAGCGATCACGAGGACCGAGGTGAGCTGCGGTTGTTGGCGACTCGGCTGCGGTGGCGCAGCAGGCACTTGCGGGCCGTCTTGGCGACGGCACGGTCGGGGTGATGCGCGCCGACCGCCTCCAGGATCGGCTGGGTGCCGGGCCGTTCCACCCGCCAGAGTTGCTCGAGCAGCGCGATCTGGTCAGCGGGCTCGCCGCCGAAGAGCGCGACGAGCTCCTCGGGGCCGCCGACCTCCAAGGTGACCGCGAGCGTGTCCACGCCCGAGGCCACCATCCGTTCCTGCCCGACGTCCTCGGGTGTCAGGGCGCCGACGTTGATCAGCCACCCTACGGCGAAGCCGTCGTGCGGGCCTTCGAGTAGCGTCTCGACGGCCGGGCGGGCGTGCTCACCGACGAGCTGCTCCAGCTCGGTCAGCATGGTGAGCACCACGAACCCCGGCTGCGCCGGGTCGCTCAGCGTGGCGACCAGCTGCTGCGCGGCGAGCTGCCCGTCGCGGTGCTGCACCCACACGGCGACGTCGGCCTGCCACTGCTCAAGCGGGACCCGGCCGACCAGCTCGACGATGCCGGCGGCCGAGGCCGTCGCCGGGTCCGGCTGGGCGAGCACCGTGATCCCCAGCTCCTCGGCGAGTCGCACGGCGACCGCCACCCCGGCTGGAGTGAGTTCCGCGAGCCCGCCTTCCGCCTCGGTGAACTCCCACTCGTCGGTCTCGTACGCCACGTCGCGCACGGTCAGCACGCCGAGCGCGGCGAGCCGCTCCACGTGCCGCCGTGCCCAGCTGTGTACCATCGTTTCCTGCAGCGGGTGCGCACGGGGGAACACCTGGTGCGACCCTTCGCACAGCAGTTCCTCGAGTTCCTCGACCGGCGTCGGCTTGCCCGCGGCGCGCCACTCCAGCAGTTCGGCGAGCAGCCGGCCCGGGCCGCCGTCGTCGAGGAGATCGAGCACCGGAGCCAGCCCCGGGATGTCCGGCGCATTGTGGTCCGCCAGCCCCAGCTCGACGGCGGCGTCGACCAGCCGGTCGAGCGCATCGGTGGGCCCGACCTCGGCCCACCTCGCCACCGCGACGAGCCGGCCGCGGTACCGGCGCAGCACGCCGGCTTCCAGCGCCACCGCGACCAGCCAGCTCAGCAGCGGCAGCTCGTCGGCCGAGCGCAGGGTGCGCCGGTAGTCCCCGTCCTCGACGTCGGGGATGTCCCCGGTCTCGAGCAGCTCCACCAGGTGGCGGCCATCGGCCAGGCGCAGGTTGCCCTTTTCCGTCATCGGGCGTCCGGGCGCCGCGCAGTGCTCCCACAGCCGGCGAAGCTGCTCGAGCGCGGGCGCCGCGGCAGCCGACTCCGCACGCTGCTGCGAATCGGGATGCCGCACCGGGCCGACGCTGAGCGGCTCCTCATCGTCGTCGTCCGCGTCGCCGCCGGGCAGGCCCTGCAGGCGTTCCAGCGCCAGGTTCAGGTCCTCCTCGGTCAGCCGGACATCAGCCCACCTGCCTGCCCGAGCAGCCCCTTGGCCATCCCGAAGTTCGCCGGGTCCGACATCTTGCGGACGAACGCCCTGCTGACCCGTTCGCAGTGCCGGTGCAGCACCTTCGGGCGGTCGCTGCCGGCCGACAGCAACCCGCGGGCCGCCAGGAACATGCAGAACACGCCGATCGAGGCCGGGAAGTCGGCGCACTCGTCGGGCGGCATCGATAGCTTCCGCGGGCACCACTCCAGCAGGAACTCGTCGAGATCGGCGACCGTCCAGGTGCCCAGGTCGCCGCCCGCATATCCCCACTTCCAGTCCAGCGCCAGCCGGGCGTCACCGGCGTCGGTGCCCAGCGGCGACTGGCGTTGCAACCATCCCGCGTAGTCGGCCAGCAACTCATCCGAGCGCTCCTGGAAGGCCTTCTCGTCATCGACTCCGAATCTCATCCGCACCCGGGAGAGGATGGACCTCAACGCCCGGGCGGTCCAGCGCGCGGTGTTCTGGCCCGTCCTCGGCGGCATCACGGCGGCCATGGGCTCGGGGGACGAGCGTCGCTGGGGTCGAGGAGGATGTCGGCGTGTCCGAGTTCGAGCTACCGCGAAACCTCGTTCGGGCAGTGGAGCGCAACGATGATGCCGGCTCGGCACGTCGGACCTGGATGGCCGATCTGCCGCTCGTCGTCGCCGACCTGGCGCGGGGATGGTCGCTCGAGCTGGGCCGACCGTTCCAGCCTGGCGGGGTTGCGTCCTGGGTGGCGCCCGCGCGCAACGCGGCCGGTGACAACCTGGTATTGAAGGTCGGCTGGCGTCATGACGAGGCGTTGCACGAGGCTGACGGCTTGCGGGCGTGGGACGGCGCTGGCGCGGTGCGGCTGCTCGACTCATGGGTCGTCGGTGAGACCAGCGCCCTGCTGCTCGCCTGCGAGCCTGGCACAGCCCTGTCGCAGGGTCTGCAACCGCGGGAGCAGGACGCTGTCGTTGCCGGCCTGCTACATCGGCTGTGGATCGAGCCGCCGGTGAGCCATCCGTTCCGTTCGCTGCAGAGCATGTGCGACTGGTGGGCCGACGAGTTCGACGAGAAGTATGCGGCCGCCGACGCGCGAGGCCGGCGGTTGGACCCGGGTCTTGCCCGGATGGGCATCGAGCTGTTCCGGTGCCTTCCGGGCACGGCGCAGCACACCGTGCTGCTGTGTACCGATCTGCATCCGGACAACGTCCTGGCGGCCCGGCGCGAGCCCTGGCTGGTCATCGACCCGAAACCGTACGTGGGCGACCCGACGTACGACCCGCTGCAGCACATGCTGAACTTCCCCGACCGCCTCGTCGCGGACCCCGCCGCGTTCGTCCGGCGCATGGCCGGCCTCCTCGGTCTCGACGCCGAACGACTACGGAACTGGCTCTTCGCCCGGTGCGTGCAGGAGTCCGTCGATCAGCCGCACCTGCACAGCGCAGTCATCGAACTCGCGCAGTGACGCCGGTCCGGCGTCACTGCTCCAGCGCGCTGGGGTCCATGTACATGACCTCCCAGAGATGGCCGTCGAGGTCGTGGAAGCTCCAGCCGTACATCGGGCCCTCGTCCATCGGGTCGTTCGCCGGCTGGCCGCCCGCCGCGAGTGCCTTGTTGACCAGGTCGTCGACCTCGTCGCGGCTGTCCGCGGAGATGGCCAGGATCGCCTCCGAGTGCGTGGCCGTGTCGGCGATCTGCTTGGTCGTGAAGGACTTGTAGAAGTCCTCGACCAGCAGCATCACGAACGCTTCCTCGCTGATGATCATGGCCGTGGCGTTCTCGTCGGTGAACTGCGGGTTGAACTCGAACCCGAGACGGCTGAAGAAGTCGACCGACTTGGTCAGGTTCTTGACGGGCAGGTTGACGAAGATCTTGCGTGACATCGTTTGGTGCCACCTTCCGAAGCTGGGTGCTCACCCTCCCAGCGAGGGCAGCCACCCATAAAGACCGAGCCACGATCCGAAACTCATCGGCCCGTGCGCGAAATCCTCGGTCACCTCCGTGGGCGGCGTCGGGCACAGGGTCACCATGAACTGTCGGTGCCGGCTGATATCCCTTCGCGTGATGCGGCGCCAGCGGAGGAGACGGCATGAGTGGCTCGGGTGACGTGCTGAATAGGCGCGCGCTCAACCGTGCGCTGCTCGAGCGGCAGCTGCTGCTGCGACGTGCCACGGTGACCGTTCCTGACACCGTCGAGCACCTGGTCGGGATGCAGGCGCAGGCACCCATGCCGCCCTACTACGGCCTGTGGACGCGGCTCGACGGGTTCCGGCCTGACGACCTGGCCAGCCTGATCACCGGCAGGCAGGTCGTGCGCATCGTGCTGATGCGCGGGACCGTGCACCTGGTCACGGCCCGCGACTGCCTGGCGCTGTGGCCGGTGCTGGCGCCCGTCTTGGAGCGTCAGCTGACCCACAGCGCCCACGGCAAGCAGCTCACCGGCCTCGACCCCGCCGAGCTGGCGGCTGCCGGTCAGGACCTGGTCGAGCAACGGCCGCGCACCACCGTCGAGCTCGGCGCACTGATGGCGCAGCGGTGGCCCGAGCGCGACCCGGCCGCGCTGTGGATGGCCGTTCGCTGCCTGGTGCCGCTGGTGCAGCTGCCGCCACGCGGTATCTGGGGCGCCGGCGGCAAACCCACCGTTACCACGGCGCAGCGTTGGCTGCGCCGCCCGCTGGACGACGACCGCACACCGGACGCGACGGTGCTGCGGTATCTCGCCGCGTTCGGCCCCGCCAGCGTCATGGACGTGCAGACCTGGTCGGGTCTGACCCGGCTGCGAGAGGTGGCCGAGCGGCTGCGGCCGCAGCTACGCACGTTCCGCGACGAGCACGGCCACGAGCTGCTCGACCCGCCCGACGCACCCCGGCCAGACCCCGACATCCCAGCGCCGGTGCGATTCCTGCCCGAGTTCGACAACGTGCTGCTCTCCCACGCCGACCGCAGCCGCGTCATCAGCGAGGAGCACCGCAAGCGGGTCAGCACCCGCAACGGCATGGTGCCGGGCAGCGTGCTCGTCGACGGCTTCTTCCGCGGCACCTGGAAGATCACGTGGCAGCGCCAAGCCGCCACCCTGGCCGTCGAACCCTACGCGCGGCTGTCCAAGAAGGACGCCGCAGCAATCGAGAAGGAGGGCGCCAGGCTGCTGGCATTCGGCGCCGCAGGCGCCGACTCGCGTGATATCCGGTTCACGCCCGCCGAGTGACTGTGATTCGGGGCGGTGACGGACATCGTGCGGTCGCTGGGGGTGAACGACCCGTGGTTCAGCTATGCGGCCGGCGGGCGTCGAGGACGGCGTCGACGGCAACATCGGTCGTTGTCAGTGTGGCGCCGATGTCCCGAAGGAGCTGTTGTGCGGCGGTGTTGTCCGATGTGGTCGACGCGACGATCCAAGTGGCGTCGGTCTGCTGGGCCAGCGCGAGCAGCTCAGCTGCGACCAGCCGGCCGATCCCACGGCCACGGTGCGAGCGCCCGATCCAGATACCCATCTCGACGCTGTCTGCGGACGGTTGCAGCCGTGCGGCACCGATCACCCGGTCGTCGAGGGTGATCACGTAGGTGACCTCTGCCGGCTCGGCGGTCGCGATCGACCTGGCACGGTGGAAGTCGCGGAAGGCGCGTCGGCGGTCCTCGGTCCAGTCGGGCGGTCCTGACACGGCCGGCATGACGTCGGCAGGGTCGGCGTCGGCGACCGCAGCATCGAGCAGTTCGGTCAGGTTCGCTTCGCTGAGCAGCCGCAGTTCGACTGCGGCAGTGGGCACGTTAGGAGTGAACCCGTCCACCGGACCGGGCGCCACCGTCACCCACCGGCGAACTCGCCGCGCACGCCGAGCAGCCGCACGGGTCGGCCGTGCTCGAAGCGCTCCAGCACCTCCAGCGCGCCGGCCTCGAGGGTGACCTCGTCGGTGGTCGGCTCCGCCAGCGTGCGGCTGCGGGTGTGGGTGATAAACGGCGCGAAGCGCACCTTGACGGCCACCCGGGCCACCGGGCGCCCGTCGTCTCGCACATCGGCCGCCACCCGTCGGGCCAGCGTGGCCACCTCGGCGCGTACCTGCGTCCAGTCCGTGAGGTCGCGCTGGAAGGTCGTCTCGCGGCTGCGCGACCGTGGGACGTACGGCGTGCCGACGACCGGGGAGCGGTCCAGCCCTCGCGCGAGCTGCACGTACCACGGGCCCATCGCCGGGCCCAGCCGCTGCGCGAGCTCGGCCGGATCGGCGGCGGCCAGCTGACCGACCGTCACGAAGCCGAGCTCGGCCAGCTTGCGGGCGGTCTTGCGTCCGATGCCCCACAGCGCGTCGGTCGGCCGCTGGCCCATCACCGCGTGCCAGTTCGCTGCGGTGAGCCGGAAGACCCCGGCCGGTTTGGCGAAGCCGGTGGCCAGCTTGGCGCGCAGCTTGTTGTCGCCGATGCCCACCGAGCACGACAGCTGCGTGGCCGCGAGCACCGCCCGCTGTATGTGGCGGGCCAGCGCCTCGGGGTCGCCGGGTTCGGGGTCGCCGGGTTCGGGATCGCCGGGTTCGGCATCGGTGGTGTCGGCGCCGAGGAATGCCTCGTCCCAGCCCAGCACCTCGACCACCACGTCAAGCCCGCGCAGGGTGGTCATCACCTGCGCTGAGACCTCCTCGTAGGCGGCATGATCGGCCGGCAGGAACACCGCGTCCGGGCAGCGCTTCGCAGCGGTGCGCAGCGGCATCCCGGACTGCACGCCGTACTCCCGCGCCTCGTACGACGCGGTGGCCACCACCGCGCGCTGGGTGGGGTCACCGGCACCGCCGACGATCACCGGCCGCCCGGCCAGCTCCGGGTGGCGCAGCACCTCGACCGCAGCGATGAACTGGTCGAGGTCGACGTGCAGCACCCACCGGGTCACATCCAGAAGTGTGCACCGCCGGGTGCACCTCACCGGCCGATTCGGCGCAGCCTCTCGTCGATGGCGGCGAGATCGAACCCGGCCGGGTCGAACTCGGCCGGATCGTCGATTCCGAGCCAGTCCAGCATGTGCTCGTGTTCGGGATCGCGCGGATCGGCAAGGATCTCGCGCAGCCGCTCGTAGCCACCCGTCCCACCGCAGTCCTCCGGCGGGCAGGCGCCCTCCCCGGCGAGGCAGGTCGGGTACCGGTCCGCGTCGCCCGCGGTCAGCGCCCGTTCGATGAGGATCTCGTGGTCCCAGCTGTCGCCGAAGTCGTAGGTGTACTCGATCTTCGTGCCCTCGCCGGTCACCAGATCGCCGAGCCTGCATCTGAACTGGCTCGATCGCTTTCTCGGATAGGGATGCGGCCCTGGTGTTTCTGACACCATCACGCGCGCGCTCTGTGCCCAGGCTGTAGTTGATCGCGCGTTCCAGCAGCGCGACTCCGCCGATCAGCGGTGCCGTCGCGCGTCCGTCAGTCATCGAATGACCCGGATCAACGCCGTGGCGGTGCGGGCTGGGTCTGCGGCAGGCCGAAGGTCGCGAACAAGCTCACGTCGAGGAAGGAGGTGACGTGGGCAACGCCCGAGGTGGTGACGGTGAGCACGTGCAGCTGGAACGGGTGGTAGGAGCCATCATCGCCGCGCATGTACATCGCGAACGCGGGCTGACCGTTCGCCTCGGTCGCGACGAGCCGGAAGTCGCCGGGCCCGCCCGGGCAGTGCGTTGCGACGAGGCGACCGATATTCGCCGGGCCCTGGTACCAGCTCGTGTACGGCGGCATCTCCCAGACGGCGTCGGTGGTGAACAGCTCCACGATGGCGGTGATGTCCTTGTTCTCGAACGCCGTGACATACCGGCCGAGCAGCTCGCGCTGGTCGGGGGTCGTGGGTTCGATGGTCTCGTCCTCGGTCGGTGCCACCTGCGCGAGTTGGGCATGGGCGCGTTGCAAGATGCTGTTGACGGCGGTCGTCGTGGTCTCGAGGGCATCGGCGACCTCGGCGGCCCGCCATTGCAGTACGTCGCGCAGGATCAGCACGGCGCGTTGCCGGGGTGGCAGGTGCTGCAAGGCGGCGATGAAGGCCAGCCGCACGCTCGCCCGCGACACGGCGATCGCGGCAGGATCGTCGCGCTCGGCGCCGCTGCCGGGGATGGGCATCGGCTCGAGCCACGGCACCTCCGCCTGCTCGACCAGATCGTCTGCCGGATCGGCGCTCGGGCCACCCAGGCCGGTGGGCAACGGACGCCGGTTGCGGCTCTCGAGCGCGGTCAGGCAGCTCGTGGTGGCGATCCGGTGCAGCCAGGTCCGCAGCGAGGACCGCCCCTCGAAGGTGTGGTAGGCACGCCAGGCGCGCAGGTAGGTCTCCTGAACCAGATCCTCGGCGTCGTGTGCGGAGCCGAGCATGCGGTAACAGTGCGCCAGCACCTCACGCCGAAACGGGTCGGCCAGCCGCAGGAAATCCTCGTCGACCGGGTTGGCGGTCACGCTCACGATCGCCTCCTGTGTTCCACCGCTCACAGCTGTGCCATCGAGGCTCGGTGCTCTTCGCTGAGCTGGATGATCTGGATGTAGTTGCCGTCCGGATCCATCGCGGTTCCGAACAGGCTGCCGTCCCGATCTTCGAGCTCGGCCAGCCACGACGTGCCCGCGTCGTTCATCCGTGCGGCGACGGCGCGGGCATCGTCCACGTCGAAGTTGAGGATCACCCGTCCTGGTTCGGGGTTCTTGTCCGCCACATCGGAGCGGCTGTCGATCATCAGGTAGAAGCCCCCGAATAGGCCCCGAATACGAGCACGCGGTACCCGTCGACGTTGGCATCTTGCGCCGGCGTCAACGCAGCCACATACCACGCATGCAGCCGATCAGGGTCGGTGCTGGCGAGCAGGATGCTGTCCAGGCTGGGTGATTTCATGACTCCTCCTCGTATCGGCCACGGCGCGTCTCTCACCCGGTACAGACCGCTCGGACGGCGGAAACTCATCGCCTTGGCGGCGATGAGATTCCGGCGGTGACCCGGTCGGTACCGGTGGACTCGGGACGAGCGGAAGGACCTGCGATGCATGACACGACCTTGGTGGGACCTGGCGCACCAGCTGGCCGGCGGGAGTGGGTCGGACTCGCGGTCCTGGCGCTGCCCACCCTGCTGCTGGACCTGCGCCTGTTCACCAACCGCGAGTTCAGCGTCATCCTGGCAATCATGCTGGTCGGCGCGGCCGTCATGGGCGGTTCGTTCCTGCTGGTCAGCCTGTATCTGCAGATGGTCGAAGGGCTCTCACCGCTGAATGCAGGGCTCTGGCTGTTGCCGATGAACCTCGCGATGATCGCCGCTACGCTGCTGGCCCCGGGCCTCGTGGTCATGCGCTGAATGCCGGTTCGTACCGGGTGGCGGCTGGGCTCAATCCCGGTCTGCGCCTGCCGGCCAGATCACGGTGACCGGCAGTTCATGCTCACGGGCTGCGCTGACTACGTCGGCGGTGCTGCCGTAGCGTCGTGCCGTCGCAGACCACACGGACGCTGGCCCGGTCGTGATGCAACTCCCGGACCGCCATCCCGGGCAGCAGCACCCCGGCGGGCGGCGGCGCGCGCAACTATCGGTGCAGGGCAGGCCTGGTCACCATGCAATGCGTCGCCCACCGCCCGCGACCTGTGACACTCGGTGAGGCGGAGGTTCTCGCGGTAGGCTGTCTCTGTCGGCGCGATCGCCGAGCTGTCGCGCCGCGGCGCGTTCGCCGAGCGCGGCTACAAGACGCCCGCGGCCACGCTGTCTGATCTGCTGGGTTGGGAACGGTTCGAGGCCCGCCGGCGCGTGACCGCCGCCGAGCAGCTCTGCCCGCGG
>WHTH01000020.1 GCA_009377865.1 Pseudonocardiaceae bacterium | reverse complement strand
GTACGACAAAGGCGCAACAGTAAATCGGCCAGAGATTCAGGCGTTCGTTGGCGCACTACAGGGAGCCCAGACGAGCCGCGGCGTGTTCGTCACGACGGGTCGCTTCAGTCCCGGAGCGAGGAAGTTCGCAGAGAGCGTCGCCATGAGACTTGTGCTGCTCGACGGAGCGGAGCTGACTCGGGCCATGGTTGTGTACAACGTGGGTGTGTCAGTCAAGGAGACGTTTGAGCTAAAGCAGGTTAGCGAGAACTTTATAGAAGAGTAAGGGGCCACCTAGATGCTTCCTGCCTGGGTAACGCTGCTGGGCAGCCTTGGGGCAGCGTTGATCGCAGCCACCATCGCTCCCCAGTTCACACAAGCCGCCGAGCGCCGTGCGGCTCGCGGCCAGGTCCGCGAGCGACTTGCCGAGGTTGAAGCCCTGCGGTGGGAGGATGAATCATACCTCGATTTCCGAAAGGCTGTGGCAGCACTCGAGGCGGCGGCGATTATCGCTCGTGTGCCGCGAGCGGCGGTGCGTTCCTATCTGAAGACGGCCGAGGCGGCGCGACAGACCTCTGAGACATACCCGGAAGGTCCGGACGGCGAGCCGATCACGCTACTGGCCGACGAGGAGTTGGCAGACAGGGTGCAGGACGAGCTCGAACGAGTAAGCCAGGTCTTGTGGCATCCGATGCTCGGGAGACTTGCGCAGCGATCGGGTCTCGCGGGTAGAGCCGCCCGTCGTCGCATTGGCAACTAAGAAGGATCGCGCGGCGCGCGGAGCGCGCCGCCTTGATCCCATAGAGCCGGATTCGGCAGCTGACCCGGTGACCCGTACACGAAGTGTGCCGTCGTATCCTGAGTGTGACCCCAGTCATGGAGGGAGGCGGCAGGATGTTCGCGCTGGTCGTGAGGTTCGAGCTACAAGACGCGGAGGCGGCGGAGGCGTTTGATCGTCTGGTGGCCGAGACGGCTCCGGGTATCCGGGAGCAGGAGCCCGGCACGCTGGTCTATGCGGTGCATGCGGTGCAGGATGCGCCGCTGTCGCGGGTGTTCTACGAGCTGTACGAGGACCGTGCGGCCTTCGATGCGCACGAGGCGCAGCCGCAGACGAAGCGGTTCCTCGCCGACCGCGAGCAGTATCTGAGCGGCTCGCGGGTGGAGTTTCTGAGCGCGCCGACCGGCAAGGGCGTGTGAGCTGATGGCCGGCGGCAACGGCAAGGCGTTCGGCCGGCGGGTCGCGTTTCATCGGAAGAAGCTGGGCTACTCGCAGCGCGAGTTCGCCGCGGTGCTCGATCGGTCCGAGACGTGGCTGAGTCAGGTCGAGCGCGGCGTGCGCAAGATCGACCGCATGTCGGTGCTGGAACGGCTGGCCGTGGCGTTGGGCGTACCGTTGCCCGAGCTGGCGCCCGAGCAGAAGGTCGTCGCGGCATCGTCGGAGGCACCGAAGGCGGCTACCACGCTGAGCTTGGCGCTGTCGTCGAGCGAGGCGCTGGGCGCGGTGCTGTCGGATGCGCACTCGGTGGACCTGGACCGCCTCGATGCCGGTTCCGAGCGGGCGTGGGAGTACGCGCACGGGTCGCGGTACGACGACCTGGCGGGGCTGCTGGTTGACCTGCTCCCGGATCTGGAACGCGCGGAGCGCCAGACCGATGCCGAGGCTCATCGTCGGGCCTGTGTGGCGAAGGCTCGTGCGTATCACGCTGCCGCTGGTGTGCTGTCCAAGCTTGGTGAGACGGCTGCCGCGTGGGTGGCCGTGGACCGGGCGATCCATGCGGCCGATGAAGCCGGCGATCCGCTCCTGATGGCCGAGGGCGCGTTTCGACTGTCGATCGTGTTCCAGGCCACCCGTCGGTTTGACCTGGCGATGCGGGCTGCGGCCTCAGCCGCTGAGGCCATCGCTGGCCTGGCCGCCGACGGCGACCCCGCCGCGGTCGCAGTGCGTGGTGCGCTGCATCTGCAACTCGCGGTGGCCGCGTCCCGGATCAACGAGGGCGACGCCGCGTACCGCTACCTCGACACAGCCCGGCGTGCCGGCGAGCAGCTCGGTGAGGACCGCAACGACTACAACACCGAGTTCGGCCCGACCAACGTGCTGCTGCACGAGGTGGCCGTCGCGGTTGAGTTGGGCGACGCCGGCCGGGCGGTGCGTGTCGCCGCTCGCGCCGACGCCGCGCGACTGTCGCCGGAACGGCAGGCTCGGCTGCTGATCGAGGTCGCTCGGGCGCACGCGCAGCTTCGCGAGTCCGACGCGGTCGTGTCCTCGCTGCGGGAGGCGATGCGGATCGCCCCGGAGCAGGTCGAGGCGTCCGCACGGGTCCGCGATCTCGTCGCCGATCTCGTCCGTGCAGGTCGCGGCATGTCGCCTGAGGTGCAGGAACTCGCCTCCCGGCTGAAGGTCGACACCTGACCCGCACTTTCTCGTCAGACCCGCATCTATAGTGTCGACACGTACGGAAAGTGTGGGTAGCGTGTGGGTCGTCAGAGGGAGCGATGGTCGCTCCGGCGCAGACAGGGAGAGTGCAATGGCGATCAACGGCAGGTTCCGGGTCTCGATGGGCGACGTCTTCCCGCAGGGCGCGTTCGTCCTCGGGGAGGTCGACAAGCTCCGAGACTTCGACAAGTCGACCCCCGAACGGTTCGTGCAGGCCACCGACCGCGGCACCGGTGAGCCGGTGTGGACGGTGACGGTGCTCGACGCCGACGAGTCGGCTCCGAAGGGCAGTAAGACGGTCACGATCAAGATCACCGCGTCGCATCAGCCGGTACCACCGGAGGCGGTCGTGGTGGCAGGTCACGAGTTCCGCCCGGTCGAGTTCGACGGCATGACCGTCACGCCTTATGTCGACGATCGACGCAACCGGGTGGCGTATTGCCTGCGGGCCACCGGGATGCGTGGACCCGCCAAGGGCGCCAAAACACCCGGCGGCGGCTCAGGCGCCTCGGGCGACGCGGACGGGAAGGCGGCCGCGTGATGCGCGGGCTCAACACCGTGGTCGGAGTGCACATCGATGAGTCCACCGTGATCGGGCGGACCGTTCACCCCAGCGAAGACCGGGTCACGGTCGATCTGCGACCACCCCACGAGCAGTACCGGTCGTGCCGGGTCACGGTGTTCGCCCGACGGGCCGAGCTGATCCGGCCACGCGACACGCTGACAGATGTGATCAGCGAACTGTCCGCCGCGCGCTGTGCGTGGCAGACCGACAACGAGCGGAGGTCGCCGAGCGAGGCGGCATAGAGCCGGCACGGGGACGGGCGGTCAGAGTTGGCGCTCACAGCCCGTCCCCGTGCCTTCCAACCCCCGAGGGGTGGGAGCTGGTGCGGTTCAGGATATGGCCGGTCAGACGTGCGCGTCGAACGCGCCGACCGGTGCGGGTGCGGCTGGTGCGCACCCGGTGCGTCTGCTGCCGACGCTCGACCTGGGCAATCGTCGGCCCACCGCAGTGCCCTGACTGTACGAACAGTTCGGGGCCGGCTCGGCTGGCACGACTCGATCCCCGTGGGCGGCACCGACGCTGACCTGACCAAGCATCGCTGCTCCTACTCCTCCTGGCTGGAGGAGCCGATACGTGATGGCTGAGACACCGGAACGGGTGCTGGCCCGGGTGCGCACGCTGGTGGGCACCACGGGTATCCAATCGAGCAACGCCGCGATAGTCCGGCTCGTGCTGCGCCGGTTGCTGTTCGACGGCTGCGGGGTGCCTGCCTGGCGCACACACGACGCCTGTCGGGCGATGCCCCCGGATGCCTTCTACCCCGATCTCGCTGACCGCAACTCCACCGACGCGGCCAAGCGAGTGTGCCGGGGCTGCCCGGTGCGAGTCGAGTGCCTGACCGACGCGCTCGGCTGGGAACGAGGCCAGCGGCACGGCATCGCCGGTGGCCTGACCCCCCACGAGCGCAGGCGGCTCGTCGTCCGGCTGCGTCACTGCCAGCGAGAGGGAGGTGCAGCGGCATGAGCAGGCTGTCCTGGACCGACCCCGCCCCGCTGGACGTCGAACGACCCCGGCTGCCGTGGTGGCTGATGCTCCCGAAGTGGCTGCTTGCGCTGGCCGCCCCGGTGCTGCTGGTCGTGATCGCCGCTCTGGTCGTGGTCTTCATGACCCGACGCGCCTACCGATACCCGGCCACCTGCGCCGTGGCATGCGCCGCGCTCGGGCTGTACCTGCTGGCGGGTTGGCCCGCCGTGCTGACCCTGGTGGCGGTGCTCGGCGCCGCGCTCGGAGCGTGTGCGTGGCCAGCTAGCTAGTGGCACGGACGTGGCACGTGGCGCACGCACATCGCCAGCCGAGAAGATCCGGGTCCGGTGTGGACACCGTGTGTCCTGCGAGGATGGGTGGAGCGGATGACGGGAATCGAACCCGCGTCTAGAGCTTGGGAAGCTCTCATTCTACCATTGAACTACATCCGCAGCGGCCGTCAGCGTACACGACGACGTGCCTGCCTCCGGAGCGGAGCCGTGGTCACAGCCGTCCGAGCTCGGTCTCCCCGTCGGGCAGTGCCGCCAGCCGGACCACGTCGGCTGGCCCGGCGACCAGGCCCTCGAGACGTCCACCGAGTTCGGCCAGTGCCGCGCCACGGCGGTGCGCATCGAGCGCCGCAGCCGTCGTCCACTTCTCGATCATGACGAAGCGAGTCGGCTCGTCGAGCGTGCGGTGCAGCGCGTAGCGAAGGCAGCCCTCCTCGTCATGTACCACCCGGATCGCATCACGCAGCGCAGCCTCGACGGCGTCCTGCTGCCCGGGCTGCGGCGTGATAGTGGCCACTACGATCACCGGATCGTCGCTCATGTGGGTCCTTCCTGTGTCGACGCTGTCCACCCACCAATGCGCAGAGGCTGACAGCTCCCGGGTCGCGTGCCGCTGGCGGGGACGGGCGCCGAGCTGCAAGTATCGACGCGGCGAAAGAGGAGCGGTCGTGCGCCAGGTCGAACCGGCGGTGCGCGAAGGGGCGCCGAACGGGCCGGAGCGCATCGGCGAGCGGATTCGGGCCGGTTCGCTCGGGTGGAGTGCCCCGCTGCTGATGGCATTCCCTGCGGCTGCCGCTCATCGCGATGGGAGTCGGCGTCGCGTACCTGTTCTTCACGCTCGGCGGGTACGACGAGCCGTTCCTGCTGAGCCTGACGACGACGCCATCGCTCATGCTCTTCGTCAACCTGATCAGCCTGGTGCTGCTGGCCCGGCTGACGCGGCGCGAGGGCATCCGGCTGCGTGATCTGGTCGGTTTCGACCGTGCGCGGCTCGGCCGCGACGTCGGGTTCGGGTTGCTGTGGCTCCTCGTGCTCAACGTCCCGTTCATTGCAGCGATCATGCTGATGACGGTGGCACTGACCAGGCCCGCCGACGCACAGGCCCTCGGGGAGGGATTCGCGCAGGTCTTCGCCGGCCGCGCCGGCGAGTCCTATGCGGCCGTGGAGTTCCCGCTGTGGTGGGCGGTGCTGACCGCGGCGTCGTTCTCGCTGCTGAACCCGGTCGTCGAGGAGATGTACTACCGGGGCTACGTGCAGCCGCGGCTGACCGCGCTGAGCGGCCGGAGCTGGGTCGGCATCGGGGTCATGGCCGCCGGCTTCGCCGCCCAGCACATCGCCTACGCCGTCACCGCCGCAGCCACGCTGGTGTACTTCGTCGCCTTCCTGGTCTGGGGCACCGGCGCCGGCCTGATCTACCGCTGGCAGCGCCGGTTGCCGTCGCTGATCGTCACGCACTTCGTCGTCAACGCCTCGTTCGGCGTGCTGCCGTTGGTGCTGGTGCTTGCGGGTTGAGCTGCGCGGTTAGGGTGGCGCGGTGCTGCTGTCGGACCGCGACCTGCGCGCCGAGCTGGACGCCGGACGCCTCGGCGTGGATCCCTACGACGCCGCGATGCTGCAGCCCTCGAGCATCGACGTAAGGCTCGACCGGTTCTTCCGGGTTTTCATGAACACGAAGTACACGCACATCGATCCGGCGCAGCAGCAGGACGAGCTGACATCGCTGGTGGAGCCCGAGGGCGACAATCCCTTCGTGCTGCATCCCGGCGAGTTCGTGCTCGGCGGGACGTTCGAGCGGGTCAGCCTGCCCGATGATCTGGCCGGGAGATTAGAAGGAAAATCGAGCCTCGGCAGGCTCGGGTTGCTCACCCATTCCACGGCCGGCTTCATCGACCCGGGCTTCACCGGCCACATCACCTTGGAACTGTCGAATGTGGCCAATCTACCGATCACGCTGTGGCCCGGGATGAAGATCGGGCAGCTGTGCCTGTTCCGGCTGTCCAGCCCGTCCGAGCACCCGTACGGCTCGGCGCAGGCCGGTTCCCGCTACCAGGGCCAGCGTGGGCCGACACCCTCGCGCGCCTATAAGAACTTCCACCGAGTCGAGACCCGGCGCGAGTAACGGGGCACACCCCGCTGGTCGCAGCCGGCTACCCCGTTGTGTCCATGAACTCGACGGCACGGGGCTTGCGCGCGCTGCCGACCCCCACGGTGTCGAGTTCATGGACGGTGCGGGCGGGGCGCGCAGCAGAGGTGTCAACTAGCGATTGACGAATGGATCGGGTCAATGCATGATTGACGCATGACGATCGATGAACTCGTAACCCGGACCAGAACCGAGGCGAACAGCGTCGACCCGCTCGACCTGCTCACCGCCGCCGCCCGCCAGCAGCAGGGGCTCACCGAGCTCGGTGACGAGCTGCTCGACTACTGGGTCCAGCACGCCCGCGCGGCCGGCTGCTCGTGGGCCCGGATCGGCGGCGCGCTCGGCGTGAGCAAGCAGGCCGTCCAGCAGCGGCACTCGCTCAGGCGAGACCTGCTCGGCAAGCTCAAGGGCGCGGCACGCAGCAAGAGCGTGTCGCCCCACCTCTTCAACCGGTTCACACCTAGGGCCCGTGACGTGGTCGTGCATGCCCAGCAGGAGGCACGGCAGCTGCGCCACAACTACATCGGTACCGAGCACCTCCTGCTCGGCCTGCTCGCCGAGGGCGAGGGTGTGGCGGGCCGGGCGCTCGACAGCGCCGGCGTGTCGCTGGAGTCCGCACGCGCCGCAGTCGAGGAGATCATCGGCTGTGCCGAGCGGGCGCCCAGCGGTCACATCCCGTTCACGCCGCGGGCCAAGAGGGTCCTCGAGCTCTCGCTGCGTGAGGCCGTCGACCTCGGCCACGACTACATCGGCACCGAGCACGTCCTGCTCGGGATCCTGCGCGAGGGCGAGGGTGTCGCGATGCAGATCGTGATCGCCTGCGGCGTACAGGGCGCCGAGCTGCGCGACGCCGTACTCGCCCAGCGCGCCCGGTGACGATTTCGGCATCGAGCCGCCCTTCGCGCTCTGACGCCGCCTGTCCCCGCGCCGCACGTGAACTCTGTTGTAGTAAACTTCCATTATGTCTACTACACGCGAGGGGCAGTTGACCGTGCGGGAAGCCGCGCGACGGGTTCACCGCGCGGAGGAAACGATCCGCCGGTGGATCTGGACGGGAAAGCTGCCTGCCCGCAAGCTCGGCAAGGGCTACGAGGTGCAGGAAAGCGACCTGGATGCGATCGCCGCCGGCATCCCGGCACCCCGTGAGCCCGAGGCCAGCCTCGGCGGGTGGGTTGCCGACGTCAACGCATGGCGCGCCGGCAACGGCATCTCACCCCGCGGCGGCGCCGGCCAGCTCGTTGTCGAGGACCGAGCGGAGCAGTCGGACCTTGGCAGTCATTGACGCGTCTGTCGTCGTCGAGTTCGTCGCGCCTGACGCGGATGATGCCGAGGCCACCCAGCTGCTGTTCGACCGTTGGGTGCAAACCGGCGAGGCCCTGCACGCCCCCGCGATGCTCCCGTTGGAGGCGATGAATGCGCTGCTGACCGGCGTGCGCCGGCAGCGGTGGGACGGCGAGGCGGCCGATGCCGCGTCCAGTCTCGTTGCCGCGCTTCCGATCACGCTGCACGACGACGGGCGCGACCGGCACAGCGCGTGGGAGCTGGCCCGTCGCTACGACAACCATCCGATCTACGACATGGTCTACGTGGCACTTGCTCAGCGGCTCGGCGAGCCGCTGGTCACGGTCGACGACAAGCTGTGCCGCCGGCTGGCCCCCCTCGGTCTGGTACTTCGACCTGAACAGGCCCTCGAAGCACGTCACTGATCGTTGCTGCTACCCCGCTTGACCCCGGCGAGCAACAGCTGCGCGACGTCGAGCACCTCGGTCTGGTTGCGCGCCGCGCCCTCGCTCTCCCGGGTGGTCAGCCCGTCGGTGAGCATCACGCGGCAGAACGGGCACCCGGTGGCGATCTTCGTGGTGTCGGTGGCGATCGCCTCGTCGACCCGCTCCAGGTTGACCCGCTTGCCGATGTGCTCCTCCATCCACATCCGTGCGCCGCCGGCGCCGCAGCACAGCCCGCGGTCGGCGTGCCGGGGCATCTCGGTCAGCTGCGCGCCCGAGGCGCCGACCAGCTCCCGCGGCGGCGAGTACACCTCGTTGTGCCGCCCGAGGTAGCACGGGTCGTGGTAGGTGACGTCGGGCCCGTCGGTCCCGGCCACCGGCACCAGTTTCTTCTCCCGAACCAGCTGGTTGAGCAGCTGGGTGTGGTGCACGACCTCGTAGTGGCCGTCGAGCTGCGGGTACTCGCGGCCGAGCGTGTTGAAGCAGTGCGGGCAGGTCGTCACGATCGTGCGACGGCCGGCCTCGCGACCCTTGAAGACGGTGTTGAGCGTCTCGACGTTCTCGGCGGCGAGCAGCTGGAAGATGAACTCGTTGCCCGAGCGCCGCGCCGGGTCACCGGTGCAGGTCTCGCCCCGGCCGAGTACCCGGTAGTTCACGCCGGCTCGGTGCAGCAGCTCCGCGGTCGCGCGCACGGTCTTGCGCGCGTTGTCGTCGAAGGCGCCGGCGCAGCCGATCCAGAACAGGTACTCGACGTCGTCGTCGAGCTGCTCGCCCTCGTGCACCGGCACCTCGAAGTCGAGGCCCTTGGCCCAGTCCATCCGCGCCGACTGGTTCTGGCCCCACGGGTTGCCCTTGTTCTCCAGGTTCTTGAACATCGTGCCGAGCTCCGTGGGGAACGCCGACTCGATGAGCACCTGGTAGCGGCGCATGTCGACGATGTGGTCGACGTGCTCGATGTCGACCGGGCACTGCTCGACGCACGCCCCGCAGGTGGTGCACGACCACAGCACGTCCGGGTCGATCACGCCGCCGACCTCGGCGGCGCCCACCAGCGGCCGGACGGCCTGTTCCGGGCCCGACCCGGTGACCCGGCCGTAGCCCGACTCCGGCACTCCGTGATGGTCGCCGTTGCCGGCCTCCTTGGTGCCGGGCAGCGTGACCGCGCCCTCGTCGGGCCCATCTCCTGTTGGCAGAGCACGGCCGCCGATGAGGTAGGGCGCCTTGGCGAACAGGTGGTCGCGCAGGTCCATCACGACGAGCTTCGGCGACAGCGGCTTGCCGGTGTTCCACGCCGGGCACTGGTCCTGGCACCGGCCGCACTCGGTGCAGGTGGCGAAGTCGAGCATGCCCTTCCAGGTGAAGTCCTCGACCTTGCCGCGGCCGAAGATGTCGTCCTCGTCGGGGTCCTCGAAGTCGATGCGCTTGCCGCGAGACTCCATCGGCAGCAACGGGCCCAGCGCCTTGGGCATCCGCTTGCCCGCGACGTTGATCGGCGCCACGAAGATGTGCAGGTGCTTGGAGTACAGCACGACGATCAGGAACCCGAGCATGACCGCGATGTGGGCCAGCAGCCCGACCGTGTCCAGCACCTCGGCGCCGCCCTGGCCCAGCGGTGCCAGCAGGGTGCCGACCCCGATCGAGACGAACGCGCCCGACTCGTAGGGCAGGTGCCCCGACGCCGAGGCCGCGGCCCGGTACAGGAACATGGTCCAGATCACATTGAAGATCAGGAACAGGATCAGCCACGCGCCACCGGTGTGCGAGCCGTAGAAGCGCGACGACCGCTGCTGACGCTCCGGCGCCTGGCGGACCCGCAGGATCGAGAACGCGATGATCGAGGCCAGCACCGCGAGCGCGATGACGTCCTGCAGGAACCCGAGCACCGCCGAGCGCCCGATCAGCGGGATCGCGAAGTCCGGGTCGAACAGCGCACCATAGGCCTCGATGTAGACGGTGAGCAGGACGACGAAGCCCCAGAAGGTGAAGAAGTGAGCCAGTCCGGGGACCGGCCGCTTGAGCAGCTTGCTCTGCCCGAACACCTCGGTGGCCTGGGTCCACAGCCGCTTGCCGAGGTCCGCCGACCGGCTGTGGTCAGGCTGGCCCGAGCGGATCAGGCTGTAGAGCCACCAGATCCGCCGGCCTGCGACGACCAGCGTCAGGGCCGTCAGCCCCAGGCCGATCACCAGTCGCGCTGCCTCCACCGCTGCCACCTCCGACTCGCGATCACGTTCCCATGCAGCGTAAACCCGCGCTCGGAATGGCCAACGCTGCCGGCGCTCGCGCAGCGTACGGCGTGTTACTCATCGGTAGCCAGACGGGGAGCCACACCGTGACGGAAGCCACCCGGGCGACCGTCAGGGCTCGGGTACTGGGGTGCCGTCCGGCTCGCCGCCGGGACCGCCCCGGTCCATTCCAATGGATCAGCCTGGCAAGCGGTCGCGTGCCGTGGCCCCGGCACCGCGGCGCCTCAGGGTCACGTGCCAGGGGTGCGTCAGGGTATTTCCGGTGCTCGTCGTGGCCAGATCTCAATAGCGTTGCGCGATGAGTCGATCCGGAGGGGGTGCGGAATGCAGCAGGTCAGAGCGGTCGCCGGGCTGGTGTTGATCGGGCTCGCCGCGGTGATCTTCGCGGGCTGGTCACCGTGGTCGTGGGCCGTTTCCTGGCCCGGCTCGGCCGAGGAGCAGCGCGAACAGCTCCACACGGACGTACGGACCGTCGTGCTCGACACCGGCGCAGCAGGCGTGACGATCCGCACCCGCGACCAGACCCGCACGAGCCTGACGACCCGCGTGGATGCCTGGGCGTGGACCCGGCCCGATCCCACCTACCGGCGTGACGGCCACACCCTCACGCTCACCGGCAGCGGTTGCGCGGTCGACTACGAGCTCGTGGTGCCGCGCGGCACCACGGTCGAGGGCGACACCGGCTCGGGCGCCGTGACCGCCGTGGGCGTCGGCGCAGTGGACATCGGAGTCGGGTCGGGTGACGTCGAGCTGGCAGTGCCTGCCGGCCGCTACCGGGTCGACAGTAGCGGGAACGATGAGCCGGGCGACATCGAGGTCATCGACGATCCGAGCGCTCGGTACTCGCTCGCGCTCACCACCTCGAGCGGCGACGTCACCGTCGCCACGAGATGACGCCCGCCAGCGGCCCGGTGCCGCGCAGTGGGCCAGCACCGTGGCGGTCCGCCAAGGGGTCCTTCGTATCGCCGCGAACGGACCCTTCACTGCACGGGGCGCAGTCGAGGGCACCTTGATGACGGTGGCGTGACCCCGCTCGCCGGTGCCGGGAACACGTGAGCAGGAACGACCGTTGAGGTTGACAGGAACGTTGAGCACGGCACGCTCAAGGCTGATTTGACGGGACGGCTCCGTCACGGCCAGACTTGAGTGGCAGGCAATCAACCCTGACGCATCTAGTTCGGAGGGTAAGCACACATGGCTCGTGCGGTCGGTATCGACCTCGGGACCACCAACTCCGTCGTCTCCGTGCTGGAGGGCGGTGAGGCGAGCGTGATCGCGAACTCGGAGGGGTCGCGCACCACGCCGTCGGTGGTGGCATTCGCCAAGAACGGTGAGATTCTCACCGGCCAGTCCGCCAAGAACCAGGCGGTGACCAACATCGATCGCACCGTACGATCGGTGAAGCGGCAGATGGGCACCGACTGGGAAACCAAGATCGACGACAAGAAGTACACCGCGCAGGAGATCAGCGCGCGGGTGCTGCAGAAGCTCAAGCGCGACGCCGAGTCCTACCTCGGCGAGGACGTGACCGACGCGGTGGTCACAGTCCCGGCCTATTTCGAGGACGCGCAGCGCCAGGCCACCAAGGAGGCCGGCCAGATCGCCGGCCTCAACGTGCTGCGGATCGTCAACGAGCCCACCGCCGCCGCGCTGGCCTACGGGCTGGACAAGGGCGAGAAGGAGCAGACGATCCTGGTCTTCGACCTCGGTGGCGGCACGTTCGACGTCTCGCTGCTCGAGATCGGCGACGGCGTGGTGGAGGTCCGCTCGACGTCCGGCGACAACCACCTCGGTGGCGACGACTGGGACGAGCGCGTCATCGACTGGTTGGTCGAGAAGTTCAAGAACTCGCAGGGCATCGACCTGAAGAAGGACAAGATGGCGCTGCAGCGGCTGCGTGAGGCCGCGGAGAAGGCCAAGATCGAGCTGTCCGGCTCGTCCAGCGCCAACATCAACCTGCCCTACATCACCGTCGACTCGGACAAGAACCCGCTGTTCCTCGACGAGACGCTGTCGCGCGCCGAGTTCCAGCGGATCACCTCGGACCTGCTCGACCGGTGCCGCCAGCCGTTCCAGTCGGTGATCAAGGACGCCGGCATCTCGGTGAGCGAGATCAACCACGTGGTGCTGGTCGGCGGCTCGACCCGGATGCCCGCCGTCAACGACCTGGTCAAGGAGCTCACCGGCGGCAAGGAGCCGAACAAGGGGGTCAACCCCGACGAGGTCGTCGCGGTCGGCGCCGCGCTGCAGGCCGGCGTGCTCAAGGGCGAGGTCAAGGACGTCCTGCTGCTCGATGTCACCCCGTTGTCGCTGGGCATCGAGACCAAGGGCGGCGTGATGACCAAGCTCATCGAGCGCAACACCACGATCCCGACCAAGCGCAGCGAGATCTTCACCACGGCCGACGACAATCAGCCGAGCGTGCAGATCCAGGTGTTCCAGGGCGAGCGCGAGATCGCGGCCTACAACAAGAAGCTCGGCATGTTCGAGCTGACCGGGCTGCCCCCGGCGCCGCGCGGCGTGCCGCAGATCGAGGTCACGTTCGACATCGACGCCAACGGCATCGTCAACGTCTCGGCCAAGGACATGGGCACCGGCAAGAGCCAGGCCATGACCATCACCGGCGGGTCGGCGCTGCCCAAGGACGACATCGACCGGATGATGCGCGACGCCGAGGAGCACGCCGAGGAGGACCGGCAGCGCCGCGAGGAGGCCGAGGTCCGCAACCAGGCGGAGTCGCTGGTCCACCAGACCGAGAAGTTCGTCAAGGAGAACGACGAGAAGCTCCCGTCGGACGTCAAGGACAAGGTCAACGCCGCCCTCGGCGAGACCCAGGAGGCACTCAAGGGCACCGACACCGAGGCGATCCGGGCGTCGATGGAGAAGCTGGCCACCGAGTCGCAGGCGCTGGGCCAGGCGATGTACAGCGACACCGGTGCGGCCGCCGGAGCCGGTGCCGGGGCGGGTGCCGCAGGCGGCGCCGCGACCGGCACGGCCGGTGAGACGCAGGGTGACGATGTCGTCGACGCGGAGATCGTGGATGACCCTGCCGATGCCGCCGACCGTTCCGAAGGCGGTGACCGCTCCAGCGCCGACGAGGCATCCGGGAGCGAGCGCAAGTGAGCTCACCGAAGCCTGGGGGCGCGGATCCCGAGGGCGACCAGCCGAGAGTCGTGGTACGAGACAAGCGGAGGATCGATCCCGTGACCGGTGAGGTGCGGGTCCCCGGGCCGGGCGCTGCATCCGATGCAGCGCCCGGCCCGGGAGACCCGGCAGACGTCGAGGTCGACGAGGGCGTCATCGGCGGCGTGCCCGCCAGCGCGGCCGAGGGCCACGCCCCGGACGTCGACACCGATGGCGACGAGCTGAGCGTGCTGCAGGCGCAGCTGGCCGAACGGACCGGGGATCTGCAGCGCGTCTCGGCCGAGTACACCAACTACCGCCGGCGCGTGGAACGCGACCGGCAGGCCGTCATCACAGGCGCCAAGGCGCAGCTGGTCGGGGAGCTGTTGACCGTGCTCGACGACATCGAGCGCGCAGCCGAGCACGGTGACCTCAACGGCGCGTTCAAGGCCGTGGCAGACAAGCTGGTCGGTGCGCTGGAGGGCCAGGGCCTGGCGGTTTTCGGCGTCCAGGGCGACGGCTTCGACCCGGATGTGCACGAGGCGGTGCAGCACACCACGTCCCCCGATGTGTCCGGGCCGACCGTCACCGCGGTATTGCGTCGCGGGTACTGCCTCGGCGACCGGGTGGTGCGGCCGGCGATGGTGGCCGTGACCGATCACGGCACCGGCGACGAGCCGGACACCGAGCAGTTGAGCTGAGACCTGCTGAGACCTGCTTGCAGGGGTCGAAGCATCGACGCCCGAGACCTGCTTGCAGGGTCGGAGCATCGACACTGAGAAAGGAGGAGGCGTCCGGTGAGTGCGCGGGACTGGATCGACAAGGACTTCTACGCTGAGCTGGGCGTCTCCTCCTCCGCCTCCGCCGAGGACATCAAGCGGGCGTACCGCAAGCTGGCCCGTAAGTCGCACCCCGACACCAATCCGGGAGACGCCAAGACCGAGGCGCGGTTCAAGTCCGTCTCGGAGGCCTACGGGGTGCTGGCCGATCCCGAGAAGCGGGCGCAGTACGACGAGGCGCGCCGGCTCTTCGGTGGCGGTGGCGGGTTCCGCCCCGGAGGCGGTGGGTTCCGCCCCGGCGGTGGTGGGTTCGGCACCGACGGGACGGGCTCTTTCGACCTCGGTGACCTCTTCAACGCCACGCAAGGCGGCCATGCCGGTGCCGGCGGACTCGGCGACCTGCTGGGCGGGCTGTTCGGCAACCGCCCCGGGCCCGGTGCCCGTGGTGGCACTCGCCCGCAGCGCGGCACCGACATCGAGACCGACGTCCGGATCGACTTCACCGAGGCGGTGCAGGGCGCCACCGTACCGCTGCGGCTGTCCAGCCCCGCCACTTGCGGGTCGTGCGCCGGCTCCGGGGCACGTCCCGGCACGTCACCACGCACCTGCCCGGGTTGCGGTGGCTCGGGGCTGGTCACCCGCAGCCAGGGGGCGTTCGCGTTCTCCGAGCCGTGCCTCGACTGCCGCGGCGCCGGTCGGCTGATCGACGAGCCGTGCCCGGAGTGCGGCGGTGAGGGCACCTCCACCCGCTTCCGGACGCTGACCATGCGCGTCCCCGCCGGTGTCGCCGACGGGCAGCGGATCCGGCTCGCCGGTCAGGGCGAACCCGGCCGCTACGGCGCACCGGCGGGCGATCTGTTCGTGCGGGTCCACGTGACGCCGCACCCGGTCTTCGGTCGCTCCGAATCCGATTCCGCCGACCTCACCATGACGGTCCCGGTGTCGTTCCCCGAACTCACGCTGGGCGCCACGCTGACGGTTCCCACGCTGGACGGCACGGTGTCGCTGAAGGTGCCGGCCGGCACGGCCTCCGGGCGTACCTTCCGGGTGCGCGACAAGGGCATCACCCGCCGCGACGGCCGTAGCGGCGACCTGCTGGTGACGCTGCAGGTGAGCGTGCCGGTGAAGCTGGACCGGTCGGCGCGCCAGACACTCGAGGCCTACGCCAGGGCGACGTCGGCGCACGACCCGCGGGCGTGGCTGATGGAACAGGCGCAGCGACGGGAGGCGACCAGATGATCATGCCGCAGCCTCCGGGGGCCGACGACGACACGCCGGTCTTCGTGATCTCCGTGGCGGCGCAGCTGGCCGGAATGCACGCGCAGACGTTGCGCAGCTACGACCGGATGGGCCTGGTGTCGCCGGGCCGCACCACCGGCGGCGGCCGCCGCTACTCGGCCCGCGACATCGAATTGCTGCAGGAGGTGCAGCGACTGTCGCAGGATCGGGGCGTGAACCTGGCGGGCATCAAGCGGATCATCGAGCTGGAGAATCAGGTCGAGGTGCTGCGCGGCCGACTGGCCGAGCTGTCCGAGGAGCTCGACGGAGCCCGCACCGAACTCGCCGCGGCCCACGCTGCCGCCGAGCAGGCCGCCGCGTCGGTGCACGCCTCATACCGGCGCGATCTGGTACCAACTCGCACCCCGCAGGAGAGCGCGCTGGTCGTCTGGCGCCCGCCACGCCGCCGCCGCTGATTCCCGGTCTGCCTGCTAGATCCGTACCCGATGCTTCGACCCTGCAAGCAGGTCTCAGTCCAGCGTGAATGGGTCGTACTTGATCCGGTCCAGCGGCGTGCCCGCGACCAGCATCCGCGACACAGTCGCCCGGATCATCGCGGGTGAGCCGCACACCAGCACGTCGTGCTCGGCCCAGGCTCCGTAGTGGGTGACCACATCGGCCAGCGTGCCGTGCTCGGCGCCTGCGACGGCAGGGTCCTCCTCGAGCACCGGCGCGACGGACAGCCACGGGTTGGTCGCGGTCATCGTGGTAAACGCGTCGAGGTCGTAGAGGTCGTCGCGGGTACGCCCGCCGAGGAACAGCGCGACGTGCGGGTTGCCGCCCCACCGGCTGAGCTCCTCGAGAATCGCGCGCATCGGCGCGACGCCGGTGCCACCGGCGACCATCAGTACGTCACGTCCGGAGCGCCGGTCGACACCCATCCGGCCCATCGGTGACCCCATTCGCCAGGTGTCGCCGATCTGGGAGTGACCGACGATCGCGCGGCTGACCCAGCCGCCCTCCACCGCGCGGATGTGGAACTCCATGATCCCGTCTCGGCGCGGGGAGTTCGCGGGGGACAGGTAGCGCCACAGCCGGGGCCGCTGCGGCACCTCGACGCTGACGTACTGCCCTGGCCGGTAGGGCACCGGTTGGTTCGGTTTGACCCGCACCACCGCGAGGTCCCAGGACAGCCGCTGGTGCTCGACGACCTGGCCGGTCCAGTACGCGGGGCCCTGGTCGGCCGCCGCAGCTTCCCGCATGGTCTTGGCGATCAGCGAGTAGGCGTCGGTCCAGGCCTGCTCCACCTGAGGCGTCCAGACATCGCCCCCGAACCGCTTGAGCGAGGTGAGCAGTGCCGTGCCCAGCGCGTCGTACTGCTCGGTCATGAACACGCCGAACTTGCGGTGGTCACGCCCGAGCTGGCGCAGGAACGGCACGAGATCGTCCGGCCGGTTGACCATCTGCACTACGTGAACGAGGGCGCGCAGCAGCCGGCTGCGCTGCACCTCCATGTTCACCGGGAACAGGTCGCGGGTGCCCGGTGCGATGCTGAACAGCATCCCGTAGAAGAAGCGGGTGAGCTCCTCCTGCTGGGGCTCGACAGCAGCCCAACTGTCCCGGATCAGCCGCACCATCTCGGAGGCGCTGCCGTCGTCGGGCTCCTCAGGGTCCGGTGGGGGTACTGGTGTCAGCACGGCATTGGAGGTCATGTCCGGGCGCGTCTTCTCCAGGTTGGCGGCAGGTACTGGTACTCACTGCGGACGTCAGAATCTCCTCGACGGCGAACCGGCAGACTATCCCCCAGCCGACATTCGGCTCGTGGCCGCTCGTTTGGGGTTATTACTCGTCACAGTGCGTGCATGCCACTTCATGGTCGACATGCTGGGCTCGGCGGGCGTGTGCATCACGAACCGACACTATGACATGGTATGGGCCGTGGTCCAAGGTAGTGGCGGCGCGAAGGGAACACGTAAGAAGATCCACTCGTGTTACCCCCGATCGGATGACCGATCTGGAGTTGTGTGACGATGTTACTCTGCGTAACAGGTCGCACGCGAAGCAGTGGGACGTGCCCTCACCGCGGGGGCGCCATGCCACCCTCCAGGACGCGTCGCAGCGGTCCGAGGGCCCGCAGGACCCTTCCGATCCGAGCGCGAGCGAGCAGCTGCCCGGCTCGCGCGGCGAGCACCTGTTGCAGTGTGCTTTCAGCACCGCGCAGCGGGCGCGGCGGTTCTACAACGACCAGGTGCTCGACCATCTCAATCCCAGCATGGCCGAGTTCGCCGCCCGGATGGAGATGATCTTCGCCGCGACCTCGGACGGCGACGGCGAATGCGACGCCTCGCTGCGTGCTGGCCCAGCCGGGTTCGTGCAGGTGCTCGACGAGCGCCACCTCGCCTACCCCGAGTACCGCGGCAATGGCGTCATGGCCAGCCTCGGCAACATCAGTGAGAACCCACACGTGGGCATCCTCATGGTCGACTTCGTCACCGACCTGATCGGTCTGCACGTCAACGGGCGGGCGCGGATCGGCGACGACGACCTGCGGGTCGATCATCCGCAGCCCTCGGAACAGGAGCGGGGGCGGATCCCCGAGCGATGGGTCGTGGTAGCCGTCGAGGAGACCTACATCCATTGCCGCAAGCACATCCCGCGGATGGTGCCGGTGACCCGGACCCGGGCGTGGGGCACCGATGACCAACTCCGCAAGGGCGGCGACTACTTCGACGCCAAGGCCACACCGTCGCGCTGGCCGCAAGCTGCTGCCAGCCGTTAGCGGACCGCAATTCGGAACCGAAACGGGGTTTCAGCCCCCCACCTGGCCCCGATTCGGAACCGAAACGGGGTTTGCGGCGTGCGACCGGCGTTACCCGTGGCATCGGCTGCTCCGGCCCCGGAACCGGGAACGCTGCTCGACACGGAACGGGTGGCGCTGCCCAGCGAGGAGCTGGAGCGGCTCGAGGCCACCGTCACCCGGGTGACCTACTCGTCGCGCTCCGGGCGCGACGACTCGCCGGTGGCCGTCTCCGGGCTGGTGATCGAGCCGGTCGGGCAACCACCGCCCGGCGGGTGGCCGGTGGTCTCCTACGCGCACGGCACGACCGGAGTCGCCGATGCCTGCGCACCATCGGGCTCACCGGGCATGCGGGGGCAGCTGGGGGTGGTGCTGCCGCTGGTCGAGCGCGGTTACCTGGTGACCGCCACCGACTATGAGGGGCTCGGCACCCCGGGCGCGCACCCCTACCTGCAGCCGGTCAGCGAGGGGCGCAGCGTCATCGACGCGTTCTACCCCCTGGTGCTGCACTCGCTGCAGCTCCGTTACCCGGCGCTCGACTACTCCGACTACCTCTCCGGCCGGCCGCTCGCCGCGATGGACGAGCTCGAGCGCAGCTGCATCCCCGCGGCGTTCGGACAGGCGCACGTCTCAGACTTCGTGCCCAGCTCACCGGCCGCGCTGACGCGAGCGCAGCAATGGCTGGAGGAGTTCGCGCTACCACAGCGCCGCGCTGCCGGACCGCTGTTCGTCGCGGCAGGGACTGCGGACGACATCGTCCCGGTCGAGCTCGTCGACGAGGGGGTTGCCGCTGCCTGCGAGCTCGGCGACGTCGTGACCTACCGGCGTTACTCCGGCGCCGGCCATCCCGCGCTGCCCGCTGCTGCCGATGACGCGCTGGCCTGGATCGCGGACCGCTTCGCCGGTCGGCCGCCACCGCCGACCTGCTAGCGGTTGAGCGGAACTCACTCAACTTTCCTGACGTTGGAGCAGTAGATGCGACCCTCACCGGGACGCACGCGCGCGGAGGGAAGCACTCGCGGATGGACGCCTTCAACCCGACCACCAAGGCGCAGGCCGCCATCTCCTCGGCCGCGCAGGCAGCCACCGTCGCGGGCAACCCCGACGTGGCGCCGGCGCACCTGCTGGGCGCGCTGCTCGCCCAGGCCGACGGAATCGCCGCGCCGCTGCTTGCGGCCGTCGGTGCCGATGCGGACGCGATCCACACCGAGCTCGACGGGCTGGCGCGGCGGCTACCCACCGCCACCGGCTCCACGGTGGCCGCCCCGCAGTTCGACCGCGCCGCATTGCGCGCGATGACCCACGCCCAGCGGCTGGCGACCGAGATGGGCGACTCCTACGTCTCGACGGAGCACCTGCTGGTGGGGTTGGCGGCCGAGGGTGGCGCAGTCGCCGACCTGCTGCGACGCCACGGGGCGGTCCCTGACGCCCTGCGGGAGGCGTTCGCGGCGGTTCGCGGTTCGGCGCGGGTGTCGAGCCCCGAACCCGAGGGCACCTACCAGGCGCTGCAGAAGTACGGCATCGACCTCACCGACCAGGCGCGCGGCGGCGACCTCGACCCGGTGATCGGGCGCGACACCGAGATCCGGCGGGTGGTGCAGGTGCTGTCCCGGCGCACCAAGAACAATCCGGTGCTCATCGGCGAGCCCGGCGTCGGCAAGACCGCGATCGTCGAGGGGCTTGCGCAGCGCATCGTCGCTGGTGATGTGCCGGAGTCGCTGCGCGGTAAGCGCGTCGTCGCGCTCGACCTCGGCTCGATGCTGGCCGGCGCGAAGTACCGTGGCGAGTTCGAGGAGCGGCTCAAGGCCGTCCTCAAGGAGATCACCGAGTCCGCCGGGCAGGTCGTGACGTTCATCGACGAGCTGCACACCGTGGTGGGCGCAGGTGGCGCCGAAGGCGCCATGGATGCCAGCAACATGATCAAGCCAATGCTGGCCCGCGGCGAGCTGCGGATGGTCGGCGCGACCACATTGGACGAGTACCGTCAGCACGTCGAGAAGGATGCGGCGCTGGAGCGGCGTTTCCAGCAGGTGCTCGTGGGCGAGCCGTCCACCGAGGACACCATCGGGATCCTGCGTGGACTCAAGGAGCGCTACGAGGTGCACCACGGCGTCCGGATCACCGACGCCGCGCTGGTCGCCGCCGCCACGTTGTCCGATCGTTACATCACCGCGCGGTTCCTGCCGGACAAGGCGATCGACCTCGTCGACGAGGCGGCGTCGCGGCTGCGCATGGAGATCGACTCTCGGCCCGTCGAGATCGACGAGGTGGAGCGCGCGGTGCGCCGGCTGGAGATCGAGGAGATGGCACTGTCCAAGGAGGACGACGCTGCCTCGCTCGACCGGCTCGCGACGCTGCGCGGCGAGCTGGCCGACCGCCGCGAACAGCTGGCCGAGCTGACCACCCGGTGGCGCAACGAGCGGGGCTCGATCGAGGCCACCCGCGAGCTCAAGGAGCAGCTCGAGCAGCTGCGCGGTGAGAGCGAGCGCGCCGAGCGTGACGGTGACCTGGGCCGGGCAGCCGAACTGCGTTACGGCAAGATCCCGGCGCTCGAGAAGCAGCTCGCCGAGGCCGATGCGGTCAGCCGGGGCGACGACGTCATGCTCAAGGAGGAGGTCGGTCCCGACGACGTGGCCGACGTCGTGAGCGCGTGGACGGGCATCCCGGCAGGCCGGTTGCTGGAGGGCGAGACCGCCAAGCTGCTGCGGATGGAGGACGCGATCGGCGCCCGCGTGGTCGGGCAGGCCGCGGCAGTGCGTTCGGTCTCGGATGCGGTTCGCCGCGCCCGCGCCGGCGTTGCCGACCCCGACCGGCCCACCGGCTCGTTCCTGTTCCTCGGCCCCACCGGGGTGGGCAAGACCGAGCTGGCCAAGGCGCTGGCTGAGTTCCTGTTCGACGACGAGCGCGCGATGGTGCGCATCGACATGAGCGAGTACAGCGAGAAGCACAGCGTCGCGCGGCTGGTCGGCGCCCCACCCGGCTACGTCGGCTACGACCAGGGCGGCCAGCTCACCGAGTCGGTGCGCAGGCGGCCGTACACGGTGGTGCTGCTCGACGAGGTCGAGAAGGCGCACCCAGACGTATTCGACGTCCTGCTGGCCGTGCTCGACGACGGGCGGCTGACCGACGGGCAGGGCCGCACCGTGGACTTTCGCAACACGATCCTGGTACTCACCTCGAACCTGGGCTCGGGTGCGATCGCCGACGCCTCGCTCGACGACCGCGCCCGCACCGACGCGGTGCTGTCGATGGTGCGCGGGCACTTCAAGCCCGAGTTCCTCAACCGGCTCGACGACGTCATCGTTTTCGACTCGCTGTCGACCGAGGAGCTGACCTCCATCGTGGACATCCAGATCGCGGCGCTGGGCCGGCGGCTGGCGGCACGTCGACTCGAGCTGCAGGTGTCCGACGCCGCCCGGGAGTGGCTGGCGCTCAACGGGTTCGACCCGCTCTACGGGGCGCGCCCGCTGCGCAGGCTGGTGCAGTCGGCGATCGGCGACCAGCTCGCTCGCAGCCTGCTCGCCGGCGACATCCGCGACGGTGACACGGTGACCGTCGACCTCGACGGGTCCGCCGACGGTGGGATGGGCGCCTTGCGGCTTCGCCGCCTGTGAGTGGCAACGCTCGTGAGTGGCGCGCCAGGACTCGCTGCGCCACTCACGAGGCAGGTGTGTATCCCCGGCCGTTGCATGGCCTCGATAGGCTCGCCAGGTGACACCCTCAGCCTGGTTCATCGTCGCCGTGCTGGCGGCCGTGTCGGGTTGCGCGCTGTTGGCCGGCGATTACGGTCGCCGTACCGCGAACAGCCGGGAACGGCGGCGGTGGGCTGCGCTTCGCGGCTGGCGGTTCGTGGAGGCCGATCCGGTGTTGCCGGATCGCTGGCGGCACGGGGTGTTCACGCAGGGCGTGGCCGGCGAGGCACGCGAGTTGGTGATCGGCAGCCTGTTCACCTCCGGGGGCCGCCGTCCGGTGTACGTCTTCGATCATCGCCAGAATGGCAAGGTCAGTGCCGTGGTGGGGGCAGTGCAGCGCCTCGACGGCAGCGCACCCGCGGTGGTGGAGCTGTGGCAGCCGGAGGTGCCTTTCCCGCGTGATGCCGGCGTGGAGCTGCTGGGCCCGGTGGGCGACCGGTATGCCTTCGTCACCGACCTGTCCACCGCCCGCCCGCAGATCACCCCGGGGCTGGTCGCTGCCTGCGACGAGGTCGGCGACGACGTCCCGGTCGTCTGGCTGGAGCAGGAGTGGGTGTTTGCGGCGGCACCGGCCGCGTCCGCACCGCCCAGGCTCGAGCGGTTGTTGCGGTCGCTGGGCGAGATCGCCGATCAGCTCGAAGGTTCCCACGGCGACAACCCCACCCAGCGACGCGAGGCATTCGATGCAGCTGCGGGTCCGCACCCCGCCGAGGATGCGCATTCAGTCAACGCGGAGCAGGGTGCGCGCGACGACAGTGGCGGCGCCGACCGCAGTCCCTGACGTCCGGACCGCTACCGTCGGGCCCCATGCCCACTGCCCTCGTCACCGGACCCACCGCCGGACTCGGTGCCGCATTCGCCCACCGGCTGGCGTCCGACGGCTACGACCTGGTGCTGGTCGCCCGCGACGGCGACCGGCTACGACGGCTGGCGGATACCCTCGCGCAGCGGCACGGCGTCGCCACCGAGGTGCTGCGGGCCGACCTGTCCGACGATGCCGACCGGGCCGTCGTCGAGCGGCGGCTGCACGACGGCGAACTGGTCGACCTGCTCGTCAACAACGCGGGTTTCGGAGTCGCCGCGGAGTTCACCGAGGCCGACGTCGAGGCGCTGCAAGCCCAGCTCGACGTCAACGTGACCAGCGTGCTGCGGCTGACCCATGCAGCGGTGCCCGCGATGGTGCAGCGCGGCCGGGGTGCAGTGGTCAACGTGTCCAGCGTGGCCGGCTTCATGCCCGGCCGTGGCTCCACCTACTCGGCGAGCAAGGCCTGGGTGACGTCGTTCTCCGAGGGGCTCGCCGCTTCCCTGCGCGGTACCGGGGTGAGCGTGCTGGCGCTGTGCCCGGGTTTCGTGCGCACCGAGTTCCACGAGCGGGCCGGCATCGACATGACCGGAACTCTCGGGCTGTTCTACCTCGACCCGGATGACGTGGTGCGCGACTGCCTCGCCGACCTGCGCCGGGGACGCGTCGTCTCGGTACCGGGACTGCAGTACCGGGCGCTGGTCGGCATCGTCGACGTGCTTCCCCGCGGTCTGGTGCGCCGGGTGGCCGGGCGCACCGGGCGGGGCCGGACCTGATGGAGGCGACCGTGATCGATTCCGAGGCGCGCGACGCACTCGCCGCGCTGGTTCGCGACCTCGCGGTGGTGCACCGGCAGGTGACGCTGTCCTCCGGTGCGGTCGCCGACTACTACGTCGACATGCGGCGCGCGACGCTGCACCACGCGGTCGCACCGCTGATCGGCCGGCTGGTGCGGGAGCTGACCGCTGACTGGACCTACGACGCCGTCGGTGGGCTCACCCTGGGCGCCGACCCGGTGGCCGACGCCGTGCTGCACGCCTCCGGACGTCCGGTGGACGCCTTCGTGGTGCGCAAGGCGGGCAAGCAGCACGGCCTGCAGCGGCGGATCGAGGGCCCGGACGTGACGGGACGGCCCGTACTGGCCGTCGAGGACACCTCGACCACCGGCGCCTCGGTGCTCACGGCGGTCGAGGCGCTGCGCGAGGCCGGAGCCCACGTCGTCGGGGTGGTGACCGTCGTCGACCGTGACACCGGCGCCCGGCAGGCCGTCGAGGCGGCAGCGTTGGCCTACCGGTCGGTGCTCGGCCTCACCGACCTGGGGTTGGGGTGAGTGATTCTCGGCGTTATAACGCCGAGAATCACTCACCACAGCGGGGGCCGTCGGAGTGGGGTGAGACGGTCGGGGTCGGTCCCTGGCCGGGGCCGTGGCCCGACGACGAGCGCTACGACCCCGAACTGCTGCGCGATGGCGACCAGCGCAACGTCGTCGACCGCTACCGCTACTGGCGGCGCGAGGCGGTCATCGCAGACCTCGACAGCCGCCGCCACCCGTTCCACGTGGCGATCGAGAACTTCAGCCACGACCACAACATCGGCACCGTGGTGCGCACCGCCAACGCGTTCGCCGCGGCGGAAGTGCACATCGTCGGCCGGAGGCGGTGGAACCGGCGCGGCGCGATGGTCACCGATCGCTACCAGCACCTGCGCCACCATGACGACGTCGCCGACCTGCTTGGATACGCCGCCGCACACGAACTCGCCGTCGTCGGCGTGGACAACGCTCCGGGCGCGCAGCCGCTGGAATCCGCGGCACTGCCGCAGCGGTGCATGCTGGTCTTCGGTCAGGAGGGACCCGGACTGTCGGAACGAGCTCGGTCCGGCTCGGCGGTGACCGTGTCGATCGCGCAGTACGGCTCCACCCGGTCGATCAACGCCGGCGTCGCAGCGGGGATCGTCATGCATACCTGGATCCGGCAGCACGCCGACCCCTGCGCCGCGTGGTGACAGCCGACCGCGTCGGCTACGGGCCTATGGCGATGTCTTGGCAGTTGGGCGCCTGCGCGGCAGCTGCTGACAGCTCGGGCGAGTCTTCGATGCTGCCCAGGGGATCGCCCGTCTGCTGCATGGATGTGCCGATGGAGGTCATGGTCTGACCGGCATCGAAGATGGCCTGCGTATCGTCCGGCCCAGCCGCGTCGAGGTTCACCTGCGCGTCCGCGACCTGCTGCTCGATCGGCGTGAAGATGTCCAGCAGCTGCTGCTTGGCCTGCTCGCCGGCGGGTTCGGGTGCAGGGGGGAGGCCTTCCAATCCCTGCAGCGTCGAGGACACGGTGCTCGCGAAGTTCCCGAGTACATCGCTGAGTGCCCGCTGTGCACCGGCGACGTCACCGGGCTCGACATCCGGCTGCTGCGTATCCGACAGGCCTTCCAGTTTGCCGAGCTCTCCGCAGAAGGCGTTCATCCACGCAACGTCCTCATCGGCCGGGGCGCCACCACTCCGTGTGTCGGGCGAGTCGGTTGCTGACGTGGCGCCCGTGCCGGAGGGCTGGTCATCTGAGCAGGCACCAAGGATGACAGCAACGGCCATTCCCACGGTACCCACCAACGCACCGCTTCGACGCATGGACGGCTCCTTGATCGAGTAGCAGGGCTCAGCGCGAGTCCTGCGCGGCATCGCCGACCCGGGCCGGCACGACAGCGGAGATCGCCCGGCTACATCGCCCGCATCCTCCGGTACTTGCGCACCGGCGGGGAGACGAATGTGATGAGGCCGATCAGCAGCAGTGCCGCGATGACGATGATGACGACGAGAGCCCAGATGGGCATGTAGCCACTTACTCCCTTGCGCGTGACCGACGGCGACGCCGTGACGACGAGACCAGTCGGGGCTTTCACCGGCCGTTGCACCGGGACGTGGGGAGGGTACAGCCACGATCATCGGGGCTCATCGAGAGGCCAGCTACACGGCTCATCGCCAACCGAAAAGGGTGAAACCGAGGTCCATGCGGCGCAGCGCTCTGATCTGACCAGGGACGTGGGCCAGTGGGTGTGCCCTCGCGCGCCTTTGCTTTGAGTCGCCCAGTGACTCAAAGGAGCAGCCGTCTTGTCCATGAGCTCGACGTGGTGGGGCTCTCGGGGCGCCTGGTACCCCCATGCTGTCGAGCTCATGGACAAGAACGGGGGCGACGCTCGTGTGATGCTTCAGGCGATTCACAGCGTCCGGTACGGAGATGATCTCGGAGCTGTACGTGAGCTGTGGGCACCGCGTGACCTGTAACCGCAGCTGGCTTCGCTGCTGGTGCCGCGGGAGCCGTCAGGGCTCGTCGAACTCGCCGTCCTTGGCACCGAGGACGAAGGCGTCCCACTCCGCGGGGGTGAACACGAGTACGGCACCGTCGGGGTCAGCGGAGTTGCGCATCGCGATGTAGTCTTCCACGAACGCGATCTCCAGGTGCCCGGCACTCGGGTGATCGGTCTGGCTGCCGTGGCGCCACTGCGCCTGGGACAGATCGAGCTGCCCACGTACCCCGGCTTTGTCGTCGGAAACCATCGCGGCAGGATACCTGTCGGCAGCGGACGGGTGCGGATCTTGGTAATTCCGGACGCGGGAAACCACTGGCTCGATACCATCGCCCTGCACAGCCTGAAGGAGGCAGGGGGCCTTCAACTCAACTGCGGCATCGGCGCGATGGGGTGGGCGATCGGCGCATCAGTCGGCATCGCGATGGCCAACCCGGACCAACTCACCGTGTGCGTCACCGGGGATGGCTGCATGCTCATGAGCGGCGCGGAGCTGTCCGTCGCCGCAAAAGCACGGTCTCAACCTGGTCACCCTCGTGTTCAACAACCGCTCCCACGGCCGAGTGCGCCTGGGTCAGCGCATGGACTTCGACGGCGAGCCCTTCGGCACCGACATCCCCTCGATCGACTTCGCTGCCTGGATGGCTGCAATGGGTGTGCGGACCTACAAGATCGAACGATCCGATCAGGTGGAACCCGTCCTCAAAGAGGCGCTGAGTACCCCCGGCGCGGTGGGCGTCGAAATCATGTGCCACTCCGACGAGGTACCGGCCAGCCGAGTCTCGCGGCGCTGGGTGACCCGCGTCGGCCGGCCTCCTGCGCGGCCACGTCGATGCACCTTGTAGTCCTCCACCTGTGACCTCGCCCGCCCCGGTCTCACCTATGCGCCAACCATAGCCCGGGCAACGCGCGTCGGTGACCGACCTGCTACCGCAACGGGCAACGGTGCCCGACTCGGTACGCGCCCACGAGCCCGCCGACAACTCGCCGGCACCTCCGAGGCGGCTGCCGACCCGGCGGGTGGCGGCGCTCTATGCGCACGCCGCAGCCGTCGGCTGGATCCGTCAGATCCACCCGGCACAACCTCACTCGCACAACGGACGGATCGACTTGGCCGACGCCCTGCGCCGTCGCTGCGACGTCGGGTACCGCGGTCAGTGGGTGACGGTGGCGAGGAAGGCCCGCCAGGCGGCGGGGGTGACGGCCAGCACGGGGCCGTCGGGGTCCTTGGAGTCGCGGACCAGCACCCGCTGCGGTGCGGCCGCGACCGCGACGCAGCCGCCGTTCCCTGCGCTGTAGCTGCTCGTGCGCCAGACGATGCCGCCCGGCTCAGGCGCGGTCATCATGATCCTCTCGATCCGCATAAAGCTCGGTTGCCACGCTGGCAATCAGCTCCCTCGATTCTCCCTCGCCCAGCGCGATCGCGTCCAGCGACCCCAGGATGCGCTTGTAGGCGGCGGTCTCGTCCGGCCGTTCCAGGAACAGGTTGGAGGTCTCGCTCTCCAGGTAGACCACCGGCCGGAACTCGGCGAACTCCATGAAGGTGAACGATCCGGCCGTCGCTGCGTGCGCGCCGCAACCAGCCGGCACTAGCCGCACCCCGAGGTATGGGCGCACTGCCATCCGCAGCAGGTGGTGCAACTGGTCGGCCATCACGTCGGGACCGCCCACCGGTAGCCGGAGCACGAACTCGTGCAGGAAGAAGGTGAACCGCGCAGGCCGATCGCGGCTCAGCAGGCTCTGGCGAGCCAGCCGTGCGGCCACACGATCCTCGACTTCGGCCGCCGGCACATTGACGATGCGGCCTATAAGCGTGCGGGCGTAGTCGCCGGTCTGCAGCAGCCCGGGCACCACCGTCGCCTGGAAGTCGCCGACCGTGACCGCCAGGTTCTCGTGGTCGATCAACGTCCGGAGCTGTTGCGGCAGCCGCGAGCCGTGCTGCTGCAACCAGCCCGGGCTGTCCTGCTCCCGGCAGAGCCCGAGCAGCCGGTCGCGTTCCGTGCCGGTGACCCGGCACACCGCGAGGAACGCCGACACGTCCACCTCGTTGGCGCTGCGCTTGCCGGACAGCAACCGCGACACCCAGCTCGGTGACCAGCCGAGCAGGCGCGCAGCCTGCTTGCCGTTCAACCCCGCCTGCGCCATGACGCTGCGCAGCCCCTCGCCGAGCTCCCGGCTGCGTACCGTAGGTTCACGATCCTGCATGACGACCTCCGCGCAAGATCGTAAACACCTCGAGCACGGATTGCACGGACCTCATTCACTTCCCGCCCGAAGGAGTGGGTTGCGTGCCCCAGGGTCAACTGGTCGTGTCGTACCAGAGGTGGGGTAGCGGGCCTCGCCGAGCCCGGGAGGTACCCGATGGACACGATCTCACCAGCGGTCAGCGACGCGTTCCGGCTGCTGCGCGCCGATCTCTACACCCATCTCGACGAGGCGGAGTCCTTGGCGACCAAGTACGCCGAGTGCACCAACGGTGCCTTGCAATGGGAATGGCACGAGCACCACTGGGGTGTCGTGCTCGAGGTGGAGTTCGCAGACGACGAGCGCCGCGACCGTTTCCGGCAGCTCCCTGCCGTGACCGCGGTGCTGGATGCGGTCCCCGACCCGGTCAATGGACTGCTGGTGTATCCGGGCCGAGGCGGTGGATCGGGCAGCAGGGTCCCGCGCAGGCCCCGGCCACAACCGTCGAGTGGCGCGGGCGCACTACCGGAACCGACCGAAGAGCGGTTCCTTCAGCTCGCGTCCTGCCAGACCTCCCGTTCCCCGTAGGCCGGTGCAAGACCAGCCGATCGGTGCCCGCGTCGCATGGCTATCCTTATCCCGTGTCAGGGCACTCGCACGACGGGCTCGACTGGGCGGCCTTGCTGGGGCACCTGCGCCAGAACGACGAGCTCAACGTCGACACGCTGCGCGAGCTGGCCGGGCGGCTGGTGGGGCCGCAGACCCGCAGGGTGGTCGACGTGGGTAGTGGCGCCGGTGGGATGAGCACCGCGTTCGCCGAGGCGATGTCGGGTGCCGGTGGCACGGTGGAGCTGGTCGACGGGGTGCCCGAGCTGCTGGATGCCGCTGCGGCGTGCGTGCGGGCCGCGGCCGGGCCGCAGGTCGAAGTCGGCACTGTGCAGGCTGATGCGGCCAGCGACGAGCTGCTCGACCTTGTGTCGCGCGCTGATCTGGTGTTCGCCTCCGCCGTCGTGCACCACCTGCCCGACCAGCAGCGGGGAATCGATCGGCTGGCCGCGCTGGTCAACCCCGGCGGACGGCTTGTCCTCGTGGAGGGCGGCCTGGAACAACGCTGCCTGCCATGGGATCTTGGCGTGGGCGAGCCGGGCCTGCAGCAACGGCTGCTGGCCGCGTGGGGCGAGTGGTTCCGTCAGATGCGCGCCGGAATGGACGGCGCGGTCCGGCTGCCGGTCGGCTGGAACCGTGCCATGACCGAGGGCGGTCTGACCGACGTCTACTCCTTCAGCTATCTCGTCGACCATCCCGCGCCGCCGACCGACCGGGTGTACGAGGCGGTGCTGCACTGGTTGTCACGGTTGCGGGAGATCGTCGGGGAATGGGGATCCGAGGCCGACCTGGACACCGTCGATCAACTGCTGGACCCGGACAGCCCGAACTACGTCGGCGGGCGCGATGATGTGTTCCTGCTGACCGCACACACGGTTCACGTCGGCACGGCACCGGCGTGACGTCGCACCCCGCATCGTCGTGCCAACGCGCCCGCGTCGCCCTGAGCCGCCAGTCCACGGTCACCGGGGTCGTCGAGATGCTGCACGTGCTCGGCGACGGCGACAACGTCATGATCGGGGTGAGCCTGCCCGGCGGATCGGCGCGACCGTCGCGTGCCGTGTCGTGCTCGACGTGCTTGCGCGCCGGCCCGTGGAGACGGTGTGGGAGCTGGAGGCCGCTGTCGAACGCGCCTTCGAATGGTGGGACTACATGGACGTGAGCGCCATGTACCAGTCGTTCCGTCGCGGCGTCATGCCGATCCCGGCCGCCGTCGACGCGAGGTCCCGTTAGGCTTGACCGCCGTGATCGACCTCAAGGTGCTGCGCGAGGACCCCGAGGCCGTGCGCGCCTCGCAGCGTGCCCGTGGTGAGGACGCGACCGTTGTGGACGCGCTGCTGGCCGCCGACGAGCGCCGCCGCGCCGCCGTCGCGCGGGCCGATGCACTGCGCGGTGAGCAGAAGGCGTTGGGCAAGCAGGTCGGCAAGGCGAGCGGGCCGGAGCGCGACGAGCTGCTCGCCGGCGCCAAGCAGCTTGCCGCCGACGTCAAGTCGGCCGAGGGCGACCAGGCCACCACCGAGGAGGCGCTGGCCGCCGCCCAGCGAGCGGTGCCCAACGTCATCCTCGACGGTGTTCCTGCCGGCGGGGAGCAGGACTTCGCGGTGCGCAAGCACGTCGGGCAGCCGCCGACGCTCGACTTCACTCCCCGCGACCACCTCGACCTGGGCATCGAGCTGGGCCTGCTCGATACCGAGCGTGGCGCGAAGGTCGCCGGCTCGCGGTTCTACTTCCTGACCGGTCTCGGCGCGCAGCTGCAGCTCGGGCTGCTGCAGCTGGCCGTCAGCCAGGCCGTCGCGGCCGGGTTCACGCTGATGATCCCGCCGGTGCTGGTCCGCCCGGAGATCATGGAGGGCACCGGGTTCCTGGGCGAGCACGCCGCCGAGGTGTACCGGTTGCGTGACGATGACCTCTACCTCGTCGGCACCTCCGAGGTTCCGCTGGCCGGCTATCACTCCGATGAGATCCTCGACCTGTCCGCGGGCCCGCGACGCTACGCGGGCTGGTCGTCATGCTTCCGCCGCGAGGCTGGCTCGCACGGCAAGGACGTGCGCGGCATCATCCGGGTGCACCAGTTCGACAAGGTCGAGATGTTCGTCTTCTGCGCCCCGTCGGAAGCCGCTGAGGAGCACGACCGGCTGCTGGGCTGGGAGGAGCAGATGCTCGCCGCCGTCGAGGTGCCCTACCGGGTGATCGACGTGGCGGCCGGTGACCTTGGCACGTCGGCGGCGCGCAAGTTCGACTGCGAGGCCTGGTTCCCGTCGCAGCAAACCTACCGGGAGCTGACGTCCACCTCGAACTGCACCACCTTCCAGGCCCGCAGGCTCAACATCCGCTACCGCGACGGCGCCGGCCGCTCGCAGGTCGCGGCGACCCTTAACGGGACGCTGGCCACCACGCGGTGGATCGTCGCGATCCTGGAGAACCACCAGCAGGCCGACGGTTCCATCCGCGTCCCCGAGGCACTGCGGCCCTATCTCGGCGGGCGTGACCTACTCACGCACTGAACTCTCCGCGCAACCCGAGGTCATTCCCGGTGATCGTCACGCGGGGTTCCTGCTGTTCCGATTGGTCGGCTATAACGGCACCCGGTGCGGCCAAAGTCTTGCCTTACCTAAGTTAGCCCTGCTTTACTTGCGACCCCGTGCCGCACGGAACGTCTGCTGCTGCGGAACGTCGGACGCTGAGGAGGAGTCGCGCATGGCTCACCGGCGTTGCGAGCGTCCCGGCGCAACCACGGTCGTGGAGCTGAGGAACCGGGCTGAACTGGCCGGCCACGACGCTCCCACTGGTGACATCCTCGTGCCCGAACTGTTGCGTCAGGAGACAGCTCTGAAGAATGGATGGTCGTCGGCCGGTGTCGGCCATCGCGTGACGGCGCCGTCGGCCGCCGTCAAGTCCAAGCCAATCGCGCTATACGCAGCGGCCGTGGGTGCCGTGCTCTGCGGATCGGTCGTCAGTGCCGAGCCTCTCGCCGACGCCGTGTTTTCCGGCGATGCGCCGGTGCCTGAGGTCATGGCCGGGTTGCCCGGCACGGAAAACGACGTGCCGGGCTCCTCGGCAACCCCCACCCAGGGGATGGCGGCGCACGGCGACGGGACGGATGCCACCGTCGGGACCAGCGAGCAGGCAAACCTTGCGCCGCGGGAGGGTTCCGGACCGACCGCGACCTCAGCGCCTGCACCCCCTCGCCAGGCGGCCCCGGGGCCGGAGACATTGTCGCGTACCGAGCCAGAGGGTGCTCCGCCGCAGGACGGTGACCAGCCGCCGCCACCGCAGGACGATGACCAGCCGCCGCAGCACAGTGTGGAGCGGCCGCCGCAGGACGATGACCAGCCGCCGCAGGACGATGACCAGCCGCCGGTGGACGAGCCGGGTGACGGCGGCGACGAGGGCGGCGATGACGAGGGCGACGGCGCCGAGGGCGACGGCGCCGAGGGCGGCGATGCTGATCGTGGGGATGGCCAAGACAGCGACGGCGACTCAGAAGGCCGGCACCGCGCCGCGGACCGCAGCGCCGAAGCCGAGGACCGCAGCGCCGACGGCGATGCTGATCGTGGGGATGGCCAAGACAGCGACGGCGACTCAGAAGGCAGGCACCGCGCCGAGGACCGCAGCGCCGAAGCCGAGGGCCGCAGCGCTGGCGGGCAGGGGTGATTGGCAGCTGAGCTGTCAGCTCGGCCCCCGACCTCCTCGGTGAACTTGCGGTTCCGTTGGGGTCGGCCCGGGTGGCCCGCGCAGCTCGTCGTCGGGCAGCAGGCGGACCGACCTGTGCGCGTGGCAGCGCACTGGAGTCCGACTGGCAGGTCGGCAGCCCGATCGTCGAGCGGCACCCCGACCGGGAGGGATTCCCCCGGGCGCTCTTCGACATCCGGACGTTCGGGGGTTGTCACGCTGACAGTCACCCACGACGAGCTGCCCGGCGGCGAGTTCGGTACCCGTTCGTCCGCTACATCGGGCAGGGCTGGCCGGGGATCCTGTCCAGCCTCAAGACACTGCTGGAGTCCGGGGAGCCGCTCGATTTCCCGCCTCCGTTCGAGCCGAAGCGCCGCGCCAGCGCCTGAGTTTCCTGGGGCCGAACCCGCCAATCCGACGTTGACAGCGCCGCGAAGGGCACCCTCGCTGCGTCGGACGCCGTGCAGGCGCCCTTCGCGGCGCGAACATCGGGTGGTGCGAACGGGTCCTGTCAGCCGCGGACCTTGTCCGCCAGTTTCTTGTCCAGCGAGACCCGCACCAAGGCGGCGGCGACCCGTCCGAGCTCGTCGTCGGGCACCCACTTGGCGAGTTCAGTGGCGTCGTGCGGCAGGCCGACGGCCTTCGCGCCGTCGAGCGCCTTGCCGTCGAGGTAGGGGCGCAGCTCGGCCATACGTCCTGCGCCTCACGGCAGAAGATGTCGGCTCCGACCGGGCCGAGCCGCTCGAACTCCCGCAGCAGCCGATGGATCTCGGCGGGGTCGCGGGAGGCGGCCTCGCGCAACCGGCGCAGGTCACCACGGTAGCGGCGTAGCGTAACTGAGCGCCCTCGCCGAGCGCGGTGGCCGTGCTCTCGTCGTAGCGGACGTAGTGAGCCCTGCCCAGCGCGTCGACCCGCTGCTGCCAGTTCGCGTCGAGCATCCGCTGCGGGCTGCCGTACCCGGACCGGATCAGCTCGCGGGTCGCGTCGACGGCGATGTCGGCCTTGATCCTGGTCGACACCAACACCGAGAGCACCAGCAGCTGGTAGAGCGGCGCAGGGGTGTCCTTGACGGTGATCCCGGCCTGGTGGGCATAGGTCCGTCCAGCGTGATCGAGCAGCGCGCGCACCGTTGCATCCATCCCCGCACCGTGCCACTACGACCGCCTGCGGCGCGCGCCGTAGGACGACCACTGCGTACGGGAGGCGCCGACACGCAGGAGGGCGCCCGTAGTGTGCTGGTATGGAGAGGCCCCGGCTGGTCGCGTCGGATGTGGACGGAACGCTGCTCGACCCGATGGAGCGGGTCACGCCCCGCACCCGTGCGGCTGTGGATCGGGTGGTGGCGGCGGAAGTGCCGCTGGTGCTGGTGACGGGTCGGCCGCCGAGGTGGATCCCGGCGATCATCGCTGCGCTCGGGCACGCCGGTCTCGCGGTGTGCGCCAACGGCGCGGTGATCTACGACGCCGCGGCCGATCAGGTGCGCCACGCGATCACAGTCGATCCGCTGCAGTTACGCGACGCCGCAGCTGCCGTCAAGATCGCGCTGCCCGATGCGAGGCTGGCGGTCGAGCGTCCCGGCAGGGCCGCAGCGGAGTTGGCCGCCGAGCAGTTCCTGGCCGAGCAGGGCTACACGCACCCGTGGCCGGGTGGCGACTCGGTGGCCGCCCCGCGCGACGAGTTGCTGGGACGGCCCGCCACCAAACTGCTGGTCCGGCAGCCGGGGGCGAGCAGTGACCTGATGGCCGGCGCCATCTCCGAGGTGCTCGGCACCGCGCTGGACGTCACGTTCTCCACCGGGCAGGGGCTCGTCGAGCTCTCCGCGCCGGGCGTGACCAAGGGCAGCGGACTGGCGATAGTCGCCGACGAGCTGGGCATCCCGGCCGAGGACGTGGTGGCCTTCGGGGACATGCCCAACGACCTGCCGATGCTGCGCTGGGCGGGCTGCGGGGTGGCGATGGCCAACGCGCACCCGACGGTGCTCGACGCGGCCGACGAGATCACCGCGCCGAACTCCGAGGACGGTCTCGCGCTCGTCCTCGAGCGCTGGTTCTGACCGCGAGCCGGGACGACGCCAACGCCATCTGCAGAATTGGCAGCGGCCCGCACAACCGACGGGCGCCACTACGCGCGACCGGGAAAGATCACTTGTCGGTCGCTGTGCGGTTCCATTACCGCCCCTCTTTGGGGCAGTGCAATGCCCCGCGACCGAGCGGAGGCGATCACCATGGGTGAGGGTGGCGCTGGCAGTGGCGGTGGCAGTAGCGGCGGCGCTGGTGGAGACCTGGGCACGTCGCTGGGGCCCGGCCGCAGTTCCCGCCGGGGACTGACGAGTACGCATCCGATGATGAGCTGGCAGGGTCGCGCGTCCATGAACTCGACGGCGCGGGGCTCTCAATGGCCCCTGACCCCCACCGCGTCGAGTTCACGGACGCGACGGGGCAGACGGCCAGCGGGGCGGACGGGCTTGCCAGCGAAAGCGACGTTCAGCGGACCGCCGACATGGTGGCGGCGGCAGCCGAGCGCAACCCGGGCAGCAGCGCGTAGCCGTCGTCACCGGGGCACTCGGTGTGGCCCACGTCGCGGTGACCGAGCAGCACCGGGAGGCGCACCTCGGTTCCGCTCGGGTGGCGCGAGCTGCCACCGCCCTCGGAGAGCAGCGTCGTCTCGCCGGTGGGATCGAGGCCGTGCGCGGCCAGCTTCCAGCCCAGGTAGCCGGACAGCGCGTCGCGCTGGGCGTCGCCGGCCTGGTGGCCGGTGTAGCTGCCCATCATCGCGATGCTGCTGGTGCGCCGGTTGAAGCCGGCGGAGTGCGCGCCGATCACCGGCCGCTCCAGCCCGCCCGCGCGGCCCTCGAAGACCTGCCCGAAGCGATCCACCAGTGCGTGGTAGCCGATGTCGCACCAGCCCAGCGTCTCGGCGTGGTAGGCGTAGATCCCCCGGACGATCGCGGGCGAGTCACTCGCCGAGTAGTCGTTGGTCTCGGCGGTGTGGTGCAGCGCGACCGCCCGTACCTCGTCGTCGAACTGCGCCTCGCGACACCGCAGCGACTCGTCGGCGCCCCACCCCGCGCGGCTGACGACGGGGTAGCCACGGTCGCGCGACGTCGGCGGCACGGCATCGCTCGGCGAGCGACCCGGATCGATCAGCACCGCGGCGACGCCGATGGCGGGGGCGCCGTCGCGCGTCGCTCGGACCTGCACCTCGTGGGTACGGCCCGTCCAGACGGGCTGGCTTGCCGTGGTGCCGGGCGCCGGTTCCATGGCCGTCCACTCGCCGCCTGGGACACGGACGGCCATGACCTCCGGCGGCTGTCCGTCCCAGCGCAGGCCGACCATGGCGAACGGGGTTTTCGAGCTCACCGTGGGTTGGGCGGAGCGCGAGCTCAGCTCGATGGCGCGCTGCGACACTTCGACCGGCTCCGGCGCGCCGCTGGATGCCCTGGCGGCGGGGGTCGCCAGCAGGGGCGTCAGCAGCGCGGGGAGCATGGCGAGTGCTTCGCGGCGGGTACTCACACCACACAAGTCTCAACCATCACTCCCGTATCCGCAGCACACGATGGAGTGGGGAATTATGTCGCATATGCACGTGCTGGTCGTCGGTGGCGGCATCCTCGGGCTCGCGATCGCCCGGGAGATCGCCGTGACGGGACACGGCGTCACCGTGTGTGAGAAGGAAGGGAAGTGGGCCCGGCACCAGACCGGCCGCAACAGCGGCGTGGTGCACTCGGGGCTCTACTACCGGCCGGGTAGTCTCAAAGCACGGATGTGCGTCGCCGGGGCGCGCTCGATGGTGGCCTATGCCCGCGAGCACGGAGTCGCCGTACAGGTCTGCGGCAAGCTCGTGGTGGCGACGTCAGAGGCCGAGCTGCCCGCGCTCGACGAGCTCGAACGCCGCGGTATGGCCAACGGGGTTCCGGTGCGCCGGCTCGACCCGTCCGGTGCGCGTGACTACGAGCCCGAGGTGCGCTGCGTCGCAGCGCTGCGGGTCGAGTCCACCGGCATCATCGACTTTGCCGGGGTCAGCGATGCGATGGCGGCGCAGCTGCGCGACGGCGGCGCGGACCTGCGCACCGGCACCGAGGTGCTCGCGATAGACCCTGCCGGGCAGCGGGTGCGGGTGGCGACCACCGCTGGTGACGTCGAGGCCGACGCGCTGGTCAACTGCGCCGGCCTGCACAGCGACCGGGTGGCGCGGCTGGCGGGGCTGACCCCCGCCGCGCGGATCGTGCCGTTCCGCGGCGAGTACCACTCGCTGGCGCCCGATGCAGCGTCGCGGGTGCGGGGGCTGATCTACCCGGTGCCCGATCCCGAGTTCCCGTTCCTCGGGCTGCACCTCACCCGCGGTATCGACGGCGAGGTGCACGCCGGGCCGAACGCGGTGCTGGCACTGCGCCGGGAGGGCTACCGGTGGCGCGACGCCTCGTTCCGCGACCTGCGCGAAGTGCTCGGCTATCGCGGGTTCTGGTCACTGGCGCGTCGCCACGCCCGCGCCGGCGCGGCCGAGATGGTGCGCTCGGTGTCGCGCCGCGCGTTCGCTGCGTCGCTGTCGGAGATGGTGCCGGGGATCCGCGCGGATGACCTGGTGCCGTCGCCGGCCGGGGTGCGGGCACAGGCCGTCGGCCCGGATGGCGCGCTGGTCGACGACTTCCTGCTGCAGACCGCGCCGCGGCAGGTGCACGTGCTCAACGCGCCCTCGCCCGCGGCGACCAGCGCGCTCGAGATCGCCCGCCACGTCGTCCGGAAGCTGGATCAGGTCGCGCCCAAGTAGTCGTACCCAGTTGCCACGTCGCGCGGATGAGGGATGCAGGGCGACATCTATGGGCGGTCTGCTCACCGCAGGTCGCCGAGCCGCCCGATAAGCTTTCGGATCATCGCGAGCGCGGACGTGCCATGTGCAGCGATATCGTCGAGTGATTCGAACAGCCGCTGGTACGTCCTGAGGTCGTCGGCGTCGCGCAGACTCAGTTCGGCGGTCGGGATCTCCAGGAGAACCAGGGAGGCGTCATAGATCCAGAAGCCGTGCCATGTGGGATGGGGCAGCGGCGTGTCGAGACCGAGCACGGAGAGGTCGATCGTGTCCAACTCGGCGAGTACAAGCAGCCGGTCGAGCTGGCTACGTAGCACCGTGGTCGGGCACAACCGTGACATCAACGCGGTCTCGGTCAGGATGAACTGGAACTGCCTGCCCGGCTCGTAGAGCACCTGCTGACGCTGCATCCGGCTTTGCACGGCCTCCTCGACGTCGGTCTGCAGGCCGCGGAATGCGGCGAGGCGGCCGAACAGCTGCCGGGCGTACTGCGGAGTTTGCAGCAGCCCTGGTACCACGTCCGTTTCGAAGGCACGTATCAGCGTCGCCGAGGCCTCGAGCGGGCGCGCGGCGCGCTGTCGTCGTCCGAAGCCGCCGGTCCGGAACTGGCGGCGCCACGTCGCATACTCGACCTGAAGGCTGCGCAGGTCAGCGAGCAGGTCGTCGCGAACGTCGTCCGGCGCTTCGACGGCTTCGGTCCAGGCCACGACGTCGCCGGCATTCGCGGTCTGCTGACCGTGCTCGAGTTTGGAGATTTTCGACGGCGACCAGCCGAGATGCTCGGCGAGCTCCTTTCCGGACAAACCTCGGTCGGCCCGGAGGACGCGCAACCGGTGACCGAACGCGGTGCGGCCAGTGTGGTGCTCGGTCAAACCCACCCCACAGGTGCTGTCTCGCGGGTCGGGTCCTGCGCGAGGTAGTCCACATAGGGAATGGCGTGCGACATCGCGACATCCATCCATGACTCGTGTCGGACTACGAGCTCGGGATCCGTGACGATCTCATGGGTGAGGGGACGGTCGTCGGCAGTGAACCGCAGGAGCACGAGTGTGGTGGAGTCGAATACCCAGAAGTCGTGGTCGGGCAGATCGAGCCGTACCGCCTCGGCGCGGTCCAGGTAACGAACGTCCTCACCGAACTCGACGTTGAGTCGACACCCGAACAGTTCGAACCGCAAGTAGTCGGTCAGTGGTTCGGGCACGATCCTGACGCGTTCGAACCGCCTGCCCTGGTCGACCAAGCCGCGGACTGTGCGCTCCCAGCCAGTGCGCTCGTGCCGCTCGTCGCTCTCGGTCCAGTCACCGTCGAGGAACCGGCGTAGCTCTTCGCGCTCGCCAGGCACGTCGTAGCGATCGCGATTTTCCATGTGCCGGGCGCTGCACCGGGCGCTGCGGAACAGCTCTGCGAATTCCTCGGTGGTCAACACGGAGCCCATCAGCGATCTGCGGGGGCAAAGCGCAACAGCGCACTGGGAATCTCGACGACCGTCTCATGCTCGGGAATGTTCATCGAGGCCAACGCCTCTGGATCGTGTACGTGCCAGCCCTGAACGAGGAATGTGGCCCGGTCCGTCTCGTAGAGGGTCGGGCTCTGCCCATCCTTGGACGTCGTCCCGAGAAGTGTGATCTTCATGCTGTGGCCTCCCTGCTTGCGGCGCGATGTCCGCGCCCTCACGGCTACAGGATGACAAAGGTTGAAGGCCTGAGCAAGAAATTTCTCGAAATATCTTGGCACTGTGGTCGGTGGCGGGTTTGGTTTAGCTGAGCACATCGGGCATGCACGCGCAGCGAGTAGAACGAGGTGAGCAATGGGGACATCCGCTCCGGTTGTCGTAGCAGCACGAACCGAGCGTGGGCGGTTGTGCTCGGTTGCCGTGGAGCGAGGTGGGCTCGGAGGTCACGTACTGCGCTACGACGGTTCGGAGAGGGCTGCTGCCGCGCTCAGCCCCGACGTCGTGACGCTGCTGCCCATCGCACTGTCGCTAACCGGCCGCACGGCGGTGAGCGCTCGATGTCCGAGTGGAGGTGCGTGCACCTTGCTCGTGATTGGGGAGGCAGGGCGGGCCCGGTTGTACTTCCACGCCGCGCCGATGTTCTGCGCGGTGCTCGATCGCGCCGCTGTCGATCGTCTGTGCGCCGCGCTGGACGCACTTGCCGACGGGTGAGCAGGGACCACCTTGACGGGCGAGCAACTCCAGCCAGGCCAGCGTCGCGGAAATGGCCAGCGCGGCGGATGCGATCCCGAACCGGGCCAGGCCCTGGCGCCGGAGGACTGGCCACAGCACCACGACCATGTCGGCGGCGTCGACCGTCGCGTTCAGCTGATAGCAGCGCTGTCGGGTGTCGTGATCGGCGTCGCGCACGATCAGCGCCCAGGCCGCGAGCACGACGTTGCGAACTCCGAACAGGCGCCCGAGGGCGCGGGCCGCCGGAGTGTCCTGCGCCGCCGGCAGACCGAACGCCAGCTGCACGGGTCGGGTCGCCAACAGCCCCAGCGCGCCCAGGCCCGCCCGCACGAGCGCGATGCGCGTGACGCCGTCGCGCTCGGTGCTGGTGCCCAGTAGCAACGGGGAACGAATCATCGCAGCCTCCTCGAGGTGTACTCACCGGCGCCGGCGCAGCCAGGACGCGCAGCTAATCGCCGCTACGGCAGGTCGGGGATGAGCGAGCCCGGCGGCTCGGGGGGGATCTGGTTGGTGACGGTGGCGACGAGGTTGAACGGCAGCCGCACCTTCATCAGCGAGACGTTGTAGGAGCGGAACTCCGACATCGTGAAGTAGATGTCCTGGCCGTCGGACGCGGGATGGATGTAACCGCCGTAGAGCGACGGGAAGGCCTGCCCGGTGGCGACGACGAACTCGGGGCTCCACGGCCCGGTCGGGGTTGCGCCCACCCGCATGGTGATCGCGCCGGCCGACTCGTCCAGGTACATCATGACCCACGCCTGCAGCGATTCGTTGTACTGCACCGACAGCTCGCCGACCGGACCGGGGATGATCGGCGTCGCGTCGCGGCCGTTGCCGGGCTGCCAACCCGACGGCCCGGTCCAGTACTCGTAGGCACCCCGGTCGAGCAGCGCGTTCTCCGCCACCCGCGCGACGCGTGCATCGCCGAAGCGTCCGTTGGGCGTGCCGAACATGTAGACGTAGCCGTCGCGACGGACGTAGGAGACCATCTGGAACGGGTCGTCGAAGCCGGCCGTGTTGGGGCGGCGGGTGCCGGGCGCGGTGACCCAGTTCTGCCCGCCGTCGTCGGAGTAGGCGATGGCGGAGTGGTTCGTGGTCCACCGGCCCGCGGAACCGAAGTGCTTGACGGACATGTAGGCCATGTGGTCGCGGCCGGCGACATTGACCCCACCGGTGGGGATCGTCGCCATCTCGACGTTGTCGATCTTGCGTGACGGCACCAGCTCCTTGGCATGCCCGGGCCGGTCGGTCACGAAGCCGTCGAAGCTCATCCCGTCGGCGAGGGTGGCGTCCGAGCTGCGCGCCAGCGTGTTCGAGCGCCAGTCGCTCCGGTTGGGCCCGAAGGTGTCCCCGAAGGCGGCCAGCACCCGGCCCTGTTCGTTGCGCCACATGGTGCCGATGTCGGTGCCGTAGATGTTGAAACGGGCGTCCGTGGCATTGATCGATCCCGGTCCGGTCAGCAGCGCGATCCGCTCGGCCTCACCGGACAGGTCCGGCTGAGCCGAGACGGGTACCGCCAGCGCGATGGAGATCACCGTGGCCACCGCGACCGTGCAGACAGCACGACACGCCCTGTGAAGCATGGAGGCCCCCTCGTTTTCGCCCGCAAGAGATCATCGCTCGTGAACTGGGCTGCCCGAGCGAGTGAATCCATGACGATTATGAGGGAAACAAAGATCACCTAAAGTGCTGGCGCTGAGTTCCACCCGAATGCAGCAGCGACGCCTGACGATGGCGTTCCGATTCGAGCTCAGGTCAGCGAAGGCGGCCAGGGCCGACCTCGGTCACCCGCACCACGACCTGCTCGTTGCTGACCGTGTAGCCCTCGTACTCGAACCCGATGCCGGTGCGCTCGACGTACTCCTGCCAGGCGCGGTACTCGTGCTGTTCCCAGCCGGGGTAGTTGAAGTACTCGTCGAAGACGATCACCGAGCCGGCGAACAGCCGGGGGCCCACCTGGTCGAGGACGGTCCGCGCCGAGGAGTACAGGTCGGAGTCGACGTGCAGGAAGCCGACCGGGCCGGGGTGGTCGGCGAGGAAACCGGGCAGCACATCGTCGAACCAGCCCACCACGAGTTCGGCATCGGGCACGTCCGGGAGCCCGTCGACGCTGAACGCCCCGGTGGGGAAGCCGGTGCGCCAGGCCTCCGGCAGGCCCTCGAAGGAGTCGAAGCCGTAGACGTCACGACCGTCTCGCGCCTCGACGATGGTCTTGAGCGTCTGCCCGCTGTAGACCCCGAATTCGAGCGCCATTCCTTCGGTCGGTGCCAGCGAGAGCGCGTGCTCCAGCGTCGCCTGCGGGTACGGGAAGCTCGGGACGGTGGGCATCACCTCGTGGGCGAACCGCGCGCTGGTCACCACAGCCTCGCGCTCTGCCGCGGCGAACAGGTCACGGCGGTCGCGAACCTCGAACTGCTTGATGGACGTGCCGATCGTGGCGATCACGCGGTCGGCCACGCGGTCGGCCTCGCGGTGCAGCGCAGCGAGTTGCTCGCGGTGGTGTCGCTCGGCGAGCTCCGCGGCGGCGCGGTGGTGCCGATGGGCGACTTCCTCGACAGCCCGGATCAACCGGTCCCGCAACGCATGGCGGATGTAGTGCAGCACCGCGCGATCGTAATACCACCGAGATCGGGCCACGCTCACCGCCCGTCGAACAACCGTTGCCAATTCTGCCGGCTGGTCAGTTCGGGCATCGCGTCCCGGTACTGGCGTGCCACCGCTGGCCCGTCACGACGCAGCCTGCGCAACACCTGGACCGTCCGCTTGCCGAGGGCGATCAGCTCCGCGCGGTCGAGCCGGCGCACCCGTACTCCCCGCTGGGAGGCGTCGGTGACCACCACGGTGGCGTACCGCGAGACATGCCACCATTGTGAGTCGCGGTTGGCCACCGAGACGCTGCCTCGGGGCTTGCCCATCAGCTGCCACAGCAGCCGCTTTGCCATCACGAGCCGTTCATGGGACGGCGCCGGTGGGGCACCGACGAGCGGTCTTGCGGTGGAGCGCGGACGGGACACCCCCGATGCCGGGAGGAGCTGTGTCTCCGGGTACTCGCTTCGCAACTTCTGGACCGTCGCCATCGCCTCGATGCCGCCATCGTGCAGGCATCCAGGACCTTCGAGGAAGTCCTCGACGCCCTTGAGCACGGTTGCCGCCAGGCCGTAGCGCATCGAGATCAGGAAGCGGAGCAAGCGCTGGCGGACCACCCGGGCCGCCGCCTTCGAGTCGAAGCCGGTATGCAGCGCCGAGGTGATCAACGAGTTGCGGTGGTTGAAGTAGTTGGTCGGGCCGTCCGCGTCCTTCCAGTCCCAGTCGTCGTGCCACACGCCGGTCCCGGCGAGGGTGACCGTCGGGAAGCCGTGGGCGCGCGCCCGGTGCCCGTACTCCACGTCGTCCCACTGGAAGAACATCGGCAGCGGATAGCCCGCACTCGCGACGACCTCGGCGGGGATCAAGCAGGACCACCACGCGTTGTAGCCGGCGTCGACCCTGCGCTCCTGACGCTGGCGGGTGACGTCGACTCGCAGCACGTTTCGTGGCACCGGCACCCCGGCTTGCAGGGCGGGCAGGTTGGTCGTCTGGGCCCAGCTGTAGGTCAGCTCCGGATGCAGCAGGTAGAGCATCTGGGCGCCGACGATCACCGGCTCGGCCGCCTTGTTGGCGAACGCGGTCATCCTGATGACCGTATCGGGCTCGAGCAGGATGTCGTCATCCATGAACAGCACGTTGGCGTGATCGGCGTGGGCACCCTCGGCGACCTCGTAGAGACCGCGGGTGAAACCCCCCGCGCCGCCGAGATTGGGCTGTCGCCGGTAGCGCAGCCTGGAACCGAGCTGCCGGGCCACGTCGCGGAAAGCGTCCCGCGACTCGACGGTGTCGTCGCCCTGGTCAACCACGTGGACCGTGTCGACGACCTGCATGCAGTCGGCATCTCCGGCGAGGGCGCCGAGCGTGTCCAAACAGTCGTCAGCGCGGTTGTGGGTGCAGATGACCACCGCCGTCTGACGGGCTTGCGACGGCGCGACCACCTCCCAGCGGATGTCGCCGGCCGCGAGCGCGCCGCCCTCGGTCGCCAACTCCAGCCACAGCGCTCCGCCATCGACGAATCTGTCGATCGGGGACGTCATGGCCACTCGCTGCTCGTGCGCGTCGGTGACCCGGGTCGTGCGCACGACGCGGGTGTCACCTCTCATGTCCGAGGCCACCACCGAGAGCATCCCGGTCCCCGAGACTGTGGCTCCGACCCGTACGTCGGTCGCACTCGTCCACCGCTGCCAGTAGCTCGCAGGGAAGCGACCGAAATAGGTGTTCATCGACACCCGGCTGAACGGCTCGACGGCGATCTCCTGCCGCCGCCGGTCAGCGTTGCCCTGCTCCACCGTGGCGTAGAGGTCGGCGGGCACGCGATCGACCGGGCCTGCGAACATTCCCCGCTGCGCGACGAGCCGTCCGAGTTGTCGCGCTTTCGCCGGCACGTCGCCGCCGCCGGTGAGCTCCGGTGGCCCGTCGGACGTGCGGTGCTGGGTGGTGATGCTCATTTCAGGGCGATCCTTCCGGTCGCGAGGCCGGGCGCAGCTTAGGCGCCCGAAGCGCGAGCAGCACGCCCGGCCCCGCCCGGATCGATCACAGAAGGTCGCGTTCGTAGGTCTCGAGCGCATGACGGAGCCGCTCGTCGTCTCGATCAGCGGCCGGGATCAGCACCTCGACGACGAAGTCGGTGACCTCGGCTACCCGCGTCTGCAACCGCCGACACTCTTGTACCTCGAGTTCGAGCTCGGATATCCGTTCGCGAAGCCGGGACCGCGTGCGTTCGAGGTCGCGAACCTGGCCCTCGAGATGCGCAACTCGACCGACCAATCGAGGAACCTCGGAGATCGACGCCATGACGGTCGGCGCGAGCCGTTCCGCCCCGGCGCGGCCCCAGGCGCGGAGTCGGCCTGTTACGCCGACCACGATGCCACCAGCCGGCACACGTGCGGATCCTCATTGCCATGCGGTGCCATACCGCGACCCTCCGTTCGATATTCGATACGACCACCCCGCTGCCCGATCTCGCGCACCACGAGGTCAGGGTCGACGTAGTTGCGGTAGCGCTCACCGAAGGCGTGCTCGGTCGACGAGTCCAGCGGAGTGCGAAACTCCAGATACAATCGTCCGCCGCCGCGCAGGGTGAGCTGCGCCAGCCGCCACAGGTTCTGTCGTGCCTCGGCTTCGAGCGCGTGCACGACGAATCGGCCGTACACGATGCGCGGCCTGCTGTCGTGCGCCAGCCGGGTCCCGACCGCGAGCACATTCCTCACGTTGTAGAGATTGAAGTTCTCGAACGAAACCGGGAGCCCCTCGTGCTCGGCGGTGGCACGAGCGGGACCGAAGCCAGGTGGAGCATAGTCGAGGCCGAGCGAACCGTGCCCGTGGCGGGCGAACCACATCGCGTCGCGTCCGGTACCGCAACCGACGTCGACGATCAGTGCGTCACGGCCCTCGCGGCAACCCGTCCAGCGAGCGAACGCCGAAGGCCCCTCGGGCACGGCATCGCCGCCGCCGTCTTCGTAGAAGCTGACCCACCGTCGGCGGTGAGCCAGGTAATTACGGTACCAGCCGGCAGCGACACGGCGTTTTACCGATCGCGGGAGCTCGTAGTGGAAGGCCGGGTTCGGTACCTTCCAGTCCTCGCCATATGTCGCTGCCAGCAGGGTGGCGCAGTCCGCGGGGGCGGGCAGGTCCCTGCCTTCCAATTCGACCTCGCCGAGCGGGAGCAGCGTTTCGCGCGAGAGGCCCGTCGTCGAGAAAGCGGTGCTGACGAACGGCACGAGATGATACAAGCCGTCGCAGAAGAAGCTCGAGAAGATGTCGACGTGGCGCACGGTGCCGGCGGACTCGGTGATGAACACCTTGAACAGGCCGGCGGAGTCCCTGACGGTGTGCCAACCGTTGCGACGGAAGATGCGCTCCAGCCGGAAGGACTCGAGTGCGGCGTCGACAGGCTTCGTGTGATCGCTGAGATAGGCGACATCCATATCCGTGTCATGGCCGATGAAGTGACCATCACGGACGGCGCCAAGCAAGGTGCCATACGCCATGAACCCGGGAACGCCGCAGTCCTCGTTCAGCACGCGTAACGTGCGTGCAAGGCCGTCGACGAGACTGGTGCGAGAGTCCGAATCGAGCACGTCGAGCGCGCGGGCCTCGTGGCCGGCCTTGTCGATCACCAGCTCGCGCCCCGCGCCATTGACGATCCGGACACGCCCGTCGTGGTCGTCGAACGTGACTTCTCGCTCGAAGAGGGACGCGGTGGTGTCGTGTCGACGCAACGTCACCGTGGCCGACCCCTGCAGTCGACATCGCAGCGCCGTCGGCCACCGAACCGTGCGGTGCTGGCCGTCGAGCGGATGTTCGTCGGCGGCGAACGACCAGATCCGGCGACCGTCGAACAGCACGTCGATGACCGCATGGCACGAGCTGGGGAGCCGGATCCCACCCAGGTCGATGGAGAAATCGTCGGGCGCTGACGGGGTGCGGCCGGACTCCGTCAACGCTTCCACGTCGAGACCAGCCGGCAGACATGGGGATCTTCGTCCCGGTACGGAGCCAAGCCGTGGTCCTCATGGCGGTATTCGATCCGCCCGCCCCAGTCCTCGATCTCGTCGACGACCGTGTCGGCGTCGAGGAACTTGCGGAAGTGCTCGCCGAACTCGTGTCGCGCACCGGCGTCCTTGCCGGTGCGGAACTCGAGGTAGAGGCTGCCTCCCGCCTGCAGGGCCGTCGCTGCCATGTCCCACAGGGCGTGGCGGCCGTGGTCTTGCAGCGCGTGGATCAGGAAGCGTCCGTACAGCAGGGGCGGATGCATGCGCTGGGCAAGTCGCGTCCCCATCGCACGGACCTGATCGACTCGGTAGAGGTCGAAGACCTCGAAGGTGGCGGACAGCCGTTCGCGAGCGGCAGTGCGGCTCGCCTGATCGATAGCGGGGGCTGCGTAGTCGAGCCCGAGGATCTCGTGGCCCTGGCGGGAGAACCAGAGCGCATCGCGAGCCGTGCCGGTGCCGATGTCGACGAGCAGCGTTGTGGTGCCGCTCCGGGTCGCCGACCATCGAGCGAACGCGGATGGCTCGTCGGGCACTGCGGCGCGCTGCTCGCCGGCGTAGAAGCTCGTCCAGTAAGCGTCAGCGGCGGTGCCCACTGCGGACGGTTCGTGCAGCGCCGACGATGAGTCAGGCGACGAGAACTGCCGGAGGACTTGAGGTCGGCCCATGGAGTCGAAAGGGTAGCAGCCAGGTTACGATGAGGTACGTCGGCGTGAACTATTGGTGTCGCGTGCGTCAGCGGGGCTGGTGCTGGATCGGCGGGTCGTGCACTCCCATTGCGACGAACTGACCAGGAGAGACAACCTTGGGTGTGGGTTGCCCGGAGGGCGTCGTATCCGCTCGATATCGTGCTCGGGTTCACTGAGACCGTCTCGGCGGACTTGGCGACGTGCAGACGAGCTTCGAAGGGGACCACTTGGACACCGAACGGGCCGCGGACTCCCGGAAGGCGGCAGGCGCCGCCAGCAGTAACGGCGAATCCAGCAGTAACGGCGAACCCAGCAGTAACGGCGAACCCAGCCCGACAGCGTTCGAACGCTCGGCTCGCGCCGAAGCGGCCCGGCACGACGCACCGGACAGCAAGCTGTCCGATGTCAGCTCGCTGCGGGTCGGCGCAGGTGGGGCGACGCCGGTGCAGTGCGTGCTGCAGCGTGTGGTCATGCCCCGCGTCGACGACCCGCTGGAGGTCCGCCCGCTCTACCTCGATGAACCGGCCACTCCCACCGGCCGTAGCGCGGAGGTCGAATCCAGGCGGGCGGTGACCGTTCCCGCTTGGACCCAGCTGTCCTTCGCCACGTACTTCAACGCCTTCCCTGCCAGCTACTGGAAACGCTGGACACGGGTCGACGAGGTGGCGCTGCGCCTGGCGGTGCAGGGTGCCGGACGAGTCGACCTCTACCGCTCGAGGCCCAGCGGCGACATCGTGCATCTCCAGGGCAAGCAACTCGACACCGGCGACGACCCGCTGGACGTCGAGTTCCGGGTCTCGCTCGCCCCGTTCGAGGACGGCGGTTGGGTCTGGTTCGACGTCACTACCCGTCACGCGGCCCTGACCGTCGACGACGCGTCGTGGAGCGTCGACACTCCGCTGCCGGACGACAAGATCGCCGTCGCGATCACGACCTTCAACCGGCCCGGTGACTGCGTGACCGAGTTGGCGGCGCTGGCGGACGACGAGACCGTGCTCGACCGGGTGGCCAATGTGTTCGTCGTGGACCAGGGCACGGTCAAGGTGCGCGACCACGCGGACTTCGTCGCGACATCCGCGAAACTGGGGGACCGGCTCACTGTCATCGACCAGCCGAATCTGGGTGGCTCCGGCGGCTTCACACGCGGAATCCTGGAGGCGACCGAGCACACCGACGTCGAGCATGTCCTGTTGATGGACGACGATGTGCGCATCGAGCCCGACAGCGTGCTCCGGCTCGCCGCGTTCGCCAGTGCAGCGACCTCCCCGGTCCTCGTCGGCGCGCACATGCTCAACCTGCAAGCCCGCGGGCGGTTGCACCGGATGGGCGAGATCGTCGATCTGAAGAGTGTGCTGTGGCGCCCGGCCCCCGGCGCCGTCGTCAACCACGACTTCGACAAGACGTCGCTGCGCCAGCAGCGGCTGCTGCACAAGCGGATCGACTCGAACTACACGGCATGGTGGATGTGCCTGATTCCGCGCGAGGTGATCGCGAACACCGGCCTGCCGATGCCGATGTTCATCAAATGGGACGATGTCGAGTACGGGTTGCGTGCGGCGGAGCGTGGCTACCCGACCGTCACACTGCCCGGGGCGGCCATCTGGCACATGCCGTGGAGCGACAAGAACGACTTGACCGACTGGACCGCCTACTTCCATCACCGGAATCGGCTGATCACGGCTGCGCTGCACAGCCCGTACGACGTCCGTGCGGGCCTCGTGCAGGACGGGATGCGACGCGCGTTCAAGCACCTCATGTTGATGGAGTACTCGACCGTGGCGTTGCACATCAAGGCCATCGAGGACTTCCTGGCCGGACCGTCCCGCCTGTTCGACTCGCTGCGGTTCGGGCTGACCGAGGTCCGTGAGCTGCGCAGCGGCTACGACGATGCCCGGATGCTGCCCTCGGCGCAGCAGTTCCCGGCACCCACGTTCGACCCGGGCAGGGTCGAGCGGATGATGCAGCCGCCGGTCAACCCGATCGTGATCGCCGCGAAGGCGGTGTCCACGATCACCCATCATCTTCGCCCGCCACGGCCCGACGCCATGCAGCGCCCGCAGCTCAACGTGCCCGCGCAGAGTGCATTGTGGTTCCTGCTCGGGTCAGTCGACTCCGCCACCGTATCCAATTCAGACGGCAGCGCGGTCGCGTTCCGGCGCCGCAACCCGCGTGAGTTCCGGCGGCTCAGCGCTCGGATCGTTGCGGCCTACGGTCGGTTGATCTCCGAGTGGAGCGAGACGAGCAAGGCTTACCGTGTGGCGCTACCGGAGCTGACCTCGGTCGAGTCGTGGCGGGCGATCTTCGCTGACGAGGCAGTGTGACATGGACCGGCCAGTGGTCTACCTGCACGTCGGCGGACCGAAAACCGGCACGACCTACCTGCAAGCCGTGCTGTGGCACAACCGCGATGCGCTGCGCCGCGACGGCCTGTTGTACCCGGGTCGGGACAGTTGCTCGCAATTCCACGCGGTACAGGACCTGCTGCGTATCTCCTTCAACGGGTATGACGACCCCAGCGTCGCCGATGCATGGGACCGGCTGATCAGCGAGCTGCGGTCCGAGCCGGGCAGCGTGCTGATCTCCCACGAACTCCTCGCTCTGGCCGCCGCCGAGCACGTCGAACATGCGATGCAGGCGCTGTCGTTCGCCGAGATACACGTCATCTACACCGTCCGCGATCTCGCGCGGCAGGTCCCGTCAGTGTGGCAGGAGGATTTGAAGAATCGGCACACGCTGAGCTTCACCGAGTTCACGCGCGGGCTGCGTGATGACGACCCGAACCCGCACACGCTGGTCGAACTGTTCTGGAGGTTCCAGGACCCCGTCGGCGTGTTGCGACGATGGGGTGCCGACATCCCGCCCGAGCAGGTGCACGTGGTGACCGTGCCGCCAGCCGGATCGGCGCCCGGGTTGCTCTGGGAGCGATTCGCGGCGACGATCGGCGTCGACCCTTCCCGGTACGAGACCGATGTCGGCCACGCCTCGAACCGGTCGCTCGGTGTCGTCGAGGCGAACCTGCTGCGGCGGATGAATCCGGTGCTCGCCGAAGAGTTGGACTGGCCAGCCTACCAGCGCTGGGTAACGCGATTTCTGACCACGTCGGTCTTCGGTGCTCGTGACCGGGTGATTCCCATTACCTTGCCCGCCGCCGAGTATGGCTGGGTGCTGGAGCGGTCCCGGCACTTCGTGGCCGAATTGCGCGATGCCGGCTACCACGTGATGGGCGAGCTGGAGGAGATTCTGCCGGTCACTCCGGCACCGGACGGTGTGTCCCGGCACCCCGACGATGCCTCGGATGCCGAGCAGCTCGCCGCGGCCGCCGATGCCATGCTCGGGCTGATTCGGTGCTTCGAAGAGCTCACACCTGCCCGGCCAGCACCGCGCGCGTTGCCCGACGAGCCCATGACGCTGTTCCGACTCGGCGTACAACAGCTCAGCAACCGCCACCGGTCGGTGATGGGGCTGCGGCAGGCCTACCGGTGGGGCAAGATCGGCGTCACGCGGATGCGAGACGTTGCACGCGGTGGGTCAGCGCGTCGAGGCCGCGTCGGCGGTCCCGGAGGACTGCCCTCCTGACGAGTCGCCGGCGGCGCAGTTCGGGCACGGGATGAGGCCGCGCTCCCGGTTGTCGAGCTCGGCCTCCCGGATCGCGACGGTCCGGGCCAGGTTGGTGAGATGCTCGCTGATCTCACGCTGCCGCAGGTAGCTGTTCAGCATGCCGAACAGGAAAGCGACGACCAGCAGGTAGAGGACCAGGTCTGTGCCGCGGCCGACGCCGAGCTGCTGGGCGACCCAGGTCACGTGCTCTGGCAGCAGCACGGCGTAGATGTTCACGGCGACGAACAGGAAGAACGCGATGCGCTTGCTGGCGCGGATGCGGATGTTGTGCTGCCGGCGCACGAAGTAGACCAAGGCGCCGACGGCCGCGAGGATGAGGAAGATCTGCACTACCATGCGTCACTCACCTCCGGTGCCCCAACGACAGGTCGAAGACGATGTTGATGCCGTTGAGCAGTGATTGGCCCTTGCTCTTGGAGTAATCGGTGTACAGGATCGTCACCGGGACCTCCCGCACAGTCCACGACGAGCGCGCCAGCAATGCGACGATCTCGGAGGCATGGGCCATGTCGTTCATGCTGATGCGAAGCGTCTCGGCGACGGAGCGGTTGAATACCCGCAGCCCGTTGTGAGCGTCGGTCAGCCGCATCCTGCGCGCCGTCGGGCTCAGCGCGACGATCGTGCGCAGTACCAGGCGCTTGAGCGGTGGAACCTGCTCGTGTCCGCCGAGGAAGCGGGAGCCGAGTACGACGTCGGCATGGTCGGCCCGCGCTACGTCGACCATCTGCGCAGCGTCGGACACCCGGTGCTGCCCGTCAGCGTCGAAGGTGACGAAGAACCGGCTACCGGTACGGGCCAACGCGTATGACAATCCGGTCTGCAGCGCCGCCCCCTGGCCCATGTTGATGGGATGGCGCACCAAGTGCGCGCCCGTTGCTGTGATCGTCTCGGCGGAGCCGTCGGTACTACCGTCGTCGACGCACACGATGTTGGCGAACGCCCCTTGCAGGTCCGCGACGACCCGGGCGATGCTCCCGGTCTCGTTGAACACGGGGATGATCACCCATGCGTCGTCGTTGGACATCTCCGCTCCGAGAGTCGTGGCCGGCACCGAGCCTGGAACAATAGCCGACATTCGTCGGGTAATCTCCCACCGCACAGGGAGTCGCGATCAGGGGGTCAACATGCCCGCACTCCGATGGGGGATGGGGCGCCGGGAGGTCCAGTGCGTGCGGTTGTGACCGGCGGCGCGGGATTCATCGGTTCACATCTGGTGGACCGTCTCGTCGGCGACGGTCACGCGGTCGTGGTCATCGACAGTCTCGTCCGCGGGAGCACGGCCAACCTCTCCGGTGCGCTTGACTCGGGCCGCTGCGAGCTCATCGAATACGACATCACCGACCCCCGAGTCCGGGAACTGATGGCCTCGAGCAGCCCCGATGTCGTGTACCACCTGGCTGCGCAGATCGACGTGCGGTCCAGCGTGGCCGATCCGGTGCACGATGCGCGGGTCAACGTCGTGGGCGCTGTTGCTGTGCTGGACGCTGCCTGCCGGGCAGGCGTGGGCCAGTTCGTGCTCGCGTCGTCGGTCGCAATCTACGGCGTCACGCCCACCTTGCCGGTCACCGAGAGCGCACCGACCGAGCCGCTGTCACCGTATGCAGCGAGCAAACTGGCGGGCGAGATCTACCTGAACCAGGCCGCGCGGCTACACGGGATGCCTGGCACGGTGCTGTGCTTCGGCAATGTCTACGGGCCGCGGCAGGACGCGAATGGTGAGGCCGGGGTCGTCGCCATCTTCGCCGACGCGTTGCTGCGCGGCCGGTCAACCCGAGTCTTCGGCGACGGCGGCAACGTCCGCGACTACGTCTACGTGACCGACGTTGTGGACGCCTTTGTGATGGCCGGTTCACGGCCCGGTGACGGGAACCGCTTCAACATCGGGACTGGCGTGGGCACGTCGGATCTGGCGTTGCACACCGCCGTCGCCGAAGCGGTCGGTGCGCAACAGGTCCCCGAGTTCGTACCCGCCAGGCCCGGCGACTTGCGCGCCATGACGCTGGACGCGACGGCCGCCGTGCAGCGTCTCGGCTGGAGCCCACGGACCGGGCTGGACGACGGTCTGGCTCGGACGGTGGCGTGGGCGCGGCGGCGGGTCGCCCTCGAGGGCCGGGTGTGATGCTGGTGCTGTCAGCGCCCCTGACCGATCTGGCCGCAGCTCCGACAGCCGCTCAATTCGGGTTGCTGCTGGTCTACCTGGCGGTGCTGTGGTTACCCGGTATGGCTATCGGCGTGCTCGCCGGTCTGCGCGGCTGGGCGCTGTTGGCCTTGGGCCCGTTACTCACCTACGGGCTGGCGAGCTGCGCCGCCCCCTGGATGTCCCGCCTCGATGTCCGCTGGACACCCGGCACGGTCGGGCTCCTGCTGCTCGGTGTCCTGGCCTTGGCCGCGCTCCTGCGTTGGCCGCTGTGGCGCTGGACGGCAGCGACGCCGTGGAGCGGGAGGCGCGAGCCGTTACCGGCCTGGACAGTAACCGGGCAGGTGGCGGTAGGGCTTGCGGTGCTCGGGGCGGCGGTATTCGGCGGAACCGTGCTGCTCACTGCGTTCGGTGGGATGAGTGGCGTGCCGCAGGACTGGGATGCCATGCTGCACGCCAACGGCGTCCGTTACATCGCGGAGAATGGTGCGGGCGGCGTGTACCAGATATACGACGTCAACACCTACGCCGGCGACGCGCGGCTCTACTACCCGAACGCCTATCACCTGTTGGCCGCGCTGGTATTCGAGTTGACCGGCGCGGGTATACCCGAGGTGCTCAACGCGCTGAGCATCCTGCTGCCGCTCATGCTGGCGCTGGCGCTGGTCGCGCTGATCCGGTCGTTCCACGGCCGGGTGGCGCTGGCGGTCTTCGCGGCGCTGGTCTCGCCTATGGCCACGGCGATGCCCTATGACCTGCTCTGGCGCGGCCCCCTGCTGCCATTCGCCGCCGGTCTGGTGCTCACCTTCGCAGCCCTGGTCGCGCTTCGCTTGTATCTGGACCGGCCATCGGTGCTGTCCGCCGTACCGCTCATCCTGTCGGGCGCAGGGCTGCTCGGGCTGCACCCCAGCACGCTGCTCACCGTCGTGCTGTTCGGTATGCCGATGCTGGCACAGCGCTGGTGGAACAGACCCCGGAAGGCCGGGCCGGAACTGGCGATGGTGATCGCTCCCGCAGCAGCCGGCAGTGCGCTGGTGATCCCCCATCTCGCGGGGTCGCTGGCGGCTGCGGAGAGCGTCGCGGGATTCACGTGGCCACAGACGCTGACACCGGCACAGGCGTTTGGCGAGATCTTCGCGTTCTCCACGAGCCAGCCCTTCCCGCAGGTCTGGCTACTCGTCTTCCTGATCGCTGGCCTGATCGGATTCCGGTCGTTGGGGCAGCTTCGATGGATGCCGGTAGCCGCCAGCGTGCTCGCGATCCTCTTCGTCCTCTCGGCCGCCTGCGACACCGCGTGGGCGCAAACCCTCACCAGCATCTGGTGGAATGACAAGTGGCGGATCGCAGCGATCGCAACCATGGCGCTGCTGCCGATCGTCGCGCACGGCCTGACCCGAACCTACGACCAGATTCTCGCGCGGATCGTGCTCCCCACGATCCGCGGCATCAAGGGGAAGGGGGTCGTGCACCCCATGTGGGCGGGTGCAGCAACCTTCGTCGTGCTCTTCGTGGTGTTCTTTCAGGTCGCCGACGGCGGGTACGCGCAGCGCAACATCGAACGCACCGCCACCGACTACGGACCCGGCCGTACTGTCAGCTCTGCCGAGCTGGAGGCGTTCGAGGTGCTCGACCGGCTCGTGCAACCCGGCGAGCGCGTCATGAACGACCGGTTCGACGGGTCGGGGTGGATGTATGCAATGGTGGGCGTCCACCCGGTCGCAGCGCATTTCGGCGCCGCCGGAATCGGTGACGGGCCGCAGCTGCTTGCGCGGGAGTTCGACAGGTACGACACCTCTCTGGCTGTCAGGGCAGCGGTCGAACGCTTGAACGTGCACTGGGTCATGGTCGGTCCGGGATTTGTTCGTAGCTGGAAGGAGCGTCAGCCGGGACTCGATGAGCTATGGCGGGTCGACGCGCTCGAACTCGTGTACGACGAGGCTGGTGTCCGTATCTACGAGCTTGGCAGCCCCGCGCTCACGAACAGCTACGAGCCACCTCCCGTGACATCCTCCGGGAACGCGGACGAATGACGAGGATGTCCCGAACTTACGCCGACGTCGGCATAAACTGCATCTGCTGCGCGACATCGACGACCCGCTGCGGTCTACCACTTCGGCGGCGCCAGCTCTCCATATTGTGGACCGGAGCCGGATGGGTTGGCGCTGGCAGCGATGCGAAGGGACTGCTGCCGGTATGCGCTCCGTAGCGCTAGAGCCATGATCGTCACGACGATGACGGGTCCGACGAATTGTGCCGTCACTGCAGCCACGAGCGGGTCTTGTGGCGAAAACAGCAGCACCAGGAAGGCGAGTGCGCCAGCTATCCAGGCAGCGGTTGTCATGCGGTGGTTGCCGAGCGCCACGAGTGTTGGCTGTAGAACCTGCGCAAGCATCATCATTACTGTGCTCGTCCCGAGTAGGCCGGCTACAAGTGTGGACAAGCTCATCGGAGCGGCGAAGAAAACCTGAGCCGCCCAAGGACCGAGCAGTGCGATGAAAGCTGCCCCGAGTAGACCTATCGCCACGACGGAAATGATCACGTTGCGGATGCGTGTCCGTATCAGTGTGATTTCGCCACGAGCAAGAGTATCGGTAACTGACGGCAGCAGGAACGCTTGTATCGGTCCGAAGAAGAACAGTGGGAGCCTGGCGAGCACGAACAGGGAGACGAAGCTTGCCGCGGTGCGCGGATCATCGATGAGACGCGAGGTCAGCACGACTGGCGCGAGGTTGGCCACCAGCAAGGTCAGCCCAGACGCGCACGCGAGGAGCGTGATCGATCCGCCCATCTTGGGAAGGCTGACGGTTGGGCCGGCAGTACCGCGGCGGGTGCCGCCGACAATGGCGACTGTAGCGAGCACGGTGCCGAGTGCGAACGCAAACCCGAAGCCACCGACGCTGGCGCCTACAGCGAGCACGATGGCGGTTGGCACGAGCCTACCGAGGCCCTCCGCCGCGAGCGCGCCTGCGTACCATCCGTAGCGCCGCTGGCCGGCGAACATACCGCGCAGGACGGAGACGGAGGCCGATCCGGCAACGGCCACGAGCGCCGCAGCCAGCAGTGACCACGCCCCGTCGAAGACTCGAGTTACCAGCACCGGAGACAGGGCGAGCAACATGAGCATCAGCAACACCGCGAGCAGTGTGCTGAGTAGCGATGCAGATCGCACTACCGGTTGCGTCCCGAGGCCGGCGGCCAAGCGACTGCTGACTTCGCGACTCGTCTCTTGTTCGACCGCAATGAAGATGCCAGGCCCGACAATGACCGTAAGCAGGTAGAGTGACGCGACCGCAGCGTAATCACGAGGTGTCAACGCGTGGCCAGCCAGGCCAAGCACGGCGTAGGCCGCAAAACCAACCAGCATCATCCCGCCTCCGACCGAGGCGGCGCCCGGAAGCCAGCTGGGCAGCTGCGTCGTCCTCACCACGGGACAACCGTAGAGCTCACGGGCCTGGGACGTTGCGAAGGGTGCGGGCGAGGCGTCTTGACGAGCCGCGACGGGGGACACCGCGAGCAACGAGGGTAAGATGCTTCGTCATGTCTGACGCTGGATGGAGGTTAAGTGGGTCGTCGCAGTGACGAACTGAGAATCGAGGTAGGGCGTGTCGTCAATCGAATCGGCAGGATGGTGCGATCAGCGGGGGTCGCCCCCACCGTAAGATTTCTTGCGGGCCTCGCCGCCGAATATCTTGCGTATCCGAGGATGCGAAAGCGTCGATCACTTGCGCGGTTTTCCTTCGACGGTGAGGAATTGCCGTATGCGTACCACTTATACAGCCAAACCTGGCGCAACGAGCGGTGCCTCGAGCTCGCCATCGCCAAGCATTTTTTGAAGGACCGGCCGACCGGGCGCATGTTAGAGGTAGGCAACGTGCTCGGCCATTTCGGAGTGCGCGGGCAGGATGTGATCGACAAATACGAGAGGATCCAAGGCGTGATCAACCGTGACGTTGTCGACCTCGGGATCGAACAGCATTACGATACAATACTCTCAATATCGACACTCGAACACGTCCGCTTGGACGAGGTGCAGCAGGATCCACGTGGGCCGTTGCTTGCATTGAACAGTCTGCGCCGGGCGCTGCGCGGAGGCGGGAGATTGCTTGTGACCGTCCCAATAGGATACAACAAGGGATTGGACGAGGACATACGATCCGGTCGATTCGCCTTCTGTAGGCAATCTTATTTCACGCGAATTTCGAAAGAAAACGACTGGGTGGAAGTAACCGAAGTGGAAGCCCTCGCCTGTTCGTACGGGTGGCCCTACGAGGCAGCGAATGCCGTACTTGTCGGTATCGATGAGCCAGAAGTTTGACACGGATGCGGATCTTCGCAATCACGAGTTACGGGCCACATACGGCGCTGACCGGTGGTCGCCTGAGGCGTGACAATCTATTCGCCGCGCTCGCGCAGCGCGGTCACGCGGTCGACCGGCTCGACATCCCGGCACGGCCCGGCATTCGATCCGCCCTTGCGGGCGGCCTGCTCGCGGTGACGGGGCAACTGCGCCAGCGGTCGCGCCGTGCCGATGTGATCTTGCTCGGTGACGTGTTCTGCCTGCCCATGATTCCGGCCCCGGCCCGAGTGGGGAAGCCTGTTGTAGTCGACCTCGTAGACAGTCCGTACCGTTTGGTCGGCACCGCTCCCCGTGGAAACCTCCGTGAGCGGGCCGCTGTACTCGGACAGTCGGTGCAGCTTCTGCCGGTGATGCACATGCTGCTGCCCATGGCTGACGGAGTGACGTACATATCGGCAGCGGACGAGGTGGTTGACGTCGCCCGTGTGCGTCGACTCCCGCCGACGACCATCGTGCCCAATGGCATCGATCCCACCCTTTCGGCAGCGTCGCTTACGCTGCCACCGGCCGACGGTTACCTCGCATGGCTCGCTGACTGGACTTACGCTCCCAACTGTGAGTCATTCGCCTGGTTCGTGTCCGATGTCGCGCCATGGCTGTCCGACACGGCTCTCGAACGGCTCCGGCTCTTCGGCGCTGGCGATCCGAGGGCTCTCCGGCCGGGGAACAGTAAATGGGAGCGGATTCGACGTCTGGTCCGGCACGCTGGTTTCGTCGAACCGCTCTCCGCCGTCTACAGGGAAGCTCGTGCTGCGTTGGCTCCGGTGATCCGCGGGGCTGGAATTAGCAACAAAGTTCTCGAGCCGCTGGCGGCCGGTCGGCCCGTCCTCACCACGACCATCGGAATGCGCGGTCTGCCGGCCACCATCGCTCCGCACGTTCAGGCCGCCGAGACCGCCGAGTCGCTGGCAGCCAAGGTTGTATCCCTTCTTGACACCCCTGCGAGACCCGATGGAATCGAGGCCGCACGGGCAGCGGTCCGCTCCGTTAATTGGGAAACTGCGGGAGCTGCAATGGAGGCGGCGTTGTCGGCAGCCTTGCAATTAAGCGACAGCCGCTCGCACGGAGATCGCTGATCGCTTGCGATGGGGTCGATGTCAGCTGTACTCGAGGGGAACGAGGTCGGTAAACGAGGTGCGGCCGTATTTCGCGCCGTCGCATGCGCTGGTGGTTGGTGTTCACGCTACTCGCTGAGCCAAGACTGCCTGCTGCCGGTATCGCGGGATCGGAACTTGCGTCGCGCGAATGCCGACTGGCCGTTGCGCCGCTGGCGGTCGTGGCATCTTGAGAATGCGACGGCACAAGAGCTCCGCAGCGGCAAGAGGAAAACGGATCTGGGTCAAGTCCTCGTCCACCACGTCGAGGCCGGCCGACATGAGGACGGCGTTGACAGCGGCTGGGGACCGATACTCCCTGACATGTGTGGGATCGAGGACCCAGCCCGCCTGCGGGTTGCGTCGGAAGTACCACGCGCCTGCCAGCTTTACGGGGGTCTCGACGTAGACGAACCCGCCTGGCCGCACCATCCGACAGAGCTCCCGCGCGTATGCCCGGTCATCGGGCGCGTGCTCGATCACATGGGTCGAAATCACGAGGTCGAACGACGCCGGCTCGAGTGGGACTGTTCCACTCTCCTGAACGACGACCTGGTGACCGCGCAGGCGTGCGGCAGTGGCCCGTTGCTGGCTGACCTCGAATCCGGTGAGGTTCCAGCCAGTGCCGTGGGCGTCGTGCAACACGCTGAGCAGTACACCGTCGCCACAACCCACGTCGAGCGCCGAGCCGGTGCGCTCCGACATGTGGCGGTGGAGCACCGGCGGGACAGCCTCCTCATCATCGATCTGCGGATAGGTTAGGGCGTACTCGTCCCAATCCATCGTGGCCTACACGCTCCTCGATTTGCTGTCCACGGTCGCGCTCGAACTGGTGAAGTCCTGAACGGTACCCCGCGGCTCTTCGCTGTTTTAAGTGGGTTACTCAGCGTCAGGCCATGTAGACGGGTGTGGGGTTGGCGACGGTGGGTAGCTGGAGCTTGGCCGCGGTGAGGTACACGATAGTGATCATCTTGTCTTTGTTGCAGTAGCCTCGGGCGCGGGCCTTCGCGGCCTGGACCAGGGAGTTGATCCCTTCGAGCAGGCCGTTGGTCAGCCGGTTGGCGTGCCAGGCGAGGTGGAGTGTTCCCGATTTTGTTGTCACCGGTTTAGGCTGCCAGGTCGGTCAGTTTCCTGTATCCTAGTTCGTATTCGATGGGTGTCAAGTAGTCGAGGGTGGAGTGTCGCCGCCGGCGGTTGTAGTAGCCCTCGCTCCAGAGGAATGTGTGTTGGCGGACGTCGGTGAGGTCGTTCCACGGACGGGTGTGGATGAGTTCTTTCTTGTAGGTCGCGAAGAACGACTCGGCGACGGCGTTGTCGAAGCAGGTGGCGCGCCGGCCCATCGAGCGGACGACACCGTTTTCGGCGCAGAAGTCGGTGAATTCCTTCGAGGTGTACTGGCAGCCGCGGTCGCTGTGGAAGATCACTCCTTTCGGGGGTGTGCGGGTGATCAGCGCGGCGGCGAGGGCCTCGGTGATCAGGCTGGTGCGCAGGTGGTCGGCGACGGCATAACCCACGACCTTGCGTGAGAACAGGTCGATCACGGTCGCGGTGTAGGCCCAGCCGTCGACGGTGGCCACGTAGGTGATGTCGCCACACCACCGGGTGTCGGGCGCCTCGGCGGTGAAGTCCTGCCCGAGCAGGTCCGGTGCGTCGATGGGCCGCTGGCCTGCGACGGTCGTGCGCTTCCAGGCCCGTGGGTGGCGTCCGCGCAGGCCGGCGGCCCGCATCAGACGCCAGACCCGTTTCTTGGCGCCCGCACACCGCGGACGAGCAGCTCGGCCCAGACCCGGCGCACGCCGGGGTGGCCGGCCAGGTCGCGATGGATCTCGCGGATCGTCTCGGTGAGCTCGGCGTCGGTGCGCTCGCGCCGGCACGGCCCGGCGGCCCGCCACCGGTAGTAGCCCTGGCGGGCCACCCCGAGCTGGTCGCACATGAACGTGACCGGGTACTGCTTGTCGTCGGCCCAGTCCGCGATCGCCGCGTACTTCACGGCTGTTCCTTCGCGAACCAGGTCGCTACTTTTTTTGCGAAGTCACGCTCCATTCGCAGGACGGCGTTGTCCTTGCGGAGCCGTTCCAGCTCGGCCCGTTCGGTCTCGGACAGGTCCTTGTCCTGGACCCGCCCCGATTCTCTAGCTTTCTTCACCCATTTGCCTAACGTCATCTCGTGGACGCCGATGCTTTTCGCCACCTCGGCGATCGATCGGCCCGAATCGAGGACGAGGCTAACGGCCTGGTCCTTGTACTCCTGGGTGAAGTGTCGGCGTGTCGCCACGCGAATCCCTCCGCTGGTGTGATCAGCGGCAGCTACGTCAGGTGTCAACAAGATCGGGTACGGTCCAAGGATGCCGTCGAAGTGGCGCTCGACGTGGGCGACGAAGTCCTTGACCGGTTGCAGGCGGCAGCGTTTGGCTCCGTAGCAGCAGCGGTGCAGGTAGTCGGCCGGGTAGCTGGGATGCTGGTCGTAGAAGGCCTGGAAGTCCTCGCGCCACCGCAGTGCCCAATGGCCTTGCGTTAAGGTGGTCGCTTCCGCTGGAGGCAGTGGATCTGGATGCGTCGGGTGACGCGGACGACGCTGGGTTGATCTTTGCGGGCGGGGAAGTCGCCGGCCTTCTTCGTGGCTCGTGGGCTGGTGCGGTC
>WHTH01000089.1 GCA_009377865.1 Pseudonocardiaceae bacterium | reverse complement strand
TCGTTGGCGAGGGTGAAGCGGTAGTCCGGATCGGCACCGACCTCGCGCAGTGGTGGACTGCGCCACCGCCGGAACCGGCGCTCGCCACCCGGTGCTCGCACCGATCTCCTTCCGGAATCTCCCGATTCACACCGTACCGACCGCTAGGATGGTCCTGCCAACCAGACAACCACGTCGATTGTTCGGGTACGAGATGGCGAGACAAGCGGCCAAGCAGCTCGACAGGTCGAGTCCGCTGCCGTTGTGGGCGCAGCTGCACGAAGACCTCGAGCGACGCCTCGGAGCGGGCGCGTTCGAGACCGGGTTTCCCAGCGAGTACGAGCTGGTCGAGGACTACCAGGTCAGCCGGCACACGGTGCGCGAAGCGTTGCGTCGGCTCCGACAGCAGGAGGTGCTCGACTCCGCGCGGGGTCGCGGCACCTGGGTGCGTAAACCCCGGATCGAACAACCGCTCGGCGCGCTGTACTCCCTGTTCCGCTCGGTCGAGGCCCTCGGGATGGAGCAGCACAGCGTTGTCCGGATACTGGAGCTGCGCACCGACGAGACCGTGGCGCGGCGGTTGCAGCGGGCTGAATCGACGGAGTTCGTCTACCTGGAGCGGCTGCGACTGGCCGACGGCGAGCCGCTCGCGTTGGATCACGCATGGCTGCCGCGATCGATCGCCGAGCCGCTGCTCGACGCCGACTTCAGCCACTCCGGGCTCTACGACGAGCTCGCAGTGCATGCCGGCACACGGCTGACGGGAGGTCGCGAGGTGATCGAGGCCGTCGTCCCGACAGCGTCCCAGCGCAAGGTCCTCAAGATCCCCGCCGGCACTGCAGCGATGGCCATCGAACGGCTCGGTTGCCTGCGCGACGAACCCACCGAGTGGCGACAGACCCTGGTGCGAGCCGACAGATTTCGCCTCCTTGCCCAGTGGTCGAGCGGGAAGGACTACCGGATGGACGTGAGCGGGGGGGCGCCCTCCGCCCCGTCGCAGAATCGCCCGGGACAGTAAGACGCTACGGGCTGCCGTTGCTGTACGGGCAGTTCATGCTCCGGGGATTCGTGTGAGGCGCTGTACTAATGAGCAACTCTGGCCAAGATCAGTAAGCGTCATCAAGTTCACCACGATCAGCAATTTGACGCGGCCACCCGGACCCCATTGCGATCGGTGAATATGACTCGGCCCTTGCTGATGCCGATGAGCCCAGTGCGACGCATGTGGTTCAAGACCTCGTTGGTCGCTTGGCGCGAGGCGCCGATCATGTCCGCCAACTCCTGTTGGCTGTACCGGTCGTTGATCACTGTGCCGTCGCCCGTAGGGTCGGATTCGGTTGCCAGGAGCAGCAGCAGACGAGCCAGTCGGGTCTCCACTGGGGCAGTGGCCACAGCCAGCTCTGCTTCGCAGGCCCGACGCTGCCTTGTGGCCAAGTGTTGGGCGAGGGCGTAGCTCAGGCGTGGGTTAACTTGAGCCACCTCCACAAACTGCTCGCGCCGGAACGCGAGGACTGCCGCGGCCTCCCTGGCCTGAGCACAACAGCGGCGTGTTCCGCCCGTCAGGATCTCGGCCAACCCCAGGAACTGTCCTGGGCGGCTGTACCAGAACGTCACTTCCCGACCCCTGGGGGTCAAGCCGTAGACACGGAAGGTGCCCTGGAGAACCAGGTAGCAGCTGACAGGAGGATCACCCTCAAGGAACGAGATGTGGCCGCCTTCGACTGCGCAGTAACTCGCACAGCTCCAAAAGCTGCGTTCACACCCTGCCTCAAGGAGCCGGAGGATCTCGCCCACGTGTCCATCGACGGCTTCGTACACATGAGTGCGCAGGGCTCGCCAATCCGCGGTCACCGCTGGGGTAAGGCATGAAGGCGCGGTCACAAGGTCCCCCCGGGAAGACATCATAGAACCTCCTCAGTTCCCCGTGCCCTCTAGCCACACACCTTACCCGCCTGAGGCTGTCGTCTGGGCGACAGGCAGGCTGCAGGCAGGCTGTAATCCTCTTCTCGTGGTGACTTTGCCGGATTGGCGGGTCGAGGGCGCGGCCCCGGCCAGGCAGGCCAGTGCCTCCCGGGTGGGGAAGCGGGCGTGGCAGCGTGGCCGATCTCGGCCAGCAGCCGGGCGGTACGGACCCGGACGGCCATGAGCAGGCTGGCGAAGATCTCCCTTGTCGGGTGGTCCGGCGGTCACCAGCGATGTATCCGAAGACTGCCATCGACGCCCCGGGCACAAGGAGGGTGGACCAGTGAGCACGCCCGGCCCAGGCTACCGAAACCGTCCGCGCTGACGGCAGTCACGAATTCAACAAGACCGCCTGTAGGTGTACGGACATCCGGTCTGATGCTAGAAACGGGAACAGGACGATGAGTCGTCGGTAGCACGGGCGGAGCGGACGTGGAGGAGATGCCGTGAGGTACGGGTTCGCGATCGATCAGCGCACGTGTATCGGCTGTCACGCTTGCACGGTGGCGTGCAAGACCGAGCACGAGATTCCGGTTGGGCAGTTCCGTACCTGGGTGAAGTACGTCGACCAGGGCGAGTTCCCGTCGTCGACGCGGGACTTCTCGGTGATGCGGTGTAACCACTGCACCGACGCGCCGTGTGTGAGTATCTGTCCGACCAAGTCGCTGTTCAAGCGCGACGACGGGATCGTGGACTTCGACTCCGAGCGCTGCATCGGCTGCAAGAGCTGTATGCAGGGCTGTCCGTACGACGCGATCTACATCGACGAGGACACGCACACCGCGGCCAAGTGCAACTTCTGCGCGCACCGGATTGACCAGGATCTGGAGCCGGCGTGCGTGGTGGTCTGCCCTACCCACTCGATCTGGGTCGGTGACCTCGACGATCCGAGCAGCGGGATCTCCCAGCTGGTCAATTCCAACCCGGTGACGGTTCGCGCGCCCGAGCAGCAGACCGGGCCGAACGTGTTCTACCTCGGCGCCGACCGGGCGACGCTCGACCCGCTGGCCGCGCCGGCCAGCAACGGCTACCTGTACTCGACTCCCGATTCGCACCGCGCCGAGGTGGCCGCCGATCTGCCCGTCGACCCGGTGACCAAGGCCCATACCACGCTGAACACCGCGCACCCCCGGCCGTGGGGCTGGCGGGTGACCACGTATCTGTGGGCCAAGGGATTTGGTGGTGGTGCGCTGCTGGTTGCGGCGCTGGCCCGGTTCCTCGGGATCGACCTCGGAGTCGTCGGCAGCATCGTTGCACCGGCGCTCGGCGTGATCGGCGTAGGGGTCACCGGCCTGCTGCTCGTCGTCGACCTCAAGCGGCCCGATCGGTTCTACTACCTGTTCACCAAGCCGAACTGGAGATCCTGGCTGGTGCTCGGGTCGTACGTGCTACTCGGCTTCGGCGCCATCGCCGGGTTGTGGCTGCTCGGCGGCATCCTCCGAGCAGCGGGAGTAGTGTCGTCCGTGGACGGACTGCTGGACGTGCTCGCGGTGCTCGCCGTCCCCGCCTCGGCTCTCGTCGCAGGCTACACAGGGTTCCTGTTCGGGCAGGCCGAGGGCCGTGACCTGTGGCAGTCGCCGCTGTTGTTCTGGCATCTGATCGTGCAGGCCGTGATGGTCGGCGCGGGCGCGCTGGCGATCGCGGCGCTGATCGCCGGCACGGGCACCGCGGGCAATGAGCTGATCGCCCGCTGCCTGCTGATCGCCACCGTGCTGCACGTGGTGATGCTGCTGCTGGAGTTCGGCGGCCGGCACGCCACGGCCCAGGCCGCCGCCGCGGCGCACATGGTCGTCCGCGGCCGCTACGCACCGCTGTTCTGGACCGGTGGCGTTGCGCTGGCCGCCGTCGCCGCCGCGCTGGCCGCACCGGGATGGAATGGTGCGGCCGCTGTGCCGGTGCTGCTCTCGGGTCTCGCGGTGCAGGTCGCGCTGCTGGCCTACGAAAGCGTCTTCGTCCGCGCCGGCCAGGACGTCCCGCTGTCCTGAGCTCCCGCTCCGACGCCCGACCACGCAGGAGGTCTCACCGATGACAGACACGGCACCCGCCCGCCCGGCGGAGCACACCGCACCCGCGGCGCAGGCGGCGCCCCCCACGCTGCCGGGCGAGCGCCGGCACGAACACCTGCGCAACTACCCGCCGGTGTCGGAGTGGGACCACCACGTGCAGTACGACGCCAAGGCCCATCCGCGCAAGGTGGCCCGCAGCTACATGCTGGTGCCCACCACCTGCTTCAACTGCGAGTCCGCCTGCGGGCTGCTGGCCTATGTGGACAAGGATGACCTGTCGATCAAGAAGGTGGAGGGCAACCCGGCCCACCCCGGTTCGCGGGGTCGCAACTGCGCGAAGGGCCCGGCCACCATCAACCAGGTCAATGACCCGGAGCGCATCCTGGCGCCGTTGCGGCGCACCGGGACACGTGGCGGCGGCCAGTGGGAGCAGGTGTCCTGGGACGTGGCGCTCGACGACATCGCAGGCCGCATCCGCGCCGCCATCATCGACGAGCGCCACGAGGAGGTGATGTATCACGTCGGGCGGCCCGGCGAGGACGGCTTCGCCGAGCGGTTCCTGGCCGCCTGGAAAGTCGACGGGCACAACAGCCACACCAACGTCTGCTCCTCGGGGGCCCGCTTCGGGATGACGCTGTGGGGCGGCTACGACCGCCCGTCGCCGGATCACGCCAATGCCAAGGTGATCTTGCTGCTGTCGAGCCACCTGGAGACCGGTCACTACTTCAACCCGCACGCGCAGCGGATCATGGAGGGTAAGCAGGACGGCGCGAAGCTGGCCGTGATGGACCCGCGGATGTCGAACACCGCCAGCCACGCCGATCTGTGGCTGGCGCCGTGGCCGGGCAGCGAGGCCGCCATCCTGCTCGCGATCGCCTCGCAGCTGCTGCGCACCCGCCAGATCGACGAGCCGTTCCTGCGGCGCTGGTTCAACTGGCAGACCTACCTGAGCGAGCGCCACCCGGACGCCGAGCCGACGTTCGAGTCGTTCCTGGACCGCCTCGAGGCCGACTACGCCGGCTACACCGTCGAGTTCGCCGCCGAGGAGGCCCAGGTCCCGGCCGAGCGGATCGCCGAGCTCGCCCGGATCGTCGCGCAGTGCGATCACCGGCTGTCGGCTCACGTGTGGCGGTCGGCCTGTGCCGGCAACCTCGGCGGCTGGCAGGTGGCCCGGGCGTTGTGGTTCGTGCTCGCGCTGACCGGCTCGATCGGCACCGTCGGCGGAACCAGCCCTAACGGCTGGAACAAGTTCATCCCGCACGGGCCGACGGTTCCCGAGGCCCACGACCACTGGAACGAGCTGTCCTGGCCGGTCGAGTACCCGATGGCGTGCAACGAGATGTCGATCCTGCTGCCGCATTTCCTCGAGGAGGGACGGGGTCGCCTCGAGGTGTACTTCTCCCGGGTATTCAACCCGATCTGGACCTTTCCCGACGGGTTCTCCTGGATGCGGGCGCTGACCGACACCGACAAGGTCGGGCTGCATGTCGCGCTGACGCCGAACTGGTCGGAGACCGCCGAGTTCGCCGACTACGTGCTGCCGATGGGCCACTCCACCGAGCGCCACGACACCCACTCCTATGAGACGCATGCCGGCAAGTGGCTGGGTTTCCGGCAGCCGGTGCAGCGGGTGGCGATGGAGAAGCTCGGTCACGTCGTCGAGGACACCCGCGACGCGAACCCCGGCCAGGTCTGGGAGGAGAACGAGTTCTGGTTCGAGCTGTCGTGGCGGATCGATCCCGATGGTTCGCTGGGCATCCGTGAGCACTTCGAGTCGCCGTACCGCCCGGGCGAGAAGGTCACCGTCGACGAGTACTACCGGTGGGTCTTCGAGAACCGGGTGCCGGGCCTGCCGGACAAGGCCGCCGCCGAGGGGCTGACGCCGCTGCAGTACATGCGCCGCTACGGCGTGGTAGAGGTCGCCACCGACCTCTACCGGCAGGACGAGCGGGCGCTGACCGGCGCCGAACTCGACGGCGCCGAGCCGGATGCCCAGGGGGTACTGCGCAAACCCGCCGACCTGGACTCCACTCCCCCGCTGTTCGGCGAGGCCGGGTCGGTCGGCGTGCGCCACGACGACGGCACTGCCACTGCGGGCTGGCTCACCCCGTCACGCAAGCTGGAGGTCTACTCCGCCACGATGCGCGACTGGGGCTGGGAGGAGCACGCCACCCCCGGCTACATCCGCTCGCACGTCTCCCGGCGCGACGTCGACCTCGACGCGGGCGACCTGGTGCTGGTCCCGACCTTCCGGCTGCCCACGCTGATCCATACCCGTTCTGGCAACGCCAAGTACCTCAACGAGATCTCCAACTCGCACCCGCTGTGGCTGCATTCCCGCGACGCCGCGCGCCACGGCGTGCGCACCGACGATCTGGTGCGACTGTCCACCTCCATCGGCTACCTGGTGGCCCGGGTGTGGGTCACCGAGGGGATCCGGCCCGGGGTGTGTGCGCTGTCGCACCACATGGGCCGCTGGCGGCTGCACGACCAGGAGGGCAGCCGCTGGGTCACCGGGCTGGTCGACATCACCCACCCCGACGGCGAGGACTCCTGGCTGCTGCGCTACCGCGGCGGTGTGGAGGCCTTCGACTCGGATGACCCTGACTCCTCCCGGATCTGGTGGAGCGACCCCGGGGTGCACCAGAACCTGGCCTTCGGCGTGCAGCCCGACCCGTGGTCGGGGATGCACTGCTGGCTGCAGAAGGTCCGGATGGAGAAGGCACACCCCGGCGATCGGTACGGCGACGTCTACGTCGACGCCCGACGGTCGGCCGCGGCCTACCGGGAATGGCTCGCGCTGGCGCGCCCCCGGCTGGGACCCGAAGGGCAGCGCCGTCCCGAGTTCCTGATGCGGCCCGTCACACCCAAGCGGCGCGCCTTCCGGGTGCAGCAATGAGGCTCCCTCTGAAGAGCAGGCCTGCCGGCCCGGACTCCGACCGCGTCCAGGCCGCCCTCGCAACCGTGCTCGATCCCGAGATCGGCAGGCCGCTGGCCGAGCTGGGGATGCTCGGGGAGGTCAGCTACGGCCGGCGCGGTCGGGTGCGCGTTCCGGTGTCGCTGACCACCCGGGACTGCCCGATGACCGAGCAGCTGCGCGCCGCGGTCAGCGAGGCGCTGTCGGCCGTCGAGGGCATCCGCAGCGTCGAGGTGGAGCTGTCGGTGATGGGGGTGCGGCAGCGCGCCGAACTCGCGCAGCAGCTCAAGTCCACCACCACGCCGCTGACCGGTGCGCTGGGCAGCAGCACCCGGGTCTACGCGGTGGCCAGCGGCAAGGGCGGGGTGGGCAAGTCCACCGTCACCGCGAACGTGGCCACCGAACTGGCCCGCCGCGGCGAGCGGGTCGGGGTGCTCGACGCGGACGTGTGGGGTTACTCGATGCCGCAGCTGTTCGGGGTCCGGCGCAGCCCGGTGTCGTTCGGCGAGCTGATGCTGCCGGTCCCCGCGCACGGCGTCTCGCTGATGTCGGTCGGGTTCTTCGTCGAGGACGGCCAGCCGGTGGTGTGGCGCGGACCCATGCTGCACAAGGCGATACAGCAGTTCCTCACCGACACCCACTGGGGCGAGCTCGACGTGCTGCTGATCGACCTGCCACCCGGGACCGGTGACGTCACGCTGACCCTGCTCGAGCTGCTGCCGGATGCGGCGCTGCTGGCCGTCACCACACCGCAGCCAGCGGCTCACGAGGTCGCCGGCCGGGTGGTGCGGATGGCGCGCGAGGCGGGGATGCCGATCGCGGGGGTCGTCGAGAACATGACCGCCGCGGTGTGCCGGTGCTGCGGCGAGGACACGGCGGTCTTCGGTGCGGGCGGCGGTGCCCGGCTCGCCGCACAGGCCGAGGCGCCGTTGCTCGGCCAGGTCCCGCTCGACGTCGAGCTACGGGCAGCCGGTGACCAGGGAACTCCGGTGGTGGTGTCCGCACCGGCGGCAGCATCGGCCCGGGAGCTGTGCCGCGTCGCGGCAACGTTGCCCGCTCCCCGGCGCAGGCTGGCAGGCCGGGCGCTGCCACTGTCGGTGGTCTCCCGGTGACAGGTGGGCCGAACGCCGATCCGGTCCACGAGGCATATGCGGCCTGGGAGCGCTGCTGCCGGGCGAGCAGCTGCCGGCTGCAGACAGGCGCCGAGCGGGTCGGCCTCATCGAGGCGGTCGGTCGCGTCACGGCAGCACCGGTCCGTGCGATCTGGTCCTCGCCCGCGCATGACCTGGCAGCCATGGACGGCATCGCGCTGCGTGCCGCCGACACCGCCGGCGCCTCGAGCGCCACCCCGGTCCGGCTGCGCGCCGCGGCCTTCCACGCCGTCGACACCGGAGATCCGCTCCCGCCGGACCGCGACGCGGTGGTCATGCGGGAGCACGTTCACGAACGCCCGGACGGGACCGTCGAACTGTTCGCAGCGGTCGGACCGGGGCGTCACGTCCGCACCCTCGGTGAGGACGTCGAGGCCGGGGAGCTGCTGCTGCCCGCCGGTCACCGCATCCGGCCGGTCGACGCCGCGGTCGCGGCCGCGGCCGGTCACACCGAACTCGCGGTGCGGGCCAGACCGGTCGTCGCCGTCCTGCCCACCGGCGACGAAGTACGGCCGATCGGGTCGCAGCCCGGGCGCGGCGAGGTCATCGACACGAACTCGCTGATGCTGGCAGAACAGGCCCGCGACGCCGGATGCGCGCCGATCACACTGCCGATCGTGCCCGACGACCCGGCCGAGCTGGCGGCAGCGGTGCGGGCCGCTGCCGATGGTGCCGACCTCGTCCTCATCATCGCCGGGTCGAGCAAGGGCCGCGACGATCACACCGTCGGTGTCCTCGCCGACCTCGGTCATGTGGCCGTGCACGGAGCGGCGATCCGCCCCGGCCACCCGGTCGCGCTCGGGGTGATCGCCAACCGTGCCGACGAGCGGGCTGTGCCGGCCATCGGAGTCCCCGGTTACCCGGTCTCGGCGGCGCACGTCTTCACCGTGTTCGCACTGCCGATGCTCCAGGCGATGCAAAACAGCACCGACCGCCCGGCGGGCGTCGTCACAGCCCGCCTGATGCACGCCGTCTCGTCTCGGGTCGGTGTCGAGGAGACGGTGCTCGTACGGCTGGAGGGATTGTCGGCACAGGGCGAAGTCCGCGCGGTCCCGGCCGGGCGCGGCGCCGGAGCGCTCAGCGCTTTGATGCGCGCGGACGGCTTGCTGCGCATTCCAGCTGCCTCGACCGGCTGGCCGGCAGGCAGCCACGTACCGGTTCAACGGCTTGCGGGCGCACCGGGATTCGGGGAGGCCGAGCAGCCCGCTCCCCCGTCGACGACCCGCGCCCACCGGACGATCGACACCACGGTCGTCGCCTAGTGGTGTGTCTGTGAAATACCAAGGTATAGAGTCGTGGAGATGACTGTACGGACTGCGCCGGCGTTGCCGGTGACCGATGACCAACGGGCCGAGCTGACGCGGATCGCGGGCTCGTCGACGCTGCCGCACCGCAAGGTGGTGCGGGCGAAGGCGCTGCTGTGGGCGGCGGACGGGGTCGCCAACCGGGAGATCGCCCGCCGGTCCGGTGTGGACTCTGACGCGGTCCGCCGTTGGCGGAACCGGTTCACCCAGACCGGGGTCGCGGGGGTTGGTGTGATCGCGAAGGGCCGCGGCCGCAAGCCCCGGCTAGCCGAGGGCACCGTGGCCGAGGTGGTGCGGGTGACCCAGCACGAGCGCCCTGCCGACGGAGCGACGCACTGGACGATGCGTTCGTTGGCGCGCCGGTTCGGGATCGGGAAGGACGCCGTGGCGCGCATCTGGTCCGATCACTACCTCAAGCCGTGGAAGGTCGACACGTTCAAGATCTCGAACGACCCGCGGTTCGAGGAGAAGTTGGTCGACGTTGTCGGCCTGTACATGGATCCCCCGGAGCGGGCGGTGGTGTTCATTTTCTACGAGAAGACCCAGTGCCAGGCCCTGGACCGCACCCAGCCCAGCCTGCCGATGCGCCCGGGCCGGGCCGGCACGATGACCCACGACTACAAGCGCCACGGCACCACCGACCTGTTCGCGGCGCTGAATGTCGCCACCGGGGAGGTGGTCACCCACTGCCGCAAGGGACACACCGCGGCCGATGTGCTGCGCTTCTTCAAGATCATCGACCGGCGGGTGCCCCGGTGCCTCGAACGTGAACCGCCCCGGGTTCAGTGGAGACTCGGTTCTCCCGCCAGCGGTGGCTGGGCGGGCTCGTTGTGACGGTAGTACAGGGTCTCGAACTCGATGGGTGGGACGTTGCCGATGCTGCTGTGCAGCCGGGCCTCGTTGAACCAGTGCACCCAGCTCAGGGTGGCGAGCTCGAGGTCGTCGGCGCCGCGCCAGGGTCCTTCGTAGCGGACGCATTCGGTCTTGTAGAGCCCGATCACCGACTCGGCCAGCGCGTTGGTGTGTCCTGAAGATGATTGTGAGGTTCTGATGTAGAAGACGGAAGCTGGCAGTCGTCGTGCTGTTGTGGAGATGAAGGTAGGTCCTTCGGCATCGGCATGCAGGTGCAGGTGTCAAACCGCCATGAGCTGCTGCGGTGAATAAGTGAGGTGTATCTATTCAGCTGGTGTGAGGTGTGAGTGCTGGGGGTAGCCAGGCGCCGGTGGTGAAGAGTTTGCGGAGGACATCGAGTTTGTCGTGTCCCCACTTGGTGGCGTGTCCAGGTAGGATTGGACAATCGTGAGGTTGGCCCCGTACGCCGGACACCTCGGGTGTCCATTCACGGGGGGACTGCGTTGGGGCGGTCAGGCTGTGACGGGGAGCCAGGGGTTGCCGGTGAGGGCAGCGTGGATGGCGTCGATGGCACGGATGCCGTGGCCGCGCGCGCTGGCGAGGTAGGAGC
>WHTH01000010.1 GCA_009377865.1 Pseudonocardiaceae bacterium | reverse complement strand
GGCCATCGAGCTCTGGGCCCAGCACTGGAACGACAACCCCAAGCCCTTCATCTGGCACAAAGCCGCCGACGAGATCATCGACAAGGTGCGCAGAGGACGACAACGACTCCACCAGATCAAAACCGCGACGGACCACTAGGGTCAGCGGATGGCGAAGGGCGGGTTCGGGATCGACATCGGAGGATCCGGGATCAAGGGCGCCCCCGTTGACCTGGACCGTGGCGAGCTGCTGGCCGAGCGGCTGCGCATCCCGACGCCACAACCGTCGGTCCCGGAAAGCGTCGCAGCGGCCGTCACGGCCCTCGTCGAACGGTTCAGCCCGTGCGGTCCGATAGGCATCGCACTGCCCTGCGTCATCAAGCAGGGCGTCGCCCACACAGCTGCGAACGTGGACCCGGCCTGGAAGGGCACCGACGCCGCGTCGCTGTTCACCGAACTCACCGGTTCTGCGGTGGTGGTGCTCAACGACGCCGACGCCGCCGGACTCGCCGAGATGCGATTCGGCGCCGGGCAGGGCCGTGGCGGGGTCGTCGTGCTGCTCACCTTCGGTACCGGCATCGGCAGTGCGCTGTTCCTCGACGGGGAGCTCGTCCCCAACACCGAGTTCGGTCACCTGCAGGTCGATGGCCACGACGCCGAGCACCGGGCCGCGGCATCGATCAAGGACGACGAGGGGCTGTCCTGGGAGCAGTGGACCGACCGCGTCTCGCGCTATCTGCGGGTCCTCGAAGACCTCGTCTGGCCCGATCTGATCATCGCTGGCGGCGGGGTGAGTCGTAGGGCCGACAGGTGGCTGCCACTGCTCGACTGCCGCACCGAGGTCGTCCCGGCGGCGTTGCGCAACAGCGCGGGTATCGTCGGCGCCGCCGCCGCCGGCCATGAGGGTCAGCAGGCTGATACGGCCTGATGTCACTCGAGTACGCAACGCATCCCACGCGTACTGCGGTGGCCTCGTTACAATAGACGTAGGCATCGTCACCGAGCCGCTGGTCGGCGCCCCCGCCGACGTGCTTCCCGGTCCCCGGGTTCCGCCTTGGGCCATCCGACACGCGGTCCGGGACGATGGTCAGCAGCACGAACAGTGTTCAACACCGCCCCGTCGCACACCGCCCCCGTCGCACACCGCCCGTCGCGAAAGGTCGCCCGTGGCAGCCGCAGAACCCGCACCCCGTCGCTCCTCGTCTGCCAAGGCGCCGGCGAGCAAGAAGCCGGACAGCCGAGGCAACTCGAACGGCGATGTCGACTCGACAACCGACCTGACCGCTGTGCCGGCCAAGGGCTCCGCGGCGGCCAAGGGCACCACCGCCAAGAACACCCGCTCCACCCGCTCGACCAAGGGGGGCTCGGGCCCGTCAGGTACGACGACCGGGAGCAAGGCCCCGGTGGCCAAGTCGGGCACCGGCGCTGCCGCCGCGACCGTGACTGTGCAGCCGGCCGAGACCGAGGCCGAGACCACCGACATCGAAGGCGGGCCCGATGTCGAGGAGCTCGCCGCGGTCGAGGTCGAGGTCGAGGACATCCCCACCGCTGAGGCCGACGAGACCGTCGAGGAAGTCGAGGCCCGCAACGGACCCGGTGGTGAGGACTTCGTCTGGGACGAGGAGGAGTCCGAGGCGCTGCGGCAGGCACGTAAGGACGCCGAGCTCACCGCGTCGGCCGATTCGGTCCGGGCCTACCTCAAGCAGATCGGCAAGGTCGCGCTGCTCAACGCGGAGGAGGAGGTCGAGCTCGCCAAGCGCATCGAGGCCGGGCTCTACGGCGCTGATCGGGTCCGCAAGACTGAGGACAGCGGTGAGAAGGTCAGCCCGCAGTTGCGCCGGGATCTGCGGTGGATCGTCCGCGACGGTGAGCGGGCCAAGAATCATCTGCTGGAGGCCAACCTGCGGCTCGTCGTGTCGCTGGCCAAGCGCTACACCGGTCGCGGCATGGCGTTCCTGGACCTGATCCAGGAGGGCAACCTCGGGCTGATCCGCGCGGTGGAGAAGTTCGACTACACCAAGGGCTACAAGTTCTCCACCTATGCCACCTGGTGGATCCGCCAGGCAATCACCCGCGCGATGGCCGACCAGGCCCGCACCATCCGCATCCCGGTGCACATGGTCGAGGTCATCAACAAGCTCGGCCGGATCCAGCGCGAGCTGCTGCAGGACCTGGGCCGCGAGCCCACCCCGGAGGAGCTCGCCAAGGAGATGGACATCTCCCCGGAGAAGGTGCTGGAGATCCAGCAGTACGCCCGGGAGCCGATCTCGCTGGACCAGACGATCGGCGACGAGGGAGACTCGCAGCTCGGCGACTTCATCGAGGATTCCGAGGCCGTGGTGGCGGTGGACGCGGTGTCGTTCACGCTGCTGCAGGACCAGCTGCAGTCCGTGCTCGCGACGCTGTCGGAGCGGGAAGCAGGCGTGGTGCGGCTGCGGTTCGGGCTCACCGACGGCCAGCCGCGAACGCTCGACGAGATCGGCCAGGTCTACGGGGTGACGCGGGAGCGGATCCGCCAGATCGAGTCCAAGACGATGTCGAAGCTGCGCCACCCCTCGCGCTCGCAGGTCCTGCGCGACTACCTCGACTGACAGCCGCCCGTGCGCCGACATGGACCGGGGCGCCAGCGGGTAGTCGGGCTGCGCCCCGACGATGAGGACTGAGATGGTGCACATCGCGCAACGGGCGGCAGGCACGACCCATGACGAGGCACAGGCCTACCGCCAGGGAGAGGACCGCCCGCTGGGCGCTTACGCGACCGTGATGGCGATCTTCTTCGCCTTGGTCGCGGGCGCTGCCGGGCTCGCCGCGGCGACGGGACGCACGCTCCCACCCCGCATCGGCCCCTACGACCTCCTCCTGCTCACGCTCGGCACGCACAAGCTCTCCCGCACGATCAGCAAGGACGCGGTCACCAGCCCGCTGCGCGCGCCGTTCACCCGCTACGCCGACACCGGCGGCCCCGCCGAGGTCATGGAGGAGGTGCGGGAGACGAGTTCGCTGCGCCATTCGATCGGCGAGCTCGTCGCATGCCCGTTCTGCCTCGATGTGTGGATCGCGACGGGATTCGCGATCGGCTTCGTTTTCGCGCCGCGCCTGACCCGGCTCGTGGCCACGCTGTTCGCCGCACTGACCGGCGCCGATTTCCTGCAGCTCGCCTACGCCCGGGCGCAGCAGGCCGCCTGACGACTCGCGGCGGACCGTCGCGGGGCTGAAGCGGGCCGCGGTGTGATCGCGTCGCCGCGGCAAACGCGCTCTGCGGCTGGTAACGGGAGATTATGAAAAGATCGCCACCGAGAACGGACGGTCGTCATCGACATGGCCCGGTGACGATGCCGACGGAGTAGCCGTACGGACAAACAGGGTATTCCCGTCGACCTCCCCCACGAGGATCGACGAGCTGCCCGGTCCCGGATCGTCGCCACCGGCAGAGTTGATGGTCGCGATGACGCTGCTGCCGCTGATGTTGCGGTTGGTAGTGAGATTGTAACGACCGTTACCGAACCTGTTCACCGCGGTAATGCCCGAAGAAGCCAGCAGTGTGCCGTCCGAGCCGACGCGTGCCCAGAGAGTTCCGTCGCTCATAGCATCGTCCTTTTCCTCAATGTGATCGGCTCAAGTGTCGCGCGCTGTGACGCAGGGGCACGAGTAGTCGGCTACTCGACTGCGGCGGTGTGGACTACGCGCGAGCGCTGCATCAGTCGCCGCGGAGCAGCGCGGCGAGCATGGCGCGATTGGTGGCGCCGAGTTTGGCGCCGGCGCGGTAGAGGTGGCCTTCCACGGTGCGCACCGAGACGACCAGCCGGTCGGCGATCTGCCGGTTGGACAGTCCCTGGGCGGCCAGGGTGACGATCTCGCGTTCCCGCTCGGTGAGCGGCAATGGCCGAGCGACCGCTATCAGCGCGGGAGTACGGGCGCCTCCACAGCTCTCGGCCAGTCGGTGAGCCCGGGTGGCGGCCGCCTGAGCTGTACCGGGCTGGTGGCGGCGGGTATACGCGGCCGCGGCTTGTGCGGCCGCGTCGGCGGCGGCCAGCAGGTCGCCGATCTGCTTCAGCTGCACCGAGGCGGCACGCAGCGCGTCGCCGTCGGCGTCGGCCAGCGCGGCGGCCTGTGCGGCGGCGGCCGGCGCACGGGGGCCGTCCACCCGGGTGGCCAGCTCGGCGAGTCGGCCGGCGACGCTGGGGTCGCCGAAGCACACTGCGGTGTGCAGCGCCAGCACCTCGTGCGCGAGCTGGCACCGGCCGGCGGCGACCTCGGCCGCCTCGTGCGCCAGCGTGATCCCTTCGCTCACCGCGCCCTCCGCGGCGGCCACCCACGCCCTGGCCAGCACCATCTCCGGCTCGAGGAAGACGAACCCGGGATGCCATTCTGCCTCCAGCTCCACCAGCGCGTGCCGAGCCGACGCCGCGTCGCCGAGCATGGCCAGCGCCTGGGTGAGGCTCAGCAGGCAGCGAACCTCAAAGCCGAGGGTCTCGAACTTAGCCAGGCCGGCCCGGGCTTCCCGTAACCAGCGAATGGAGGTTCTCACCTGTCCGCGGGCCAGCGCCGCGTGCCCCAGCAGCGAGACTCCATAGAGCTCCTGCGGGCCAGGTGTGTCAGGGCTCTCGCCACACCGGTCGAGTGCGATTCTCTCCGCCTCATGGAGGTAGCCCCCGAGTCGCAACGCGAGCACATGGAGGTCACCCAGCCCGAAACGCAGTACCGCAGCATCAAACGACCGGGCTCCCGCAGCGTAACCACGGGACGCCGCCGACCCGACCTCGTCGGCCCGGCCGAGGACACCCAGTCCACCGACAAGGCCGTAAGTCGCCAACACGACAGCCTGATCCGGCAGCGCTTCCGAGGCGAGCGCCTCGATCCCACTCTGCACCGCCTGGCGGGGCCGTCCGAGAAAGGCATGACAGGCCGCGCGCATCGCGGACAGCACACGGCGAGAGCCCTCGTCGGTGGTCGCCGCTGCTGCACCGTCGAGCACGGCCTCGGCCTCGGCCGGCTGACGCAAGGTCCAGAACAGGTTGCCGACCCGGGGGATCGTCACCAGCGTGCGCTCGATGTCTGCGTCCACCGCGTCGCCAAGCGCTGCCAACTCGACCTCGACCTCGGCGCCCCGACTGAGCCAACCCAACGCGTAGACGAGGACGAGCCGTGCATCGAACCCGCCGCCAGCGGCCACGGCGGCCCGAGCCAGCCGCTCCGCCAGCGAAAAATCCAGCACGTGGACGGCTGAGCGCGCGGCGGCGATGAGCTGTTGCGGGTCCGGTTCGAGGTCGGAATCCAGGACGAGCACGGCACGGCGCAGGGTGTCGTCGGCGCGGCGCCCACCGACACCGGCTAGCGCGCTCGCGATGCGGCCACGTAGCCGCCGGGCCCGCAGCTGCCCGATGCGGGCCCGGCGGACCTCGCCGTAGAGCGGATGAGCAAGTCGCATCTGAAGCCGCCGCCCGTCCCGCTCTGTGCGCACCAGACCGCATCCCTCGGCGTCCTCCACCGCGGCCGGATCCGTGAGCTGTGCAAGCAGCGCGACGCCCAGCGGCTCGCCGAGGACGAGTACGTCGACCACGTCCCGTACTCGCTCAGACAGCTGGCCCATACGCGCGTCCACCAACTCGGCCAGCCCGGGTGGTACCTCAGGCTCGCCCAACCAACGCCAGACGCCACCGACCTCGCATAACCGCCCGGATTCAACCTCCCCGTCGACCAGCTGCCGCAGATACAGCGCGTTGCCGCGGGTCCGCGCCCACATGCGGGCGGCGCCGCGACTGTCCACCGGCCCGCCCAGCACCGCCTCCAGCAGCACGACGGTCTCTGCCTCGGACAGCGGCTGCACCTCCAGCCGGTCCAGGTGCCCGTCCTTCCACAGCGCGGTCACCGCGTCTGGCGCCGGTTCAGCGGTGCGCACCGTGACCACCACCCTCGCCACTTCGCCCAGCACCAGCTGGTGCAACAAAAACGCCGAGAGCTCATCGAGCAGGTGGGCGTCATCCACCCCGACCACCACACCTGCGCGGCCGGCACCGGCGAGCAGCGCGTCGGTAGCCTGCCGCAGCACGCGGGCTGGATCCCCGCCGACCGTCCCCAGCAGCGCCGCGAACGCCCCCATCGGCAGGGTCCGTGCTGAGGCAGTCCCGGTCGCCCACCGAGTAGCCACGCCCCGCTGCTCGGCGCTCGCCAGCGCCTCCCGCGCCAGCCGTGTCTTGCCCACCCCGGCTGCCCCCGCCAGCACCACTCCCCGCGGCCCGCCGGACCGTCGGATGGCCGCATCGATGAACTGCAGCTCCTCGGCCCGCCCGGTCAGCGGCCAGCTCCGCCCCATGGCTGAATAGCTCCGCCCCATGGCTGAATAGTACGAATCCGTCCACCGACGCGGACCGAATTACGGCGGTGAAGCCTCACCCAGGATCGCAGCGAGCTTCGCCTCCGCCACGACCAGCAGCGGACCGAGTGTCACCACCTCGGTCCCCAGGCACTCGGCGATCAACTCCTCGGACAGCCCAGCGTCACGCAACCGCAACGCCAGCGAATAGGTGGCCGGGAGCTGCCGTAGTGCTTCCGCGCGCGGCTCGCCCGTTGCAGACATGCCCCAACCGTCGCGGCGGGCACTGCAAATGGTCACGAGTAGCCGGCTACTTGTCTCTTGCTCACGGCAAACGCCTCGCAGGGCGCGGCGGACCTGCTGCGTGCGCGCGGGGAATACCAGCTCGTCCGACGCCAAGTCGGGGCGATGGTGAACATCAAGCCGGAGCTGGGTTGCTCGCTGCCGTGTCTCCGGGAGTCGAGTAGGCGACTACTCGTGCCCGCTCCCCCGCCCGGGGCCACCCTCACCATAGGAAGCCGTACCAGTGGGAGGCCGCAATGCTGGCGATCCGGTCGGGTCGAGGATTCGACGGCGAGCACGAGACACCCGGTGGGGTCGTCGTGCTCGTCGACGGCGGGCGGATCGCCGCCGTGCACCCGGCGACCGCGCCGCTACCGGACGGCGTGCCCGTGGCCGACTTTCCCGACACCACCGTGCTTCCCGGCCTGATCGACATGCACGTCCATCTATGCGGGGACAGCCGTGACGGGGCACTGGACCGGCTGCCCGGGCTCAGCACCGACGAGCTCGACGGGGTGCTCGACGATGCGCTACGCCGCCAGCTGTCGGTGGGGGTCACGACCGTCCGAGATCTCGGTGACCGCCACTGGGCGGTCCTCGAGCGGCGGGGCCGAGCAGCCACGAACCCCGTGCCGACCATCCTCGCCTCGGGACCGCCGGTCACCAGCCCCCGCGGCCATTGCTGGCAGATGGGCGGCGAGGCCGACGGCCCCGCACAGCTGCGCGCCGCCGTCGCCGAGCGAGCTGACCGCGGCGCGGATGTCGTCAACGTGATGACCAGCGGCGGCGCGCTGACTTCCGGGACCGATGTGCTGCATTGCCAGTTCACCCTCGACGACTCGCGACCGCGACATCGGTCGCCGCCGGCGCGTGCGGACTGGACGGGTGCAAGGGCCGGCTTCGAGCCGGGTACGACGCAGACCTACTGCTCGTCGACGGCGACCCACTGCACGACATCGCGGCCCTACGCAGGCCCGTCGCCGTCCTGTCGCTCGGCCGCTGGGCCGACCTCGACCCGTCCCCAATCGGCCACACGCGGACACTCGCGGAGACCTGAGGTCGTTGTCGACGCGGCCTGTTGCGCTGCCGCAAGGACGCGCCCGCTATAGAGCTGGACGCGCTGCACACCACGGTCCGCAGCGCTCGAGCACCAGGTAGCTGTGCGCCAACGGCATCTGCGGCGCCGTCGGCCGCGCCCAGCGACTGGCATCGCAAGCACCCTTTCCTTCGCAACGAGAAACGCCGGAGCGCACCGGATTCCGGTCCTTTCCGGTTCCTCGCGCGCAGCATCACCGGAATTCCAGGTTTCGGCACGAGTAATCAACTACTCGAACGCCGCCGTCGCGGCCGCGGGGCGCAGCCGTTGCAGGTGCTCCGGGTTGAGCCGCACGTCTACCGCATGGCGTCCGGGCTGCCATTGTCCCACAGCTCGGTGCGCACCCCGGCGGAGGTGACGAGGTCCGCGGCCGCAGATCGCTGGCTGGCCGGCACGACCAGCAGAATGCCGCCGGGGGGCAGGCCCTCGCGCCGCAGCGCCGTGGCGACACGCTCGATCGGCTGCAGATGCAGCCCGTCGGAGCCCAGCGATCGGTAGCTGTCCGCAACGAGCACCAGGCTGCCCACCCGGCCCTCGATCAGCCCGGCGAGAGCCACGAAGTGCCCGGCGTGCCAGCGCGCTGGCACGGCGTCGTCGGTCCCGGTGTCGAGGTAGTGGAACAACGTGTCCGCATCGGTCCCGTGGTCGGCCAGCTCGGCGGTCGCGATGTTGGCCAGCACAGCGACCGGCCCGGCGAGCCTGCCCGCACCTCGCAGCAGGGCATGCACCCGCGCGGGCTCCCAGCTGCCGGACGCGGGCACGGCGGCGACCTGCCCGTCGGAGAGCTGCTCGACGGCCCGGGCGACGCCGGTCGCGGACGTCCCGGCGCCGGCCGGGTCGCCGGCCTGCGGCAGCGACAGCCGGAAGTCGTCGCGTCCCGGCTCCCCCGGCGGCAGCGATGCGGTGCGCGGCGGCGCGGACAGCACGGTACCGGCGGCCACCGCGACGTCGTCCTGGTCGAGCTCGCCACCGATCCCGGCCGACCACAGCGCCAGCAACGCGCAGAACGGGCCGCACAACTCGTCACGCTGCGGCAGCTCGTAGCGTCGCAACGCCAGCAGCTCCGCAGACCCCGGCAACAGTGCCGTCCCCGCGACCAGGTCCTCGACCGACATGGGCGCCACGATTCAGTGCCGCCACAGGTGCGCGGCGACGACCTCCTCAGGGGTGCGCTCCGCGGCCCAGGCAGCGTCCGAGCGCCGCACCGCGACGAACGCACCGAGCAGGTCGTCACCGAGCACCGCACGGATCCGGTCCGAACCGAGCAGGGCGGCCTCCTGCTCGGCAGGCGTGCCCGGCAGCCGGACCAGGCCGCGTTCCGAGCGGTCCTGCTCGCTCCAGGTGCCCGGGTCGCTCTGGATCGGCTCGTCGAGGGCGGCGCCGTCAGCCAGACCGGCCGTCCCGGCGGCGATCACGGCGGCCAGCGCGAGGTAGGGGTTCGCCGAGGCGTCGCAGACCTTGAGCTCCACATTGGCGTGATCGGCGCCCAGCAGCGGTGATCCGGGCACGTAACGCAGCGTCGCCTCCCGGTTCTCCACCCCCCAGCAGACGTAGGCACCCGCGAACATACCGGGACGCAGCCGCGCCAGGGACGGCACGCTGGGCGCCGTCAGCGCCGCCACGGCAGGCAGGTCCCGCTGCAACCCGGCGAGGTAGCCGGCACCGTCGGGGCCGGGGCCTCGCACCGGATCTCCCGCGAGCAGATTCGCGCCGTCACGCCACACCGAGGTGTGCAGGTGCCAGCCATTGCCCGCGCCCCCGACGCCGACCAGCGGCGCGAAGCTGACCCGCAGCCCGTGCGCCCGCGCCGCCGCGTGGATGGTCTGGCGCGCGAGCAGCTGCCGATCTGCAGCGGTGACGGGATCGCTGGCCGCCAGGCTGACCTCGACCTGTGACGGCCCGAACTCGGCGTGCAGCTGGTTGACGGGCAGGCCGTTGCCGGCGAAGTCGGTCAGCAACGCGGCCACGAACTCGTCGATGGCCAGCAGCGCATGCGGGCTGTAGGCGGGGCCTCGGTGGGCGCCGCGCAGCTCACCCCCGTCGTCGGGCAGGCCCACCACGAACTCGATCTCCCACCCGGCACGGATCTCGAGTCCGGCCCCGGCGGCGCGCGCGACCTGTGCCTCGAGCACCCCTCGCTGGTCGTAGGGCCAGGCCGAACCGTCGATTGCGACCTGCCGGCCGGGTGCCCAGGCCAGCGCAGGCTGGCCTGCCAGCCGGGTGAGCCCGTCGACCACGGGAATCAGCCGCACGTCCCCGGACGGCGTCGACAAGCCGGCATGGGCGAAGGTGATCACATCGTGGGTGTCGAACACCGCGAACAGCGATGTGATCCCCACCCCGCGCTCGACGAGCTCGGGAAGGTTGCCGATCGGCGCGATCCGCGCCCGCGGGATGCCGTTGTTGTCGGCCCACGAGATCACCAGTCCGGAGATGCCGGTGGCGGCCAGGTCCCTGGCGAGTGCGGCTGGCTCGGTCATCTGCTCCTCCGGTGCTCGCATCCCACCTGCTGGGCGCCACCCGCCGGTGGGCGCCCCACCGTAGCGGCTCCCGCGACGGCCGCCACCACCGCGCCGATGCCGATCGCTTCCAGCGGCCGGGGCACCTGAGCTAGCACCAGCAGCCCCACCATCGAGGCCGTCGCGGGCAGCAGTGCGAGCAGCAATGCGAATCGGGCCTGCCCGACACGGCGCAGCACGATCTGGTCCAGCGCGTAGGGGACGACGGTCGACAGCACCCCGACCGCGACGCCGAGCAGCAGCAGTGTCGGCGAGCCCCAGGCCGCGCCCGTACCCGCGGCCAGCGGGGTCAGCAGCAGCGCCGCGACCACGAAGCCGACGGTCATGTCATCGAGACCTTTGCCGCCGAGGGCCACCCGCTTGCCGAGCAGGATGTAGGCCGCCCACAACGCCGCGGCGACGAGGGCGAGCACGAAGCCGGCAGGGCTGCCCGCGAGCTGGACGTCGGCGATCAGCACGACCCCGGCGGCTGCCAACAGCAGCGCGGCGCCGTCGCGCAGCGTGCGGGATCCGAACGCGGCGACCGCCACCGGCCCACAGAACTCGATGGCCACGGCGGTGCCCAACGGCAATCGCGCGATGGCTTCGTAGAAGGCCACGTTCATCAGCGCGGTGGCCAGCCCGAAGGCCCCGGCCAGCAGCAGCCTGCGGCCCCGCCAGGCAGCCCGGCCCGGGCGGCGCCAGGCGAGCAGTACCAGCGCCGCCCCGAGCATCCGCAGCCACGCCACACCCGACGGTGTGAGCTGCTCGAACAGCAGCACGGCGACGGCCGCCCCGAGGTACATCGAGGTGCCGCCGATCACGAACAGCAACGGCGCGGGCACCGACGCTGCTCGCAACCGGTTGCCGAGCGTCGCCATCACCCTGAGTCTGCCCCCTGTGTCTGCTGCAGCGACATGCGGTAACAGCCGGGTTGCGGCCGCGATACGAATGAGTGATTGGGATCAAACGTCAGCGGGAACAAACCCACGGGCGCCATGCGTCTGTAAGAGTGGACCGGTGAGCACCGCGGCCGCGGTGGTCGCATCCGGTTCGACGGTTCCGGTCCCCGGGACCGGGCCAGGACGGAGGGAGTCGCCATGACCAGCACGCTCACCCGCCCCGAGTTGACCGCATCCGACCGCTGCGACCGGTGCAGCGCAGCAGCTCGCGTCCGCGCCGTACTGCCCTCCGGCGGTGAGCTGCTCTTCTGCGGGCACCACGCCCGTGAACACGAGTCGAAGCTTCAAGAACTCTCGGCGGATATCCAGGCCGGCGACGCCTGAGACCCGCCGGCATCCAACCGGACTCGCGGCCGGGGCAGGGACCACCACGGCCCCTGCCCCGGCCGCTGTCGTATCAACCGCCCCGCCGTATCAGGCGCGCCGTGCGTGTTCGCCGAGAGCTGACAGCATTCGCTTCATGACGGGCCGTCATGACCGGCCGTCATGACCGGCGTAGCCATGCGATGCGCTCCTCGAGCTGCTCGACGGTCGCCATCGCGGTCGGTGGGCCACCGCACGCCGCCCGGATCTCGTTGTGGATCGCACCGTGTGAGCGGCCGGTGCGGTGGTGGGCCATCGCAACCAGTGTGTTGAGTTCCTTGCGCAACCCGGCCAGCCGCTCGCGTACCGAGGGCTGCCGGTCCGGCGCCGGCGACTCGGACTGCTGCGCGCGCCGTCGCGGGACGCTGTCGAGCTGCTGCGACTGACGTTGCCGCAGCAGCGCCCTGACCTGGTCAGGCTCGAGCAGTCCGGGAAGACCCAGGTACTCCTGCTCGTCCTCGGTGGTGGCCAGTGCAGCGGTACCGAACGACGATCCGTCGTAGATCACCTGATCGAGTTCGGCGTCGGCGCCGAGCGAGGTGAACGCCCGCTCCTCCTCCCCCGGCTCGTCGCGCTGCGCGGCGGCCTGTGCGAGCAGCGCGTCATCCCAGGCTTCCTCGTCCCGATGCGGCGCACCCAGCACGTGGTCGCGTTGCTGCTCGAGCTGGCTGGCGAGTTCGAGCAGCACCGGCACGCTGGGCAGAAAGACGGTCGCGGTCTCGCCGGCACGCCGCGTCCGGACGAACCGCCCCACGGCCTGCGCGAAGAACAGCGGGGTGGACGCCGAGGTCGCGTACACCCCGACGGCCAGCCGCGGCACGTCGACGCCCTCGGAGACCATCCGCACCGCCACCAGCCAGCGCTGCTCGGAGTCGGCGAACTCCGCGATCCGGCCGGAGGCCCCCGGATCGTCGGAGAGCACCAGCACCGGTTCGTGGCCGCTGATGCGGTGCAGGATCCGTGCGTAGGCTCTGGCGGTCGCCTGATCGGTGGCGATCACGAGACCGGCCGCGTCCGGGATCCCACCGGCGCGCAGCCGGGTCAACCGGGTCTCGGCGGCAGCCAGCACCGAGGGGATCCACTCCCCGTCCGGATCGAGTGCGGTGCGCCAGGCCCGCGCGGTGTGCTCGGCGGTCAGCGGCTCGCCCAACCGGGCCGAGTACTCCTCCCCGGCGCTGGTACGCCACCGCGCCTGCCCTGAGTAGGCGAGGAACACCACCGGGCGCACCACGCCGTCGGCCAGCGCGTCGGCGTAGTCATAGGAGTGATCGGCCGCCGATCGCAGCACGCCGTCACCGTCGCGCTCGTAACCCACGAACGGGATCGGCGTGTCGTCGCTGCGAAACGGGGTGCCGGTCAATGCCAGCCGCCGCTCCGCCGGAGTGAACGCCTCGCGAATCGCGTCGCCCCACGACTTGGCGTCACCGGCGTGGTGGATCTCGTCGAGGATGACCAGCGTGCGGCGCTGCTCGGTGCGCACCCGATGCAGCGTGGGATGCACCGCGACCTGGGCATAGGTCACAGCCACACCCCGGTAGTCGGTCGCGGTGGCGCCGGCGGTGTTGCGGAACTCGGGATCCAGCGCGATGCCGACCGCGTCGGCCGCCCCCGCCCACTGGTGCTTGAGGTGCTCGGTGGGCGTGACGACCGTCACCGCCGATACCGTGCGGTCGGCCAGCAGCTCGGCTGCCACCCGCAACGCGAAGGTGGTCTTGCCCGCGCCCGGCGTGGCGACCGTGAGGAAGTCCTGCGGGGAGACGGCCAGGTACCGGGCCAGCGCGCGGCGCTGCCAGGTGCGCAGTGGGCGCTGCGTGGTGACCAGCGATGTGGCGAGTGACACGGGTGCGACACCACTCCTTTCCGATCCACGGCGTCACGCCTGCGCCGAACGTGGCCGTGAGCGTGCGAACGCCCCCGGCGGACACGCGGATCCCGATGGGTGCCAGCGGCTCGGCGAGGGCAGCGGTCACCCTACCGGCGGCCGCTGCACCGCGGCCCGCGCGACACCGTCGCGACACCCCATTCGCGGGCCGTCCTGCACGGCATGAGCCGGATGGGGGATCCTGGAGCAGACATGGACTCAGCAGGGGACGCGCAGGAACGCAGCGCACCTGGCCCGGGACCGGCGGACGAGTCACCACGGCCGATCCGGCGGGGGCCGGTGCGGCTGCTCTGGCGCACCGTCACCAAGGCCTGGAGCGATGGTGTCCTCGGCAAGTCAGCCGAGGCGGCCTTCTGGCAGACCCTCGCGCTTCCGCCGCTGCTGCTCGGGCTGCTCGGCAGCCTGGGATACCTGGTGGGCTGGTTCGGGACGGCCAGCATCGCACAGGTCGAGCAGGAGATCCTGCGCTTCAGTCGCACGATCTTCACCGACGACGTCGTCAACCAGATCATCGACCCGACCATCAATGACGTCCTCAGCCAGGGCCGGGGCGCCATCGTGTCAGTTGGTTTCGTGCTCTCGCTGTGGGCGGGTTCCTCGGGCCTGGCCACCCTCGTCGACGCCATGACACAGGCGCACGGGCAGTACACCGTGCGCAATTACCTCTGGCAGCGCATCTTCTCAGTGCTGCTCTACGTCGTCGCGCTACTCGGCGCGGTGCTGGTGCTGCCGCTGCTGGCGCTCGGCCCGGGGTTCGTGCCGGAGCTGTTCGCGGCATCGGTCCGCCCCACCGTCGCCGAGTGGGTGACGCTGTTGTACTACCCATCACTCGGGGTGATGATCGTGCTCGGGCTCGCCACGCTGTACAAGGTCGCGCTGCCACGCAAGCACCCATGGCACCGTGGGCTGCCCGGCGCGGTGCTGGCGATGGGGGTTTTCCTGATCTCCAGCGGCATCCTGCGGTTCTACATCAACTGGGTGACGAGCACCGGCTACACCTACGGTGCGCTGGCGACCCCGATCGCGTTCCTGCTGTTCTCGTACTTCCTCGCGCTGGCGATCATCCTGGGGTCCCAGTTCAACAACGCGATCATCGAGATGTGGCCGGTGCGCATGACCCGCCGCGAGCGGCGTCGATGGCGCCGGCTGGCGATGAACCGCCGCGCCTCACGTACCCGGGCAGACGCGGAACGGGCGACCTGGCGACGTGACGAGGGTGCCGAAGCGGTGCACACCAGCTACCCACCGACCGATGCCACGGGCACCGTGTCACTACCTGCCAACGGTTCGACGAGCAGCCCGCCACGCTCGCCGGCGGATGAGCCTGGGCGGGCACCGGACACCGGACGGGGCTGAGCCGGCCGCTCAGTCCCCGCCGCCACTGGGCAGCGAGTCGAAGATCTCCTTGCACTCGGGGCAGACCGGCGCATCAGACTTCGGCGAACGGGTGACGGGGAAGACCTCCCCGCACAGCGCCACCACGTGCGAACCCATGACCGCGCTCTCGGCGATCTGGTTCTTGCGCACGTAATGGAACATCTCCGGCGTGTCGTCGCTGGTGCGGTCGGTGGTCTCCGGCCGGTTCTCGACATCGGGCAGGGTCTTGGTCGGTGCGCTCACAACCCCATGATGCCGCATGCCGGCATGCTCGTCTGCTACGAGGTGAAGATGCAGGTCTCCGACGACGTCGCCGCCGCACTCGAAAGGCCGGGGCACGGTGTCGTCGAGCAGCAGGTCAGCTATCGATGACGACGTGCGCTCGCGACTCGAGTTCCCCCCGGGAGCGGTGGTAGCGGTTGGCGTTCTCGGCCTTGCGAGGGGGCCGGTCGTTGGCGATGAGCACCGCGATCCACGGCAGTGGCACGGACAGCACGATGAAGGCCAGGGCCAGCCACCAGATCTGGTAGAAGGCGAGGGCGAGCAGCAGGCACGGGATCCTGGCCAGCATGATGACGGCGTACTTGCGGCGCCGCTGGGCGTACTGCTCGGCGTAGGACGGGGCCGCCTCGGTGATGAGAACCGGGATGTCGCTCCGCGTCCCGTGTTCACGGGCATGCGAGTCCGTCACGACACCACCTCCTCGGCCATCGTCGCACCGGTCATCGTCGCGTTGGCGGCAGCCTGGTGACAGCGCAGCGTACTCATGCCGTTGGGGCCGCCTTGAGCTGCTTCTTGTACGCCCGCACCTGCTCGAGGGTTCGCTCGTCGACCACATCGGCGACCGAGCGGTACACCCCCTGCTCCCCGTAGGAGCCGGCAACCTCGCGCCAGCCCGACGGTGTCACACCACGCTGCTTGCCGAGCAGTGCCACGAAGATCTGCGCCTTCTGCTTGCCGTAACCGGGAAGCGCGACCAGGCGGCGCAGCAGCTCCCGGGCGTCGGCGACGTCGCGCCACAACCCGGTCACGTCGCCGTCGTGACGCTCCACCAGCGCCAGGCACAGCTTCTGGACCCGGCCTGCCATCGCCCGCGGGTACCGGTGCAACGCCGGGGGGCGTGCGAACAGGTCTGCGAGCGACTCCGGGTCGTGATCCGCCAGTTCGCCGGCGTCGAGATCGTGGCCCAGCCGCTGGGTCAGTTCGTACGGCGCCGCGAAGGCGCGTTCCATCGGCACCTGTTGATCGAGCAGCATCGCGACGAGCAGTGCCAGCGGGTCCCGGTCCAGCAGCGCGTCCGCGTCGCGGTCCTGGCTCAACGACAGGGTCACCAGCGACCTCCGAGTGTTCGGCTGGGGCTTTCACCAGGCTACTCGGGTGGCTGCCCTGCCGGGCCGTTGCGGGCCTGCGGACTGCGAAGATCTCCCGGCGGCTGCGAAGATCCCACAGTGCTCCTCCAGCTCACCGGCGACACGGCAGCCATGCTGCGAGCGCGGCAACCATGAGAGCGGTGGTCAGCAGGGTGAGCGAGGCGGCTGTCACCGTCGGCGACGAGGTTGTCGGCCAGCTGGCGGGGCCGGGCCTGCTGGTCATGCTCGGCATCACCCACGATGACGGGCCCGAGCAAGCCGAGACGATGGCACGCAAACTTCACGAGCTGCGCATCCTGCGCGACGGGCTTTCCTGTGCGGAGACCGGCGCCGGGCTGCTCGTGGTGAGCCAGTTCACGCTCTATGCCGCCACTCGCAAGGGCCGGCGGCCCTCGTACACCGCCGCAGCGCACCCGGAGCAGGCCGAACCACTGGTGACAGCGGTCGTCGCAGCGTTGCGAATGCGAGGCGCCACCGTCGAGGCCGGCCGGTTCGGTGCACAGATGGCTGTGCGCAGCGTCAATGACGGGCCAGTCACGCTGATCGTGGAGGTCACCGCGCGGCCCAAGTCCGAGGTGTGACGAAAGCGGCACCGGCTGCGGGCACCGTGGGCCGGTGATCGCAGCAGTATCGGGAACGGATTGCCGGTCTGCAGCGTTGTGCGGGGTGTCGCCGCGAAAGCAGTGCGCACCCGTCTCAGGGAGGGACCGATGACCGCGCCGCAGACCACCGTCGATCCGGATGCCACCGTCGAGGCCGACCTCGACTCGCAGAGCCCGGCAGCGGACCTGGTCCGCGTCTACCTCAACGGTATCGGACGTACGGCGCTGCTCGACGCCCAGCAGGAGGTGGCGCTCGCCAAGCGGGTCGAGACGGGTGTCTTCGCCAAGCACGTCCTCGACTCGGATGACTCGATCTCGCCGTCGCGCCGCACCGACCTGCGCCAGCTGGTGCGCGACGGCCAGTCCGCCAAGAACCACCTGCTGGAGGCGAACCTGCGGCTGGTGGTCTCGCTGGCCAAGCGCTACACCGGCCGCGGCATGCCGCTGTTGGACCTGATCCAGGAGGGCAACCTCGGGCTGATCCGCGCGGTGGAGAAGTTCGATTACGCCAAGGGCTTCAAGTTCTCCACCTACGCCACCTGGTGGATCCGCCAGGCCATCACCCGGGGCATGGCCGACCAGGGTCGCACCATCCGGCTCCCCGTCCACCTCGTGGAGCAGGTGAACAAGCTCGCCCGGCTCAAGCGGGACCTGCACCAGCGGCTGGGCCGAGAGGCCACCGACGAGGAGCTGGCCGAGGGCTCCGGTATACCCGTGGAGAAGGTTGCGGATCTGCTGCGCCACTCCCGCGACCCGGTCAGCCTCGATATGCCGGTCGGTGCCGAGGAGGAGGCGCCATTGGGCGACTTCATCGAGGACGCCGAGGCGGCCGACGCCGAGAACGCGGTGATCTCCGGCTTCCTGCAGGACGACCTGCGCCGGGTGCTCGACACCCTCGAGGGGCGCGAGCAGAACGTCATCCGGATGCGCTACGGCCTCGACGACGGCCAGCCACGCACGCTGGACCAGATCGGCCGCCGGTTCGGGCTGTCCCGTGAGCGGGTCCGCCAGATCGAGCGTGAGGTGATGGCGAAGCTGCGCCAGGGTGACCGGGCCGAGCGGCTTCGTTCCTACGCGAGCTGACACCGTTCCTACGCGAGTTGACACTGCGTGACGGCACACCGCCCGTTCGGCCGTTGACCCCGGACTCGTCGCACGGGCAGGTTCGGGCGTGACGCAGACCACGCGATCCGGCGGGCACCCCGCAGGGGGTCGCATCCCCCGGGAGGTCGGGCTCGTCGGGGGCGGGCCCGGCCTTCCGATTTCACGGCGGCGGACCCACCGTACGGCGCTCGAGTAGCACCGTCCGCTGCTCCAGCGGATCGTCGAGCTGCACCGACAGCGGCGGGAACCGCAAGTCCATCGTGCACGGCCCGGTGGTGGGGATGGTTTCGACGAGGCCGATCCGGATCACCGAGTCGGTCTGCTTGAGCAGGTCGGCCCGCACCCGGCCACAGCCCCCCTCCTGGCCGTAGACGCCGACGGTGCGTCCCTCATCCCCGGTCCACACCAGCCTGGGGTGCCCGTCGGGCAGTGCGGCGGCATCGACCTGCACCGCGGGCAGCACTACCCCGCCGGCCGGCGGGGTCGGGTGGCCCGGGATCGGTTGCGGGGCAGCCTCGGCGGAGTCCGGTGGCGGTGCAGGATGCGGGGCGCCGCCGAAGCGTGCGCCGTCCTGCCGGTCGGCGCATCCGACGAGCGCGGCGAGCAGCACCGCGCCGCCGACGACCGCTCCCACCCGTCTCATGTTGGTAAGACGGAACGACGGGATCGTCCGGTTGCTGTCAGGGGCGCACGAAGTCGACGACGTGGCGCGCCAGTTCCTCGCCCGCATCCTCCTGCAGGAAGTGCCCGGCGTCCGCGATCACCGGGTGCTGTCGGCCGCGCGTTCCCGGCACGAGCTTGCGCAAGCCCGGCGCCATCGAGCCCGTGATCGGATCCGAGTCGCTGAAGGCGACCAGGAACGGCTTGTCCCACCGCGACAGCCGCTCCCAGGCGGCGCGATTGGCCTCAGTTGCGGGATCGGTCGGCGCCGTCGGCACCAGCAGTGGCATCGCCCGCGGGCCCGCCAGGTACGACTCGTCGGGGAACGGCACATCGTAGCCGGCGCGGGCAGCGTCGGAAAGACCGCGAACACACCCCGGAGGCGACCGTGCGGCCGATGTCGAGCTGCGGTGCCTGCTCGATCATCCGGCGGAACTGCCACCACACCTGCGGCATTCGTGAATCCCCGGTCGGCATCCCGGTGTTGGCCGCGACCACCCGGTCGAACGCATCGGGATGCTCGGCGACGATCCGCAGCCCGAGCAGCCCGCCCCAGTCCTGGCCGAGCAGTGTCGCACCACGGATCGCCATTCGATCGAGCAACAGCTCGGCCAGCCATGCGACGTGGCGAGCGTAGCTGTGATCGTCGACACTGCCGGGCTTGTCGGATCTCCCGAAGCCGACCAGATCGGGGACAAGCACCCGCAGCCCGGCCTCGGCCAGCGGGCCGATCATCTAGCGGTAGAGGTACGACCAGGTGGGCTCGCCGTGCAGCAGCACGACCGGCGGGCCGTCGGACGGCCCGGCCGCCACCCACGTCATCCGCGGCGTCCCGCCATCGGGGTCGGCGACGTCCGCGTACTGCGGCTCGTAGGGGAAGTCCGGCAGGTCGGCGAAGCGATCCTCCGGGGTCCGTAGCAGCTGCACGCGGTCGACCTCCCGGCTCGATGGTTGGGCTGGCCCATCCTCACACGGCTCGCCTCGGCGTCGGGTCGAAGACGACGCCGTCAAAGGCCCCTTCGCTGCGCCCGACGCCGTGTAGGTGCCCTTCACGGCGGGAGCTGGTCAGCGCAGCCGGCGCGGCCCGCCGTCGTGGCGCTCGGCGGCACGCCCGACGTTGATGCTCGCGCCGGCCACCGCCGCGCCGGCCGGCGAGGCGAGCACCGGTTCCAGCGACAGCGACCGCACGACCGGCAGGTCCTCGGCCAGCGCCGCCACCCGGAGCACCAGATCCTCCAGCGCCGCCAGATCCACCGGCTCCGCACCCCGGTATCCGGCCAGCAGCGGCGCCGCCCGGGGAGCGCGCACCAGGTCGGCGGCGTCGACGTCGGACAGCGGCACCGCCCGGTAGGCGCGATCGCCGAGCAGGTCGAAGACCACCCCGGCCAGCCCGAAGGAGACCAGCGAACCGAACGACGGGTCGTCCTGCACCCCGATGTCGCAGGCGATTCCCGCCGACACGGCCTCCTCGACGCCGTGGACGCGGCGCAACGGCACCAGGCCGATCCCGTAGCAGTCCAGCAACCGCGCCACTCGCTCGTCGGGCAGCGACAGCGGTTCGTCGCCGACCCAGGGCTCGACCAGCGCCGCCGCCTCGTCTGCGTGCAACCCCTCCGGCCGGACGAAGTCGCCGACCGGACGCGCCCGCCACTGCGCGTAGCGCACGACCCGTGCCAGCGCGAGTACCCCACGCTCGGGACTCGGGTAGGACGGCACCGAGCCGGGGCCCGGGAAGCCGCCAGGGCCGGTCACCGCAAGCTCGTCGGGTACCCCTTCGGCCGCCAGGAACGTGGACACCAGCGGGATGGTGGAGTCGGCGGTGACCTCGCGCAGCGCGCGGGCGTAGGCGGTGCCGGGCACCGCCACCGGCGGCACGAACACAACGACCAGCGCGTCGACGTCGTCTCGGTCCAGGACGCTGCGCACGGCGCCGGCGAACTGCTCCGGGCCGGCGGCCCCGCCGACATCGACGGGGTCGGCGGCCAGCGTCAGACCCTGCGCCCGCGCGGTGTCGGCTGCCAGCACGCCCAGCGCGGTCGAGTTGCCCACCACCGCCACCCGCGGCCCGGTCGGCAGCGGCTGGTGGGCGAGCAGCAGCGCGGTGTCGAACAGTTGCGCCACCGACTCGACCCGGATGACCCCGGACTGCTCGAACAGCGCCGCGACGCTGGCCTCGTCGATCGGCACCGACGTCGCCGCCAGGCCGCGGGGTGGCGCAGAGCCGTGGCGACCGGACTTGACCGCCACGATCGGCTTGCTGCGGGCCAGCCTGCGGGCGAGCCGGGCGAACTTGCGCGGATTGCCGAACGACTCCAGGTACAGCAACACGACATCGGTGCTCGGGTCGCTCTGCCAGTACTGCAGCAGGTCGTTGCCGGACAAATCGGCACGGTTACCGGCGGAGACGAACGTGGACAGCCCGAGACCCCGGTTGGCGGCACCGGCCAGTATCGCGATGCCGAGCGCCCCGGACTGGGCGAAGAACCCGGTCCTGCCCTGCCCAGGCAGCGTCGGCGCCAGCGTCGCGTTGAGCCGTATCGCCGGATCGGTGTTGGCCACCCCGAGGGCATTGGGGCCCACGACGCGCATGCCGTGGGTCCGCGCCTGGGTGACCAGCGCGTGCTCGGCCAACACGCCCTGCTGCCCGGCCTCGCTGAACCCGGACGTGAGCACTACCAGCGCTCGCACCGCCTTGGCCAGGCACTGGTCGAACACCTCGTCGACGTCGGCGGCCGGTACCGCGACCACCGCGAGGTCCACCGCGTCGGGGATATCGAGCACAGTGGGGTAGGCACGCACGCCCCGCACCGATCGACGGTCGGCGTTGACCGGGTACACCGAGCCCGCGAAGTCTCCCTGCAGCAGATTCCGCAGCACCGCGTGGCCGACCTTGTCATGGTCGGACGATGCCCCGATGACCGCGACGGAGCCCGGGTGCAGCAGGTTGTGCACGCTGCGCGCCTCGGCCGCCTGCTCCCGTGCCCGGGCCACGGCCAGCGACTCCTCGGTCGGGTCGATCCCGAACTCCAGGTGCAGCACGCCCTCCTCGAAGGCACGGCTGATCTGGTATCCGGCGTCGCGGAATATCCGCGCCATCTGCCGGTTCTCGGCGAGCACCTCGGCCACGAACCGCGCCACGCCCTGCTCCCGGCCCGCCGCGGCGAGATGTTCGAGCAGGATCGATCCCAGCCCCCGCCCCTGGTGGGCGTCCTCGACGACGAGGGCCACCTCGGCGGACGTGCCGCCGGGTTCGAGCCGGTCGAAGCGGCCCACTGCGATGATGTCGTCGCCGAGTACCGCCACCAGCGCAACCCTGTCGTGGTGGTCGACCGTGGTGAAGCGCTCCACGTCACGCCGTGGCATGACCGGATAGGGGCCGAAGAAGCGAAGGTAACGGGTGCGGTCGGACAGCCGGGAGTGCAATGCCAGCAGCGCGTCGGCGTCGTCCGGGGTGATCGGGCGCAGGTGCACGGTGCCCCCGTCGGAGGCCACCACGTCGGCCTGCCGATGCGGCGGGGAGGGCTGCGGCGAATCGTCCGGATCAGTCAGTGCTCGGAATACCTCAGTCTCTGGGATCATCCGGGTCGAGCGAGTGCAGCGGGAACACCGCCCGGCGGGTCTGCGAAATGGCGCGGTCCACACCGGTGTCGGCCGCGCCGTCCCACGGCACCCACTCCGGCGCCGCGCCGTCCGTCATCGACGTCGGCAACTGGGCACCTGGCGCCAGCAGCGAGGTGTGCGCGATCCAGTCGGCGGGGATCGGGGTGTCCGGGTCGATGTCGCGATCGAGCACGGTGGCCAGCAGGTGCGTCCAGGTCCGCGGCACCACGCGGAACAGCGAATAACCGCCGCCGCCCAGGGCGAGCCACCGCCCGGTCGGGGTCTGCTCGGCCAGGTCCCGCAACGCCCGGTGTGCCGCGCGCTGCCCGTCGACCGACAGCGCGAGGTCGGCCAGCGGGTCCTCGGCATGAGTATCCGCGCCGTGCTGGGTGACCAGCACCTCCGGGGCGAACGAGCGCAGCAGGCCGGGAACGACAGCGTGGAATGCCCGCAGCCAGCCGGCGTCGTCGGTCCTCGGTGGGAGTGCCACGTTGACCGCGTACCCCTCGGCAGCGGGTCCTCCGATCTCGCTGGGGTGGCCGGTGCCCGGGAACAGCGACGTCGGATGCTGGTGCAACGACACCGTCAGCACCCGCGGATCGTCGACGAACGCCTGCTGCACGCCGTCGCCGTGGTGGACGTCGATGTCGACGTAGGCCACGCGCTGCACGCCGGAATCGAGCAGCTGCCGGATCGCCACCACGCAGTCGTTGTAGACGCAGAAGCCCGACGCGTGGTCGTGCATCGCGTGGTGCAGCCCGCCCGCGATGTTCACCGCGCGCCGCGCGTGCCCCGACGCCAGTTGCTCAGCCGCCAGCGCCGATCCGCCCGCCACCAGCGCGGACGCCTCGTGCATCCGCTCGAAGATCGGGTTGTCGGGCGTGCCGAGGCCATGGCCGACGGGCACCGGGGACGCCGGCGCCCCCTTGACTGCCTCGAGGTAGCCCGCGGAGTGCACGGCCAGCAGCTGCTCGTCGGTGCGCACCACGGGCGGCAGCGGTACCACCCCGTCGAGCACCCCGAGAGAGCCGGCCAGCCGCATCGTGAGATCCAGCCGCACCGGGTCCAGCGGGTGCTCGTCGCCGAGTTTATAGCCCAGGAACGCCTCGTCCCACACGACAGCAGCTCGGGTGGTCATGACGGCGACGCTACCGGGCCGGATGATTCGTCGCCCGACCCCACCTCACCGTCGGGTGCTAACCGGGAGCAGCGCCCGTCGCGATCGGCCGAGCTGGATCGGCACACCACTGCGACCAGGAGCCCGGGTACAGCGCAGCCGGAGCTTGCGGGGTGGTCACGCCGGCGACCTCCAGCGCCAGCACCAGCGCGCACGATGTCACACCCGAGCCGCAGTAGGCCGCCACCGGCACGCCGCCCCCGACGCCCCACGTCGTTGCCAGCTCTGCCAGCCGTGCCGGGGGCAGCCATCGGCCGTCGGTGTCCGACAGTGCCGAGAACGGTGCGCTGCGGGCGCCGGGGATGTGGCCGGCCCGTGGGTCGACCGGCTCGACCTCGCCGCGGTACCGGGGCTGGGCGCGCGCGTCGAGCAACGCCCCGTTGCGCGCCAGCGCCGCCGCCTGCTCGGCGTCGACCACCGGCATGCCACCCGGGCGCACCGTGAACGTTCCCGGCGGCGGCGCGGGGAGCTCGCTGGTCACCGGCAGGCTGCGTGCGACCCATTCCCGGTATCCCCCGTCGAGTACCGCAACCCGCGGATGCCCGGCCCAGCGCAGCAGCCACCACGCCCGTGCCGCGACCGAACCGTCCGCGTCGTCGTATGCCACGACCGGGACGCCGCCGCGGACACCTGCCGAGCGCAGCACGCGCTGCAGCGCCACCGGGTCCGGCAACGGGTGGCGCCCGCCCCGCCCGGGGTGGTCGATGGGCCCGGGCCGGGAGGCGAGATCGGAGTCCACGTCGAGGAACACGGCGCCGGGCAGGTGCCCGGCGTCGTAGTCGGCACGGCCGGGCGGGCCGGTCAGCCGCCAGCGGACGTCGAGCACGGTCGGCGGGGTGGCCGAGGCGAGCGACTCGGCCAGCCGATCAGGTGCGATCAGCGGGTCCATGGCACTCATCGTGCCGGAATCGCCATGCCGCCTGCTCGCATCGTCGGCACGAGTGCCCTCCGACCACTACCATGGCGGGTGAATGAAGGGGACGGCCGTGAACGATCTGATCGACACCACCGAGATGTACCTCCGCACCATCTACGAGTTGGAGGAGGAGGGCGTGGTCCCGCTGCGGGCCCGCATCGCCGAGCGACTCCACCAGAGCGGCCCCACGGTGAGCCAGACCGTCGCCCGGATGGAACGCGACGGGTTGCTCGTCGTAGCCGACGACCGGCACCTGGAGCTCACCGAGATCGGCCGCGGACGCGCCGTCTCGGTGATGCGCAAGCACCGGCTCGCGGAGCGGCTGCTGATCGACGTGATCGGGCTGGAGTGGGAGCAGGTCCACTCCGAAGCCTGCCGCTGGGAGCACGTGATGAGCGAGGCCGTCGAGCGCAAGCTCGTCGACCTGCTCGGCAACCCCACCACATCGCCGTACGGCAACCCGATCCCGGGGCTCGGCGAGCTCGACGGGAGCGCGGTCGCTGCGATGGACCCGGACCTGGTCCGGCTCGACGAGGTCGCCCGCCGTGGCGGTGGCCGCGTGGAGGTGCGGCGCATCGCCGAGCACATCCAGCTCGATCCCGCGTTGATGGCCGAGCTGCACAAGGTCGACGCCGTGCCGGGCAACGCGGTCGACGTGGCGGCGATCCAACGCACCGGCGCCCCGATCATGCTGCACGGCGGTGGCGCCGGCGTCGAGGTCGCCAGCGCGGTGGCGCACGCGGTGCTGGTTCGCCTCCGGTGACCGCTGCGGTCCGGATGAAGCTGCTGGTCACTGGGGGTGCCGGGTACATCGGGAGCGTGTGCGCGGCACGACTGGTCGGCGCCGGCCACGAGGTCGTCGTGCTCGACAACCTGTGCACCGGGCACGCCGACGCGATCCCTGCGGGCTGCCGCTTCGTGCCGGGCGAGGTGGCCGAGGCCGGGCCACTGCTGGCCGAGGGTTTCGACGGCGTGCTGCATTTCGCGGCCCGCTCGCTGGTCGGTGAGTCCATGACCGACCCGCAGCGCTATTGGTGGGGCAACGTGGTGGCCTCGGTGCGGCTGCTGGACGCGATGACCGAACACGGCATCGGCCGGCTGGTGTTCTCCTCCACCGCCGCCACCTACGGCGAACCGCAGTCGGTCCCGATCACCGAGGACGACGCGACCCGACCCACCAACCCCTACGGGGCGACCAAGCTCGCGATCGACCATGCGATCACCTCCTATGCGGCCGCGCACGGGCTGGCCGCGGTGAGCTTGCGCTACTTCAACGTGGGCGGGGCGTTCGACCGCCACGGCGAGCGACACACCGTCGAGACGCATCTGATCCCGCTGGTGCTGCAGGTCGCGCTCGGTCAGCGTGACAAGATCACGATCTTCGGAGACGACTGGCCGACCGCCGACGGCACCTGCATCCGCGACTACATCCACGTCACGGATCTCGCCGACGCGCACGAACTCGCACTCGAGAGCGCCCAACCGGGCTGCCACCGGGTCTACAACCTCGGCAACGGCGAAGGCTTCTCGGTGCGTGAGGTCATCGAGACCTGCCGGGAGGTCACCGGGCACCCCATCCCCGCCGAGGTGGCCGGCCGGCGTCCCGGTGATCCCGCTGTGCTGATCGCCTCCAGCGAGCGGGCCCGTGCCGACCTCGGGTGGAAACCCGAGCGCGCCGAACTCAGCGTGATCGTCGCCGATGCCTGGGATTTCGCCCGCCGGAAGGTGTGAGGCGCCCGGTGTCGCTATGACCCCTGTCCCCGAGACCCCCGTCCCCCGCGGCCCCGAGACCGCTCCGGGCGTCCACGGCGGCGTCGGCGGCAATGCTGTGCAGCGTCGCGGGTTCGAGCCCGCCGTCCAGCGCGGCTCGCAGCAGGCCGGCCAGGCAGTGGTCGGGGTGCGCGTCGAGGGCTGCCTGCAGCGCCATGCCGGCCAGCGCGCCGTCACCTCGCAGGTAGGCCGCGAGCCCGAGCAGCGTCGCCGGTTCGGACCGCTGCGGCGCGGGGGTGGCCCGGACCAGGGCGAGCCAGAGCTGCTCGGCCGCCGCGGCGCCGTCGCCCGCACTCCATCCCAGGCAAGCATCACGGATGCGGTGATCGCACAGTGCCGAGGCGGCTTCGACCACGGTTCGGTCATCGAGGCACAGCGCACCCGCCGCGGCGTCGGCATGCAGCCGCCCCAGCAGCGCGCGGCGTTCCCGGACGGTGGCGGTGTCCAGCGGGTGCTGCGCGTCGTCGGCGTCGAGCATCCGTGCCCGGCGAGCCAGCACGGTCGGCACGTCCGGCGCCAGCAGCTCGGCGAGCTGCTCCCGGGTGTCGAAGGTGACCACGCCCGCAGCGACGCTGGCGGCCGCGATCGCGCAACGGTCGGGGTCGGCGACGGTCCCGGCGCACCCGGCCTCGTCGTAGCAGCGCCAGGCGGCGCCGGGACTTGTCGAGGCAGCCCATGCCGCATGCACCACGGGGATGTCGGCGGCGGCGAGCGCGTCGTCGAGGGCGTCGACGACAGGGCGGTGCGGGAGATCGGTCGCTTCGGTCTGCCGCCCGCCCACGATCAGCACGATCGCGCCCGAAGGGCGCTGCCGGGCGATCGGCACCAGCAGCTGCTCGGCGAGCTGCTCCTCGCTGCCTTCGGCAACGAGATCGGTGCGCAGGGTCAGTCCCAGGCGACGGCCCTGCAGGGTGATGACGACGAGCGAGTCACGGGGGTGGAATCCGAGTAGGTGCGGGACGGCGGCGATCAGCTCGGCGGGGTCGGACAGTCGGACGCGGGTGGCCGGTGGTGCGCTCATGCCAGAACGGTGCTGTCCGGCAGCGTTCGCCGCAGCTACCGCCCCTGCGTGCTGTGGACGACTGGCCAATTGTGGATGATCGGGCAGGGCGGGCAGCCGCAGGACCGCGACCGTCGGGGCGCCCCGCTATGCTCGCGAACTTTGCCCGGCCGTACTCGACCTCGCTCAGCGGGGACGGCGGCAGACGTAGCTGACGGCCGGCGGCAGGTTCCGCCACACCGTCCGTGTCGTCAGCACCTCGTCGAACACCTCGTCGAGCAGCGCCCGGAACCGCCGCGCACCGCCGAGCGGCAGCGCGTGCACGTAGGCGAAGGTGCTGAAGGCCGCACCGGGGCGCAGCACCCCGGCGATCGAGCTGAGGATCTCGCGCTGGCCGTCGGGACTGAACAGCGACCAGGGCAGCCCGGACAGCACCGCGTCCACCTCGGAGACGCCCTGATCGGCGAGCAGCTGTCGCAGCTGCGCCGCGTCACCGACGACGACCTCGACCGAGGGGTGAGCCCGGGCGACGTGTCCGGCGAGCATCGGATCGATCTCCACCGCGATGTGGCGACCACGCCCACCCAGCCGGCGCTGTAGCGCGGCTGTGGTCGATCCGGTACCGGGGCCGAGTTCGACGACGACGGGGTGGCCCTCACCGGGAACCACCGCAGTCAGGCGCTGCGCCAGGCGCGTCGAGCTGGGTGCCACCGCCCCGACCGTGGCGGGGTTGCGCAGCACCGCCTTGAGGAACGTCCTTAGTTGCCGGGGTTCGCGAGCCACGGCCCTCAGCTTGCCTGGTCGGTGGTGCGAGACAGAAATCGGTCACGTGCGAGGGGGCGCGGAGCCTCCCGCGCCCCCTCACATCGTCTACAGTCCCGCAGTTGTCGAGGGTCAGATCCCCCACGACTCCGGAGATCACCTGCCAGGCGTAGGGCAGCGAGTCGCGCACGACGGCGACGAACTCGGCATCATCGAGCTCCCCACGTTCGGCGGCGTCGATCACGGTGGATGGGACGTCGAGTGACATCGGTCCTCCTCGAGGGGTCGGTGGTACGACGGTGCAGCTCAGCCGGCGATGCCGGCCGTCCCGGCGACCGGCATCAACGCCGCCGGTCCGGGGACGAACCCGGGATCGACCTGATCGGCGAGGTCGGCTCCCGCCGATCGGTTGGCCCATGCGCGCGCGTTGCGCAGGTGAAAGGCCACGGTGTCGCCGTGGTAGGCGGCCCAGTCCCGTTCCGTGGCGTCGAGCTCGTCGTGGGTGATCTGCAGCGCGCGCCGTACGTCCGGCTCGAGGTCGGTGAAGGTCGGGGACCGGCCTTGCTCGGTGGCGCGCACCCACGCCGACTGCCCGACCGCGCCGAGCAACGCAGCACCGAGATGTTCGCGAAGCCACCCCACGTCGTCCTGCCCGGTGACCTTGTTGCCGAGTACCCGCAGCCGCACCCGGTGGCCTTGCGCGTGCGACCGGAACTGCCGGTAGACCCCGATGCCCCACAGTGTCGGCTCGCTGATGAGCACGACGAGATCGAAGCGGGTGAACAAGCCTGACGCGAAGGCGTCGGCACCCGCCGTCATGTCGACCACGACGTACTCGCCGGGACCGTCGAGCAGGTGGTTGAGGTAGAGCTCGACCGCCCCAGTCTTGGAGTGGTAGCACGCGACGCCGATGTCCTCGGACTCGAACTCGCCGGTGACCATCAGGTCCGCCCCGCCGGCGGGCCTGGCGAAGCGGCGGTGCAGTTCCTCGTCGGGGTCGAGCCGCAGCAGCCGGGAGCCCCGTCCCGGCGGAGTCGTCTTGATCATCACCTCGGCCGAGCCGATGAGCGGGTTGTCGCCGCGCAGGTGATCCTTGATCCAGGTCAGCTCACCGCCGAGGGGCGGCGGGGTCGAGTGTTCGTTGTCGACTCCCAGCGCCTGGCCCAGGTGCTGGTTGATGTCGGCGTCGATCGCGAGGACCCGGCGGCCCTGGGCGACGAGATGACGGGTGAACAGGGCGGACAGCGTGGTCTTTCCGCTGCCGCCCTTGCCCACAAAAGCGATGCGCACTGTAGTTTGACCTCTCCCGGAGTGTGACAATTCGGCCTGATCGTAAACGATAGTCGTTGTCACTTTCGGGTAGGGCACCTGCATGGCTCGTGCCCGCGGTTCCGGCCGGCCCGCAGTAGCTGGTCGCCCACCGCACGGCGGGCAGCGCCGGGAAGGAATGCACCGGCGGAGTCCTGCGTTATGGCTGTCGGCAAGGGTTCCCACCGGGAACCCGAGGAGACGGGAGGTGACGTCACCGTGTTCGACCCGACGGGCGATCTCTACCGCATCGAGGAGCTGCCCGCCGAACTGAACCGCTCCGACGGGAGCCGCCCCGTGCTGGTGCACGGACTGTCGGGCTTCGTCGACGCGGGCCACGCGAACCGGCTCGCGGTGGAGCACCTGCTCGAGAACCTCGAGCACCGGGTGGTGGCGACCTTCGACGTCGACCAGCTGCTCGACTACCGCTCGCGGCGGCCCATGATGGTGTTCGAGGCCGATCATTGGGCTGACTACGCGCGGCCCGAACTCACGCTGCACGAGGTCCGCGACGAGGACGGCACTGCGTTCCTGCTGCTGTCAGGGCCCGAGCCTGACCTGCAGTGGGAGCGGTTCATCGCTGCCGTCATCGACATCGTCGAGCGCTTCGACGTCCTCCTCACCGTCGGCCTCGACGCCGTCCCGATGGCGGTGCCGCACACCCGGCCGGTGACCATGACGGCGCACGCGACACGGCCCGAACTCGTCGCCGGTCACGAGCAGTGGTTCGGCACGGTCGAGGTGCCGGCCAGCGTGTCAGCGCTGCTGGAGCTGCGACTCGGTGAGGCCGGGCACGACGCCATCGGCTTCGCGGTCCACGTGCCGCACTACCTCGCCCGCACCGAGTACCCCGACTCAGCGCGTGGCCTGCTGACGAGCCTGATCGACGCGAGCGGGCTGGCGCTGCCCACCGAAGGGCTGCGTCCCGCTGCCGAACGGGTGACCGCCGAGGTAAATGAGCAGATCGGGCACTCCGAGGAGATCTCGGGTGTCGTCCGCAAGCTCGAGGAGCAGTTCGACGAGGCCGCCGAGTCCCGCATGCCGCGCTCACTGCTGGCATCCGGGGTCGAGGAGCTGCCCAGTGCCGACGAGCTCGGCGCCGAGCTCGAGCAGTTCTTGGCCGACCGGGACGGCCGAGGCTGAAGGGTAACCCGGCGATCGTGAGCGGATGGGGTGCCGCCGACCCGCGGGGTCCTGGGCCTACCGTCCGGCCGACTCGTACGTGGCCGGGGGCTGCACCGCCCAACGTGTGACGGCGTCGTCCCCGAGTTCGGGATCTACCTTCTCAACAAGCAGCCGCCGCCCGTGTCATGGGCAGCGCGGTGGGTCCGCTGGCCGGACTTCCGGTTACCTACCGACCGCGGCGACGCCCAGGATGCGCTGTACGAAGCTTGGCGCCGTGCCGCGTCGGAGCGGGTGGAGGTCGCGTGCGCCGGCGGCCGCGGCAGGACCGGCACCGCTCTCGCATGCATTGCGGTGCTCGACGGCGTGCCCGCTCGCGAAGCGGTGGCCTACGTGCGCAAGCACTACGATCCGCGGACGGTCGAGACCCCCTGGCAGCGCAGCTACGTCGCCCGCTTCCCTGCATAGTAGGCGCCGTGCCGTCAGCTGACGCGCCCCCTCGTCCCCCGCTCGGTGCCTCACGGTCCGGCGGAGGTCAACCGTTGCGCCAGCCGGTCGAGACCTCCCCTGATCATCAGACCGTAGCCGTCGTCGCCCGACCCACTCGCGCAGGCCCGCACCGATCACCGACGCGAGCTGGGACTGCTCCTGGGGCACCCGGATCTCCTGGCCCAGCACGGAACCCTCACCCGAGGGCTGTGGGCCGTCCTGGCCCATCACCTGCTGTTCACCTTCAACCGCCTGGGCGTTGCCGCCGAGCACCAGCACCTGCTGGCCACAGCAGCCGGCCAGGTCGTCTTCCAGCACGAACACGCCTCCGGCCCGGAGTCCGCCAGCTGCTCCGGTCGTGCTCGCCCGACTACTGTCAGCACGGTGACCGCTGACCCGACGAGCTCCGATCCCGCGCAGCTGCGCGCGGCCCTGGCCGACTACATCCGCGGCCGCAAGACGTTTCGCACCGCGCGGGTCGAGGACGCCTTCCGGACCGTGCCGCGGCACGTGTTCCTGCCCGGAGTGGACCTCGAAGCGGCCTACGCACCCCGGCCCGTCGTGACCAAACGCGCCGACGACGGCACCTCAGTCTCCTCGGCGTCCAGCCCCAACCTCGTGGCCGAGATGCTGGAACTGCTCGACGTCCAACTCGGCCACCGCATCCTCGAGATCGGCGCGGCCACCGGCATCAACGCCGCACTGCGCGCCGAACTGGCCGGACCCACCGGCGAGGTCGTCACCATCGAGCTCGACGACGACCTCGCCACCGGAGCCCGCGACGGCCTCGCCGCGGCCGGATACCACACGGTCGAGGTGAAAGGAGCCCGCCGAACACCTCGACCTGTGGCTCGCCACCACCGACAGCCCCAGCAGCGTCGGCCGGCTCTCCGTCGGTTCTGCGGCACGCACCAGCGGCCTGCTCGACCCGGCACTGCGGTGGGCCGGCGCGACCCTGTACGACGGCGGAACCATCGCCTACATCGCAGTACAGCCGCACAGCGATGACACCAACGAACTGGGCATCGTCGCCCACGGCCCCGACAGCGGGAAACTCGCCGCCCAAGCCAGCGACCTGCTGCATCGCTGGGACCGGGAACGACCCGGCCAGCCCACCACCACCGCTCGTCCCGCCGGACCGCCTCATGATCACACCCCGTCCACGGCACACATCGACCGACCAGACACCCAGCTGGCCATCACCTGGTGATCAACAGAGGACCGTCGGCTTCGGTAAACGGAGTTCGTGGAGCTGAATCTCGTTCGCGCGGGTTGCGGCTGGTCACGGGCACGGGGCAGCGGAACCTATAGGCCGCGCGGTAGCCTCCGGGCGTGATCACCGTCACCGCAGATGTTCGGACCGCGCTCGCCCGTCATGACATCACCACGGCGTACCGGCTGTTGATCGAGTCGGGTATCCCGCAGCGCGAGATTGCGCAGGCGACCGGGCAGTCGCAAAGCGAAGTCTCTGACATACGCGCCGGGCGCCGGGTGCTGGGATATGACGTACTGGTGCGCATCGCTGATGGCCTCGGCGTGGAGCGCGGGCTCATGGGACTCGGTTGGGGACCTACCGGCCGGTACGATGAAGCGCGAGCCCGCGCAGCGGGCGAGCTGGGGGCAGAGGAGGTGACCGAAGCCGTGAAGCGCCGCAATTTCGTCATGGCCGTAGCCGGGGCGGTGACATGGGGTCACCCGGTGCTGCGCGAACTGCTCGATGCACCGAGCAATGCTCCGGCGCCCGTCCTCCCCACGAAACTCGCCGCTAGCGACGTGACCGCATTGCGGGACCTCACCGCGACCATGCGCACCCTCGCGCGGCAGTACGGCGGGCAGGCCGACGCCATCGGCACCACTGCCCGCAACTACACCCGGTTGCTGACGGTGCCCGGAACCGATGCGGTCAAAGCGCAACTCGGGTCGGCGTTGGCCGAGTTGCACACGGTCGCCGGTTGGGCCTACCACGACGTGATGGCGCCGGATGCGGCACGCGCCCACTTCGGGCGGGCCATGGAGTTGGGCAGGTGTGCTCGCGACTCTTACGCGACGTGTTACGCGGTACGACATGCCGGTATTGCGATGAACGAGGCTGATGCCCCGAATGACGGGCTCAAACTGTTCCAACTGGCACAAGCGAAACTAACCGATCTGCCGACGGGCGACCCCACAGTCACCGTCTTGGGCGCTTGGCTGCATATGGAGTCTGCCATATCATTTGCGCGGATGAACCGGAGCACTGATGCGCGGTATGAGCTAACGCGGGCTCGTGACGGCTGGGAGCCGCCTGACGTGTTTGACGCCGCTGATGCGGACTACGCGACCGCTTGGGTTCATAATCAACTCGGCAACCTAGATACCGCTGCGGCCTTCGCAAAGTCATCGCTCGGTACTTGGTCTAAAACCGATGACCGGCGCGATGCCGTAGAAGCTCGTATCCTCCTGGCCACAATTCACGCCCAAACCGGCGAGCCGGACACAGCCAAGCTGGCAGACAAGGCAATCGCTGAGGTGTCCGAGTTGCCGTCAGCGCGACCGCGTACCATGTTGGCCCCGCTCGGCCAGGCCCTGGCGCAACGGGGGCAACACGACCTCGCGCACCGGGCACGCGCCGTTGCGCAGGCCTAGGCTCGCGGCCCGGACTCGCGTGCTCGGCGAGTGGTCCACTCTCGTTTTACCAGTTCAGCACGGTCAGGTTGTGCGGCGAAAATGCGGCCGCCGGCCGCGCCGAACGCGATGCCAAACTCGCTGGCTTTCCTCGGGCATTGCACCCGCCAGGGACATCATCAAAGTCGACCCGTCTGCGATGTGCATGATCACGTCGTAGGCCATGATCTGGCGGCCGTGTACGACCTCCGAGACCTGCGACTGCGACGTGCCAGTGAGGTGGCGATCCGGCGCCGCAGGTACCCGGCCCCGGTGAGCAGGCGGAACACTGCGAGGACGTCAGCCGCGCCAGCGGCTCCCGCACGTCTACGCGCGCTCCCTTGGACATCGAACTCACCTCCCCTCCGCTCGGCGCACTTGCATGCCGAGCGGGCGGCGGGCCACGATGCTTATCCCTCCAAGGGGAGCAGGAGGTCCGCCTCCCGCTCGTCGGGCCCGGCGCCAGCAGCACCGGGCCCGACGCTCATTTCACGTGTCAGCTGCAGCCGCTGGTTGACCCGCAGCCCTCGCAGACGTAGCAGGAGCCGGCCGGCCGCATCTTGGTGCCGCAGGTCAGGCACAGCGGAGCGTCGGCCGCCTTGCCCATCTGCAGCTCCAGCAACTCCGTGGAACTACCGACCGACACCGGAGCTGGCCGCTGCTGCACCGGTGGCAGAACCGCCGTGGAGTCCACCGAGATGCGCATGCCCTCGACGTCGACCTCCTCGTCGGGCTTCGCCGAGCCTTGATCGCCGTTCACCGCAGCGGTGCGCTCCTCGGCGGAGAAGATGCCCAACTGCGCCCGCTTCTCGTAGGGCAGGTAGTCCAGCGCGATCCGGCGGAACAGGTAATCCACGACGCTGGTCGCCATCCTGATGTCCGGGTCGTCGGTCATCCCCGCCGGCTCGAAGCGCATGTTGACGAACTTCGAGACGTAGGTCTCCAGCGGAACGCCGTACTGCAGCGCTATCGAGATCGCCATGGAGAAGGCGTCCATCACCCCGGCCAGCGTGGAGCCCTGCTTCGACATCTTCACGAAGATCTCGCCCAGGCCGTCGTCCGGGTAGGACCCCGCGGTCAGGTAGCCCTCGGCGCCGGCGACGGCGAACGACACGGTCTCGCTCGGGCGTTTCTTGGGCAGCCGCTTGCGGATCGGCCGGGCCTCGGCGACGGCCTTGTCGACCTCGGTGGTCGACGCGGACGACTTACCCGTCGAGAGCGGCTGGCCGACCTTGCAGTTGTCCCGGTAGATCGCCAGCGCCTTGAGCCCCATCTTCCAGGACTGGAAGTAGATCTCCGCGACCTCGGCGACGGTGGCCCGCTCCGGCATGTTCACGGTGTTGTGATTGACAATCCCGTTGCCCACGAAGGCATGTGTGTCCGGCACCGAGATATCGTATACCTCGCTGTCGCCAATGTCGTCGTCGACATGATCAACTGGGCTGAAACGTAGGTTGTCGCGAAGAGCTTCTACAACCCAAGCGGGCAAAAGGACTCCAGGTATCTCTGCTAGACGTTCCACCGTCCGCCTGCTCACGTTGTGGGTACGCAAATCGAGCAGATGCCTGAAGCTGTTGCGCCGGCTTTCGGGGATACCTTCGTACAGCTGCGGACCACTGAGTCCCGGAATGACGTCCGCCGTGCTGTGTGCGAACGACCGATCCCGAAGTCTGCGAGCGTTCGCTTCCTTGTCGGGTTCGACGAATGGCACCAGCATCGAGAGCCGTCGCGCCTGCTCACCGGACGCGTACACCTCTCCGTAGGTCTTGCCGTTCTCCTTGTTGAGCTTGTCCACGCGACCATGCACCACACCCAAGTTCGTCAGAACCGCCTGCAGATCGTCGAGCAGCCCGGAAGAGTCCACGCACAAAGCCCACTTCGCCTGTCCAGTGCGCCGCCCGGCTGGTACGTGGACGTAGCCGTCGAGGGCCAGTCCCTGCAGGAACGCCAGGACCATCTCCCTGGGCGATTGAAGGACGACATCGGGAATGCGCTTCTGCGACGCACGTCCGCCACAACCGAGGTGCCGCAAGAACTCGACGACGGTCTTGCTCGAGATGATCACCTGCGGGCACCTGTCAGACCGGCGTTCGAACCGCGGCTCGATGCCAAAGACGTATCGACATGCCGCTGCCACCCGCTCAAGTACCACGTCGACCGAGTTGGTAATAACCACCGACCAAGTTCCTTCGCTGGTGTGCCCCTCCGCGGCGTACGCACCGAGCAGGAACGCCAGCTCCTCCGTCATCTCATCGGGGATACGCACCTCCTTCTGACATCCGTACCGAGCGGATGGCGTGAAATTGTCGATGCGTGCGGACAACGTCGACCACATCTCGTTACCGTACTGCAGAGCTACGTAGTCGCCCGCCCTGATCTCCGCGAGCGGCCTCCATACCGGTCCCTCTGAAGTAGCGACCATGAGGCGGTGGTTCAGCGTACCGGAGAGGCGGTGACCAGAACGCAGCTCAACCTCACGCACCGGTCGCGTTCCGCCGTAGTAGAACGCATCGGTCTTGCGCGGACCACCAAGGCTACCGACCTTTACGACCTCAGGTCGGAAACTGTCGTTATCCTCGCCTTGATGGAGCGAACCGATGCGGACCAAGCCGTCCTCCGTGGTTACCAGAGTCTCGCCGATGACACACTTACTGATGGCGCCGCTGACGAACGGCTGCGCCGCCGCCATCATCCGAACGTGGCCCATGGGCGCGATGGCCCGCTCCCCCATGGCGCAGTCGAACACCGAGTAGTGCTCGGGCCGCAGCCCCGGAGCGTCGATGACGTGGCCGTGCTCGGCGATGTACTCCACGATCGCCTCGCTCTGCTCGTCCTGGTAGCCCAGTGACGCCAGCGCCTTGGGCACCGTCTGGTTGACGATCTGCATCGACCCGCCCCCGACGAGCTTCTTGTATTTCACCAGCGAGAAGTCCGGCTCGATTCCGGTGGTGTCGCTATCTAGCATAAACGAAATTGTGCCAGTCGGCGCGATCACACTGGCTTGTGCGTTTCGCCAGCCCTGCCGCTCACCGGTCCGGATACTTTCCTGCCACACTCTGGCCGCGGCTTTCTGCACGACGGAATCGTTGTGGTCATAGGTGCGGACCAGGTCGTTGGCCGCCGCATGCTTGCGCATCACCCGCTGGTGCGGGGCTGCGTTGCGGTCATAACCCTCGTACGGTCCGACGACCCCGGCCAGCTCGGCGGATCGCTTGTAGGCGGTACCCGTCATCAGCGAGGTGATCGAGGCCGCCAGTGCCCGACCGCCATCGGAGTCGTAAGCGTGTCCGGTCGCCATCAGGAGTGCCCCGAGGTTGGCGTATCCGATACCGAGTTGCCGGAACGCCCGGGTCACCTCGGTGATCTTCTCCGTCGGGAAGTCCGCGAAGCAGATCGAGATGTCCATCGCGGTGGTGATCAGCTCGACCGTCTTGGTGAAGAGCTCGGCATCGAATGTGAGGTCCTCACGAAGGAACTTCATGAGATTGATCGACGCCAAATTGCAACTGGAATTGTCGAGATGAAGGAATTCGGAACACGGATTAGATGCCGTGATACGTCCCGATTCCGGGCAGGTGTGCCAGTCGTTGATGGTGTCGTCGTACTGCAACCCGGGGTCGGCGCACTCCCAGGCGGCCTGGGTGATGTCACGGAACAGGTCCTTGGCGCGCACCGTCTCGACGACCTCGCCGGTCATCCGGGTCCGCAACCCGAACTCGCCGTCGGTCTCCACCGCACGCATGAACTCGTCGGACACCCGCACCGAGTTGTTCGCGTTCTGGTACTGCACCGACGTGCTGTCCTTGCCGCCGAGGTCCATGTCGTAGCCCGCGTCGCGCAGCACCTTGATCTTGCGTTCCTCGGCAGCCTTCGTCTCGACGAACTCGCCGATGTCGGGGTGGTCGACGTCGAGCACGACCATCTTGGCCGCACGCCGGGTGGCACCGCCGGACTTGATGGTCCCCGCGGAGGCGTCGGCCCCGCGCATGAACGACACCGGTCCCGAGGCGGTGCCGCCGGAGGACAGCAGTTCCTTCGACGAACGGATCCGCGACAGGTTCAGGCCCGCTCCAGAGCCACCCTTGAATATCAGCCCCTCTTCCCGGTACCAGTTGAGGATCGACTCCATCGTGTCATCAACCGAAAGGATGAAGCAGTTGTGCACCCGGAGGTTGCTCGACAGGTACTCACCCGACTCGGTCTGGATGTCATAGACCTCCATCGCACCGCGCTGCTCGATCCGGGCGATCTGGAGTTGCTTGACGTCTCGCGCGGGCTGCCCGGGGAGGTCGAACGACACTTCCAGCTTGCCGGCCTTCACCGGGTCGATGAAGCCGATCTCGTCGGCGAAGAGCCTGCGGTCGCCAGCACTCTGAATCCGGATACCCCACAGGTCATGGCGGTCGGCACGCTTCTCGATCTTGCGGCCCACCCGCGCGAAGATGCCGAACCGCGCAAGCAGCGCCTGGATGCCGCGGACCAATTCCTCGCCGATCATGCTCAGACCAACAAGAGTTGAACGTCCTCGTGGCGACACGTAGCCCTCAGCTTGGAAGAGGCTCCGCAGGTACGCGGCTACGACCGGCAACGGCGCATTGAACAGCTCCTGCGGCACCCACATGTCCGTGCCGCGTGCCCTGAGGCCCCACCGCTCGACGAACTCGCCGAGTGACGTTCCGTACAGCCGAGTCCGCCGACAGTCCAGCGACGTGTCCTGCGTGGCCACGCACCTCTCGTGCCGGTGGACATCGGGAAAGACCTGGTCGAGCGCTTGGGACACCCAGGCCAGTTCGGCGTCGGTGACGGTCATGGCCTCGATCGTCAGTGACCGGTTCGTGCCGGTGTACTGCCCGACGAAGCCGTCCGCCTGCAGCCATCCCGCCAGCGCGGCCTCCGCGATGGTCCGGGAGTCGATCTCATCACCCCCGAATGCGGACCGCCGGTGCCACTCGAGCTTGTCCCCTGATCGGAGTTCGCCAGCGGGCACGAACCTGCCGCACCCCTCACCGCTGGAACGCCACACGAGGTGGTCGGCCGTGACGTCCAGCCGGTGTCCGGCCTTCGTGTGGATCCGCAGCACGTCCTTGACCCCGTTGGACTTGGTGGCCATGACCCGGGTGAGCCCATGCGCGTCGTAGACCTTCGTCCCGACCGCGTCCTGCTCGGCGAGGTGACCGATAGGCACCATTCCACCCGGAGTGCTGACCAGCGCGTCGTAGGGCTGACACGCTGAGACTTGCTGTGGCGAGGACGTGCCGACGTTGAACCAGACCGGCGAGTTGAAGCTGAACACCTGGTGCAGCAGCATCCAGGTCAGCTCGTGGGAGAAGATCTCGGCGTCGGTCTCGTTGCCGAAGTAGCCGTGCTCGAGGCCGGCGGCGGTGTAGACGCCGACCACCCGGTCGATGAGCTGGCGCAGGCTCGACTCGCGCGCCTCGGTACCGGGCGCGCCGCGGAAGTACTTGCTGGTCACGATGTTGACCGCGTTGACCGACCAGAAGTCGGGGAACTCGACACCCCGCTGCTCGAAGTTGACCGTGCCGTCACGCCAGTTCGTCATGACGACGTCGCGGCGCTCCCAGGTCACCTCGTCGTAGGGGTGGCGACCCTCGGTGGTGTAGACGCGCTCCACACGCAGCGCGCGCTTGGGCTGCCCGCCCCCGGCCGACTCGGCTGCGGCGGTCCCGACGGTCTCGCTCATTGCTTCTCCCTCGTGCTGTCGACTGTCGGCCTCAGGACGTCCCGGCCTGCCGGCTTTCCTGCGCATCGCGCAGCTCCCGGATCTCCTTCTCGAAGTCCTCCACCGAGGAGAAGGACCGGTAGACGCTCGCGAAGCGCAGGTAGGCGACCTCGTCAAGCTCGCGCAGCGGCCCGAGGATCGCCAGCCCCACCTCGTGGCTGGGCACCTCGGCACTGCCCGATGACCGGATCGTCTCCTCGACGCGGTGCGCCAGCTGCTGCAACGCATCGTCGTCGACCGGCCTTCCTTGGCAGGCCCTCGCAACGCCGCGTACCACCTTGTCCCGGCTGAACGGTTCGGTGACCCCGGACCGCTTCACCACCGCGAGGGCCACCTCCTCGACGGTGGTGAACCTGCGGCCGCACTCCGCACACGACCGGCGCCGCCGGATGGCCTGGCCCTCCTCGACCTCCCGCGAGTCGATGACACGGGAGTCGGCGTGCCGGCAGAACGGGCACCGCACGACGTTCACCTCCGCAACGCTCTGCTAGTCCGTTGTCATGTAAGGCTAGCGCACCTGTGGATCGATGACCCAACCTGTGGGCGAACCACATCGTTGTAACCACTATATGTTGGGGTGGACGCTACGTCCACTCGACGCCACCCGCAACACCGACGCGCCCGAGGGTTCGCCTACTCGGCACGGTCATCGCCCGTCGGGCACCCGAAGCGGCACGCCGGGCTCGACCGCGGAGTCACTCATACCGTTGAGCTCCCGGATCCGCGCCGCCACGGCCCGCACGTCGCTGCCCGGCGCGACCCGCTCGGCGACGTCCCACACGGTCTCCCCCGCCCCCACCCGCACCATCGACGTCTCTTGTGGCACCTCCGAAAGCGCCGCCGCGGCCTGGCCGAGCAACACAAGCCCGCAGACCACCGCAAAAGTCACCAGCATCACGGCGAGCAGCGCAAGGGGCCTGCGCGCCGGCGCGACGGCGCGGGTTGCAACGGGGCGGGTTGGGACGGTGCGGGTTGCAACGGCGCAGGGTGCGACGCAACAGGGTGCGAGTTCGATGCCGCGACCAGCCTGCCCCTCGCTCCACCCGGGGGTCCACAGCTGCGTGGGTGCCGTCATGACGTCCTCCTCGTCGAACACGGGTTCGATCGAACTGCTGTGCGATCTGTCTACCACCGGGGTCCGACAGAATCGAGCACATGCGGCGTGTCCGTCGAACAGATGTTTGATCTCGGGCACGACTCTGGCTAACGTCGTCACAGCTGGGCAGCACGCGGCACCGTCGCAGTGCCCAGCACACGCCAACGAGCAGCGACATGGCGGAGCAGCGACATGGTGGGGCAGTGACACGGCGGAGCAGGCGAGAGGAGACGCGGTGGCAAGGAAGTCCAGTGACCGGCCGGGGCCCGGCCCGGACCACGCGAGTGATCCGGTCGAGGACCCCGCACGGGTGCACGTGTTCCCCGAACCTGTCGAGGCGCCCGGCAGCGACGGGTTGACACCCCGGCAGCGTCGCGTGCTCGAGGTGATCCGCGATCGCGTGAAGCGGTTGGGTTACCCGCCGAGCGTTCGGGAGATCGGTGAGGCGGTCGGCCTGACCTCGACCTCCTCGGTCGCCCACCAGCTGCGGGCGCTCGAGCGCAAGGGGTACCTGCGCCGCGACCCCAACCGCCCCCGCGCGGTCGGCGTGCGACCCGTCGAGCCCGCGACAGACGAGGGGTCCGGCCCCGAGCGGCCCAGCCCCACATATGTCCCGGTAGTGGGCCGGATCGCGGCCGGTGGCCCGGTGCTCGCCGAGGAAGCGGTCGAGGACGTCTTCCCCCTCCCCCGTGAGATCGTCGGCGAGGGCACGCTGTTCCTGCTACGGGTCGCGGGTGACTCGATGATCGAGGTCGCGATCACCGATGGCGACTGGGTGGTGGTGCGCCAGCAGCCGAATGCGGAGAACGGTGACATCGTCGCCGCGATGATCGACGGTGAGGCCACGGTCAAGACCTTCAAGCGGCGCGACGGCAAGGTGTGGTTGCTGCCCCACAACCCCGCCTACGAACCCATCGACGGCGACGAGGCGACAGTGCTCGGCCGGGTCGTCGCGGTGCTGCGCCGGTTGTAGGCCGCGCCGGTTGCAACGACGGCGCAGTCAGCTACGCCGGCGCCGTACCCCGAATGCCACCACGATCGTCGCCAGCGCCGCCGTGAGCGCCGCAGCCGGCCAGGGGACAAACCCGTCGTCGCCGGTCGCGGATTCACCCTGCGCACGGTCCGGGGTGTCAACCGCATGCGGGGCGGGCTGGGAGCTCAGCGGCGCCGTCGCCGCGGGCATCGCCCGGATCGGCACGCCGCCCTCGGAGCCCGACAGCAACGTCCCGTCCGGCGCCAGGGCCACCGCCTCGCCCTGCGGCTCCCCCGGCAGCGCGATCCGAACCGGAGCGCGGCCCAGCGCCGCCACGACGTCACCGTCCGGCACGGCATAGAGGTAGGCATCGGAGTAGGTACGCAGCGCCAGCACGCTGCCGTCACCGCTCATCGCGGCTCCGGTGACCAGCGCCGAGCCGACCTCGCCCGCCGGTCCGCCCGGAGTGTCGGTCGGGCCCAACCGCACCGATGCCACCCGCTGCAACGAGGTGGGTCCCGGCGCGCGCAGCGGCCCCTCCGGGCGGTAGACGGCGGCCGGACCGAGCACCTCCTTGGTCACGATGTGGGGCACGCCGGCCCGGTCGAGCAGCAGCGCCTCCGCGTCGTGCGGCCCGTCCGGATACACCAGCCGGAACAGCGTCGCCTCGCCCTCGGGGGTGAGCCGGTGCAGCGCGACGGTCTCCCGGTCGCGGTCGTTGTCACCGGTATCGGCCAGCCACAGCGCGCCGTCGGAGCCCAGCGCGAGGTCCTCGACGTCGTAGGGATTGACGTCGGCGGTGATGACGTCGTCGATGGCGCAGGTCGCCGGGTCGAGCACGAAGACTTCGAGGCGCTGCCCACCGTCGGATACGGCGAACCACTGCTGCCCGTCGGTGGCCAGCCCCGACAGCTCGGCGAGCTCGGGCTGCGGCGGGGTGCACACCGGCCGTGCGGGTGCCGTGGGCTGCGCGGCACCCAGCGAGAGCAGTGCCGCGAGCGGCAGCGCCACTCCGTAGCACCAGCGCAGCTGCCTGCTCAGCCCTGCACCTGAAACCCTGCCAGCGCGCCGGCGAGGTCGGGGCGCACCAGCGCGCGCAACCGGGTCCCGTCCTCGGTGTGGTCGGTGGCGAGCACCTCACCCTCCGAGTGCACCCGACCCACCAGCGCCCCCTCGGTCCAGGGCAGCAGGGCGTTGATCTCCACCTCGGGGCGGGGAAGGAACCCGGCGATGCGGTCGACGAGCTCGTCGATGCCCTCCCCGGTGGCAGCGGACACGAACACCGCCTCCGGCATGACATTGCGCAGCCGGGCGACGGCGAGCCGGTCCGCGGCATCCACCTTGTTGATCACCAGCAGCTCGCGCGGCATCGGCTCGTCCCGATCCTCGGTGATCTCGGCGAGCACCGCGCGGACCGCGTTGACCTGCTCCTCGGGCATCGGGACGGCGCCGTCGACGACGTGGACCAGCAGATCGGACTCGCCGACCTCCTCCAGCGTGGACCGGAACGCCTCGACGAGCTGATGCGGCAGGTGACGCACGAAGCCCACGGTGTCGGTGAGCGTGTAACCGCGACCGTCGGGCGTCGTGGCGCGCCGGGTCGTCGGGTCCAGCGTCGCGAACAGCGCGTCCTGCACCAGCACCCCTGCGCCGGTGATGGCGTTGAGCACGCTGGACTTGCCCGCGTTGGTGTAACCGGCGATGGCCACGCTGGGCACGGCGTTGGCTCGCCGCCTGCCCCGCTTGGTGTCGCGGGCCGTCCGCATCGATGCGATCTCGCGGCGCAGCTTGGAGATGCGGCGGTGCACCCGCCGGCGGTCGGTCTCGAGCTTGGTCTCACCGGGACCGCGGGTACCGACGCCGCCACCGCCGGCACCGCCGCCGGCACCGCCGGCCTGCCGCGACAGTGCCTCGCCCCAGCCGCGCAGCCGGGGCAGGAAGTAGCTCAGCTGGGCCAGCTCGACCTGCGCCTTGCCCTCCTTGGAGCGGGCGTGCTGGGCGAAGATGTCGAGGATCAGCGCGGTCCGGTCGATCACCTTGACCTTGAGTTTGTCCTCCAACTGGCGCAGCTGCCCGGGTGCGAGCTCTCCGTCACAGATGACGGTGTCCGCGCCGGTGGACAGCACCACGCTGCGCAGCTCGGTCACCTTCCCGGAGCCGATGTAGGTCGCCGGATCGGGACGTTCACGGCGCTGCACGAGACCCTCGAGGACCTGCGAGCCCGCGGTCTCGGCGAGCCGGGCGAGCTCAGCGAGGGATGCGTCGGCATGCGCTGCGGATCCGTCGGTCCACACCCCGACCAGCACGACGCGCTCGAGGCGCAGCTGCCGGTACTCGACCTCGGTGACGTCGGTGAGCTCGGTGGACAGACCCTCGACCCGGCGCAGTGAGATGCGCTCCTCGAGATCGAGTTCGCCACGGGACGGGTCGTCGGGCCCGACCGCGGGGTCCTCGGGGCGGTCATCGAACGTGTCGCGGCCCAGCGGGCCGGTGGAAGTCGTCGTCATACGCCCTCCATCGTGGCACGTCCGGGGGCGTGCGCCCAGCGAATTCGCCCTCACCCGCCCGGGTACATCACCACGGAAACAGCCTCGGCAACCTTTGCGACGATGTCCACCGTGGGCACGCTGTGGGGGCACCGCGACTTCACGCGACTGTGGGCAGGCGAGACGGTCAGCCAGTTCGGCAGCGCCGTCACCCTGGTCGCGCTCCCGCTGGTGGCTGTGACGCTGCTCGCGGCGAGCCCGTTCGAGGTCGGGCTGCTCACGGCCGCTGAGACGGCCGGCTTCCTGCTGGTGGGCCTGCCCGCCGGGGCATGGGTCGACCGGATACGACGGCGACCGTTGATGGTGTGGATGGACGTCGTCCGGGCCGCGCTGCTGGTCACCGTCCCGATCGCCTGGTGGTTCGGCGTGCTGAGCCTGCCGCAACTGCTGGTCGTCGCGCTCACCACAGGCGTGGCCACCGTGTTCTTCGACGTCGCCTACCAGTCCTACCTGCCGTCTCTGGTCGGCCGGCCGCGGCTGGTGGAAGGCAACGGCAAGCTCGAGACCAGCAGGGCGCTGGCCAACGTCACCGGGCCGGCGCTCGGTGGCGGCCTGGTACAGCTGATCGGCGCTGCGACCACGCTGCTGGCCGATGCGATCAGCTTCGCGGCCTCGGCGCTGCTGCTGCGAACCATCCGCACCGTGGAGCCGCAGCCGCAGCGCCGGGAGCGGCCCGACCTGCGCGGCGAGATCGTCGAAGGACTGCGCTACGTGCTGCGCCACCCGCTGCTTCGCGCGATCACGGCGTGCACCGGCACTGCCAACCTCTTCGGCGGTGTGGTCGCGTCGATGACCGTGCTGTTCCTGTCCCGCGAGCTCGACCTTCCCGCCGGCGTCGTCGGCGTGCTGCTCGCGCTGGGCGGCGCCGGCGGCCTGCTCGGCGCCGTCACCGCGTCGCGGTGGATCTCCCGGATCGGCCAGGCCCGCACCATCTGGCTGGTGCCGCTGCTGGTCTGGCCGGTGGCGTGCTTGCAGCCGCTGGCCCGCCCCGGATGGGGTCTCGCGCTCTTCGTCGTGGGCGGAGTGGCATTCACGTACGCGGGTGTGGTCTACAACGTCGCCCAGGTCAGCTTCCGGCAAGCCGTCTGCCCGGACCGGCTGCTCGGCAGGATGAACGCCAGCATCCGCTTCCTGGTTTGGGGCGTACTGCCGCTCGGTGGGCTATTGGGTGGGCTGCTCGGCGAGCTGATCGGAATCCGCGGCACGCTCGCTGCGGGCCTCATCGGTCATCTCGCCGCAGCGGGCTGGCTGCTGGCGTCGCCGCTGCGCCGGCTGCGTGACCTCCCGGTCGACGTTGCTGCGGTCTGAGTCAGTGCTCGCGCCACCAGGCGGCGTCCAGCCGGCCCCGGGCGACCAGCACTGCGGGACCGGTCAATGTGCTGCCGTCCGCGGTGACCGCGACGCGCACCCGCCCGCCGGGCACCTCGACGTCGAGAGTGCCGGTGCGCTGCCCATTCGCCTGCAACGCGGCGGCGACGGCGGCGACGGTGCCGGTACCGCAGGACCGGGTCTCACCCACTCCCCGTTCGTGCACCCGCATCCGCACCGCGCCAGGGGCGAGCAGGTTGACGAACTCGACGTTGACGCCGTGCGGGAACGCCATCGGATCGTGCCCGGGAGGCACGGTGAGATCCAGCTGCTCGACGGGGAGGTCGTTGACGCAGGCAAGGTGCGGGTTGCCCACGTCGACGGTGATCCCGTCGAAGGCCTGCCCCTCGACGCTGACCGTCGACTGCGCGCCGACGCGCACCGCGCCCATGCCGACAGTGACGCTGCCGCCGTCGTGTACCCGCACCGACCGTGGGCCCGACCGGCTGCCGATCCGGAACTCGCTGCCGGCGACCAGCCCCGCCTCGACCAGGTAGCGGGCGAACACGCGCACCCCGTTGCCGCACATCTCGGCGATGGTGCCGTCGGCATTGCGGTAGTCCATGAACCACTCGTCGGGCGACGTGCCGGCGGGGGCGTCCGTGACGTGCGTACCGCGGACGGCGCGCAGCACGCCGTCGGCGCCGAGGCCGCGATGACGGTCGCACAGCGCCCGCACCCGCGACTGCGTGAGCTCCAGCTCACCGGCGGGGTCGGGCAGCAGCACGAAGTCGTTCTCCGTGCCGTGCCCTTTCACGAACTCGATCCCGGCGTCCATCAACACCGAGCCTATCCGTGTCGGCTCGGGAGATCGGCCAGCGTGAGCGCGGCATCGAGCAGGTCGCTGCGGCCCGCATCGAGCCAGGCGATCCTGCTGTCGCGGCGAAACCACGACCGCTGCCGGCGCACGAAACGCCGGGTCGCCTGCGCGGTCGGCGCGGCGGCGCGGTGCGGATCGTCCCCGCTGTCGAGCGCGGCGACTATCTGCTGGTAACCCAGCGCCCGCGACGCGGTGCGGCCCTCCCGCAGGCCCCGGTCCAGCAGCGCCCGCACCTCGTCGACGAGGCCCGCGGCGAACATCTGCTCCACCCGCTCATCCACCCGCGTGTCGAGCTCGTCGGCTGCCAGGTCCAGCCCGAGCTGCACGGTGCCGTAGCGCTCCGGGCCGGGACGGGGAAGCGACGCGGCGAACGGCCGGCCCGTCAGCTCGATGACCTCCAGCGCCCGCACCACCCGCCGGCCGTTGCTCGGCAGGATGCGCTCCGCGGCCGCAGGGTCGTGCTCGCGCAGCCGTTCGTGCAGCTGCGCCGCACCATGGCGGGCCAGCTGTTCCTCCAACCGGGCACGCACCCGCTGGTCGGTACCGGGGAACTCGAGATCGTCGAGGACCGCACTCACGTACAACCCGGAGCCCCCGACCAGCACCGGGATCCGGCCGGCCGCGAGTACTTCGGTGACGGCGTGACGCGCGTCGCGCTGATAAGCGGCCACCGAGGCCGTCTCGGTGACCTGCAGAACGTCGAGCAGGTGATGCGGCACGCCGCGGCGCTGCTCCGGAGTCACCTTGGCGGTGCCGATGTCCATCCCCCGGTAGAGCTGCATCGCGTCGGCGTTGACCATGTCGCCACCCAGCCGCAGCGCGAGCTCGATGGCCAGCCCGGACTTACCGGTGGCGGTCGGACCGACCACGGCGACGGGCCGCGGTGTCATCGGGCTGCCTCCCCCAGGGCCGCCTCCCATAGGGCGACGTGGTATGCGACACCGTAAGGAGCCGCGGAGTGCAGCAGCTTCCCCCGCCACCGCGATGCGCTCGCCTGCGCCACCGCCGCACCCACCTGCCACGCCTCCCGCCCGGCGACCCCGAGCTCGTCGGACAGCCCGGCATCGACAGCGAGCAGCGCGCCGAGGTCGGGCGAGGCCAGCGCCGCCGCGATGCGCGCATCGAAACCGCCCGCGCGAGGGTCGAAGTAGCCGGGGGCACGGACGGTGTGGGTGGCCGCCCCGTCTCCGAGTACCAGCAGCCCGACCGGCTCGGCCGTCCCCGCCAACCCCGCGGCCAGCTCCCGGCCGATCCGGGCACAGTCGGCCGGCGTCGTTCCCGGCGGCACCGGCGCGGGCGACACCACCAGGCCGGGATCATCGACCTGCGCCCGCAACCAGCTTGCGACCAGCATCGACAGCGGCAGGTCATCGCGCGGCGGTGCGGAATCCGGTGTCAGCGCCACCACCACGTCGGCGCCGTAGCCCCGCATCGTGCCTGCCGTTCCCGTCGCTGCCGGGTCGCCGGCACCGACGGCGACCCAGTGCCGGCAATCCGACGCCAGTGCGCGGGCCGCGACCAGACACGCCTCGCGCAACACGGCGATCTCGCCGGCGGCCCCTGCCGCCACCTCCGGAACCAGGATCGGAGGGTGCGGGACGACGGCCACACGCACGATCACGACCACAGATTAGTGTGCACCGGCCGTAGGCGGTTCCGGGCTCAGGGCTGACCTGCTTGAATGCGGCGGTGGACCGTAGCGGGCACGACATGAGGAAGGCCGGCATGACCGAGCACGCCAACACCGAGCAGCGCAACGGGGTCCGACCGTCGGTCGAGGCCGCGTCCAGGAACCCGCAGCGTTGGGGCCGGGTGGACGCCGAGGGCACTGTTTACGTTCGCACCGAGGACGGTGAGCGCGCTGTCGGCTCGTGGCAGGCGGGCACGGCCGACGAAGGCCTTGCCCATTACGCCCTGCGCTTCGACGACCTGGTCACCGAGGCCGAGCTGGCCGAGACGCGGTTGGCCTCCGGTGCCGGTGACCCGAAGCAGGCGCTACAGCGGGTGCGGGCGTTGCGCGCGGAGCTGGTCGAGCCGACCGTGCTCGGCGATCTGGTCGGTCTCGCGGCGCTGCTCGACCACCTGCAGCACAGCGCCGAGCAGGTCGCGGCCGACACCAAGGCAGCCCGCGAGCACGCCCGGGCAGCGGCCGTGTCCCGCAAGGAGACACTGGCGCAAGAAGCCGAGCACATCGCCGCGGAGTCCACCCAGTGGAAAGCCGGTGGCGACCGGCTTCGCTCCATCCTCGACGAGTGGAAGACGATCAAGGGCATCGACCGCAAGACCGATGACGCATTGTGGCGGCGCTTCAGCAAGGCGCGGGACGCGTTCAACCGGCGGCGCGGTGCCCATTTCGCCGAGCTCGACCGGCAGCGCGCCGGCGCCCGCGACCGCAAGGACGAGCTCGTCGCGCAGGCCGAGGAGCTCGCCGACTCCACGGACTGGGGACCGACCGCGGCCCGCTACCGGGAGCTGATGGCGGAATGGAAGGCGGTCGGGCGCGCCCCCAAGGATGCCGACGAGGTTCTCTGGCAGCGCTTCCGCGCAGCTCAGGACCGCTTCTTCCGCCGCCGCTCCGAGACGTTCTCCGAGCGCGACGCCGAGCTCGCCGACAACGCGAGGGCCAAGGAGGCCCTGCTGGCCGAGGCGGACCGGATCGACCCGTCCTCCGACCTCGAGGCGGCCCGTGCGCAGCTGCGCGGCATCCAGCAACGCTGGGAGGCGGCCGGCAAGGTCCCCCGGGAGCGGATCAAGGAGCTGGAGGGGCGGCTGCGCGCGGCCGAGGAGCGGATCCGCTCGGCGGCCGACAGCCAGTGGCGACGCACCGACCCCGAGGCGCAGGCGCGGGTGGAACAGTTCCGGGATCGGGTCGAGCAGCTCGAGGAGCAGGTCGAGAAGGCCCGCTGCGCCGGAGACGCCCGGCGGGAGCGCCGTGCGCAGGAGCAGGCCGCCCAATGGCGGGAATGGCTGGCCGCTGCGGAACAGGCGCTGGCCACCAGGTGACGCCGGTTGTTCGAGGACGCTCGCGCTCAGTTACGCGACCAGGCCAGCCGCAACCATTGCGAGGCGAGCACCAGCACGGCCAGCACGGCCAGCACCATCCCGATGCCGGGCCCAGGCCCGTCGGTCGTCTGTCGTGACCAGATCGCCCAGACCCCGTCGACGACGCAGTAGGCACAACCCAGCGCGCTCGCCCACACCAGGCCCCAACGGCGGGTGAGCAACGTCAGCACGGACAGCACCACACCGAAGCCGAGTGCCACCACGGCGAACATCCGCGGCAGCAGGCCGACGTCGAGCGCCGGCTGGGTCGTCCCCCGCAGCACGTCCCAGCCGCTGGAGCCACCGATCCAGGGCAGCAGCGCCGACACCAGCAGCACCATGACCGCGACGGCGATCACGACCGCACGAGCCCCGGGATCAACGGTGCGCAGCGCCGCCTGCTCGACGGAGTCGATCTCGTCGCGCAACGCCGCCACCTCCCCGGCTTCACCGTGGCCCTCGGCGCGCCGCTCCTCATCGTCGCGGTCGTCCCTCATCCCGACCCGCACCCTGCCTGCTCGACGGCAGGCTCGGCCGGCTGGCCGAACGCGGGCAGCCCGAGCGCCACGCCGGGCGTCGTCGGGCGCCGCCCGGCCTCCCAGCGGTCACCTGCCGCGGTGCGCCGGTGCGCGCTCGGCGCCATGTCGGCCACCAGGTGGTGCGGCGCACCGTAGGTGATCTCGGTGTGGATGACGTCGCCGGGGCGCACCGCGGCCGTGCCGGGGTCGAAGTGCACCAACCGGCCGTCACGGGCCCGGCCACTCATCCGCCGGGTCGCGGCGTCCTTACGCCCCTCGCCCTCCGAGACCAGCACCTCGACCGTGGTCTGCTCGAGCGCACGGTTGCACTCCCAGGAGATCTGCTCCTGCACGGCGATCAGCCGCTCATAGCGCTGCTGCACGACGTCCTTGGGGACCTGGTCGGGCAGGTCGGCCGCGGGTGTGCCGGGGCGGGGCGAGTACTGGAAGGTGAACGACTGCGCGAACCTCGCCGCCCGCACCACGTGCAGCGTCGCCTCGAAGTCCTCCTCGGTCTCGCCCGGAAAGCCGACGATGATGTCGGTGCTGATCGCGGCGTCGGGCATCACGGCGCGCACATCGTCGAGGATCCGCAGATACCTCGCGCAGCGGTAGGAGCGGCGCATCGCCCGCAGCACCCGGTCCGACCCGGACTGCAGCGGCATGTGCAACTGGTGGCACACGTTCGGCGTCGCCGCCATCGCCTCGATCACGTCGGTGGTGAAGTCGCGCGGGTGCGGCGACGTGAAGCGCACCCGCTCCAGGCCCTCGATGCCGCCGCAGGCCCGCAGCAGATCCGCGAACGCCCCTCGATCGCCGAAGTCCACTCCGTAGGCGTTGACGTTCTGGCCGAGCAGGGTCACCTCGAGCACGCCCTCGTCGACTAGCGCCGCCACCTCGGACAGGACCTCTCCCGGCCGGCGGTCGACCTCCTTGCCGCGCAGCGAGGGCACGATGCAGAAGGTGCAGGTGTTGTTGCACCCCACCGAGATCGACACCCAGCCGGAGTACGCGGAGTCGCGCCGCGCGGGCAACGTCGACGGGAACACCTCGAGCGACTCGGCGATCTCGACCTGGGCCTCGTCGTTGTGGCGCGCCCGCTCCAGCAGGGTCGGCAGCGAGCCGAGGTTGTGCGTGCCGAACACCACGTCGACCCACGGCGCGCGGCGGGTGATCTCGCTGCGGTCCTTCTGCGCCAGGCAGCCGCCCACCGCGATCTGCATCCCCGGGTGTTGGCGCTTCACCGGCCGCAGCTGCCCGAGGTTGCCGTAGAGCCGGTTGTCGGCGTTCTCGCGCACCGCGCAGGTGTTGAACACGACCACGTCCGGCGTGTGCTGCTCGGCGGCCGGCACGTAGCCGGCGGCCTCGAGCATCCCGGTAAGCCGCTCCGAGTCGTGCACGTTCATCTGGCAGCCGTACGTGCGCACCCGGTAGGTTTTCTCGCCATTGCCCATGCTCACCCTGACACGGTAACCCCTGCTCAGCTACGGCAAGCGCCCGCAGCCGACGGAAGACTCCAGTGGTGGGGACTGTCGGGATGATCCAGCCACACCCGGTGTACTCCCGAGGTCACGGTGAGGCCGAACCGCTGGCGTTCCGGTCGCCCGAGGGCGGTCCACTGCTGGTGGAGGTCTTCGATGAGATCACACAGTCGCTGGGGGCCGCCCTGCCGGACTCGGTGCGTGCCGTCGGCGTCGGTGGTGTGACAGACCCATGACCCGTCGGTGAGTGCGATCCAGGTCTCGACCGTGCTTCCATCGCTGGGGGTGAAGCTCATGTGGTCGTAGCCGCCGATCAGCAGCGCGGCGAAGAACTCGAACGGGCTGCCGTCGTCGGTGCCAACCTCGTGGCCCAGCGTGCTCGTCCGCTCGGCTCCCTGGTGGTCGGCGACGTCACGGAAAGCTGCCAGCGCCGCGTCCTGCCGGGTCTGCTGACGGACAGGCATGAAGGCACCGAAGTCCCGAAGGAAGTGCCCTTCGGCAGTATCACCACCCACCGTCAGCAACGGCATGATGCCGCCACCGTTACGCGTGTCCAGCGGGAAAAGGATCTTGCCCCCGTCGTGGGTCTGCTCGATCCAGGCTTGTGGGAGCCGCTGAATCGCGACGGTAGCCATGATCCGATCGAACGGGGCGTGGTCGGGGCATCCGTTCAACCCATCGGCGGTGACGACGTGCGGGTGGTAGCCGAGCTGGGCGAGCCGGGTTCGGGCGCGGTCGGTGATCGCCGGATCAACGTCGATCGTCGTGACGTTGCCGGGGTCGAGCCGATGGCACAGCAATGCGGCGTTATACCCGCTGCCTGCACCGATCTCCAACACCCGATGCCCCTCGTTGACCCCGAGCGCTTCGAGCATGAGCACCATCAGGCTTGGCTGGCTGCTCGACGACGTGGACCAGCCGTCCACCGCCTCTCCGCGCCGGAGTGCGTCTGCCACATCGTCGGTGCCGTCGAGTTGGGTGAGCAGCGGCCGAACGGCCGGACCGGCGAAGGCGGCTCGAGGCTGGCTTCCACGGCACCGAAGGGTCGTCCCAACGGGAAGTGATCCGAAACCGGGAACACGCCCACGGCGGGCGTCGGGTACGTGTCTGGGGTCATTCCGTTTCCTCCTGTCGTGATGCCCTCCGAACCGCTTACTCGAGAGGTCGCTGTGCTCCTTCGCCACGGTCGACCCACACCAGCCGCGCCGTGATGTGACGACCCCAGGTGAAAGCGTGCCGTACACGGTCCGCACTTCCCAGGGTCATCCTGATGCCGTCGTCAGCGCTGACGACGTTCACGTGGTCGTCGAATGCAAGCCCCCATGCCGCGATCCGACCGTCCACCCGTTCGCCGTACTCCTGCACCACGGCGAACGTCCGCGGTGCGCTGTCCGCAACCAGTTGCTGCAGCAGCTCATCGAAGTCGCTCTCGCTGCACAGCGGCGGTATCCCGGTCGGATCCGGCACGAGGGCATCCAGCGGGTTCCGGCGTGTTTCGGTCGTGTCCATGACGAGCCCCTGGGCGTTGTGGGTGTATGTTGTGTTGCTCAAGTTAGGAGCTAAGCTCATTTATATGCTAAACTTAGCTTCTAGATCAGACCACACCCCACTCGGGTGAACCTCGGAGGCGGCAGATGGCATCGAGCCCGACGGTGTGGCGGCGCTGGCTGGCGCACGAGCTGCTGCGGCTGCGTAAGGCGGCCGGTCTGGAACGGGCCGACGTGGCCAAGGTGATCCGCTGCACGAGCCAGAAGATCGGTCACCTGGAGACCGCGGTGGTGCCACCGAAGATCAGGGACCTCGAAGAGGTCCTGCTGCCGATGTACCACGTGCCGCAGGAGCGCTGGCCCTACTACGTGCAGGCAGCCCGCGATGCGCGGCAGAAGGGCTGGTGGGAGAGCCACGCGGACGCGCTGCCCGGCTGGTTCTCGCTCTACGTCGGCCTGGAGCAGGGCGCCTCGGAGCTGTTCTGCTGGGAGCCGTTGCTGGTCAACGGCCTGTTGCAGACTCCCGGCTACGCGTCGGCGGTGCTGCGGGGTGACACCGTCGAGCGCAGCGAGCAGGACTCGGAACGGCAGTTGCAGATCCGACTGGAGCGCCAACGCATCCTGGGCGGCGACGATCCGCCCCGGTTGTGGATGGTGCTCAACGAGGCCGTGCTGCACACCAACGTCGGCGGTACGGACGTGATGCGCGCGCAACTCGACCACTTGGCGAAGACGGCCAAGCGGCCGAAGGTCACCATCCAGGTACTGCGACAGGACGTGGGCGCACATCCGGGGATGATCGGCGGCTTCAGCATCCTCGGGTTTCCGACTGATGGCGACCCAGGCGTCGTCTACCTGGAGAACCGCACCGGCGCGCTGTACCTGGAGCAGCCCTTCGAACTCAAGGACTACCGGATAGCATGGCAGCACCTGGTCGGTCTGGCGCGCAGCCCGGCCGCCTCGGTAGACCTGATCACGACGATCGCGAAGAAGGAATACCCATGACCCAGCAGTACCAGCCTGGCGCAGCCGGGCTGGCCTGGCGCAAGTCCAGCTTCAGCGGCGGCAACGGGGGTCAGTGCGTCGAAGCCGCCCTGCTGCCCGACGGCCAGATCGCCGTCCGCAACAGCAACCACCCCGACGCCGGCACCGTCTACTTCACCCGCGCCGAGATGGACGCCTACATCAAGGGCGTCAAGGCAGGCGAGTTCGACGACCTCACCTGAGCCCAGTCTGATGTTACGAGTCCATCGGCCAGCGTCACCGGCGAGTGCCGCCCGGGCACAGCGTCGCGCCGCAGTCGGAGCCCCGTAGCCATGGAGTTTCAGCAGATCGGCGTCAGCCATCCTGCGGTGAAGGACGTTCTGAACATCCAGAACAACACGGCGCCGAACCGCTTCGGGCTGTTTGTCGCCGAAGGGCTCTGGGCGGCTAGGGTGGCGCTGGACACCAACCTGCGGATCGACACGTTCTACTGGTGTCCGGAGTTGGTGTACTCCGACGAGGCCACGAAGCGCGGCCACGAGTTGGCCGAGCGCACGCGACGTTCATTTCAGGTCTCGGAGAAGACCATGGTGCGGATGGCCGAGCGTGGTAACCCCGACGGAATCGTGGCGACGGTCGAGATGCCGACCTGGCAGCCCGACGAGATCGAGTTGCCAGCGACGGCGCTAGTGCTCGTCACTGATGGAATCGAGATTCCCGGAAACCTCGGAACGCTGATCCGGACGCTGGACGCCTGCAACGCCGATCTGCTGATCATGACCAACCGGCGCACCCGCATGTCGCATCCGAAGGTCCTTCGCGGCAGCCAAGGCATGTCGGTGCGCGTACCGCACATCGAGTTCGAAGCCGCCGATGAGGCGATAGACTGGCTGCAGCACCGGCGCGTCACCGTGTACCTCGCCGACACCGACGACAGCGTGAACTACCGCACCCTTGACTACACCGGTCGCACCGCGCTGGTCGTGGGAAGCGAGCGCTACGGCATCACCAAACCCTGGTATCAACACGGCTTCACCCGCGCCGGAATGCCGATGCTGGGATACGCCGACAGTCTCAACGTGTCGGTCTCGGCCTCGGTCCTGCTGTATGAGGCGCGCGCCCACAAGAACGGCTGGTAGCGAGTCAGCCGACCGACGATCCCAGGTCGAACCGCTGCGGCACCGCGGGGTATGTCTCGGCGAAGAAGCGCAGGTACTCGTCCATATCGAACGGCAGGAAGTCGCACGGGTCTTCCTTGCAGTAGAGCTTGCCGCCGCAGATACCGACGTTGGAGCAGTTACCGCACTGGTGGTCCTGGAACGGGTTGTGGCCGTCGATGTCGGAGAAGATCTCCCGTAGGCGACCGACGTCGCCGAGCAGGTCATCGGTGGATGCCCTCGGGTTCGTCATGGCGTCGCACAACGCCAACCGGCCGTCGGCGGTGACCTTGAGGTTGTAGGGTGTGTAGGCGCTGCACGGCGAGAACGTGGGTCTGGGAAAGTCTGTGACGGTCTCGCCATACTCGACCTTGAGCTTGATCAAATCAAGGTAGAGGCGCTTGAACTGCTCCCCGCTCAGCGTCGGGATCATCACGTTGTAGTCGTAGTTGACGGTGTTGAACAGATCGAACTGGGTGTACTTGAGCCCCAGGCTCTTGACCATCCGATACACCTCGGGCACGTACCTGGCGTTGAACGCGTTCACGTTGTATCGCACGGCCAGCACCGTCTCATAGGTGTTGTAGTGCTCTGTGTGGCGTTTGATGCGGCCGAGGATCTGCTCGTAGCTACCCGCGCCGTTGTGGCGGATACGTACCTTGTCGTGGTCGGCCTTGTTGGTGATCGTGATCGAGGTGGCGTCCATCTCCCGCACGACCATCTCGTCGAGCAGCAGTCCGTTGGTGTCCACCTGAGTGTTAAGGCCGACGCCCAGGCGCGCCGCGAGGTCGCGCATACCGGAGATCGCGGTGAGGATCTTGTCCTTCTGCATCAGTGGCTCACCACCGATGAACCGCAACGCGATCTCGCTGATCGGCCGCCGTCCCTCGGTAATAACCGTCTCCACGTAGTGTTGGATGCGGTCGATGGCCTGCTCGGTGATCGCACCCGTACCCCGGTACGAATTCTGGTAGCAGAAAGGGCAGGCCAAGTTGCATTCCTGGGTCAGCTCAACGGTGATCGCCAGCAGCGAATTGGCGGCCTTGCGCTCTAGGTACCGCTGCTCGGCGGCCGCCGTCTCGTCCAGGTCGGTAGGCACCAGGAAGCCGCTACCTTCCAGCTCCGCTACCATCTCCGCGTCCAGCGCCGCCATGTCATTCTCGGCGATGTGCCAAGCGACCTCGTGATCCACGAGCGCGACGCTGCCCCAGAACTTGTTGAACAACACGGTGCGGGCTGGATCATCTGTTGACGTGTAGTGGTTGTAGAACGATGCCTTAAGGCTCATGCGTCGGAGCCGCATCGTCGGTCTCGCCACTGGTGACGTCGTCCTCGACCTTGGCCCGGATCTTATTGTCCGAGTGCGAGCCAGTGCAGTTTCCGCAGCCGCGCGCCGCGAGCTCCTGGTCCTTCAGATCGATTAGCACGGTCATCTCTTCACCTCCACCTGGCAGCTCGGCCACGAACGCTACGGACCAACCGTTCGGGTGTCGATCACCCCAACCTTGTCGGAGCAGCCGGACTACCCGACCGGAGCAGCGCGAAGTACCGAACGTGACCGAGGATCGCAACTAGCGCGGGAGTTGGTGGTCGTCTGGCGCTGGCCCTACTACCTGCAGGCGCCCCGCCCACGCGCGCAGCCCGGCCAGAGGCCACCATCCGGGTACTGCGAAAGGACGTGGGCGCACATCCCGGGATGGTCGGCTGCTTCAGCATCCTCGGGTTCCCACCGAGGGCGACCCGGGTCTGGTCTACCTGCACGGCCGCTTCAAGATCGACTGACAGGGCGTGGCTGGCCTGGAGCAGATCCAGCCGGCGCGCGGACCTCAGCGTTGACCCAACTTACAGCTTGGTGATCGTCGGCGTGTCGCGCCCGGGTGGGCAACGGAGCCACGTCGGATGTGACCAACCGCGCCGCGGTGAGCGTCAGCGTGGCCCGCTACTGCCCGATTCGTGACAGAGTTGCAACCCGAATCCGGCCACCGATCACCCCAGGTGAGGTAGGGATTCCTTGGCACCGTTCGTGGCGTCGTAGCAGCACGGAGGACACATGACGGCAACCACGCCGCCGATGATCAGAATGGCCGGGGTGAACAAGCACTTCGGGTCGCTGCACGTGCTCCGCGACATCGACCTCGAGGTCGACCGTGGCCAGGTCGTGGTGGTGCTCGGGCCCTCCGGCTCCGGCAAGTCGACGTTGTGTCGCGCGATCAACCGGCTCGAGCCGATCGACGGCGGCACGATCGAGGTCGACGGCACGCCGCTGCCCGCCGAGGGGCGCGCGCTGGCCAAGCTTCGCGCCGACGTGGGAATGGTCTTCCAGCAGTTCAACCTCTTCGCGCACAAGACCATCGCGGAGAACGTGATGCTCGGTCCGGTCAAGGTGCGCCGGATGGGCAAGCAGCAGGCCCGCGACGCCGCGATGACCCTGCTCGACCGGGTGGGGATCACCGACCAGGCCGGCAAGTACCCGGCGCAGCTGTCGGGCGGCCAGCAGCAGCGGGCCGCCATCGCGCGCGCCCTGGCGATGCGGCCCAAGGTGATGCTGTTCGACGAGCCGACGTCGGCGCTGGACCCCGAGATGATCAGCGAGGTGCTCGAGGTCATGGTCGGTCTCGCCGAGGAGGGCATGACAATGCTGGTCATCACCCACGAGATGGGCTTCGCGCGCCGGGCCGCGCATCGGGTCGTGTTCATGTCCGACGGCGAGATCATCGAGGACGCGGCACCCCAGACTTTCTTCACCACACCGCGCTCGGATCGCGCGAAGGACTTCCTCGGCAAGATCCTTGCGCACTGATCGTCCCGTCCAGCCGGCTCGGCGGTCGCACCGACTGCGCCCCGGGTCAACACCTCAACAAGATTCCCAACCGGGTTGGAGTAAGGAGAAGCCATGCGCTGGAACCCAGTGCTGCGTACCGGCATCGCGGTGGCCGCATTCGGGCTGGTCGCCACCGCGTGCGGGGAGCAGGAATCCATCGGCGACGGCGGTGGCGATCAGGCGCCAGCACCGTCGGTCGAGCAGGACGCGCAGTTCGAACCGGGCACGACGATGGCCGAGCTCAACGAGGCGGGCACGATCACCATCGGGACCAAGTTCGACCAGCCGCTGTTCGGGCTGCGGACCCTCGAGGGGGAGCTCACGGGTTTCGACACCGAGATCGCCCGGATCATCGCGGGCGGCCTCGGCATCGCCCCCGAGGACATCGACTGGGTGGAGGCGCCGTCGGCACAGCGGGAGTCGCTCATCGAGCGCGACGAGGTGGACCTGGTCGTCGCGACCTACACGATCAACGACGAGCGCGCCGAGCGGGTCTCCTTCGCCGGGCCGTACTACCAGGCCGGACAGACCCTGATGGTGCGCTCGGACAACCAGGAGATCACCGGCCCCGACGACCTGCGCGGCAGCGACGCCAAGGTTTGCAGCGCCACCGGCTCGACCCCGTCGGAGAACATCCGCGAGTACATCGATGAGGACCAGCTCGTGCTGTTCGACACCTACTCGCAGTGCCGGGACTCGCTCGACAACGGCCAGGTCGACGTGGTGACCACGGACAACGTCATCCTGCTGGGCTTCATCTCGGAGAGCGACGGCGCGTTCAAGCTCGTCGGCGAGCAGTTCACCGAGGAGCCATACGGCGTCGGGATCACCAAGGGTGACGTCGCTTTCTGTGAGTTCATCAACGAGCAGCTGCGCCAGGCCGCCGAGTCGGGCGCCTACGACGCCGCCTGGGAGGCGACCGCGGGCCCGGTGGCAGAGGAGGTTCCCGAACTACCCGGGCTCGACCCCTGCAGCTGAGCCTGACGTGCGGTCGGGGGCATCGTCACCGGGCGGTGCCCCCGAACCGCGCCGGTACCGGGAGGACTCGTGCTCGGCCTGATCGACTACTTCGAACCCGTCACCGACAACATCGGACTGTTCGCCGACGCGTTCCTCGTGACCCTGGAGATCTGCCTGTACGGGGCCACCGGCTCGTTGCTGCTCGGCACACTGATCGCGGCCTGCCGGGTGTCGCCCCTTCCCCCGCTGCAGCGGGTGGGCTCGGCGTGGGTCACCGTGTTCCGCAACTGCCCGCTGACCATCGTGCTGTTCTTCTGCGCGTTCGGTCTGCCGGAGATCGGCATCAATGCCCCGTTCTTCTGGTTCGGCATCATCGGCCTGGTGCTGTACACGTCGGCCTTCGCCTGCGAGGCCGTGCGCAGCGGAATCAACTCGGTCTCCGCCGGTCAAGCCGAAGCGGCCAGGGCGGTCGGGCTCACCTTCATCCAGTCGCTCGGGACCGTGGTGCTTCCCCAGGCGATGCGGACCGTCGTTCCTCCGCTGGGCAGCGTCATCATCGCCATGATCAAGAACTCCGCCATCGTCGGCGCGGTCGGGGTGGGTGGTGACCTGTTCAGCACCTACGGGACGCTGGTGTCGGCCCGCGGGTTGCCGATCATCCCGGTGCTGCTGGGCGTGGCGGCCGGCTACCTGCTCATCACGATCCCCGGAGGGATCCTCCTCGGCGTGCTCGAACGCAGGGTGGCGGTGGCCCGGTGAGCAACCCCGTTCTCTACGACAACCCCGGACCCCGCACCCGGCGCCGGGTGATGATCGGCTCGGTGGTCGCCGGCGTACTCTTGCTGGGTGTCCTCGCGCTCGTCCTGGTGCGCCTCGGCGAGGAGGGCCAGTTCAGCGGCGAGAGGTGGGGCCCGCTGGTCAACCTGTACTACCCGAAGTTCGCTGCGCTGTGGACCGGGCTGGGCGTGGCACTGTGGAACAACATCGTCGCCGCCGTGCTGGCGATGACGCTGTCCCTGACCATCGGCACGGCGCTAGCGCTCACCAGGATCACCAGCGCACGGTGGTACCGGTGGGCCGTCGTCAGCGTCATCGAGCTCTTCCGCGGACTCCCGGTGGTCATCGCGATCTTCTTCGCATACCGCGTGCTGCCCGAGGTCGGCATCGAACTGCCGAAGCTGTGGTACCTCGTCATCGGCCTCACCGCGTACAACTGCGTGATCATCGCGGAGATCGTGCGGTCCGGGGTCGCCTCGCTGCCGCGGGGCCAGGCCGAGGCGGGCGCGGCAATCGGGCTCACCCGCGGGCAGTCGCTGCGGCTCGTCCAGCTCCCGCAGGCGTTCCGGGTGATGCTGCCGGCACTGATCAGCCAGCTGGTGGTGATCTTCAAGGACACCTCGCTCGGCTTCATCATCCTGTACCCGGAGTCGGTACGGTTCGTCCGTCTCGCGATCGAGGAGCTCGACAACCCGCTCCAGTTGTTCTTCGCGCTCGCGGTCATCTTCATCGTGATCAACTACCTGCTCAGCAGGCTCGCGGTCTACGTGGAGCGACGGCTGTCTCGGGCCGGCACGGTCGGACCACGCCCGGGGGCCGGGACCCTCGACACGGGGCAGCCGCTGGCCGGGACGAGCACGACCGGTGGATGAGCCCGGCTAGAGTGCTGGCGGTGCAGGTACGTGTCGTGACCGCGGTGGGTGGCGTCCATGGCTGAGCCCCCCGCCCGCCAGCACTGGCCCGACCTACCGGCCGAGCAGCGTCCGGTGCCGGGCGCCCGGCTCTGGCGGACGCTGCGCGGGTTGCGCCGCCGGGGCGTGCTCACCGTCCGGCGGATCGGCTGTGCCCTGCTGGTGCTCCTGGTCGTGGTCGTGGCCGGGCTCGTGCTGCTCGACCGCACCATCGACGGCATCACCGCCCTGTTCGGCGACGAGCCGGAACCCGTCCCCGGTAACACCTTCGACAGCGTCACCCCCAGCACGACGGCAAGCAGCGGCTCGGAGAACATCGACCGCATCACCCGGCGCGACCGGCTCATCGTCGGGGTGCAGCGCGTGCCAGGCCTGGTCGAGCGTGACCCGCAGACGCGGGCGTACTCCGGGTTCGACATCGCGCTGGCCGGCCTGGTCGCCCGCGAGCTCGGCGTCGACCCGGCGGACACCGCGTTCAAGACACTGCCGGGCGGGTACCGGGAATCCGTACTCGCCACCGGTGAGGCCGATCTGGTGCTGGGCGGTTACGCGATCACCGAGCAGCGCAGTGCCGACGTCGCCTTCGCCGGGCCGTACCTGCGCAGCCCGCAACGACTCGCGGTCCCTGCCGGGCGTGCCGGAGAGCTCGACCCGCTGCGAGACGGGACGGTGTGCGCGGTCGAGGATTCCCCGACCGCGCTGTCGCTGGCTCCCCGGCTGGGCGAGCGACTGGTCACCCGCGGCAGTCTCGACACCTGTGCCGCGCTGCTCGGCAACCGTGTCGACGCGCTCGCGGGCGACGAGGTGCTGCTGGCCGGCGTGCTCGCCGACGACCCGGAGCTGCAGCTGTCCGGGGCGCCGCTGGGTGAGACCCGCTACGGCATCGGGCTGGCTCCCGGCGACGACGTACTGGCGCGCCGGGTGCGCGAGGTGCTGCGAACGGCCGTCGAGGACGGCACCTGGGCGCGGTTGTATGCCGAGCACCTCGGCACGCCCGTACCCGAACCGCCCCCGCTGAACGGGTGAGCCCGGATCAGCTAGCCCAGGTCAGCTGGCCCAGCGGCGGCCGAACAGCTTCGCGATCGGGAAGAACGGGTCGAACCGGCGATCGGCCACCCGCTCCTTCATGGGGATCAGCGCGTTGTCGGTGATCTTGATGTGCTCCGGGCACACCTCGGTGCAGCACTTCGTGATGTTGCACATCCCCAGGCCGTGATCGTCCTGCGCGCCCGCCTTGCGATCGACGCCCTGTTCGGCGGCCGCATCCAGCGGGTGCATGTCCAGCTCGGCGACCCGCATCAGGTAGCGAGGCCCCGAGAAGGACTCCTTGTTCTCCTCGTGGTCACGGATGACATGGCAGGTGTCCTGGCACAGGAAGCACTCGATGCACTTGCGGAACTCCTGTGAGCGCTCCACGTCGACCTGCTGCATGCGGTACTCGCCGGGCTGCAGCTCCTTGGGCGGGACGAATGCGGGCACCTCGCGTGCCTTGGTGTAGTTGTACGAGACATCGCAGACCAGGTCCCGGATCACCGGGAAGGTCTTCATCGGTGTCACCACGACTGTCTCGTCCGGATCCAGCGTCGACATCCTCGTCATGCACAGCAGCCGGGGCCGTCCGTTGACCTCCGCGCTGCACGAGCCGCACTTGCCGGCCTTGCAGTTCCACCGCACCGCCAGGTCGGGTGCCTGGGTGGCCTGCAACCGGTGGATGATGTCGAGCACCACCTCGCCCTCGTTGACCTCGGCGTCGAAGTCGGCGAGCTCGCCGCCCTCGGCGTCGCCCCGCCAGACCCGGAAGTGTTGCTGGTAAGCCATCAGAGGCTCTCCTCTGGGAGCTCGACGTCGGTGTAGTACTTCTCCAGTTCGGTGCGCTCGAACAGCTCCAGCAGGTCGTCGCGCATCGCCGGTTGCTGTTCGCAGGCGACCTCGACGCCGTCGGACCCTGCCGTGCAGACCAGCACCACCTGCCGCCAGTGGGGATCCATCGCGGGGAAGTCGTCGCGGGTGTGGCCGCCACGGCTCTCGGTGCGCTGCAACGCCGCCTTCGTCACGCACTCGCTGACCGCGAGCATGTTGCGCAGGTCCAGCGCGAGGTGCCAGCCAGGGTTGAACTGCCGGTGCCCCTCGACGACGACGGTGTCGGCGCGGCTGCGCAGCTCGTCGAGCTTCTTGAGCGCCAGCTCCATCTCGTCGGCCTTGCGGATGATGCCGACGAGGTCGTTCATGGTCTGCTGCAGGTCCTGCTGCACCGTGTAGGGGTTCTCCCGGGCACTCTCGGTGCCGTCGCCGAACGGGTTGACCGCGGCGGCCGCGGCCGACTCCACGTCGTGCCCGTTGATCGCCGGCCGGGCAGTGAGCGAGTCCACGTACGACGCCACGCCGGTGCCCGCCCGGCGGCCGAACACCAGCAGGTCGGACAGCGAGTTGCCGCCCAACCGGTTCGACCCGTGCATCCCACCGGCCACCTCGCCGGCCGCGAACAGCCCGGGCACCGACGAGGCCGCGGTGTCGGGGTCGACCTGCACGCCGCCCATGACGTAGTGGCAGGTCGGGCCGACCTCCATCGGCCCGACCGTGATGTCGACGTCGGCGAGCTCCATGAACTGGTGATACATCGACGGCAGCCGCTTGGTGATGACCTCGGCAGGCATCCGGTCCGACACGTCCAGGAAGACCCCACCGTGCGGCGAACCGCGATCGGCCTTGACCTCCGAGTTGATCGCGCGGGCCACCTCGTCACGGGGCAGCAACTCCGGTGGCCGGCGGTTGTTGTCCGCATCCTCGTACCAGCGGTCGGCCTCGTCCTCGCTGTCGGCGTACTGCGACGTGAACACCTCGGGGATGTAGTCGAACATGAACCGCTTGCCCTCGGAGTTGCGCAGCACTCCACCGTCGCCGCGCACCGACTCGGTCACCAGGATCCCCTTGACGCTGGGCGGCCACACCATCCCGGTGGGGTGGAACTGCACGAACTCCATGTTGATCAGCGACGCACCGGTGCGCAGCGCCAGCGCGTGCCCGTCACCGGTGTACTCCCAGGAGTTGCTGGTGACCTTGAACGACTTGCCGATGCCGCCGGTCGCCAGCACCACGGTGGGTGTCTCGAACACCACGAACCGCCCGGTCTCGCGCCAGTAGGCGAACGCACCTGCGATCGCGCCGCCGTCGCGGAGGATTTCGGTGACGGTGCATTCGGCGTAGACCTTCAGATTCGCCTCGTAGTCACCGTACTGCGCGTAGTCCTCCTGCTGCAGCGACACGATCTTCTGCTGCAGGGTACGGATGAGCTCCAGACCGGTGCGATCACCGACGTGCGCCAGCCGCGGGTACTCGTGACCGCCGAAGTTGCGCTGGCTGATCTTGCCTTCCTCGGTACGGTCGAACAGCGCGCCATAGGTCTCGAGCTCCCAGACCCGCTGCGGCGCCTCCCGGGCGTGCAGTTCGGCCATCCGCCAGTTGTTGAGGAACTTGCCCCCGCGCATCGTGTCGCGGAAGTGCACCTGCCAGTTGTCGCGGGAGTTGATGTTGCCCATCGACGCCGCGATGCCGCCCTCTGCCATCACGGTGTGCGCCTTGCCGAACAGCGACTTGCTGATGATCGCGGTTCGCTTGCCCAGCTCGCGGGCCTCGATCGCCGCGCGCAGGCCCGCGCCGCCGGCGCCGATCACCACGACGTCGTAGCCGTGTCGCTCGATCTCGGTCATCGTCCTCGGTCCTCGTCAGTTGACAATGCGCAGGTCGGAGATGACACCCGCGGACAGCAACGCGATGTAGGCGTCGGTCAGGATCAGCGTCCCAAGCGTGATCCACGCGAACTCCATGTGGCGGGTGTTCAGCTTCGTCACCCACGTCCACAACCGGTAGCGCACCGGGTGCTTCGAGAAGTGCTTGAGCCGGCCACCCACCGCGTGGCGGCAGGAGTGACATGACAGCGTGTAGCCCCACAGCAGGAGCACGTTGACCACCAGGATCAGGTTGCCGAGACCGATCCCGAAGCCGTTCTCTCCGCTGAAGGCCAGGATCGCGTCGTAGGTGTTGATCGCCGTGACGACCACCACCGCGTAGAAGAAGTACCGGTGCACGTTCTGCATGATCAGCGGAAAACGGGTCTCGCCGCTGTAACCGCGGTGCGGCTCGGTGACCGCGCAGGCCGGCGGGGAGAGCCAGAACGACCGGTAGTAGGCCTTGCGGTAGTAGTAGCAAGTCAGCCGGAACAGCAGCAGGAACGGCAGGCCGATGATCGCGTAGGGGACGAGCGCCGGGAACTCCGGGAACGGGCGTCCGAAGTGCGCCGCTTCCGGGAGGCACGACATGGTCATGCACGGCGAGTAGAACGGCGTCAGAAAGTGGTGCTCGGCCACCCAGTAGTAGTTCTGCATGGCCGTGCGGACGAGGCCGTAGACCAGGAACGCAGTCAGGCCCAGGAAGGTCAGCAACGGCGGGAGCCACCACCGGTCGGTGCGCAACGTTCGGACCCGGGTCACGACTCGTCCGGGCGCGTCGACGCCGGTGCTCGGGGCGGGAGAGGTCGTGGTCATGACGTCAATCCGGGTCGGTGGCGCGGGCCACGGTGGACGTGTGGGCAGCTGCTGTCTGTGGTGCGGGCCGGCGCCCCGACATCATCCGCCCCTCCCGACGGCCGGGCTCGTCGGGGCGCTGCAGAGACAGCCGATTCACAAAGACAAGGTAAACCCCGTGCGCTGTGCTATGTGCTCGACAGAGATGTCTCGTTGCTCTCATCGAGACGCGTGTCACACCCTCATCCGTCGTGGTGGTCGGGCCACTCCTGCCCGTCGACCTCGAGCTCCTCGCGGACCACGCGTAACGCCACACCCTCCGGGTATCCCTTGCGGGCCAGCATCCCAGCGAGCCGGCGCACCAGCGTGATCTCGTCACGGACGGATGCGGTGCGCAGCTTGCGCCGGACCAGCTCGCGGGCACGCTGCTCCTCGTCCTCCGGGCCGACCGCCGCGATCGCCTGCTGCGCGACGTCGTCATCGACGCCCTTGCGGCGCAGCTCCGCTCGCAGCGCGCGTCGCCCAAGGCCGCGGTGCACGTGACCGGAGCGCACCGCAGCCTCGGCGACCGTCGCGTCGTCAACCAGGCCGACCTCGGCGTAGCGGTCCAGCACCGCCTCGGTCACGTCCGCCGGGATGCCCTTGTGCCGCAACGCCTCGGCGAGTTCCGCGCGGCTGCGTGAGCTCCCGGTCAGCAGCCGCAGACAGATGTCCCGGGCCGCTGCCGCCGGGTCGCTGTCGGATCGTTCGGCCTGCTCGGCCTTGCCGCCAGGGCCGGTTCGGCGACGTCCTCCGCTGGGTGGCATCAGAAGTCGACCGGTGCCGGGACCGTCCCGTCATCGTCGTCGAGCTTGGCTCCGATGCCGAGCTTGTCCTTGATCCGCTTCTCGACCTGCGCGGCGATGTCGGGGTTGTCACCCAGGAACTTGCGTGCGTTCTCCTTGCCCTGCCCGAGCTGGTCGCCCTCGTAGGTGTACCAGGCGCCGGACTTGCGGACGATCCCCTGCTCGACCCCTAGGTCGATCAACGACCCTTCCGCACTGATTCCCTTACTGTACAAAATGTCGAACTCTGCTTGCTTGAAAGGTGGAGCGCAGTTGTGTACGACGACGTCGTCCGCGACGAAGTTGTGCAGCTCGTCCACCTCGATGTCGAACGTACGGCACCGCTGGGTGGGCAGGACAGCTACGACTCGTGAGTAGCTGAGCTCCTCGGCCACGATTCCCTGAAGGAAGGGGTCGTCGAGAGCGTCAGCGAGGACAGCCAGGCGGTCCCGGCGCAGCCGGCTCGCACCGAGTACTTGCTTCATCCCGCCTCGCGGATCACCTGCCCGCTCGCCCACCAACTGAGCCGCCAGCTCAGCGGTGACGCCACGACCGGCGAGGTGGCTCAGCACCGGCTCGATCATTTCGGTTGACAAGTAGACCCGCTGAGATCCCCGGTGTCGCCCGTCGAGCGCAGCGAGCTCGCTGGTGAGGACCGAGCCCCGCGGACCCCACATCGGGACGACATCGGCGAACACGCCGACGTTGTCGACCCCGGAGATCCGCACCTCCCAGCAAGGCAGCTTGCCGCTGACACGACGGCCACGGATCACACTGCTTCGCTGCGCGCTCGGGTCGCGACGGCTCACCGAGCTTCCGATTCCCCACCGCTTCAGCAACCAGTGCAATTGCTGGGCCAGCTGGAGAGATGTCGTGGTGTAGCCGACCCGAATACCGCCGGTCTGCTCACGACTGACCAAGCCGTCGGACTCGAAGAGGCCGAAGAGCAGGTTGGCTACGACCTCGGAAGAGATGTCGGGCGCGAAGAACGACGACGGCACCTGTTTCTCGGGCGCCAGCTTCCCCCAGATACCAGATTGCCGGCACAGCTCGAGGACACCGTTGCGCTCGCCCGGGCGATGCGAGAACGCGACCTCGATTCCGCCGGAACGCCGCTTCGCGTCACATCCGAGTGTCCGTGCGATCGACGCGGCGTCTTCTTGAAGGACATCGACAACGTTGATGAAGGTGACCGGCGTCTTGCCGCCAACGTAGCCGTCACCGATGAGATAGCCCAGCAGTCGGGCGTGTTCGGCTGGCATCGGTTCGGCGTCCCCGAACCCGGAGAACTTCCGGGGTCTTGCCACTCGATCGCCAGCCGCCAGCTGCCCGGCAGGGCGCCAGCCTCCCTCGGTGAGGATCTTGTGGTCAGGTGTGACCCACAGCTCGGTACCGCCCCGTAGCCGCAGACCCATGACGTCCTGCTCGCCTTGATCGAACCACGCGGTCACCGGGCGGATGTGCAGCATGCCTGCCTTGTCAGTCGCGACCACATGGACCGGGAGACGACCGTCGACGATGTCCTCGATCAGGTGCGTGGTACCCGTCGTGGGGTCGAACACCCCGGTTCCGGCAGCCACGCACTTGTTCTTGGCGACCTTGACCCGGGTCCGGTTGCCGACCGCGTCGGCGCCGTCCTTGAGCGTCTCGATGCGGCGGATGTCCAGCCGTACCGAGGCGTAGAACTTCAACGCCTTGCCTCCGGTGGTGGTCTCGGGGCTGCCGAAGAACACCCCGACCTTCTCCCTGAGCTGGTTGATGAAGATCGCCGTGGTGCCCGAGTTGCTCAGCGCACCCGCGATCTTGCGCAATGCCTGGCTCATCAGCCGAGCCTGCAGGCCGACGTGCGAGTCGCCCATCTCGCCCTCGATCTCGGCGCGGGGCACCAGCGCGGCCACCGAGTCGATCACGACGATGTCGAGCGCGCCGGAGCGGATGAGCATGTCCGCGATCTCCAGGGCCTGCTCCCCGGTGTCGGGCTGAGAGACCAGCAGTGCATCGGTGTCCACGCCGATCGACTTGGCGTACTCCGGGTCCAAGGCGTGCTCAGCGTCGATGAATGCCGCGATCCCGCCGGCACGTTGAGCATTGGCTACCGCGTGCAACGCCAAGCTGGTCTTTCCGGAGGACTCCGGTCCGTAGATCTCCACGACCCTGCCGCGGGGCAGGCCGCCGATACCCAACGCCACGTCCAGCGCGATGGAGCCGGTGGGGATGACCTCGATCGGCGCGCGGCCCTCCCCCCCGAGGCGCATCACCGAGCCCTTGCCGTACTGCTTGTCGATCTGGGCCAAGGCGAGCTCGAGCGCCTTCTCCCGATCCGGTGCTTGTGCCATCTGGCGCTCCACCCTCGCTGGTCTGGTTCTTGCCCTGGGGTCGGTGCCGACGCTAGGCGCAGCAGCCGACAGTGTGCGGTCGCACGCGCCGGAGCTGTGGACACCGGCCCCAATGTGGACAAGATGTTAGGCGAACGTCTGTTCGAGGGGAAAGCGACACGCCGATGCGCTACCCTGCCGCGCCGCCCGCCGCCCGGCGGTCACCGGCGGCGCCGAACGGCAGACACACCGTCCGGAACCGGCAGACACGCCCAGGAGGGTCAGCGCCGATCGGGCGGGACGTCGAAGGCGGTGCAGACCACCGACCAGACGCGTTTGGTGTCCAGACCGGCCTCCAGCGCATCGTCCACGGTCCGCCCGCCGAGCTCGGCGAAGACGTGGTCCTTGGCCAGCGCCGCGGCCCGGATCGGACCGAACTCCTCGTCCATCCGCTGCCAGAAATGGGTGAACCGCACGACCCCAGGCTAGGCGACGCCACAGCATGCCCCGCGACGTCCGTGAGTTCGACGCGAGCGGGGTCGCCGAGGTCACGAACCCCCGTAGCGTCCAGTTCACGGACACCAGTGGGGCACTCGCGCTACGGTACGCAGATGCTGGCCCAGGCCGACCCCACCGGGCTGTCCTCCACCACCGGGCAACTCGCCATTCTGTTCGGGCTGCTCGCCGTGCTCGCCGTGCTGATCCGGTGGTGGTGGCAGCAGCGCGGCCGGTGAGCGCCAGCGTGACTGCTACAGCCGCCGGACCGGGTCCAGCGGCGCCGCCCGGATCTCGTGCCCGGCTGCGGTCAAGCACCGCCCGGATTCCAGGTCGAAGCGCCAGCCGTGCAGCGCACACGTGAGCACACCGCCGGAGATGCTGCCGAACCGGGACAGGTCGGCCCGCAGGTGCGGGCAGCGGCGCTGCACCTGCCAGCCGTCGAGCTCGATGTCCGCGCCGTCGTCGTTGCACTCGTCGTACCAGTTCTCGACGTAGTCGATGCGCTCCTCGGACAGGCACTTGAAGAAGATGTAGACGAACTCGTTGTACTGACCCACCCGGCTCGCGCGGAAACGCAGCGACAGGAACAGGCTGTTCGACCAGTCGATCTCGCGCCGGGCCAGGCAGGTCGCGATCAGATCGGCCGAGGTCGACAGCCGGTAGCGGCAGGATTCGCCGCCGTACTCGCGGACCTCGCGGCCCGGGAAGTCGACCACGATCGACCGCTCCCCCACATCGAGCCGGACGGGCCCGCCCACCCCGTTGCAGATGTTGTCGGCCCGCTTGAGCAGCGGCTCCCACCACGCCTCGAGCTGCTCGAGCAGGTCGGCCGGCACCACGGCCCGGCTGCGCCGCTCGGCGTCGAGGGCGGGCTGGGCCCGGGCCTGGTACTCGCGCAGGTAGGCGGTCTTCTCGTCGAAGATGTGGCGGATCTCGGAGTCGGAGTGCCGGTGCGTCACTTCACAGTGCGGGCCGTCCAGCTCGGCCACCGACCCCGGCAGCAACAGGTGCCCGGCGACGCCCGGGCGCGCCACGCGCAGCTCGTCGAGGAACTCGACCTGGTCGGTGAAGATGCTGTCGCCGTCGACGCCGGTGCCGTTGAGGTCGAACAGCTCCTCGTCCAGGAAGCACGGCGGGCCCGCCGTCGGGAACACGTGCGTAGCCCCGACGCCGTCGATGTAGCGCAGCGCCCGCTCCGACTGCCCCGCCCGCTTGCGGCGGGCGAACTCCTTGCGCGCCCCGGGCGGCAGGTCATAGACCATCGGCCACCAGATCGCCCCGGAGAACTGCGTGAAATAGGCGTGCACGTCCCCGAACTCGCGCAGCGCCTCGACGTCGAGCGGGTGCGCGTCGTTCTGGTTGAGCAGCACGGTGCGGCCGTCGTCCAGCGACAGCGCGGAGTCACCGATCGGGCCGTCGCTCGGGCCGGTCAGCGACGTGACCATGATGCGCAGCCCGTCACGCTCGATCGGCACGCCGCTCTCGGTACGCAGGAAGCGGCGGAACCCGAGGTCGGCGAGCTCGCGCTCCAGCTCGTCGGTCGGGTAGTCGGGCAGCAGCACAGTGGCGTCCTTGCGGACGTGGCGCGCCAGCAGCTCGGCATCGAAGTGGTCCCGGTGCAGGTGCGAGACGTAGAGGTAGTCGCACTGTCCGAGGGCGTCCCAGTCGAGGTCGCTGTTGTCGGGGAACGGGAACCACGAGCCGAAGAAGGCCGGCGTGGCCCACGGGTCGCACAGCACGTTGCCCGCGTGCGTCTCGATGAACAGCCCGGCATGTCCGACTCCGCTGACGCGCATGCCCGCCTTCCCCGTTGCGACCCGATGACCTGACGAGGGTGATGGTGCCATTCCCCGCCGGACGACGCTGCGACACGGGACCCGCTCCGTCAGGCTCCGCTCCGTCGGACACTGTCACGGCATACCCTCGGACTCGAACCCGCGCCACCCGTACGCGGATCGACAGTTTCGAGCGAGCAGGTCTTGAGAGGGAGTCACCACCGTGACGAACGTCTTCGGGCTCGAGCCACACGGCCCCCCGCAGCAGGAAGCCGGCGACAGCCGCCCCACCGGCCACGAGCAGGTCGTGTTCTGCCGTGACGAGCCCTCCGGGCTGCGCGCGATCATCGCGATCCACTCCACCGCGCTGGGTCCCGCACTCGGCGGCACCCGGTTTCACCCCTACGACAGCGAGGACGATGCGCTCGCCGACGTGCTCAACCTGTCCCGGGCGATGTCCTACAAGAACGCCCTGGCGAGGCTGGACCACGGTGGGGGCAAGGCCGTCATCCTCGGCGATCCCAGGCGGGACAAGACCGAGGCGCTGCTGCGCGCCTACGGCCGGTTCGTGCAGTCGTTGAGCGGCCGTTACGTCACGGCCTGCGATGTCGGCACATATGTCGAGGACATGGACGTCATCGCCCGGGAGTGCGAGTTCGTGACCGGGCGCTCGCCGGCGCACGGCGGGGCCGGTGACTCCTCGGTGCTCACCGCCTACGGCGTCTTCCAGGGCATGCGGGCCGCAGCAGCCCACGTCTGGGGTGCCGGCACGCTCGCCGGCCGCCGGGTGGGTATCGCAGGGGTCGGCAAGGTCGGCCGCCACCTCACAGCACACCTGCGCGGCGACGGCGCCGAGGTCGTCGTCGCCGACGTGGACGAGCAGGCGCTCGAGCGGATCCGCGCCGCCCATCCCGAGGTCGGCGTCGTGGCGGGGACCGAGGCGCTGGTGCGCGAGCCGCTCGACATCTACGCCCCGTGCGCACTCGGCGGCGCGCTGGACGACACCACCGTGGCCGCGTTGCGGGCGAGTGTCGTGTGTGGCGGCGCCAACAACCAACTCGACCATCCGGGCGTCGAGAAGATGCTCGAGGAGCGCGGCATCCTCTACGCACCGGACTACGTGGTGAACTCCGGCGGTGTCGTGCAGGTCGCCGACGAGATCGGTGGTTTCGACTTCGAACGGGCGCGGGCCAAGGCCGCGGGGATCTTCGACACCACGCTGGAGATCTTCGCGGTGGCGCAGCGCGACGGCGTGCCACCCTCGGTCGCCGCCGACCGGCTGGCCGAGCGGCGGATGGCCGAGGTGGGCCGGCTGCGCAGCATCCTGGCCGACGGCCGCGCCACGCTGCGTCGAGCGCAGCGGTGACAGCAGCGACCACGCCCGGCTAGCGTCGAGCGCGGCGCGGCGCTGCTGTCAGGTGTCCTCGCCGTGGAAGTCCTCCGGGGACGCCGAATCCAGGAACTCCCGGAACTTGGCGACCTCGTCCTGCTCGGTCGTGACGACCTGCCCGGCCTCGTCGAGCACCTGCTCGTCGGCGTGAATGCCCGCCCCGACCCGCAGCGCCAGCGCCACCGAGTCGCTGGGGCGCGCCGAGACCCGCACATCGCCGTCGAAGATCAGCTCGGCGAGGAAGGTGCCCTCGCGCAGTTCGGTGATCAGCACTTTCTCCAGCCGGCGGCCGAGTGCCTCGATCACCTCACCGAGCAGGTCATGGGTCAGCGGACGGACTGGTCGTAGGCCCTGCTGCTCCAGAATGATCGCGTTGGCCTCGGCGGCTCCGATCGCCAGCGGCAGCACCCGATCCCCGTCGGATTCCTGCAACAACAACACGGGCACGTCGGCATCCTGCTCGACGTGCACGCCCACGAGCAGCATCTCGCGCACCGGCATCATCTCCCACCAGCCACCCTACAAAGGTCGCGCGCTGTCGGCATGACACCAGGCGGGGTCAGTTTTCCAGCCCGCTAGCCGCGTCCTGTCGGTGCTGCAGGCCATGATGGAGTGGTGCGTGCACTCGACCTGTTCTCCCCTGCCACCCGGGAGTGGTTCGGCGGGGCTTTCGAGGCGCCCACCGCTGCCCAGCAGGGCGCCTGGACCGCGGCCGCCGAGGGGAGGCACGCACTGGTCGTGGCCCCCACCGGGTCGGGCAAGACGCTGGCGGCGTTCCTCTGGGCGCTGGACCGGCTCGCCGTGTCCGGGCCGCCGGCGGAGCCCGCGCACCGCTGCCGGGTGCTCTACATCTCGCCGCTCAAGGCCCTCGCGGTCGACGTCGAACGCAACTTGCGCTCACCGTTGACCGGCATCCGCCAGGCCAGTCACCGGCTAGGGCAGCCGGAGCCCGACATCACGGTGGGCATGCGCACCGGCGACACCCCGTCCGAGCAGCGCCGCAGTTTCGCGCGCACGCCACCCGACGTGCTGGTCACCACGCCCGAGTCCCTGTTCCTGCTGCTCACATCGGCAGCCCGGGAATCACTGCGCGGGGTCGAGACGGTGATCGTCGACGAGGTGCACGCCGTCGCGGGAACCAAGCGCGGTGGGCACCTCGCGCTGTCGCTGGAACGGCTCGACGCGCTGCTCGCGGCGCCAGCGCAGCGGATCGGGCTCTCGGCCACGGTCCGCCCCGTGGCGGAGGTCAGCACCTTCCTCGCCGGTGGCAGGCCGGTGCGCGTAGTGGCACCCGAGGCACCGAAGACCCTCGAGATCAGCGTCGAGGTGCCGGTGGCGGACATGTCGGCGCTCGGGGAGCAGACCGGGGAGGTGGACGGCTCTGCCGCCGGTGCAGCGCGGCGGACGTCGATATGGCCGGCCGTGGAGTCGCGCGTGCTGGATCTGGTGCGCCAGCACCGTTCGACGATCGTGTTCGCCAACTCGCGACGGCTCGCGGAGCGGTTGACCTCCCGGCTCAACGAGCTCGCCGCAGGGCCACCCGAGCACGAGGAGCAAGTGCTGGACGCTGTCGAAGTGCTGGACGCTGCGCCGCTGCGGACACCGGCCGAGCTCATGGGGCAGGCCGGCCGGGCCGCTGGCGCCCCCGAGGTGATCGCCAAGGCGCACCACGGCTCGATGTCACGTGAGCAGCGCACCCTGGCCGAGGAGGAGCTCAAGGCGGGCAGGCTGCCGTGCGTGGTGGCCACCTCCTCGCTGGAGCTGGGCATCGACATGGGCGCGGTGGACCTGGTCGTGCAGGTCGAGGCACCGCCGACGGTGGCCTCCGGGCTGCAGCGGATCGGCCGCGCCGGGCACCAGATCGGCGCGCCCTCCACCGGCGTGGTCTTCCCCAAGTTCCGCGGTGATCTCGTCTCGTGCGCGGTGGTCGCCGAGCGGATGTCCGCCGGAGCCATCGAGTCGCTGCGCTACCCGCGCAACCCGCTCGACGTGCTGGCCCAGCAGGTGGTGGCCATGGTCGCCCTCGAGGCGTGGACCGTCGACGAGCTCGCGGCACTCGTCCGCCGCGCGGCGCCCTTCGCCGCGTTGCCCGACTCCGCGCTGCACGCGGTGCTCGACATGCTCGCCGGTCGCTACCCGTCCGAGGAGTTCGGCGAGCTGCGCCCGCGCATCGTGTGGGACCGGGTGACCGGCGAGCTGCGCGGGCGTCCCGGTGCGCAGCGCCTTGCCGTCACCTCCGGCGGCACCATCCCCGACCGGGGGCTGTTCACCGTGTTGACTCCCGGCTCGGATGACGGCGGTCCCGGCTCCCGGATCGGCGAGCTCGACGAGGAGATGGTCTACGAGTCGCGGGTGGGCGACACGTTCCTGCTCGGCTCCACGTCGTGGAAGGTGGTCGACATCACCCACGATCGGGTCCTCGCGGTTCCCGCACCCGGCGAGCCGGCCCGGATGCCGTTCTGGAAGGGCGACGCGCCGGGCCGGCCGCTCGAACTGGGCCGCGCGCTCGGCGCGTTCGTCCGCGAGCTGTCGGCTGCCGACGCCGGCGCGGCGCGCCACCGCGCGGAGACCGCGGGGCTCGACACCTGGGCGGCCGACAACCTGCTCGGCTACCTGCGTGAGCAGCGCGAGGCCGCCGGGCACGTCCCGGACGACCGCACCGTGCTGGTCGAGCGGTTCCGTGACGAGCTGGGCGACTGGCGGATGGTCGTGCACTCCCCGTTCGGAGCGCAGGTCAACGGCCCGTGGTCGCTGGCGATCGCGGCTCGGTTGCGGGAGCGGCGAGGGGTCGACGCGCATGTGGCATCGGCCGACGACGGCATCGTCGTGCGGCTACCTGCCGCCTTCGAAGGTGGAGCGCTCGACGCCGACGGGTCCGAGGTGCTGCCCACCGCCGAGGACGTGCTGCTCGATCCGGAGGAGATCGAAGCGCTGGTGACGGCCGAGGTGAGCGGCTCGGCGCTGTTCGCCTCGCGCTTCCGGGAGTGCGCGGCGCGGGCGCTGCTGCTGCCCCGTCGTGACCCGCGCCGCCGTACCCCGCTGTGGCAGCAGCGGCAGCGTGCCGCGCAGCTGCTCACGGTGGCATCGCGCTACGAGCAGTTCCCCGTGGTGCTCGAAGCCATGCGGGAGTGCCTGCAAGACGTCTACGACCTGCCCGGGCTGCGGGAGCTGATGTCGGACGTGGCGTCGCGACGGGTCCGGGTCGTCGAGGTCGAGTCGCCGTCGCCCTCACCGTTCGCGCGGTCGCTGCTGTTCGGTTACGTCGGGATGTTCCTTTACGAGCTCGACACGCCACTGGCCGAGCGCAAGGCCGCAGCGCTGTCGCTGGACTCGACACTGCTGGCCGAGCTGCTGGGCTCCGAGGCCATCCGCGAGCTCATCGATCCCGAGGTGCTCGCCGAGGTGGCGGCGACGCTGCAGCGCCTCGACCCGGACCGGCAGGCTCGCGACGTCGAGGGCGCCGCCGATCTACTGCGCGTGCTGGGTGACCTGAGCACCGAGGAGGCGGGGGCCCGGGGGGTGCGCGAGCAGTGGCTGACCGAGCTCGAGGCGCAGCGCCGGGTGATCCGGGTGCGCATCGCGGGCCGGCGGCGCTGGGTGGCGATCGAGGACGCCGGGCGGGTGCGCGACGCGCTGGGCGCCGCGCTGCCGGTGGGGGTGCCCGAGGCGTTCACCGAACCGGTCGGTGACCCGCTCGGTGATCTGCTGCTGCGCTACGCCCGCACCCGCGGTCCCTTCACCGCGACCGCCGCGGGCGAGCGCTTCGGGCTCGGCGTCGCAGTGGTGAGCTCGGTGCTCGACCGGATGACCGGCTCTGGGCAGCTGATGCGCGGTGAGCTGCGGCCGCTCGAATCCGGTGGCACCGGCGGTACGGAGTACTGCCACGCGGAGGTGCTGCGCCGGTTGCGGCGTGGATCGCTGGCGCGGTTGCGCGCCGAGGTCGAGCCGGTGGAGCAGCCCGCGCTCGGGCGGTTCCTGCCGGCCTGGCACGGCTGCGTCGCTGCCGGCGCCTCCGGACGCAGACTGCACCGCGCGCCAACCGCCGACGACGTGCTCAACGTCGTCGAACAGCTGGCCGGCGCGCCCATTCCGGCCAGCGCGCTGGAGTCGCTGGTGCTGCCGGCCCGGCTGCCCGACTACTCCCCCGCGCTGCTCGACGAGCTCACCACCGCCGGCGAGGTGACCTGGACCGGTTGCGGGTCGCTGCCGGGTGGCGACGGGTGGGTCGCGCTGGCCCCGGCCGATGTCGCCGAGGCGCTGCTGCCCGATCTCGACAACACGCTCGACACCACCCCGCTGCACCGCGCGGTGCTCGAAGCACTCGGCTGGGTGCCCGACTCCACCCGCCGCAACGGCGGGGCGCTGTTCTTTCGCCAGCTCGCCGACAGCACGGGTGCGTCGCTGGTGGCTGCGGGCCAGACCGCTCCCGGCGACACCGAACTGGTGACCGCACTGTGGGACCTGGTGTGGGCCGGTCTGGTCAGTAACGACTCGCTGGCACCACTGCGGTCGCTGGTGTCGGGCCGGGGTGCGGCCCACAAGCCGCGCCGTAGTGCGCCCCGGGGCCGCTACGCCCGGATGCGCTCCGGCCGACCGGCGATACCCGCCCGCAGCGGCCCGCCCACCGCCGCCGGGCGCTGGTCACTGGCACCTGCCCCGGAGCAGGATACAACCCGGCGGGCGCACGCCCGCGCCGAGGCGTTGCTGGAGCGTCACGGCGTGCTGACCCGTGGCGCGCTGGACACCGAGCGGATCAGCGGCGGATTCGCCGGCGTGTACAAGGTGCTGCGCGCGATGGAGGAATCGGGGCGCTGCCGCCGCGGCTACGTGGTGGAGGGCCTCGGCGCGGCGCAGTTCGCAGTGCCGGGCGCGATCGATCGGCTCCGCGCGCTGGGGTCGGCAGCCGATGACACCGGCGCGGCCGTCGTGCTCGCCGCGTCCGATCCGGCGCAGCCCTACGGCGCCGCGCTGCCGTGGCCGTCGACCGCGGCAGACGTCCGGCACCGTCCCGGACGCAAGGCGGGGGCGCTGGTCGTGCTCGTCGACGGTGCCGCGGTGCTCTACGTCGAGCGGGGTGGGCGGTCGCTGCTGTCGTTTTCCGAGCATCGTGAGGTGCTGCGCGCCGCTGTCGGCGCGCTGGCCGGTGCCGTGCAGCAGGGCTGGCTGGGCTCGCTGGCGGTGCAGCGCGCCGACGGTGAGGCCGCACTGGGTTCGGAGCTGGCCGAGTTGCTCCGCGAGGCCGGTTTCCGCGCCACGCCACAAGGGTTGCGACTGCGGGCGTGACAGCGCGTGCCTGCATGTCAGGGCAGGACGCCTGCCGGCAGCAGCCACCGTGTCGCATCACTGGGTGGCGGGGCGCAGCAGCGCCCACAGCTGCGCGGCGGCTTCCGGGTCCCCGGAGATCCGCACCGACTGGTCGGGCGCGCGGCCCCACATCCACAGGTACAGCGACATCGGATCCCCGCTGACGATCGCGTCGGCCGCTCGGGCGTCGGTCTCGTCCACCCGGCGCGCCGTCGACCGGCCCGGTTCGAACACCGCAAGCCAGTGACGGCCCCCGCCGGAGAGCGCGACCGCGCCGTGGCGCGGGGAGGCCATCCCCAGCTCACCGAGCCGGTAGCCGAACCACAGGAACAACACCTCGTCGATTCCGTCGAGCGCCACCGGGTCGTCGACGGCGTCCACGGGCAGCCCCGCCGACGCCTGCACGTCCACCCGGTGCACGGTCGTCTCATGGGCCATCCGGCGGCGCCAGAAGCCGTGGGTGCGGTCCGCAGGCCACCAGGTGTCGCATGCCGTGGCCGGATCGTGGCGCACCAGCTCATCGGTCAGCTCCGTCAGCCCGCTGCGTACGAACGAGACCAGGTCGCCGTCGGGCGGTGTCCGCTGCCACTGTTCCGGGCGCCGATCGTGCGCCACCCACAGCCGGGCGACCCGGTGCACCGCGCCGACGTGACGGACCGTCTCGCCCAGCGTCAGCCCCGGGCACCCGGGCACCTGGTTGTCGGCGGCATGCGGGAGCGCGCGCCCGGCTGCGTCGAGCAGCAGCTCGCCCTCGATGCCCACCACGTCCAACATCCGGCCGTAGTCGATCAGTGGCAGCGGTGCGCTCATCGACCGCTCCCGCAGACTGCCCGATCGACGAGCACGAGGAACTGTCCCGCCTGCCGGACCAGGTCGTCGGCGTCGCGCTCCGTCACCAGGCGGGTGACCCCGGCCTGCGCCGCGACCCGGGTCGCGGAGCCTGCAGCGAAGAACGCCGCCCACTCGGCCAGCTCGGGCGCCACCCCCGGGAGCAGCGTCCAGGCGCTGGTCGGCCTCGATCGGCCGCCCGGGCGCGCCCGGGCGGCGAGCACCGCGGCGGCTGCCCGCAATGCTGCCAGATGCGCCGTCACGTAACGGTCGGCGGGCTGTACAGCGCACTCGGCGTCGACCAGTCCCCGGCGGGCCTGCTCGAGCAAGGCGATGGCGGAGCCGTCCCGCCGACGGGTGGGTGCGGATGCGGCAGCGCGGGTGGTGGGAGCGGCAGCGGACACGTCGGCCTCCTGATCACCGGTCTCTCGGTGCCCGGTGGCGGAGCGCTTCCCCCGCTCCGCCACCGGACATGATCGAACATGTGTTCGATACTGTTCAGAGTAACCTGCGACTCCGACATCCCGTCAAGTCCCGCCCGGATGTAGCTGCGCGACGCCCGGCGCGGCGTGGTCTGATGGGCACGTGCAGCCTCGTGACCCCCCCGCCGTCGCGGCTGTTCTGGCCGCGCGCACCGCAGCCGCGCACGGTGGCTCGGAATGACCGCGGCGCCGGCGCAGCACCCGCCCCAGCTCGTCGATCTGACCGCCGAGCAGTTGCGGCCGCTGCTCGAGGAGGCGATCGGCGTCTACGTCACCGCCATGCGCTACCCACCGGGCGCGGCCCGGCAGCGCAGCCCGATGTGGCTCGAGCACATGCTGCGCTCCGGATGGCGCTGTACCGCGGCCTTCAGCGAGGACGCGCTGATCGGCGTCGCTTACGGGTACCGCGGCGCGCCCGGGCAGTGGTGGCACGACGAGGTGCGTCGCGGGCTGCTCGACGCCGACCCAGCCCTCGCCGAGCGCTGGCTGTCCGACTACTTCGAGCTCACCGAGCTGCACGTGCACCCCGACTCGCAGGGCCACGGCACCGGTTACCACCTGCTGCACCGGCTGCTGTCCAGGGTGGACGCCACGAACGTCCTGCTGTCCACACCGGAGGGTCCGACCAGGGCGTGGCGGCTTTACCGCAGCACCGGGTTCGCCGACCTGTTGCGCGACTACCGGTTCACCGGCGACCCTCGCCCGTTCGCGGTACTGGGCCGATCGCTACCGCTGTAGTACACCCCGATCGCAGTGAAGGGCGCCTTCACTGCAATAGTCCACGTGGCGGTTGGGTGGCGGAGGCTGCCAGATCACAGCTGCGTGAGGCGCTCGGTCAGCGTGTCGAGCCCCATCGCACCCATCTCCAGCGCGGCGCGATGGAAGCTCACGAGGTCGAAGCCGGCACCGTGACGGCGCCGCGCGTCATCGCGCGCTGCCAGCCAGCACCGCTCGCCCAGCTTGTACGACGGCGCCTGGCCCGGCCAGCCGAGGTAGCGGTCGATCTCGTCGTGCACGTGCGCCGGGTCGCTGATCGTCCGGTCGAGCATGAACTCCAGTCCCAGCTCCGGGGTCCAGCGCTGCCCCTCGTGGAACCCGGTCCCGGCCGGGATCTCGAGCTCCAGGTGCATTCCGATGTCCACCACGACCCGCGCAGCCCGGAACAGCTGGGCGTCGAGCATTCCGAGCAGCTCACCGTCGTCGTCGAGGTAGCCCAGCTCCCGCATCAGCCGCTCGGCGTAGAGCGCCCAGCCCTCGCCGTGGCCGGAGACCCAGCACATCAGCCGCTGGAAGGCGTTGAGCCGGTCGGCGACGTGCACCGCAGTGGCCACCTGAAGGTGATGACCGGGGACGCCCTCGTGGTAGACCGTCGTCACCTCACGCCAGGTGGGGAAATCCTCACGATCCTCGGGCAGCGAGAACCACATCCGGCCGGGGCGGGAGAAGTTCTCGTCCGGCCCGGTGTAGTATGCGCCGACACCACCGCCCGGCGGGGCGATCCGGCACTCCAGCGCCATCACCCGGTCCGGGATGTCGAACTGCGAACCCCGCAGCGCGACGAGTGCGTCGTCGGACAGCCGCTGCATCCACCGCTGCAGGTCCTCGTGCCCGTGCACCAGATGGCGGGGGTCGGAATCGAGTGCGGCTGCGGCCTGCGCGGGGGTGCCCCCGGCCACGATCCGGTCGGCCACCTGGCGGATCTCGGTCTCCAGCCGCAGGAACTCCTCCCAGCCCCAGGCGTAGGCCTCCGCGAGGTCGATCCGGGAACCGAGGAAGTAGCGCGACCAGAGCTGGTAACGATCGGCGCCCACCGCGTCGCGCTGCGGTGCACGCGGCGCGAGCTCGTCGCGCAGGAACGTGGCCAGCCGGGCGTAGGCCTGCGACGCTGCCGCGGCACCCGACACCAACTCGGTGCGCAGCGATTCCGGCACGCCGTCCGCGCCAGCCACCAGGACGTCGAAGAAGGGCTGCTTACCGCCCGCTCCCGCCCAGGTATCGCACTGCGCGGCGACCCGCCGCACCTGCCGCAGCGCCGCGGTGTGGCCCGCCGCCGAGGCCGCCAGTAGCGAGGCGCGCAGCCCGGCGAGAGCGTCGGGAACGCGGGCCAGCCGCGCCGCGATCGCCTCCCAGTCCCGGGTCTCGGTGGTGAGCATGAGGTCGAACACCATCCGGACGTCCTGCACCGGGCTCGCGATCACGTTGAGCTGGGCCATATCCAGGCCGGCTTCGTGGATCTCGAGGTCCAGCCCGACCCGCTCGGTGAACACCGCCGCAGCCGTGGTCTCGGCGTCATCGCAGGGTTGTGCCCGGCGGACCTCGGCGAGCGCCACCCGGGCCAGTTGCGCCCGGGCGGCGAACCCGTCGGGTGAGTAGTCGGTCATGCGGTCGTCGTGCCCACCCACGCCCATGAAGGTCGCGCCGATCGGGTCGGCGGCGGCATACTCGCGCACGTAGGCGTCACTGCTGGCGTGGACCCCGTTCGAGGTCATGGCAGGGCACGCTACCGGCGGCACCGGCCACCCGTGACGCCGGTTCACCGGCGCGCCGCGGACGCGATCAGCCTCCGGCAGCCGTCGGGACGTTCATTCCCGACAGCAGCCCGAGTCGTTGAGCCGCGGCGGCGTGGGGTGTTCGGCCCGAGCAGTCACCCGATGAATCGCGTGTCACACGGTCTCCGGAGCCCAGTAGTCGAGCATCGCGGCGAAGGTCTCGAAAGCTGGTGCGCTGGTCCCATACGGGGCCTCGAGATGCAGGCTGACGGGAAACCCGAGTTCGAGCACCCCGTTGATGACCCGCTTGTAGAGCTCGAGCAGCATCGTGCGTTTCTCGGCGGGCGTCGCGTCGGCGAGCTTGGTCACGAAGGCCTGCTCCTCGGCGACCAGCGGGTTGCCGGGGTCCTGGATCAACCAGTTGATCAGGTTGACCCGGTTCTCGACCTGGGGCACGAAGCCGAAGGACAGCAGCACTTCCGGCCGGTGCAGGGTCTGCCCGGCGAAGTCGCGGAGGAACTCGATGATCCGGTCGGAGTACAGCAGCTGCGTCAGGCCGAAGGTCGCGCCCTGGTTGCATTTGAAGTTCAACCGACCGAGCTCGCCGTCGCGGGTCGGGATGACGATCACACCGCGCTCGGGCACCAGGTCTGTGTAGGTGGCCAGCGCGTCGGTGGGTGCCACACCCGATCCCTCGCCGTCGTTCATGGTCCGTGGCACACCCACAAAGACGATGCCGTCCATGCCGGCGCCGCGCAGCGTGCTCAGCCGCTGGGTCAGCTGCGGCTCGGTCATGAACGCGGTCACTTGGGTGCACAGCCCGCGGATGTCCGGGAGCTCGGGCGAGATCGTCGACCAGAAGTCGAGGACATCCATCTTCGGCTTCATCGCCACCGGACGGTCGTCGTCCTCCTCGATCATGCCGGGGATCAGAATGTGCTTGATCCGGTCCTGCATGCCGCACGCCGCCGAATGCTCCAGCACCTTGCCCGCCTCCTCGACGGCGCGCTGCCGGCCGTCGTCGATATTCGGCGCCACCAGCTCGAAGGCAATGGTCTCGAGGGCCATGGGTTCACTCCTTCCGAACCGCCACGCTTGGGCAGGCGTCAGGCTTCGACGTTCGGTCGTAGTCGACCGTAATCGGCGGTGGCGGTCTCGCGGGCGGTAGATGTGGCCACTGCCGCCGCGCAGGCCACGATGGCAGGAGGTGGCGCGCCGGCGCTGAGCACGCGTTCAAGCCGGTCACGCCCACCTACCTCACGGACCCGCGGAGCGTATCGGACCCGGACCGGCGCACCCACAGTGTGAATTTCACCCGAAAGGCGGACACCCAGCCCGCACGACACCCAGCCCGCACGACTCAGCACGAACCGGACGGACCACGCCGTCGAACCACCCCTATATCCTGACGAATGAGCAGCACCCCCCGGCCCTAGGGTCAGCCCTGCTGGGCCGCCGACCTGGGACATCTCGCCCGTGACCGCCGTGCCGCGGCCGGCGCCAGCACCACGACGAGGGAGGCGGCATGACTCAGCTGCACGTGACGCCCGGGACGCCGTCGGCCCGGACGCCGCCCGAGGAACGCAGGCACCCCCCGACCCAGCTGCAGACCATCGACGAGTCGCTGCCCGCCGAGCTCGCGCAGGAGCTGGCCGGCTTCCTGGCCGGCAAACGCGCCGACGCCGAGGCGGTCGATCCCACCTTCGCGGCCGCGGTGGACTCGCTGGTCGACTTCGTGCTCGGCGGAGGCAAGCGGATCCGTCCGACCTTCGCCTGGTGGGGCTGGCGCGGCGTCGGAACATCGCCGGAAGAGCCCGCTGCGGTGCTCCGCGCGGTGAGCGCGCTGGAGCTGTTCCAGGGCTGCGCGCTGGTGCACGACGACCTGATGGACGACTCGATCACCCGCCGCGGCTCGGCGACGGTGCACGTCGACTTCGCCCGCAGGCACCGCGGCGAGGGCTGGCTCGGCGCCCCGGAGCGATTCGGCGCGGCGGCCGCGATCCTGCTCGGTGACGTCGCGCTGGCCTGGTCCGACGACATGCTGCACGGAGCGGGGCTGGGGCCGGACGCGCTGCGCCGCGCGCTGGGGGTGTGGCAGGCGATGCGCACCGAGGTGCTGGGTGGGCAGTACCTCGACGTGCTCACGCAGGCCCGCGGCGACGAGACGCCGGAGGCAGCGCTGCGGGTCGACCGTTTCAAGACGGCCGCCTACACCGTCGAACGGCCGCTGCACCTCGGTGCGGCGATCGCCGGTGCCGATGCCTCATTGGTGACGTCCTACCGGCGCTTCGGCGCCGACATCGGCATCGCCTTCCAGCTGCGTGACGACCTGCTCGGGATGTACGGCGATCCCGAGATCACCGGTAAGCCCGCGGGCGACGACCTCCGCGAGGGCAAGCGGACACTGCTGCTGGCGTCCGGGCTGCGCGCAGCCGACGAGCGCGGCAGCAATGCCGCCGCGGACACGCTGCGCTCCGCGATCGGCCGGTCCGACCTGGGCACCGACGACATCGACGCCGTTCGCCAGCTGCTCGTCGAGCTCGGAGCGGTACGCCACGTGGAGTGCCGCATAGCGGCGCTCACCGGGTCGGCGCTGAGCACGCTGCGCGCCGCCGACGTGGTCGAGCCCGCCGCGACCCGGCTCGCCGAGCTCGCGGTGCTCGCCACCAGCCGCCACTCGTAGACCCGGCGTCCCCGCTGTGTCCGCGAACTCGACGCGGTGGGGGTTGGGAGCGCTGGTGAGCCCCACGACGTCGAGTTCACGGACAGGCAGCGAATGAATCGGCTCGCGATCCCGGGCCCGGGCGCGCGGTAGCGTGCGGGCGTGCGAACGGTTCCCGGGCCCACTGATCATGTCGTCGTCGTCGGGGCCGGCCTAGCCGGGCTGGCGACCGCGCTGCACCTGCTCGGCGCCGGTAGGCGGGTCACCGTTCTCGAGCGCGAAGCCCACCCCGGCGGGCGAGCCGGCAGGCTCGACTCCGGCGGCTATCTCATGGACACCGGACCGACCGTCCTGACGATGCCGGAGCTGCTCGCCGAGGCGCTCGACGCCGTCGGCGAGACGCCGGCCGACCGGTTGGAGCTGGTGCGGCTCGACCCCGCCTACCGCGCACGGTTCGCCGACGGGTCGGTCATCGACGTGCACACCGACGCCGAGGCGATGGAACACGAGGTGCGTGCCGCCGCCGGGGCTGCCGAGGCGCAGGGCTACCGGCGGCTGCGCGACTGGCTGACCCGGCTATACCACGCCGAGATGGGCCGGTTCATCGGCGGCAACTTCGACTCCCCGCTGGACCTGGTCGGCTCCCCCGGCGCGGTCCGTGACCTCGCGCGGCTCGCCGCGCTGGGTGGGTTCGGCCGGCTCGGTCCGCAGATCGGGCGGTTCCTGCGCGACGAGCGGCTGCAGCGGATCTTCTCCTTCCAGTCGCTCTACGCCGGCGTCGGTCCGCAGCGGGCGCTGGCTGCCTACGCAGTGATCGCCTACATGGACACGATCGCCGGCGTGTACTTCCCCCGCGGCGGGATGCGCGCGGTGCCCCAAGCCCTTGCCGACGCCGCGATCGCCGCCGGGGCCGAGGTGCGGTACAGCACGACGGTGACGGCCACCGAACGAGTCGCCGGACGGGTCACAGCTGTGCACACCGCGACCGGCGAGCGCGTCGGTGCCGACGCCGTCGTCCTCACCCCCGATCTACCGGTGGTGCACCGGCTGCTGGGCAGGGCCCCGCGCCGGCCGGTGCCGCTGCGCTGGTCCCCCTCCGCAGTCGTGCTGCACGCCGGGGTGCGCCCGCCCCGTGGGGGATGGCCGCAGCTGGCCCACCACACGATCAGCTTCGGGGCCGCCTGGGAGCGAACCTTCGACGAGATCATCCGTACCGGGCGGCTGATGAGCGATCCGTCGCTGCTGATCACCCGTCCGACCGCGACCGACCCGTCGCTGGCACCGGAGGGCAGGGAGCTGCTGTTCGTGCTGGCCCCGTGCCCCAACCTCCACACCGCCCCGTTGCAGTGGGACACGGTGGGCCCGGCATACCGCGACGAGCTCGTGGCGCTGCTCGAGCGCCGTGGCCTGCCCGGTCTCGGCGAGGCGATCGAGGTCGAGCACCTGGTCACCCCGGCCGACTGGGCCGATCAGGGGCTGGCTGCGGGCACCCCGTTCTCGGCGGCGCACACCTTCGCCCAGACCGGCCCGTTCCGCCCGGCCAACATGCCGCGCGAGCTGTCCAACGTCGCGCTCGCAGGTTGCGGTACGACACCGGGGGTGGGGGTGCCGACCGTGCTGCTGTCGGGAAAGCTCGCAGCACAGCGCATCACGGGAGCCGGCACACGCCGGTGTGTGATCGTACCGGAAGTCCGGCACGGTTAGCCGCGCCACACCGGCCACTGGCGAGTGCGGTCGATCCGGGTTGTGGGAGCATGAACCGCGCCATGACGTCTCTGTACCGCTCCCCAGCAACGCGACACGGAACCGGCACGACGGTGCCGGCTGCGTCCGGCGCCGGTGCAGACGTCTCCGACGGACCGCTCGAGGCCGGGCCACCACGGCTCCTGCTCGATCGGTTGCGACCCGATCGGCTGCTGTCGGGGACCGTTCTACTCGGTCTGCTCGGCTCGTTGCTGCTGGCCGCCGGTGCGATGGGCGCCGGTGCCGTCCTCGCGCAGGACCCGCTGCTGACCGGCGGGCCGCTGTCGTGGCTGCGCTACGGGCACGGCCGCGACATCGCAAGGACCGTGCTCTACATCGGCTTCGGGTTACTCGTCTGGGCGTGGGTACGGCTCGGGCGTGACGTGGTGCGCGGCATCGCCACCCGGCGCCAGGTAGTCACCGCCGCAACCGTGTGGATCGTGCCGCTGCTGGCGTGCCCGCCGCTGTTCACCCGCGATGTCTACAGCTACCTCGGGCAGGGTGCGCTGGCGCTGGCCGGGATGGATCCCTACGAGGTCGGTCCCTCCGAGCTGCCGCCCGGCCCGATCTCCGACAACGTGCACTACCTGTGGCAGACCACGCCGGCACCCTACGGGCCGCTGTTCATCCTGATCTCCAAGCTGATGTACGCGGCCACCGGTGACAGCACGATCGCCGGCGTCTTCGGGATGCGCCTGGTGCTGCTGATCGGTTTCGGCCTGCTCGTCTACGCGCTGCCCCGGCTCGCCGAGCGACTCGGGGGCTCCGCCCCGATCACGCTGTGGCTCGTGGTCGCCAACCCGATGATGGTGGTGCACCTGGTCGGCGGGCCGCACAACGACCTGCTGATGATCGGCCTGCTCGCCACCGGGACCCTGCTGGTGCTGCAGCGACGCCACGTCACCGGCATCGCGGTGGTGACGGTGGCGATGTCGATCAAGGCCACCGCCGGTGTGGCGTTGCCGTTCCTGGTGTGCATCTGGGCGGCCCGGTTGGTGGGTCGCAACCGCTGGATCCGGCTGGCCAAGGCGATCCCCGCAGGGCTGGCGGTGTTCGGCCCCGTCTTCACGGTCATCACGCTGATCTCCGGGGTCGGGCTCGGCTGGATCCCGGCGCTGTCCGCCCCGTCGGCGATAGTGAACTGGATGTCACTGCCGACCGGCGTGGGGCAACTCGTGCACGGCGTGGTGTGGCTGTTCGTCGATGTCGACCGGGGGCCGTTCATCGCGGTTTTCCGGCTGCTCGGCCTGGCGCTGCTCGCGACAATCATGTTGCGGCAGTGGTGGTTGTCCCGCGACGGCGGCACGGACGTGGTGCGCCGCACCGCGATCGTGCTGCTGTCGGTGGCGTTGCTGTCCCCCCCGACGCTGCCCTGGTACCTGACCTGGGCGCTGGTGCTCGGCGCCGGGTTGGCGTGGACCAACCGTGGCCTGGCCTACGTGGTGGCGGCGTCGACCTGGATGGTGCTGGCGAGCTACCCCACCGGGGAGGCGGCGCTGTACTCACCGATCTACCTGGCCGGCACCGTGCTGGCTTCCGCACTGGCCGCCACGGCGTTGTGGCGGCCGGACCCGCTGCGGATCCGGCCTCGGCCTGTCGATGAGCTGGTCCGGCCATCGGCCGAGCCCATGACCACGGCTGCTCGTTGAGCCGGGAGCTCGACGCGGCCGGGATCACCGACCCCCAGCTGCGGGCCGGCTACGCCCGGTGCCGCGACCTCAACGCCACGCACGGCCGCACCTACTTCCTGGCCACCCGGCTGCTGCCGGCGGCGGCGCGGCCGGCGATCCACGCCCTCTACGGCTTCGCCCGGTACGCCGACGAGATCGTCGACGACCTCGACGACACCCGCCCCTGGTCGCAGCGGCTGGCCGAGCTCGACGCGCTGACCGCACAGCTGCGACGCGGCCTGGCCACCGGCCATTCGGATCACCCCGTACTCGCCGCGGTGATCGACACCGCCCACCGCTACGAGATCGACCCGCAGCACTTCGAGGACTTCATCGTCTCGATGCGGATGGACCGCCCGGTGGCCGAAGGCGGGGTAGCCGGTTACCCGACGTTCGACGAGCTGGGCGTCTACGTGCACGGCTCGGCAGCGGTGATCGGGCTGCAGGTGCTACCCGTGCTGGGCACCGTGGTGCCCCGCGAGCGCGCCGAACCGCATGCCGCCGCGCTGGGCGTCGCCTTCCAGGTCACCAACTTCCTGCGCGACGTGGGTGAGGACCTCGACCGGGGAAGGTTGTACCTGCCGGCCGACGAGCTCGCAGCCTTCGGGGTGGACCGCGAGCTGCTGTGCTGGTGCCGCCGCACGGGCAGCCTCGACGCCCGGGTCCGCCGTGCGCTGGCGCACCTGGTGGCCAGGACCCGGGCCATCTACCGGCGGGCGGCACCCGGGGTGGCCATGCTCGCACCGGTATCACGGGCCTGCGTGGCCACGGCGATCACGCTCTACAGCGACATTCTGGATGAGATCGCCGGCGCCGAATACGACGTGCTGTGCCGCCGCGTGTCCGTTCCGTCCTCGCGGCGGATCGCCGTCGCCGTTCCGGGTCTCGGCCGGGCGTTGGCGGCCCGCTACCTCGTCAGAAGCACCCCGGTCAGAAGCCCATAGCCTGTGCCCGCCGCTTCACCTCACGGCCACGGTTGGACCGCAGCGCCTCGATCGGGCTGCCCGGCAGCGTCTCGTCCTCGGTGAACAGCCAGCGCAGGATCTCCTCGTCGGCGTAGCCCGCGTCGCGCAGTAACGTCACCGTCCCCACCAGGCCCTTGACCACCGCCGCCTCCTCGCCTGGTGCGAGGAACACGGTGGGCACGACCACCTCGTCGTCACGGCGCAACGCCAGCAACTGCCCGTCACGCAGCATCTGGTGCACCCGGCTGGGGCCCAAGCCGAGCAGCCGCCCTACCTCGGCAAGCGTCAGCACCTCCACATCCGAGTCCAACACGTCGGCGGCGGCGGGGACGTCACTCACGGCCCACACCTTGCCACACCTCGATGCCAGTGCCCGTCCTCCGCTCGGGCGGCCTATACGTACGATCGTGTGCCGTGGAACGACCGGTGGCCGAGCGCAGCGACGGTCTCATCGGTATGTGGCTCGACGGTCGCTACCACGTCGAGGCTGTGATCGCCCGGGGCGGCATGTCGAGGGTTTACCGCGGAACCGATACCCGGCTCGACCGCCCGGTCGCCATCAAGGTGATGGAACGCGGCTACGCGGCCGATCCGGTGTTCCTGGAGCGATTCGAGCGCGAGGCACGGGCGGCGGCGCGACTGCACCATCCCGGCGTGGTGGGCGTGTTCGACCAGGGGGTGGACCGGTCGGGTGAGACCGACCACGTGTTCCTCGTGATGGAACTGGTCGAAGGCGGCACGTTACGCGACCTGCTGCGCGAGCGCGGCCCGCTCGCTGTCCCGCTGGCGCTGTCGCTGGCCGAGCCGGTGCTCTCCGCGCTGGCCGCCGCGCACCGGGAGGGGCTGGTCCACCGCGACGTCAAGCCCGAGAACGTCCTGATCGGCCGGGGTGGTGCGGTGAAAGTGGCCGACTTCGGGCTGGTGCGCGCCGCCGCGGAGGCGGGTACCAGCACCGGCAACGTCATCCTCGGCACCGTCGCCTACCTGTCCCCCGAGCAGGTCAGCACCGGGGCGGCCGATGCCCGCAGCGACGTCTACGCCGCCGGGATCCTGCTCTTCGAACTACTGACCGGACGCCCGCCCTACAGCGGCGAGACCGCGCTGGCGGTCGCCTACCGGCACGTCAACGACGACGTCCCTGCGCCGAGCGAGATCGTGCCCTGGCTGCCGACGGCCCTCGACGACCTGGTGCTGCGCGCGACCCAACGCGATCCCGCCTCCCGGCCGAGCGACGCCTCGGCTTTCCTGCTCGCGCTGCAACAGCTGCGTGGCAAGCTCGACATCCGGCGGGTCCCAGTGCCCGTCCCCGCTGCAGGGCCGGGCGGGTCGACCGAGAGCGGGACGGCTGCGGCGAACGCCGCAGAACCGAACGCCGCAGAACCGAACGCCGCAGGATCGAGCGGCGCGGACGGTGGGCCGTCGGGCACCAGGGCCATGACCCGCACTGACCTGCCGGCCGCGAAACCCGCTGCCCGGCCCGCCCCGGCGCACCCACCCGGCCCCGACTCCTACCAACAGCAGCGGCTGCGCAGCCGTCGTGCCTTCCTCGCGTGGCTGCTGGTCGTGTTACTACTCGCCAGCGCGGTCGGCACCGCCGCATGGTGGCTCGGGGCCGGACGGTGGACGTCGGTTCCAGAACTGGCAGGGCTGGACCGGGCTGCCGCGGCGGCCGCGCTGGAGTCCGCAGGGCTGGATGCGCGGCTCGTCGACGACCACCACGATACGGTGACGCCCGGGTTGGTGATCGGCAGCGAGCCGTCAGGGGGTGACCGGGCGTTGCGCAACACCGACGTCGAGGTCGCTATCTCGCTCGGCCGTCCGGTGGTACCCGATCTGCCGAATCGCATCTCGCCCGACGAGGCCAGCCAAATCGTCACCGACACCGACCTGCGCCCCGTCCGCAACCCCGGCGCCGCAGAGTTCAGTGACACAGTCGCCGAGGGTGACGTGGTCGGGTTGCGCCCCGCCGCCGGCACCGTGCTCATGGTCGGCGCACCGGTCACCCTGGTGATCAGCCGAGGACCGGCCCCCACCACGGTGCCCGACGTTCGGGGCAGCACCGAAGCCGATGCGACGGAGGCGCTGGCCGACGCCGGCCTGACGGTCGCCGACGTCGAGCGGCAGTTCGACCAGGATGTGCCGGGTGGGCAGGTGATCGGCACCGAGCCCGAGGCCGGTCAGGACACCGTCCGAGGCACCGACGTCACGCTCGTGGTGAGCACCGCATTGGTGGTGCCCGACGTGGTGGGCCAGCAGCGGTCCGACGCGCTGGCCGCGCTGCGCGACGCCGGGTTCGAACCCGAGCAGCGCGGGGCGGGAACCGGTGAGTCCGGTGCCACGGTCGCGGCGCTCGACCCCCGGCCGGGATCGCTGGTCGACCCGGGCAGCAACCGGATCGTCGTCGAGATGACCACCGACGTCGCGGTCCCCGATGTCGAGGGCCGGAGTGTCGCCGAAGCTCGACAGATCCTCCGCGAAGCCGGCCTGCGCGCCGACGTCCAGCAGTTCTTCGGCGACGCCGACAGCCGGGTGTTCGCCCAGTTCCCCGGCGCCGGTCGAACCGTGGAGCGCGGCAGCGCGGTGCGGCTCTTCGCGCCGTGACGCCAGGGCCGACGGGGCCGCGCACGCCACGGCAGCCAAGCCTCCGGGGCCGGACCCTGCAACCACGGATCCCGGCTTCCGCCAATGCGAGTTCCTACACGATAGGATCAATCCGACTCCGTAATGTCACATTCATTTTCCAATGAGTTCATTCGGATACACGTCACGACCCACGGACAGCCTAAACCGGACCTCCGAGGGCTACCGGTAGTCACACCAATTCGTGAGATCGAATATGATTCAGGCGCACTCCGGGCGGTTACCTAACGGTGTCACTCTTTCGATGGCTGCCGGTGCTGCGGGTACGATGCTACCGTGATTGCTGACCGTGATCAGGCAGTAAACAGCTATTCACGATACATCTACTCGAAGCCAAGCGCGACATTTCGCGTTGGCGTCCACATGTATGACGATAGGTGGTGTGGGCCGTGACGGAGGCCGTCGAATCTGGCGTGGGTACCGAAAACGGACAACAGAACGGGCAGGTGTCGCAGAGTCTGGGGACCGCGGCGGCGCGGAACCTGGCGACCACGACCAAGTCCGTGCCGCAGATGCAGGAGATCACCTCCCGGTGGCTGCTGCGGGTGTTGCCCTGGGTGGAAGCCACCGGTGGCACCTACCGAGTCAACCGGCGGACCAGCTTCGCGGTCGGCGATGGGCGGCTGACCTTCACCAACGTCGGGGCTGAGGTGCAGGTGATTCCGCAGGAGCTCGCCGAGGTGCCGCTGCTGCGGGGGCTGGACGACGAGGAACTGCTCACCGCACTCGCCGACCAGTTCGTCCAGGAGGACTTCGAACCCGGCGACGTCCTGGTCGAGGCTGGCCAGCCTGCCGATGACCTGTTCCTCATCGCTCACGGCAAGGTCAACAAGATCGGCGCCGGCAAGTACGGCACGTCCACCGTGCTCGACGTGCTGGCCGACGGCGACTACTTCGGCGACCGCAGGCTGGTCGAGGACGACGACGTCTGGAAGTTCACTGCCAAGGCCGTCACCAGCGGCATCGTGCTGCGGCTTTCGCAGCAAGCTCTCGAGGAGATGGTCGAGCGGTCCGACAAGCTGCGCGCCCGCGTCGCGCAGTACCGCGCCCAGATCCGCAAAGCCCAGAACGAGCATGGCGAGGCGTCAATCGACCTGGCCGCCGGGCACGAGGGCGAGGCCACGCTTGCCGGCACCTTCGCCGACTACGAGGCCCATCCACGGGAGTACCAGCTCAGCGTCGCGCAGACCGTGCTCAGGGTGCATTCCCGGGTCGCCGACCTCTACAACAACCCGATGAACCAGACCGAGCAGCAGCTGCGGCTGACCATCCAGGCGCTGCGCGAGCGCCAGGAACACGAGATGGTCAACAACCGCGACTTCGGG
>WHTH01000076.1 GCA_009377865.1 Pseudonocardiaceae bacterium | reverse complement strand
CGGACCCGGTCTGCCACCTGTCCCCCGACCACGCGCTGGTGACCGACGCGGTGCAGGTGGCCAACGAGGAGGCCCGGTCCGACGCCGAGATCCTGGTCCCGCGCCCGCACCGGGCCTGACGGGGGCGGGGCCCGCGGGCCCCCGCCCCCGCCGCCGGTCAGTCGTCATCGGCCGGGGCCGCCCCGAACGCGACGAAGCTGATCACGAAGTAGGCAATGTAGGCGACGAGCAGCACGATCCCCTGCCACCTCTTCAACCGGCCGGTGTACAGGGCGAACGCGGAGAAGATGGTGAGCACGAACAGGGCCGGCACGTGCCAGGTGAGCACCTCGTCGTCGACCATTCGGTGGCGTTCATGTGTCGCATGCTCGAGGTGTGCCGACAAGGATACTACGAATGGCTTGGGGTCAGACGGTCGTAGCAGTTGATCTTGGCGGTTCGGTGGGACAGGATGCTCACCGTGCGGAAGATGTTGACGTTGCCGGATCGGGAGGAGATCTGCCGCGGGCTGGCCGAGGGCCTGCAGTACAGGAAATCGCGGTGCGGATCGGGCGAGATCCGTCGGTGATCTCGCGTGACGTGGCCCGGCACGGCGGACGAACCGATTACCGCGCGGCGGTGGCCGATGGGCGGGTGCGGGCCGGGCGGGAGCGGCCGAAGCGCCTGGCGGTGGAGCGGTTCGTCGTGGGCCTGGCAGAAGGCGCGGTAGAGCTTGCGCGCCTGTCCGGCGCGGATGACCTGGCGCACGATCGACGTGGCCATCGCGTCCCATAGATCGGGGTTGCGCCAGCGCGCCACCGTTCCAGCTTCCCGCAGCCGCGTGACGGTGGCGTGCTCGTCGTCGCGGCAGCGGGCGGCCAGCGCGTCGTGCTCACCCCAGATCAGCACGGTTTCGATGTGTCCGGCGCGGAGGCGGGTGGCCTGCGCGGCGACCATCTGGCCAGCCTCGTCGTAGTGGGGCAGGCAGCCGAACCCGGCGCGGGACACGGACGCGGTCGAGGGCCTCGCTCATGCCGACCCGGCTGGGTGGGAACGCGGGTGGTGGCGGGCGCCGGGGGTGCTATGGCGGCGGGTCCCCGCCGGGCTGCGCAGGGCGTGCTGGAGCAGGGTGAGCCCGTCGGGTCGGACGATCGAGCGCAGCGGCATGAAGGAGCCGTAATCGGGCAGGAAGGTTCCGTGCGCGCATCGGCCACTGTCGTCGACCGTGGCGAGAAGTAGGCCGCCCGCGTCGAGGGTGCGGTAGAGGTGGGTGAGCAGCTTGCCGCCTGGCCGGGTTTGCTGCACCCATGCGTAGGGGATCTTCGGCACGGACACGGTGGCGATGATCCGGTCGTAGGGCGCATTCGCGGGGTAGCCGGCCCCCGCGTCGGCGAGCGCAACCGTTGGCGTGTATCCGGTGGCCTCCAGCCGGGTGCGGGCGTCGGTGACCACGGTGGGGTCGATGTCGATGGGCGTGACGGCCTTCGCACCAGGGCGGTGAGACAGCAGCGCGGCGTTGTAGCCGGTGCCGGTGCCGATCTCGAGCACCCGATGCCCGTCGTCGACGTCGAGCACTTCGAGCATCAGGGCCATCAGGGCCGGCTGCGTGCTGGAACTGCTCGCCATGCCCGGCAGCGGCCGCTGCTGTCGGGAGCGCTCCCAGGCGCTGTCGTCGCCGTTGATCTGGGTGACCAGGGTGGTGTCGCGGTAGATCTACTCCAGCGCATCGGGTGCCGTGGGGTCGACCGCCACGAAGTGGTGGTTGTCGGCCCAGACGAAGAAAAGGGGGGACGTAGGCGTGCCGGGGACTTGCTCGAACGCTGCGCGCCAGGCCGGGGAGCGCAGCGCGCCGCGCTCGGCCAGCTCGTCGGCCAGCGCTCGACGAAGCGAGACGGCGGTCTGGTCATCAGCGCCGATGGTCATGAGGCGTGAGCGCTCCCGTCCTGCAGGGCGTCGGCGATACTTCGTGCACCACCGCGATCTGGCGCACCGGGTCATAGCTCCAGGCCGAGAAGTCGACAACCGGGCACGTCCGCGCCGGCTCGGGTACGACGGCGTAACGGACACCGAACGGGCGCACCACCGGGCGAGCGTCCTCGGCACTGTCAGTTGCCGGGTACCGAGCCAGCGGGAACAGGGCTGCCGTGCCGCCCAACGGGTCGCGTGTCGTCATCTGTTCTGACCTTTCTTCCTGGCCGCTGGCGTGTGAGTCGGCGGGCGCTTGTCGTGCGGGGATCGGTGGTGTCGATGGGTCGCGTCATGCGCCGCGCCGCTCGCGTTGTTGGCGTACCCACCGCTGCCCGACCTGCCGGATCTGGGCGAGGTCGGTCCACCCGGAGGGCAGCACCGAGATGGTGTCCACCACGCCCGCCATCCCGTGGTTGTCCATCTGATTGCCACGCAGCGCGTGCGCGACGGGGTCACCCCGGCGCCAGCGGATCGTGTAGCCGACGTCGAGGAACACCCACCCGACGGGCTTGGCGGTCGCACCGGTGGGGTTCACGACTGCCCGCCCTGGGCGTGGGCGGCCGCGCGCAACGTGGTGCGCACCGCTCCGAAGATGTCGATCTCCCGGCACGCCCGTAGATCGGGGTCGTGGGGTGGCTCGTACCAGTGGATCGGCCCGAGTGGGGTGACGCTGGGCGGCAGCGGCAGCATCCCGGTGACGGGGTGTACGCCTGCCGGCCACGGCAACGGCACCCCGTAGGGCTCACCAGCGAGCAGTACCCGATGCTCGGGCGCGCCGTTGTGGCGGTCGCGCACCAGCATGCGAGTAGCGAGCTCAACCATCGACTGTGCTCCTCAGTGGGATCGGGACCTGGGCGGCGTCCCCTTCTTGGGCATGGCGGCCTCGCTGGACGTAGGGGAGGCACCAGCCGGGGCCACGCGACGCCGGTCCAATACCGACGTTCGCCCGAGGCTATGCTCGTCGATCGTGATGTCAAGACTAATTATAGGCATGATAGACAACGAAACGCGCATCAGCCATGCTCAATGGTCCAGGCTCACGCATAAGGAGGGTCGTCATGCGGCTGGAGAAGCTCGCGAAGGACGAGGACAGCAAGATCAGCGGATGTCAGGCCTTGTACCTCGCTGAGAACGGCATGTTCGGCATCCAGGGCATCGAGGCTGACGCAGACACCATGGGCAACGTGGAGAACCTGCTGCCAGGTGAGGGCGTGGTGTTCATCAAGCCCGAGATCGTCATCGAGGCGGTGCGCCGCTACCAGGTCGGGCGATGAGTCCACATCTCATCCCGCCGCACGAGTTCAGCGTCCCGGATCACCGGTTCGGCTACAGCGCGTTCCGCCTGGAGACGTTGCAGGACTACGGCGGGTCCGGCGAAGACGCCGAGCTCGCGGCGTTCCTCGCTGGACAGCCTCGCCCGCCACTGGATCCGGAGCACGAGCAGTGGGCATCAGTGCTCCGCGAGCATCTGCGCGGCGGGCGCATCGCCCAGCGCGTTCATGTGATCACGGAGCCGATCAGCGACTACGCACGCTGGGAACTGACCTGGGGCTACGCCCCGAGCGTCGAGGCGGGCGAGGACATCCGCATCGTGCCCGTCCCGGAGGGGCACCCGTGGCCACTCGATGTCCCTTACCGCGACTTCTGGCTGTTCGACGCGCACGAGCTCTACGACATGCACTACGACGCAGACGGCTTATGGTTGGGCGTCGAGCTGGTCACAGACCCGGCGAGGATCGCGACCGCCGGTCACTGCCGCGACGCAGCGCTGCACCATGCCGTCCCCTGGGGCCAGTACCTGCAGGCCCGGCCACACCTCGCCGCGCACCTGGCCGAGGTGACGTCCACCCATCGTCCTGAGCGAGAGGAATCCCACCAGTGGCGGAGCTGAACCCACAGCGCGTGCGGCTCGCCGCTCGGCTCAGGGCACTGCGCACAGCAGCGTTCCCGTCCGGCAACCAGTTCGCCTACCACATCGGCTGGGGCCAGTCGAAGGTGTCGAAGCTGGAGACCGGCGCCCAGCGGCCCACCGAGGACGACGTGCGCCAGTGGGTTCATGCCACCGGCAACGGAGCCGACGTCGAAGCAGAGTTGCTCGCAATGGCCGCAGCCGCGCGATTCGAGTATGCGACAGTCCGTGACGCGGTCCGCCAGGGTGGTGGAATCGCCGCATGGCAGGCGCAGATCGCCGCGCTGGAGTCCGCCACCACCCACATCGCCGAGCACCAGCCCGTCATGCTGCCGGGAATCGTTCAGACCGCCGCCTACACCCGCGAGTTACTCGCGCTACACGGCGGCCCCCTCACGGCCGGCGCGTCGGAGGACGAGGTAGAGGCGTTGGTCGCCGGGCGGATCCGTCGACAGGAGATCCTGTACCAGCCGGGAAGGAGCATCCAGCTCGTCATCGGCGAGGCCGCGCTGCACGATCCACCGGGATCGGTCGAGACGCTGGTTGGGCAGCTGGACCGGCTGGTCGCCGTGGCCGGCCTCGCGAGCGTCGATCTCGCGGTGCTGCGCCTGGGTACGCGAATGCCGGTGTTGCCGCTATCGAGCTTCACCGCGCACGACAAGCGGGTCGTGTTCGTGGAGACGATGACCGGCGAGCAACGCCTCGACGAGCCGGATGAGGTCGCGGTCTATGTCAAGGCATTCGACCTGCTCCGCGCCGCCGCCGCGACCGGCTCGGACGCGGTGGCGCTGATCCAGCAGGTAGCTGCGCAGCTTCGAGGATGCACGCCCCCGTTCACGTCGCCTGCACAGGAAGGATGACGCGAATCGCACTGAGCCAGTGAAGGACCCCGCTCGGATTGTGACCGCCTGCTACTGGCGCGACGCTGCGCTGCTGCATGGGATGTCATGGAAGGACTACATCTCCGACCGTCCGGAACTGGCCCGACTCGTCCAATCGCTCGAAGGGGCGTCCTGACCACGAGGAGGTCCACGGGATTGACGGCGCCGCGCAACCCACACCGGGCGCGCTTGGCTGCACGACTACGGGCACTGCGCGCCGACACCGGCCTGTCCGGCAACCGCCTCGCCCAGCAACTCGGCTGGCCGCAGCCGCGGGTGTCCAAGTTGGAGATCGGCAAGCAGATCCCCAGCGAGGATGACCTCACGATGTGGCTGACTGCTACTGGCGCCAGCGACGAGCAGCGTGCCGAACTCGCCGAACTGCTGTCGGCCGCTCGTATCGAGTACGCCACGTGGCGAGGCGTGCAGCGCACCGCTGGAGGGTTGGCCGCTCGTCACGCTGAGCGGGCAGTGTGGGAGGCGGCGACCACCTCGCCCTTGGCTTCGGCCATGGACATCACCGAGGCGGATGCGGACGCCATGGTGGCCGAACGGATCAAGCGGCAGGACATCCTGTACCAGCCAGGTAGGACGGTCCATGTGTTGACCGGCGAGACCGCACTGCGCAACACGCCCAGCACCGCAGATGTGTTGCTCAACCAACTCGACAGGCTGATCTCGTTCGCCTGGCTGCCCAGCGTCGAACTCGGGATAGTGCCGCATGACGTGCCGATGCCGATCGCCCCGCTGGCCTGCTTCACGCTATTCGATGATGACTTCGTACTGGTCGAGACGCTGACCGGCGAACAGCGGATCGATGACCCGGCGAGACCCGGCTGCTGACGAAGTTGTCGATCGGGCGGTAGTGGCGCATCTCCCCGAACATCACGTGCCCCACCTCGAAGGTGCCCTCGACCGAGAAGTACCCCTGCGACATCAACAACGCCTGCTGCGCCGGGCCGAACTTCTCGACCGCCCAAAGGGCAAGCTCGGTTCCACGAACGTGCGGTGTAGGTCCAGCACGGGGTTCCACAGCACCAGTGACCGCAATGCACCTTCCAGATACGGCAATGATAGGCAGGTCGACACCGCGCCGAAGCTAGCCGCGACCACCGACAACGGTGCCCCGAATCCCTCCCGTGCGGCGTCGACCGCAGCCTGCAGGTCGAGGACTTCCCCCCGCGATCGTCGCGCCCCGCTGGTCACCGGAACTATGGTCATGTCCTCGGAAGGAGAATCGCAACACGCCGAAGCCAGCGTCAGTCAGCCCGTCGGCGAGCCGGCAGAACATCCCGCCCTCGTCCATGTCGGCGTTGATCCCGTGCGCCTGCACCACGACACCTCGCGCTTGATGCCCCGTCGGGATGTGCAGTGCAGCGTCCAGCACAACACCGTCAGCCGCGCGGAGCGCGGTCGCGATCATCACAACAGGCTCCCTTCGTTGGCGTTCGCCTCACCGTCAGTTGTCGACCTCGAACACCTTGAGGACCTCATCCCCGTAGTGGTTGATCACCTTGATGGCGATCTTGCCCGACTTCGGTGGCGGAAACGGCCGTGAGCGGGTGCCGTACAGCGAGTACCAGGCCTGCTCGTCGATCTCGGCGCGCAGCGCACGCTGACCACGCAGCGCACCCCTCGCCGAGCTTGCCACGCTTGCCGACGGTGTTCATCACCTCGCGCAGCAGGTCCTCGTCGGTGACCTCATCGACGCTGCGTCCCGGGAAGCGCCGCGCGTAGTCGGCCTTGAACTCCTCGATCTCGGTCGCGGCGATCTTGCGGAAATCGGCCGACATCCCCTCACCCGACTCCAGCTGCCGCGAGTCGACCAGGACCGTGGGCGGCCGGTGCCCCCATCGCCCGTCGGCGTCCACATTGGAGAACAGCTCGAGCTTGCCGCCGACGGCGAGATCCGGCAGCTCCGGGTGCGCATGGCCCGCGATCCAGTCGAAGACCAGTTTGGACACCGCCGTGTTGGCGCACACCACGATGAACACCGCCGGCGTGCCGCCGTGTGCACCGCGGTCAGCGCGATCGGGGCCGGCTCATGCCGTGGGGCCGCCGGCGACGTAGATCACCTGACCGAGACGAACCCGGCCCCGGTGCGCGGGGCGGACGAGGTCACGGTCGCTCCGGCGTCAATTGGCTGCGTGCCTCCCGCCCTGCGCCGGAGTGGGGAGCTCGCCGTCGTGGATGCGCTTGGCCTGCTCGGCGATGTCGCGTGTCAGGCACGGCCACTCCGCCGAGACGCCCTGTTCGTTGCGGCACGCCCGGCAGCGACCGCGCTCGTCCGGCTCGTGTTCGGCGAGCACTCGCCGCCACACGTCCGGCATTCCCGACATGACTTGCGCCATGGCCACGACTCAACCTCCTACAGGCGTCCAGCAGGTGGCCGCCATGATGGCCCGCTACCCGTCGTGATGATCGAGCGGGGGGCGCGACCCGCCATCATTCACTCCCACGGGTGATGCCGGTAGGCTCACCCCGATGAGTCAGCGAGCAGACGAGCACTCGACTCGTCGTCTCACCGAGTTCAGTCACGGCGCTGGTTGAGCGTGCAAGCTCGCCCCCGGCGAGCTGGCGCAGGTGCTGCGCCGCTTGGCACCGATCACCCATCCGGACCTGCTGGTGGGTGCCGACACCGGTGACGACGCCGCGGTGTGGCGCTGGTCCGACGACCGGGCCCTGGTGCTGACCACCGACTTCATCACGCCGATCGTCGATGATGCGCGCACCTGGGGCCGCATCGCCGCGGCGAATGCCGCCAGCGACGTCTACGCCATGGGTGGGCGCCCGTTTCTGGCGCTGAACCTCGTCGGGTGGAACACCGCGGAGCTGTCCTCGGACCTGCTCGCCGAGGTGCTGCTCGGCGCCCAGGACGCCGGCGCCGAGGGCGGCTGGATCACCGCCGGCGGGCACACCGTCGACGACCCGGAGCCGAAGTTCGGTCTGGTGGTGGTCGGGGAGGTGGCGACCGAGCGGATGCTGACCAATGCCGGGCTGCGCCCGGGACAGGCGCTGGTGCTCACCAAGCCGCTCGGCATCGGTGTGATCGCCACCGCGCTCAAACGCGGCGCCGCCGAGGCCGGCACCGTCGACGCCGCGGTCGCCTCGATGGTGCGGCTCAACGCGGCCGCGTCGACCGCAGCGGTTGCCGCGGGCGCCACCGGAGCCACCGACGTCACCGGCTTCGGGCTGCTCGGTCACCTCGGGCGGATGGCACTCGAGTCCGCCGTCGACGTTGAACTCGCGACCGGTGACGTGCCGCTGCTGCCTGGCGCCCGCGCGCTCGCCGAGGCCGGGTACGTGCCCGGCGGGTCCCGGCGCAACCTCGACTGGGCGCGTGACCACCTCGACGCCGACGGCGTCGACGAGGTCCTGGTCACGCTGCTCGCCGACGCGCAGACCTCCGGCGGGCTGTTGTTCGGCGCCGAGCCCGCCGCCGCCGCCGATGCCGTTACCGAGCTGCGCGCCGACGGGCACGACGCCGCCGTCATCGGCACCGTCACCGCGGGCAGCGGGATGATGCGGCTGCGGGGATCAGACGGGAAGCCGTGACGTCTTCTCCTGACGAGCGCCGGCGACGTGGTCGCGCCCACACTGGGGGAATGAGCCTGACGATATCCGGGCGGCCGTTGTCGAGCGCCCCGCCGGAGACCGTGAACTACAGCCTCGACGCGCCTGGCCACCGGCTGCTGTTCGACCCGTTCCCGCGCCGGGTGCGCGCGATGTTCGCCGGCGAGGCGGTACTCGACACGACCCGCGGCATGCTGCTGCACGAGAGCAACCTGCTGCCGCAGCTCTACGTGCCGCGTGACGACGTCAACCGTGACCTGCTCGAGCCCACCGACCACCGCACGCACTGCCCGTTCAAGGGCGACGCCGCGTACTGGTCGCTGGTGGTGGGTGACCGGAGCGCCGAGAACGCGGTCTGGGCCTACCCGGAGCCGTTCGAGGCGGCGGCGTGGCTGCGCGGGTACGTCGCGCCGTACTGGGCGTCGATGGACGCCTGGTTCGACGAGGACGAGGAGGTGCACGGTCACCTGCGTGACCCCTACCACCGGGTCGACGCCCGGCCGAGTAGCCGTCACGTGGAGGTGCTCGCGGGCGACGAGGTGGTCGCGCAGACCCGGCGGCCGGTGGTGCTGTCGGAGACCGGGCTGCCCAACCGGTTCTACCTCCCGGTCGAGGACGTGCGCTCTGAGGTGCTGGAGCTGTCCGCCACGCACACCGTGTGCCCGTACAAGGGCACCGCGTCCTACCGCAGCCTGCGCACCCCCGCCGGGCTGATCCCCGATGCTGCCTTCTACTACCCGGAGCCCAACGACGGGGTGCGTGGCATCGCCGGCCTGCTGTGCTTCCTCGCCGACGGTGTCGAGACCCGAGTGGACGGTCAGTAGGCCTGTCCGGTCGGACGGTGCATCCCCGCCCGTTCGGCCCCGTCCGAACGGATGGATTACGAGGGCAATCTCCGCTCATGGCGCCCGATTCGTCCGCTTTATCTGCTGGTGGAAACCGCGGTCTTGAGGCGTGGCGGTGACAGCACGTGGGATCGGTCACAGCGGCCGGTGGTGACTCCGGCCGGCCCGCCGGATGAGGAGGTGCTGGAGTGAAGGCCGTCCGGCTGCACGCCTATGACAACAAGCCCACCATCGACGACGTCCCGGAGCCCACCGCGAAGGGACCGCTCGATGTCGTCGTGCAGATCGGTGGTGCGGGGGTCTGTCGCACCGACCTGCACATCATCGAGGGCCAGTGGGCACCCAAGACGGGGGTGTCGCTGCCCTACACGATCGGTCACGAGAACGCCGGGTGGGTCCGCGAGGTCGGTGCCGCGGTCACCAACGTCGCGCCCGGCGACACCGTCATCCTGCACCCGACACCGACCTGCGGGCTGTGCCGCGCGTGCCGGGCAGGCGACGACATGCACTGCGAGAACAACTTGTTCCCGGGGATCGACACCGACGGTGGGATGGCCGAGTACCTGCTCACCTCGGCCCGCGCCTGCGTGAAGCTCGACTCGTCGACCCGGCCCGAGGACGTCGCCGCGCTGGCCGACGCCGGCATCACCGCCTACCACGCAGTGCGCAAGGCCGTCCCGCTGCTCTACCCGGGCACGGTGTGCGTGGTCGCCGGCGCCGGCGGGCTCGGCCACATCGGCATCCAGTGCCTGACCGCGCTGACCGCGACCACGATCGTGGTGATCGACAAGAACCCGGAGGCGCTCGCGCTCGCCGAGCAGCTCGGCGCGCACCGGACGATCGTCGCCGACGGGAAGCACGGCGACGCCGTCATGGACCTGACGAACGGTAACGGTGCCGAGGTGGTGCTCGACTTCGTCGCCGAGCAGGGCGCCCAGCAAGACGGGTTCGCGATGACCCGCCGGAACGGGTCGCACTTCATCATCGGCTACGGCAGCAACATCGACATCCCGACGATCGACATCATCTCCACCGAGCGCAACGTGGTCGGAAACCTCGTCGGCACCTACAACGACCTCGTCGAGCTGATGGTCCTCGCCCAGGCCGGCAAGGTCACGCTGCACACCAAGACCTACCCGCTCGACTCGGCGCTCGACGCCATCGACGATCTCGACAACGGTCGCATCCGCGGCCGCGGCATCCTCGTGCCGTGACCATTCCCGGAGATTGGCACCCGGAGTTCCCGTAAGGAAGGACTCACCACGATGTACGAGAAAGACGGCGAGAAGTACTTCATCGTCGACGGTCACGTCCACTTCTGGGACGCCAGTCCGGCCAACCAGGCGAACAAGTACGGTACCGGGTTCATCGACTGCTTCTACGGCTACCACGCCAACCTGTCGCCACCCGAGTGGGTCTGGCCCTACGAGCGTTTCCTCAAGTACGACGAGGACGACATGATGTACGACCTCTTCGAGAAGGGGTACGTGGACAAGGCCATCTTCCAGCCGACGTATCTCAAGGATTTCTACGTCAACGGTTTCAACACGACCGAGCAGGACGGCGCGATCGCAGAGCGACACCCGGGAAAGTTCATCACCAACGGTTCCTTCGACCCGCGCGACGGCGAGGCAGGCCTCGAACGCCTCGAAGCGCTCCACCAGCGGTGGGACCTCAAGGGTGTCAAGCTCTACACAGCGGAGTGGAAGGGTGAATCCAAGGGCTGGAAGCTGACGGACCCGTGGGCATACCGCTACCTGGAGAAGTGCCGGGAACTGGGCATCGCCAACATCCATGTGCACAAGGGCCCTACGATCTGGCCGCTGAACCGGGACGCCTTCGACGTCGCCGACATCGATCACGTGGCGACCGAGTTCACCGACCTGAACTTCATCGTCGAGCACGTGGGTCTGCCGCGGCTGGACGACTTCTGCTGGATCGGGGTGCAGGAGCCCAATGTCTACGGTGGCCTCGCGGTCGCGATGCCGTTCATCTTCAGCCGTCCGCGCTACTTCGCTCAGATCATCGGTGAGCTGCTGTACTGGCTCGACGAGGACCGCATCCTGTTTGCCAGCGATTACGCGATCTGGGAGCCGAAGTGGCTTGTCGAGCAGTTCGTCGACTTCCAGATCCCCGAGGATTTGCAGGGTGAGTACGGGGCGCTGACCACCGATGTGAAGCGAAAGATTCTCGGGCTCAACGCGGCGAGGCTCTACGACATCGAGGTGCCTGCCGACGCTCGTGCCGCCGAGGCGGCCGGGGCACCGGCGTGACCGGATCGCAGACCACCGACCGGGCCGCCGACCTCACGGCGGCGGCCTGGTCGGCCCTCGACGTCGTCCGGGACCCGGAGCTCGACGAGCCGGTGACCGACCTCGGCTTCGTCGGTGAGTGCACGGTCGACCGCCTGGGCGGCGCGACGGTCCGGCTGCGGCTGCCGACGTACTTCTGCGCGCCCAACTTCGCCTTCCTCATGGTGGCCGATGCCTACGACGCGGTCACCGCCGTGGACGGCGTGGTGCGCGCGGACGTGGCACTCATCGACCACTTCGCGTCCGACGAGATCAACGCGGGAGTGGCCGCGGAGGCCGGCTTCAGCTCGTCGTTCGATGGCCTGGCCGAGGGCGAGCTCGAGGAGCTGCGGTCGCAGTTCCTGCGCAAGGCGGTGCTGGCGGGCACCGATCGGGTCTGCCGCCCGCTGCTCGCAGCCGGGGCGTCGCCCGAGGACCTGGCCGCCCTCACGCTGGGCGCAGCGCCCCCTTCCGGTGACCTGGCTCGGCTGCGCTCCCGGCGCGCCGAGCTGGGCCTTCCCGCCGGGGACGACGACCCGCTGGTGATCGACCCGACGGGCCGTGCGGTCGGGCTGGAGGCGTTGCCGCTGCACCTGCGCCGGGCGCGCACCACACGGGTGAGCATCGAGGCGAATGCGGGCTACTGCCGGGGCCTGCTCGCGCAGCGCTACGGCTCATGAACGGCCTGCTCAACGGCTTGCGATGGCCCGGGCGGCACGTCCCGCGCCGAGGCGGACCCACCGCTCGAGGCGCCAGCGTCGGTGGCTGAAGTCGGTCGGTGTGACGGACACCGCGACCGCGCCGGTCACCGTGTCGGAGGCGTCACGGACGGGGGCGGCTACGCACGCCAGATCCTGCTGGAATTCCTCGATCTCGATACCGACTCCCGCGGCGCGGACGTGCTCCAGCTCGCGGGTGAGTTCGGACGCCGAGGTGATGGTGCGCTTGGTGTGCCGGGGAAGTTCGCCGTTGCCGATCCGCGCGGTGAGCACGTTCGGGGCCAGTTCGGCGAGCATCACCTTGCCGTAGGCCAGCGCGTGTGCCGCTTCATGGAAGCCGACGTCGAGCGGGCGCACCCGCGGGTGCTTGTCGCAGTCGTCGATGTGCGCCACGACGACGTCGGCATCCCGGAAGACCGTGTAGTAGGCCGCGGCCTGCGAGCCCTCGTGCACGTCGTGCAGGATCGCGGCGATCTGTGCGGAGACCTGCAACTGGCTGCGCAGCCGCTCGTTGAGCTCTGCGACCTTGTAGCCGAGCCCGTAGCCGCGGGCGTCGTCGAGATGGACCAGGTAGCCCTCGGCCACCAAGCTGTTGAGCAGGTGGTAGGTGGTCGGCAGTTTGAAGTCGAGCCGCCGTGCCACCGCCTTCGCGGTCACCCCGTCGCCGACCTCGGCGACGACCTCCAGCACCTGCAGCGCCCGGTGTACCGAGGACAGCTGCCCGGAGACCCCTGCGTGACGTCGCGGCTCGGCCATGGTGCTCAGTCTTGCCGTTCGGGCCGCTCGCTGCCACCGGCGTCCCCGCGATGTCGCAGCGGGTCGCTGCTGCTAACGATCGGAAGAGCACGGGCGATGGAATCGGTAGCGGGGTCCGCACAGTGCCGGACCAGGGGAAAGGGCGGTGCGCGGTGAACACGACAACGATGGTCGACGATCCGGAACGCGAACCGGTGTCGCGCCGCGTGCTGGCGATGCTCCGCGCGGTAGCCGCCGGCCGCGCCGAGGTCTCCCACAGCTGCGAGCCGGACCTCTACGTCGACGGGCTGGGCTGCTGCGACCAGTACACCGCCCACCAGCTCGCCAGCGGTGGGCTGGTCCGTCCCGCTGTGGTGGGCGCGCTGGGGCAGCGGGTGCGTGCGGAGCTCACGCCGGCGGGGCGAGCGGTACTGTCGACGACGCTGTCGGCGTCCGTCCGAGCCGGGTGACCGGTGCGGCTGCACCGCTGAGCGCTCGCAACAGTCCGCCGAGCCGGTCCCGGTGAACGCGGCGCCGTCGAGACGGTACTGTGCGCGCCGTGACCGAAGCCGCGACGCCACAGCGCATCCTGCCATCCGAGATCGAGTCGCTGCTGGCCGCGCTGATGGCCCCTGAGCCGCCAGCGGAACTGCGTGCCGGAGCGGACCGCCTCGAAGCCGCCATCACGGCGGAGGGGGATGTCCCGGCCGCTGCGCTCGACGATCTGAGTTCCGCGATCGAGCTCGTACGAGGCGATGAGCCCTGCGCCGCGGTCAGCGCTCTGCTCGCCGCGCGTTCGGCGCTGCCCCACTGCTGAGCACGTCAGCGCGCCATCGCGCGGTTCCCCGGACAGTGGAGAGCCCCCGCGCGAGGGGGAGCGCGGGGGCGGGAGGGGATCTCCACAGGAGCTGGCATCGTCGCGCCAGCGAAGACTATCGTCGCACCCGAGACGTGAGGTCCCGGTTAGTCGCTACCTGTTTTGAGGACCCGTCGTGGTGTGGCTCGCGGCCGCTCGGGGTACACCCCCGGTGTCGCATCGAACGATCTCGGGCCGACAGATCGACGAGCTTCCCCCGAGCGGATGACCAGGAGCGGTCTGTGACACTGAGTAGTTCGATCTGTCACCCTATGAGGGGCTGCGCTGTCGACGAGCGGTAGATAGCGTGCGGCGAGCGGTTGCAGGGGCAGCAGCCGCAACGAACTTGAGGAGGCGTGTCATGAGCCGTATGTCGACTACCCAACACCTCGGTCGGGACACCGGCGCGGAGCTCAGCAGATCATCGACGGTCCCGATGCCGCGCGGAACGGATCCGCACCGGGTGTCCGAGGAGCAGGTCGACCGGGCACGCCTGGCGGTCGCTCGCTCGGCTGCCGATGCGGAGGATTGCCGGATGCTGCTGGACATGCTCGGCATGATCGACGGCGACGACGGCGTTCCGCCGGTCCGGCGCTGACCGGGCCTGCCGCAGGCCGACGGTTCGCGATGACGGTGCTGCGACCCTGTTTTGGAGCACGCGGGTACGGTGGCTTATGCTACTGACGTTCACGGCGGGCAACCGGCGCGGGCAGCTCTGGACGACTAGGTCCCCATCGTCTAGCGGCCTAGGACTCCGCCCTTTCAAGGCGGCAGCGCGGGTTCGAATCCCGTTGGGGACACGCAGTACGAGGCCCAGTGGCGCAGT
>WHTH01000003.1 GCA_009377865.1 Pseudonocardiaceae bacterium | reverse complement strand
TCGAGGTCGTGCAGCATCACGCCCCACTGGAAGAAGAACGACAGCAGCACTGCGTAGACCGGGTTGCCCAGGTAGTAGGGGTTCCAGCGCTGCTCGGGCGTGATGCGCAGCATCAGGAAACCGATGTCGCGGTCCTTGCCGACGATGTTGGTGTAGGTGTGGTGCTTGAAGTTGTGCGACCGCTTCCACAGCTCGGCCGAGCTGACGATGTCCCACTCGAAGTCGCGGGAGTTCAGCGCGTTGTCGCCCATCCAGTCGTACTGGCCGTGCATGACGTTGTGGCCGATCTCCATGTTGTCGATGATCTTCGAAAGCGCCAGCGCGGCGACCCCACCCAGCCAGGCGGGCGGGAACACGCCGACCATCAGCATGGCGCGGCCGGCGATCTCGAGCTTGCGCTGCGCGTCGACGACGGCGCGGATGTAGGCCGCGTCCTCCTCGCCGAGCTGGGACACGACGCGCTGGCGGATGGCGTCCATCTCGGCGCCGAATTCCTCGAGCTGCTCGTCGGTGAGCTGCGTCGGTTCTCTCTGGGACAGGGACTGCATGAAAAGCTCCTCAGAAATCAGAGGTCGATGGTCACGTCGCCGATGGGCACGGTGACGCAGAGTTGGATGTCGGAGTCGGGCTCGGTCGACAGCGCACCGCTGTTGCGGTGCCGGACCGTCCCGCTGGTCTTGCGCTGGGTGCAGGAGAAGCAGATGCCCCTCCGGCAGCCGTAGGGCAGTTCCAGCCCGGCGGCCTCGGCCTGCTCCAGCAACGGGGCGCCACTGTTGGGCGCACTGCGAGCGCCGAACGACACCTCACCGGTCGGCGCGCCATCATCGGGGACTACAGCCGGTGCGGGCGGGGTGAAGTGCTCCACCGTCAGCTCGGCCTCGCGCCCCGCGGCGCTCCAGTGCTCGCGGACCGCCTCGACCAACGTCGCGGGTCCGCTCACCCAGGCCGGCGCATCGATGATGCCGGCGAGGTGGTCGGCGCAGAAGCGCCCGGACAGCTCGCCACCGCTCTCCCGGGTATAGCTGCGCAGCACCCGCACACCGGACGCCGCCAGCGCGTCGAGCTCTTCCGAGTAGGCGACGTCGGTGGGGCTTCGGGCGTAGTGCAGGAAGGTGACCGAAGCGGCCCGGCCCTCGTCGCGCAGCGTGCGCGCGATCGACATCGCCGGGGTGATGCCGGAACCACCACTGATCAACACGACTCGCTCCGGTCGCGGCGAGGGCACCGTGAACGGTCCCTGCGCCTGCGAGAGGCCGACGACCGTTCCGCGAGCCAGCCGCTGCAGGTGGTTCGAGACCAGCCCGTCCGGCTCGACGTGCACGGTGAACTCCAGGCGATCGCTGCAGTCGTGCTCGGAAGCGACGATCGAGTAGCAGCGGCTGCGGCGCACTCCCCCGATGTCGACGGTCAGTTGCACGTGCTGGCCGGCGGAGAAGCCCTGCCAGGCGCGGTTCGGCCGGGCGAACAGCGTGACGGTGTCGGGAGCCTCGTGACGTGCCTCGACGATCTCGGCGCGGACCTCACGAGTGCTCCACGTAGGGTTGAGCATCTCGAGGTAGCGGTCCGGCCCATGAGGTTCGGTGAATGCGTCAAGCAGCGGGGTGGCAACCGACGCGAACAGGCCCCGGCCCCGGCGTGCCCCGACCGGCGGCGCAACGGGCATGGTCCCTCCAACATCAGTGAACGTCTGTACTCCAATGTCCACTGTACCGTCGAAGGCATGATGGTGGACAGTCGTGCACTCGATGAAGTCCCGCACAGTGAGGTGGCTCACACTGCGGCGGCCCCAACCGGAGGCCGGCGGGAGCAGCGCAAGCAGCGCACCCGTCGCGCCGTGCTCGACGCGGCGCTCAACCTGCTCGAGGAGCACGCTTTCGAGGGCCTGAGTCTGCGGCAGGTGACCCGAACGGTGGGCATCGTGCCGACTGCCTTCTATAGGCACTTCGACGATATGGACGCGTTGGGCATCGAGCTCGTGGATGAGTCGGTCGGGACGCTGCGGCGGATGATCCGCGCGGCCCGCGAGGAGGACCCCGACTACGGCGTGGTGATCGAACGGTCGGTGCAACTGCTGGTAGGCCACGTACACGCGCACCGTCCGCACTTCCGGTTCATCGTCCGGCAGCGCTTCAGCGGAGTCGCCGCCGTCCGGCTGGCGATCCGCGAGCAGTTCGAGCTGTTCGTCGCCGAGCTGGCCACCGACCTGCAGCGGTTCGGACTGCTCACACACTGGCCGCTGGCCGACCGGTTGCTGCTGGCCGACATCATCGTCAACCAGATGATCTCCACCGCCGAGGCGATCCTCGATATGCCGCCGGACGACCCGACCGCCGAGCAGCAGGTCATCGATCGTGCCGAGCGGCAGCTACGGATGATCGTGATCGGGCTCAGCCGCTGGAAGACCTGACAGCCCTTGCCCTACCCCCGATCGGGGATGACGATGGGGCGAACGTGTTCGGCGCGCTACCGGGGAAGTGAACCATGACCGCCATGACGGATCCGACGTTCTACCGCAGCCCCGCCGAAGCCGCGGCCGCACCGCCCGAGCAGCTCGCCTACGTGGTCGCCTTCGACCGCACCGGGCAGCGGTCCGATGCGCTCGCCGTGATCGACGTCGACCCCGACTCGGCCGGCTACGGGAGTGTGGTCGGGTGGGCCGACGTGCCGACCCGGGGCGACGAGCTGCACCACTTCGGCTGGAACGCCTGCAGCAGCGCGTTGATGCACGAGGGCCACGACATGGACGGGCTGCAGCGCCGCTACCTCCTGCTGCCCGGGATCCGCAGCTCGAACATCCACGTCTACGACACCCAGCCGGATCCGACGACGCCGCAGCTGGTCAAGACGATCGACGCCGACGAGCTGGCGGCCAAGGCGGGTTACTCCCGGCCGCACACGCTGCACTGCGGACCGGACGGGATCTTCCTCTCCTGCCTCGGCGCCGCGAACGGATCCGAAGGCCCGGGCGGGATCGCGCTGCTGGACCACACCACGTTCGAGGTGCTGCGCGCCTGGGAGACCGACCGCGGCCCGCAGTACCTGGCCTACGACGCCTGGTGGCACCTGCAGCAGAACACCCTGATCACCAGCGAGTGGGGCACCCCGTCGATGATCGAGGACGGGGTGAGCCCGGAGCTGCTGCTGTCCAACAAGTACGGCCACTCGCTGCACTTCTGGGACCTCGCCGCCGGGCGTCACGTCCAGAAGATCGACTTCGGTGCCGAGCACCAGATGGTGCTCGAACTGCGGCCGTCGCACGATCCGGAGGCGACCTGGGGCTTCGTCGGCATCGTGGTGTCCACCGCGGACCTCTCGGCCTCGGTGTGGCGCTGGTACCGCGACGGGGAGCGCTGGGCCGCGGAGAAGGTCATCACCATCCCCGCCGAGCCCGGGGACGCCGACCTGCTGCCGCCCGCGGTGCAGCCGTTCGGGGCGGTGCCGCCGCTGGTCACCGACATCAGCCTCTCGGTCGACGACCGGATGCTCTACGTGTCCTGCTACGGCACCGGCGAGCTCAAGCAGTTCGACGTGACCGACCCGGCCAACCCGCGCGAGACCGGGTCGGTGCGGCTGGGCGGCATCGTCGGACGGGAACCGCATCCGGCGGCGCCGGGCGAGCGGCTCGCCGGGGGCCCGCAGATGGTCGAGACCAGCCGCGACGGCAAGCGCGTGTACGTCACCAACTCGCTCTACGGCGCATGGGACGACCAGTTCTACCCGCACGGTGTGGGCGCCTGGCTGGCCAAGATGGACGCCGACCCCACGGGCGGGCTGACCGTCGACCCGAGGTTCTTCCCGCACGAGAACGACTTCCGCGGCCTGCGGGTGCACCAGGTGCGGCTGCAGGGCGGCGACGCGTCGTCGGACTCCTACTGCTACCGCTGAGCCAGTTCCTATTCGGTGCGGGTGAACCGCGCCACCGCGGCGGCTAGCAGCACGACGCAGCTGGCGGCGACGATCGCCACCTGCATCGCGACCGGCACCGCCCAGCCGTTCCAGACGATGCCCGGGTCGAGCGTGGCCCGGGTGAGGGCGTCGACGTCGAGCTGGTCGAAGACCGCTGTGCGCATCGGCGCGACCGCGTAGGTCATCGGGTTGAGGTTGGTGAGCACGGCGAGCCAGGTCGGCAGCCCGGACAGCGGGAAAAGCGCCCCGGACAGGAACATCAACGGCGTGATGATCAGCTGCACCATCGGCATGGCCGATTCCACCCGCTTGACGCGGGCAGCCAGCACCAGACCGAGTGCCGTGATCATGAAGGCCATCAGGAACAGCAGCCCGACGAGGGTCAGCAGCAGCACCGGCGAGTAGGGCACGCCGACGAGTCCGGCCAGCGCCAACAGGATCAGGCTCTGCAGCGTGGCGACCGTGGCCCCTCCGAAACACTTGCCGGTGAGGATCGCCGTGGTGCTCACCGGCGCCACCAGCATCTCGCGCAGGAACCCGAACTCGCGGTCCCAGACCATCGAGATCCCGGAGAACGCGGCGGTGAACAACACCGACAGCGCGAGCACGCCGGGGAATAGGAACGTCGTGAACCCGACGCTGCCGTTGCCGGCGGAGACGATCGAGGACAGCCCGACGCCGAGCACGAACAAGAACAGCAGCGGCTGCACCAGCGAGGACACGATGCGGGTCCGGTCCTTGCCGAAGCGGATCATCTCGCGCTGCCAGACCACCAACGCGGCCCTGGCCTGGTGGGCCAGGCCGCCGGTCGGCACCCGCACGGCGGCCACGGTGTTCGTGGACATCCGGATCACCGTCCCCTTGCCATGGCCGCGACCACCGGGTTGGCCATACCGCGCGGCTGCTCCGCGTCGCGGATCGTGGAGCCGGTGTGCGCGAGGAACACATCGTCGAGGCTGGGCCGGGTCACCGTCACTGACCGGATCGCGGTACCGAGTCCGGCGAACAGCTGGGGCACGAACGAGGCACCGTCCGCGACGGCCATGGTCACCGTCCCCTCGCGCACCGCCGCGTCCAGGCCGAAGCGATCGCGCAGCGCCTCGATCGCCGCGTGATCGTCGGCCGTCGTGATCTGCACCCGGTCGTGCCCCACCGCCGCCTTGAGGCTGCCGGGCGTGTCGAGGGCGACGATCCGGCCCTCGTTCATGATCGCGATCCGGTCGCAGTTCTCGGCCTCGTCCATGTAGTGCGTCGTCACGAAGACGGTGATCTGCTCGCCGCGGTGCAGCTCGTGGAGGTAGTCCCAGATCGAGGCGCGGGTCTGCGGGTCGAGACCGATCGTCGGCTCGTCGAGGAACAGCACCCGCGGCGAGTGCAGCAGGCCGCGGGCGATCTCGAGCCGTCGCCGCATCCCTCCCGAGTAGGTCTCGACGGGATCGCCGCGCCGCTCCCAGAGGCCGACCATCCGCAGCACCTCCTCCCGCCGCGCTGCGGCGCTCGAGCGATCGACGCCGTAGAGCTCGCCGTGGAAGCGCAGGTTCTGCTCGCCGGTCAGGTAGGTGTCGAGCGTCGGCTCCTGGAACACCAGGCCGATGTGCTGGCGCACCGCGTCACGCTCGGTGGCCACATCGAAGCCTGCCACCCGCGCGGTGCCGCTGGTGGCCGCCACGAGCGTGCAGAGGATCTTGATGGTCGTCGACTTGCCGGCCCCGTTGGGGCCGAGGAACCCGAACGTCTCCCCCGGAGCGACGTCGAGGTCGATACCGCGGACGGCCTCGACCTCCTGGTAGCGCTTGACCAGCCCGCGCAGGTACACCGCAGGCCGCTGCACTGCCGGCGGTCCCGAGACCTCGCCCATACGTCCGCTCCCTAACGTTGTTCGAGATGTTACTCTAACGGCGTTCGAAACGCCACGTCAGGAGGCCGTGATGGCGCTGAACCGCGACGACGTGGTCCAGGCCGCTGCCAACCTGCTCGACGAGGTCGGGCTCGACGGGCTCACGCTGCGCCGGTTGGCGGCCAGACTGGGCGTCTGCGCGCCGACGCTGTACTGGCACGTCAAGGACAAGCGTGACCTGCTCGACCTGGTCGCCGAGGCCATCCTGGCGGAGAAGCGGCCCACGGCCCGGCCCGCACACGGCCAGCCGTGGTGGGAGTGGCTGAGTGACAACGCCTGGGCGCAGTACCGCGCGCTGGTCCGGCACCGGGACGCGGCTCTCGTCGTCGCCGGCAACCGGCCCACCGAGGCCTCGCTGCCGGTCGTCGAGCAGGTCCTGGGCAGCCTGGTCGAGGTCGGATTCCCTCCAGCCGAAGCGCTGGAGTCGATCCTGGCCGTCGGGCACTTCGTCATCGGATCGGCGGTGGAGTACCAGGCCGAGGCCGCCCGGGGCGCTGCCACCGAGCACGATGCGGCGCTGGCCGCCCGGGTCCGGGATACCCACGACCTGCCCCACCTGGTCGCCGCCGCCCGGGCGCGACCCGCACCGGACCCGGACGCCACTTTCCGGCACGGCCTGGACCTGATCATCGCGGGGTTGCGGGCGCGGCACCGCGAGTTGATCGGCGAACTGCACGCCGTCGATCAGTGACCTCGGCTTACTACTCGGTGCCGTCAGCGTGGTCGACCTGATCGCGGAGCGCGACGAGGGGTCCACGCCGCCCGGTAGAGATCCGCCGGGTCCAGCTCTCCCGTACGGAGGCGATCGAGCGCGCGGCCGCCATTGACCATCCCGTGGGCGTAGCTGAGATTGCGCTCGAACACGGCGACGGGCTGATCCGACAATGTCACGGTTCGCCGCGCCCTGGGGTGGGATCGGTCACCTCGCCGGACCTCGTCGCCTGCAGTGCCTCGGCGACGGCGGCGAACTCGGAGAGCGCGGCCTGCAGGTCGTCGACGATCTCCTGCGCGATCACCTCGGGCGGTAACAGATCGTCGCCATCGTCCAGGGCCGGGTCACGCAGCCACGTGATGTCGAGATTCGCCTTGTCCCGCGCGACGATCTCGTCGTAGCGAAACGGCTTGAACCGCTCGCTCTCCTCCCGCGCGATACGCGGCTCGGTACGTGGGCGCGCCGGGGTCAGCCTGCGACTGCACCATCCAGGACGCCACCGTCTCCGGGCGGTGGAACCCGAACACCTGCCGGGCGCGCGGCTGGTCCTCCAACGCGTTGGTGAACCACGTCTCCACGCCGGTCGACTCGTAACGCAGCGGCAGCGGCGTCCGCCAGGCGTTCATCCGCTGCTCGGCGGTGAGCCCGGTGGCGTAGCGGTCGGATTGGACCTCCACCGTGGACAGTGACGTGCCCTCCCGCTTGGCCTCGATCACCCCGACGAGAGTCCCGTCGACGTAGAGCCCGTAGTCGGCCCGCCCACTGGCCAGCACCAGCTCACGCACGGCCACACCGCTGTGGTTCACCAGATCCAGGTCTGCGACGTCGGCCACCACCCAGCCCGCGGCGCGCAGCATCTCGTCGATGGCCTCGCGGGTCTCCAGCTCAGTGAGGGGCGCCTTCGAGGCGCGGCGCGCGCGCTCGACCAGCGCGTCGCGCCGCCGGGGGGCGACGGTCGGCGGGTGCTGCGCCCGCGCCGACAGGTCGGTCTCCAGCGCGGTGACCTGCGCGACGAGCGCGGCCAGTTCGGCGCGCGCGGCCGCAGCCGCGGCGAGCTGCGCCTCGGCCGCCTGCCGCGCTTCCTGCTCGGCGTGCAGCCGGGAGGTCTTGCCCTGCAGGTTGGTCCGTGCCGCCACCAGATCCGCGCGGTAGCGGTCCAGGTCCTTAAGCAGCGCACCGTCGGCCACGTCGCCGGTCGGCTCCGGGGCCAGGAACGCGCGGATCTCCCGCTCGCCGGTGAGCGTCCGGTGCAACCACAGCCCCAGCGAGAAGCAGTCTCGTACCGCCGTGAGGGCCGCGCGGGAGTCTGCGTAGTGCTCGTGCACCGCGCGGTTGCCGACTTTGCGCACGTCTTCGAACGTCCGGTGCACCTGTGGCGTCAGGGCTCCCGCGGCATCGAGCGCGCGGAGCTTGTCGATCTGCCGCGACCCGGCCCTGGCCAGCCCCATCCGGAGAGGAGGGCATCGGCCAGGGACTCCCCGAACTGACGAGCCTTGACCAACGCCGCGTTGGGGTCGGTGTAGACGCAGGACTCGGCGGTGGCGCCGTAGGAGACGAGCAGCGGCTCGTGGGCGAGCAGGAACCCAAAGTTGGCGCTGCGCTGCGCCAGCGCCCGCAGCCGCTCGTCGCCCTGCATACCGGTCCGCCCTCCCCACGTCCCTACCCGGCACGCTAACACCGGGCCGGTGCTACTCAGAGCTATCGCCGCCGGAGGGCACAACGCAACGGGGCCGCACGCGAGGGCGGGGCACACTGGCCGACCATGACAATCGCTCGCTCGGTCGTACTGTTCGTCGTGGCCGCACTCTTCGAGATCGGCGGTGCGTGGCTGGTGTGGCAGGCCGTCCGGGAGCAGCGCGGCCTGCTGTTCGCCGCAGCAGGGGTGCTCGCCCTGGGCGCGTACGGGTTCGTCGCCACGTTGCAGCCGGACCCGCACTTCGGCCGGATCCTGGCCGCCTACGGCGGGGTCTTCGTGGCCGGCTCGCTGGCATGGGGCATGGTCGTCGACGGGTTCCGGCCCGACCGCTACGACATCGCAGGCGCGCTGATCTGCCTGCTCGGCGTCGCCGTCATCATGTACGCCCCGCGCGGCTGACGTCCGCCCCGGTCTTGGCCTTGCCGACCAGCTGTTCGGCGTAGTCGTCCAGGAACCGGGTGGCGACCTGCTGCGCGTAGCCGAACACCAGGGCGGCGACGAGCAGCGCCGCCTGGCTCCCGATAACCACCTCGACGTCGGCCGCGATCAGCCCGAGCACGCCCACGACGGCCAGCGTGGAACCGAGCGTGATCTTGACGAAGCTCAGGTACCCGGGCAGCTGGTAGGTCAGCAATCCGGGCTTGCTGTGCACCAGCAGGATCACGACTGCCAGCAGCGCCCCGAGTCCCCCGAACATCTGCACGGTCACCACGTCTGCCCCGGCAGGAGCCGTTCCGGGCCCGCTGGGGCAGGCGCGCTCGCCGCACAACGGAACCCAGCCCGGCCAGACCGCTGCGAAGATCGCGAGCAGCAGGTTCAGCGCGCCGAGCATCGTCCCGAACACCAGCATGCGGTTTCTCAGGTTGCGGACTCCGGTGAGCGCATCGTCAGCGGCCGCGAACGCCGCCCGCATCGCTTCGGCCACCGTGACCCGGTCGTCGTCCTGCATGCTCGCGCGCGGGTCGTCCTGGACCTTCTTGCGCACCGCCTCGAGCGCGCGCAGCCTCGGGTCAGCTGGGGGGCACTCCCGTGCTACCTGATGCTCGATGCCGGGCAACCGGGCGGCCAGGTCGGCGCTGGACGTCACCAGCTCGACCTCCGCGGCATGCAGCGACCGCCACGCTCGCTCGGCGTCCCAGCCCGACCACCAGGCCATCGCACGCTGCAGCGTGTGGTCGCGGCCGGCCGTGACGGCGTGCCGCGCCTCGGCGATCGCCTCGACGACGGTCCGCGGCGGCGGGTCGGCACGCTTGCCGATCAACGAGTCCAACCAGGCCAGTTGCTCCCCGACAGCGAACCGCCACACCGAGCCATAGGGTCGCGAGGACTGCGGCTCGGTGCCGGCCGGCAGGTGGCCGTTGTCGAGCCGCGACGGTGTGGTGGACTCTCCGGTCGGGGGTTCGACAGACGTCCGGACGATCGGTTCGACGGTCGCACCACTCTGATCAAGCGGCACCGCAGAGTCCGCTGTACCCATGTCGCGACCCCCGTAAAGCGCCGACGCGAAGCGTCGCTACCGGGAAAGAATCCGCTCAGCCTGCGGCTCGCGCAACGGCCAACCGGGCGACAGCGCCGTGCGCTGCCGCAGCATTCACGAGGAGCGAAGCTCGGGGAAGTCGTCATCGCGGTACTCACCGCCGGCGGCACCACCGGCGGCGTGCGCCTCCTCCTCGCGGCCCCGCAGCTCCACCCGGCGGATCTTGCCGGAGATCGTCTTGGGCAGCTCGCCGAACTCCAGCCGGCGGATCCGCTTGTAGGGCGCGAGGGTCTCCCGCGCGTGGCGCAGGATCGACAGCGCCGTGTCGCGTGACGCCTGGTGCCCAACCGCCACCGTCACGTACGCCTTGGGCACGGCGAGCCGGACCGGGTCCGGTGAGGGGACCACGGCAGCCTCGGCGACGGCGTCGTGCTCGATGAGCACGCTTTCGAGCTCGAACGGGGAGATCCGGTAGTCGGAAGCCTTGAAGACGTCGTCGGAGCGGCCCACATAGGTGATGTAACCGTCCTCATCGCGGGAGCCGACGTCACCGGTGTGGTAGTAGCCGCCGCGCATCACCTCGACGGTGCGGTCCTCGTCGTCGCGGTAGCCGACCATCAGCCCCAGCGGGCGCGCGGTGAGGTCGAGGCAGATCTCGCCCTCATCGCCCAGCTCACCGGTGGCCAGATCGACCAGCGCGACCGGGTAGCCGGGCATCGGGCGGCCCATCGATCCGGGCACCACCCGCGCGCCGGGGGGATTGGCGACCTGCACGGTGGTCTCGGTCTGCCCGAATCCGTCGCGGATCGTCTTGCCCCAGGCCTTCTCCACCTGCTCGATGACCTCGGGGTTCAGCGGTTCTCCTGCGCCGACGACCTTCGACGGCGGGGTGCCCAGCGCCGACAGGTCGGACTGGATCAGCATCCGCCACACCGTCGGCGGGGCGCAGAAGCTGGTCACGCCGCAGCGATCCATCTGGGCGAGCAGCGCGGCGGCGTCGAACCGCGAGTAGTTGTAGATCATCACCGTCGCCCCGGCGATCCACGGCGCGAAGACATTGCTCCAGGCGTGCTTGGCCCAGCCGGGTGAGGAGATGTTGAGGTGCACGTCGCCGGGCTCGAGGCCGATCCAGTACATGGTCGACAGGTGCCCGACGGGGTAGGAGCCGTGGGTGTGCTCGACGAGCTTGGGCTCGGCGGTGGTCCCCGAGGTGAAATACAGCAGCAACGTGTCGGTCGCCGGGGTCGGGCCGTCGGCCTCGAACCAGGAGTACTCGTGGTACGCCTGCCCGTAGTGCTCCCAGCCGTCGACCGGGTCACCGACCGCGATCCGCCCGTAGGAGCCCTCCACGGCGGCGAACTTGTCCGCGTCGTCGGACCGGGCGATGACGAAGCTGGCGTTACCGCGGTGAATCCGATCGGCCAGGTCAGCGGACCCCAGCAACGTCGTGGCCGGGATCAGCACGGCGCCGAGCTTCATCGCGGCCAGGATCGTCTCCCACAGCTCGACCTGGTTGCCCAGCATCAGCACGATCCGATCGCCGCGATTCACGCCCTGGCGGCGTAGCCAGTTGGCCACCTGGTTGGACCGCCACGACATCTCGGCGAACGTCAGCCGCAGCTCGGAACCGTCCTCCTCAACGATCCACAGCGCGGGCCGGTCGGCGCTGGGTAGCTCGGCTCCCAGGTGGTCGAACCACTCCAACGCCCAGTTGAAGTCGGTCAGTGCGGGCCAGCGGAAGTCCTGCACCGCGCGGTCGTAGTCGTCCCGGTGCGTGAGCAGGAACTCCCGCGCCTCGACGAACGCGTCGAAGCTGGCCGAGGTACTGGCATCGGTCACAGCTCCTCCTCCGTCCGGGCACCCCCGGCCGATACTGCCAACCCGGCGGCTGCCAGGGAAGCGTCCACAACCAGCAGGGTGACAGGCTCCCACATGGGATTATGCGGCGCCGAGGATCTCTCGGACAGCCGCCACCGGTCGACCACGCGCGCAACCCATCACCACGCGCGCGTAGTTTCGCGCGCGCAGATTGCAAGTCGCGCGCGGGCGACGCGCGGGATCAGCTGCCGATCAGTTCGAAGGGCACCGCGGGACGACCGCCGAACCGGGCGGCGACACCGCCGGTGAGCTGCTCGATGATCGTGGCGGCATCCGGGCCGAGTGCGTCGAGGTAGGCGTGATGGGGGGCCAGTGAGGAGACCGCTCCCGGGTCGGTGGCTGGCTTTACGCGCTGCGTACCACCAACCCGCCGCCGGGTCCGGTCGACGCCGTGACCCGCTGGATCGTGGTCAGTCGCGCCGCCGTGCTGCCGATGACGCTGACCGCGGGTCTGGTCGCCGCGCTACTCGCGATCGGGGAGCCGGGGCTGGACTGGCGCTGGCTGCTGCTGGCGCTCGCCGGGATCACGCTGGCGCACCTGGCGAACAACCTGATGAACGACCTGTACGACACATCGTCGGGGTCGGACTCGGCGGCCTACCCCCGCGCGCTCTACGCCCCACACCCGATCCTGTCCGGTCTGGTGACGCGCCGCGGCTTGCTGACCGCGATCGCGCTCGTCAACGCCGCCGACCTGGCGATCCTGGTGGTGCTGGCACTGGTGCGTGGCTGGCCAGTGGTGGCGTTCGCACTGGCCGGTTTCGTGTTGTCAGTGGCCTACACGGCGCCGCCACTGCGCCTGAAGGCCCGCGGTTTCGGCGAGCCCGACGTGCTCGTGGTGTGGGGGCCGCTGATGGTCGGCGGGACCTACTACGCCGCGGTCGGAGCGCTGCCGTGGCAGGTGCTGCTGGCATCGGTGCCCTACGGGCTGCTGTGCGTCGCCGTGCTGATGGGCAAGCACATCGACAAGATCGATTTCGATGCGCCGCTGGGCGTGCGCACGCTGCCGGTGCTGCTCGGCGGGCCCCGCGCGCGGGTGGCGACCCTCGGCCTGATGGTGGCCTTCTACGTCCTGGTAGCGGTGTCGGTCGGGCTCGGTGCCATGCCCTGGCCGGCGCTGCTGTGCCTGGCGGGCCTGCCCCGGCTCGTCAAAGTGTGGCCCTACTACCGGCGACCGGCCCCTGCCAAGCCGCCGAAGGACTTCCCGGTCTGGCCGCTGTGGTACGCCGCACTGGCCTGGGTGTACACCCGGCAGGCCGGCGCGCTGCTGGTCGCCGGACTCGCGGTGGCCGCCGTGGCGGGCATCTGACCTGACGGTCAGCCGGGCCGGCCGACGGTGTAGTCGGAGTCGGAGATCTCGTCGAGCTGCACGGTCTCGCCCGGCTCCGGCGCCGTCCACACCTGGCCGTTCCCGGCGTAGATGGCGACGTGGTGTACCTCGCCGCCGTCATCGAGGAAGATCAGGTCCCCGGGCTGCTCCTCTCCCTGCGGGATCTGCTCGGTGGCGTCGCGCTGGGCCTGCGAGCTGCGCGGCAGCTCGACGCCGAACTTCTCGTAGACGTAGCTCGTCAGGCCGGAGCAGTCGAAGGCGTCCGGGCCGTCGGCGCCGTACTCGTAAGGGGTTCCCTCGTGGGTCGCGGCCTCCTCGACGACGCGCTGTCCCAATGGCGCGCGTACGTCCATGGGAACTGCCGGCGAGGCGGCGGAGTCGAGCACCGGACCGCCGCGGTAGACGAACTGCCACTCGCCGTCGTCGCGCACTTCCTGCGGCACCGACACCTGGCCGACCGGATCGGTCGTCGCGGTGGTCACGGTTCGCCACGAATCGCCCGCTCCATCACGCTCGACGAGATCCACCGGCTGATTCGCGAGCGGGGCGCCACCGCTGGTCAGTGTGCCGGTGAACGTCACGACATCACCCGCGGGAACGGTCGACGGGCCGGTGTCGAGTGTCTGATCGGTCGGGACGGCGGCACCGGCGGTGCCGGGGAAAGTGATCACCCCGCTCGCTGCGGCCACGCCGAACCGGCGCAGCCGTGGCGGGGCAGGCTTGCGATGTCTTCCACCCATGACGGGGACCTCCGACGCCTCCGGAACCTGCGGCCCACTGCCGACTGCTCCGGTCCTGCCCCGTCGTCATTGCACGTCACGCCCCGGGGGACCGGCGGGCAGGAACTCGGCGTGGCCGGTCGGGCGCATCGGGCGCCGTCACCCTACTGTGATCTTCGGTGGATGCAACGCGGGGGGTGTGCGTGTCGCTGCTGTCGGTGACTAGCCGGTGCCACCAGCAACCTGGCCGTGCCCGAACGTCGGGTGTGAATTGTCCGTCCTCGCGAGGTCGCGGATGTCGTTCCGGCGCCATCATGGCGGTGCGGCTGTCTCCCGACCGCGTGTCGGGCGACGGCACCGGGTCTCGCTGGAATCCTGAGGCGCGATCATGGCAGGGATGCGGCTGTTCGTGGCCCTGACCCCGCCTGCAGACGTGGTCGAGGAGCTGCAGGCGCGGGTCGCGGCGCTGCGCGACCTCGAGCAAGACCTGCGCTGGAGCCGTCCGGAGCAGTGGCACCTGACGCTGGCCTTCCTCGGCGAAGTGAGTGACGAGACGTGTGGTGAGCTGGCCGGACAGCTGGGCACGGCGGCCGGCCGGCACCCACCGCTGACCCTGTCATTCGGCGGCGGCGGCCGCTTCGGGCACCGGGTGCTGTGGACGCGAGTACACGGTGAGCGCGACCGGCTGCGCCGGCTGGCCAACGCGGTCCGTGCCGCAGCCCGGCGAAGCGGTCTGGCCACCGAGCAGCGCCCGTACCTGCCGCACCTCACACTCGCCCGGGCCGCCGGTAGTGCCGACCTCCGCCCGCTGGTCGACGCGCTAGCCCCGTACGAGGGCCGGTCGTGGACCGCCGACGAGCTCCACCTCATGCACAGCCGCCTCGGCGCCGGGCCGGGAGGCACAGCGCTGCACGAGCCGATCCGTTCCTGGCCGCTGTCCGAGCAGTGACCGACGGTCGGCCGGTGGATTTGGTGGTGCTGACAGACTGACGGCGTGGCCGTGCCCGACCACCCGCCGAATGAGCTCCCCTCGGAGGTGGCGCTGAAGGTCGCGGGGCTCGTCAAGCGCTTCGGATCGACCACGGCTCTGGCCGGGGTGGGAATCGAGTGCACTGCGGGCTCGGTCACAGCGCTGATCGGGCCGAACGGTGCGGGAAAGTCGACCTTGTTCCGCGCCGCGGCCGGGCTGCTCGTGCCGGACGCGGGGTCGATCCGGATGCGCGGTCACGCCGCAGGCTCCCCCGCCGCGCAGCGCGCGGTGTCGCTGATGCCAGAGCAACCCGACCTCTACCCAGGGGGTGTCGGTGTCAGAGCACGTCGCGTTCGTCGCACTGCTCTACCGGCTGTCGGGCTGGCGGCCGCGGGCCGAGCAGTTGCTGGCGCGGTTCGGCCTGTCCGACCGGCTCGACGCACTGCCGCACGAGCTGTCGCAGGGATTGCGGCGCCGGCTGGCGCTGGTGATGGCGCTGCTGCACGGCGCCGGCGTGCTGCTCCCCGACGAGCCGTTCAACGGACTGGACCCGCGCAGTGCGGGCGAGCTGCGCTCCCTCGTCGGGGAGCTGGCCGGGGCGGGTGCCTGCGTGCTGGTCGCGACGCACATCCTGTCCGACGTGCAGCGTCTCAGCGACCGAGCTGTGCTGCTCGACCGCGGCCGCAACACGGCCGAGGGCACGCTCGACGAGCTGCAGCGACAGGCCGGACTCGGCGCCGACGCGGACCTGGAGGCGACCTACCTCGCGTTGACCGACGTCACCGCCGAGGAACGCGCCCGCGACGATCCCGAAGCCCCGGAATGAGCGGCCGCCGGGCAGCGTCGGAGGCGGCGCCCCTCGAGCGCGACGGTGCACGGCCCGGGATGGCGGCCTGCCTGGTCGCGATGACCTACGTCGGGTAGCAGCGGTGGTGAGCCCGGGTCCTGATCGGGCCGTTCGATCTCGCTGGCCACGTTGTAGTAGGACTCCGCCCGCAGGAAGAAGCCGCTGCGGGGTTTGCGCGGACCCCAGGAGAGCACCAGGTGGTCGTCGAGCGCGCACTGGGAGGCGCGGGTGGCGAAGCGGATCAGCCACGCCACCACGGGCAGGCTGAACGGGTAGCGACGGGTGTCCGTGCGGGCGTCGTCCCGAATCCGTCGCACGAACCCTGCGGCCGCGGATGTGCCGGTCCGAGCCCGGTTCATCGCTGACTCCTGGTAGGCAGGCGGTCGTAGGTAGGCCGAGCAGGCGGTCGGCCTACCAGCGTTTCCACGGGCCGTTGTACGCGGCGCCCGGGTGGCCACTTGCGACGGTGGACTCCACAAGATCACTACCTCGCCCACCGGGGAGTCAAAGCTGGGGACGCCTCACGTCTCAACCTCGGTCATCCGGAGCACCCAGCGTCCGCTGGCCTACGCACGGGCGGCCGAGGGGTGCCAGCAGCACAGGCTCAGCAGACCACCAAAGAGATAGGCATCGATTACGGCCTGGTAGTGCGCTGCTTTGCTGCATAACGACGGCGGACGCCCGTAATTTCGCTGGTAATGGGTGGGCGAGGGGGGAGTTGAACCCCCACGTCCTTACGGACACACGGACCTGAACCGTGCGCGTCTGCCATTCCGCCACTCGCCCGAGCGACCGGCGCAGCCTAGCACGTGACCTCGCCCATTCGGACTGCGGATCCCGCACTGCGGCGGCACGGATACGATCGGAGGTGCATGTGTGTGTCGACCAGGAAGGCAGGGCCAACCGTGGGTGCCGTGCAACGCTTCGAGCGCCGCCTGCAGGGCCTGGTCGGCGATGCGTTCGCACGCGTGTTCGGGGGTAGTGTGGTGCCACAGGAGGTGGCGCAGGCCCTGCAGCGCGAAGCCGAGGACGGCGCCCAGACGCTGATGGGCGGTCGCGTGCTCGCACCGAACCACTATGTCGTCACACTGAGCTCCACCGATCATGCCCGGTTCACCGGCGACGAGCAGCGGGTGATCCAGCTGCTCAGGGACTGCGTTGCGGAGCAACTCGCAGAACACGGCTGGGACCGCTACGGAGACGTCGTCGTCTCCCTGGAGCGGTCTGAGACGCTGCACACTGGACAGTTCCGTACCAGTTCGTCCGTCGACCCGGACGCAAAGCGCCACGCGCCGGCGCACCCTAGTAGCGCAGGAGATCCAGTCATGAGCCAGCAACGCGGCCAGCACCCTGACGACCGGCGGGGGAACAACGGCGGCTACGGCTACGACGAGGGCTACGACCAGGGATACGACCAAGATTACGGCCAGCAATACGGCTACGACCAGGGCCAGGGATACAGCCAGCAGTACGGCTACGACCCGGCCCAAGCCTACGGTCGTGGCGGCCCCGACCAGGGCTATGAGCAGCGGGGCTACGGCTACGACCAGGGCTACGGCCAGGGGGGCTACGGCTACGACCAGGGGTACGGCCAGGGCGGTCCGGCGGCTCCCGGGTACGACCAGAACTACGGTCAGTACGGCGGGGCGCAGGGCGGCTACGGTTACGACCCCGGCGCGCCGGGCGCCTACCCTGCCGAACCCGCGCAGTACGGCGGCATGCCGGGCTACCCACCGCCGGGCTACCCACCGCCGGGCTACCCACCGCCGGGCTACCCACCGGGGCCGCAGCATCTCTCTGCGATGCTGACACTCGACGACGGGTCGAACCGTGGCTACCAGCTCACCCAGGGCAGCAACGTCGTCGGCCGCGGTCAGGACGCCCAATTCCGACTGCCGGACACCGGGGTTTCGCGGCGTCACCTGGAGATCACCTGGGACGGGCAGACCGCCATGCTGGCCGACCTCGGCTCCACCAACGGCACCACGGTCAACAGCACACCCGTACAGACCTGGCAACTGGCAGACGGCGACGTGGTCCGCGTGGGGCACTCGTCGCTGGTGTTCCGCATCCAGGCCTGACGGCAGACCAAAACAGGAAAGACGACCGACTGACGTGCCGGACCTGGTGTTACAGCTGACCAGAGCGGGCTTCCTGGCCCTGCTGTGGCTGTTCGTCGTGGCCGCGTTGCGCGTCGTGCGTTCGGACCTGTCCGCGGCCTCCGGATTGCGGGCCAACCTGCCGCTCCCCCGGCTGCGGGCCGGTCGGATGGAGCGCAAGCGCGCCGCGCGCCAGCTCGTCGTCACCGCCGGTGCGCTGGCCGGTACTCGGATCTCGCTGGACGGCCGTCCGATCCTCATGGGCCGCGCCGACGACTCGACGCTCGTACTCGACGATGACTACGCCTCGACCCGGCACGCGCGGCTCGGATTCTCCGGTGGCGACTGGTTCCTGGAGGATCTGGGATCCACGAACGGCACCTATCTGGACCGGGCTAGGGTCACCGCACCCACCCGGGTCCCGCTGGGGACTCCGATACGCATCGGCAAGACGGTGATCGAGCTGCGATCATGAGCATACGAGACCTGCTGAACGGGATCGAGTCATGACCCTGGTCCTGCGCTACGCGGCCCGGAGCGACCGTGGGCTGGTCCGACAGAACAACCAGGACTCGGTGTACGCGGGCCCGCGGCTGCTCGCGCTGGCCGACGGGATGGGTGGGCATGCCGCGGGCGAGGTGGCGTCGAAGGTCGTCATCGCGGCGTTCGCACCGCTCGACGACGACGACCCCAGCAGTGACCTGCTGGACCAGCTGCGGGAAGCCATCCACACCGGCAATGCCGCGATCAGCGAGCTGGTGGGCGACGACCCCGAGCTGGAGGGCATGGGCACGACGCTGACGGCGGTGCTCTTCGCGGGCAACAAGCTCGGCCTGGCACATGTCGGTGACTCCCGCGCCTACCTGATGCGCGAGGGCAATCTCTCCCAGATCACCCACGACGACACCTTCGTCCAGTCGCTCATCGACGAGGACCGCATCACCGAGGACGAGGCGGCGCACCACCCGCAGCGGTCGCTGCTGCTCAAGGCGCTGACCGGCCACGAGGTGGACCCTTCGCTGATCGTCAGGGAGGCCCGGGCCGGCGATCGGTACCTGCTCTGCTCGGACGGCCTGTCCGGCGTGGTCAGCTACGAGACACTGGCCGAGGCGCTGCAGGTGCCCGACCCGCAGGCCTGCGCCGACCGGCTCATCGAGCTCGCGCTCAAGGGAGGCGGGCCCGACAACGTGACCTGCATCGTCGCCGACGTCGTCGATGTCGACTTCGGCGAGCACGCGCCGATCGTCGGGGGTGCCGCGGGTGACGGGGTCGAGGACCCGCAGCCGAACTCGTCGGCCGCCAGGGCGTCGGCGACGCTGCCTCGGCCCGAGCCGAAGCCGATCTCGTCGACACCACCGGACCCCCGCAGCCGCCGACGCCGTCGCCGGCTGCGCGCACTGCTCGCGGCGGCGCTGCTCGTCGGACTGGCCGGCAGTGCAATCGCGGGATACTGGTGGGTGATGCGGCAGTACTACGTCAGCGCCCAGCCCAACGACCAGGTGGCGATCTACCAGGGCGTCCGGGGCGAGATGCTGGGACTGCCGCTGCACCGCGTCGCCGAGACCGGCTGCCGGCCCGAGGCGAGGGACTGCGAGCAGATCGCGCTGTCCGACCTCAAGCCCGCGGTGCGCGCCGAGGTCGAGCGGGGCATCACCGTCGTCGGGCTGCAGGATGCGCGCGACACGGTCAGCCGGCTGCGCACCGAGCAGTTGCTCCCGCCGTGCTCGGGAAACGGAGCCGGCAGCGTCGCCGGCGCCCTTCGCGACCCGGCGAGCACTGCCCCCAGCCCGGAACCGACCACGACCTCTGCACCCGACCCGTCGCCCGGTGAACCGGTCCCGCGACCCCAGCAGTCCGGTACCCCGCTGTCCACGGCGGCACCCGAGCCCGGCATCGACTGCCGAAGGGTGGAGCGATGACGGGCCCCATCGACGAGGTCGCTGCAGCGGAATCCGCTCCGGCCCAGCCAGTTCCCGCTCGGCCAGATCCGGCCCAGTCGGCTCCGCCGCCGAGGACACCGACCAAACGTGGCCAGGAGCTGGCCATGCTCACCTTCGCCGCCGTCGTGGTCACCACTGCGCTGGTGCTGGTGGAGGTCAACCAGGAGCAGGAAGTGTCCCGCACACTGCTCTACTACGGCGCTGCCTACCTGGGGCTGTTCGCCACCGGGCACATCGCGGTGCGGATGCTGGCGCCCTACGCCGACCCGCTGATCCTGCCGTGCGTCGCGCTGCTCAACGGGCTGGGCCTGGTGCTGATCCACCGGCTCGACCTTGCCGGGGCCGCCGAGGCCACCGCCGTGGGTGAACCGATCCCCGAAGGTCTGGTACCCAGGCAGATCGCCTGGACCACCGTTGCGCTGCTGCTGTTCATCGGATTGCTGGTGCTGGTCCGTGATCACCGCATGCTGGCCAGGTACGGCTACACCTGCGGGTTGGTGGGCCTGGGACTGCTCGCCCTGCCCGGCCTGCTGCCGAGCGCGATCTCCGAGGTCAACGGCGCGAAGATCTGGCTGAAGTTCGGACTGTTCTCCATCCAGCCCGCGGAGTTCTCCAAGATCCTGCTGATGATCTTCTTCGCGGCGTTTCTCGTCACCAAGCGGGACCTGTTCACCACGGCGGGACGCACGGTGCTGGGAATGGAGCTGCCCAGGGCGCGTGACCTGGCCCCACTGCTGGTCGCATGGGGACTGTCGCTGGGCGTGCTGGTACTCGAGAAGGATCTCGGCACGTCACTGCTGTTCTTCGGCATCGTGCTCGTGCTCGTCTACATCGCCACCCAGCGTGTCGCCTGGCTGGTCATCGGCATGTCGTTCTTCGTCGGTGGCGCCGTCCTCGCCTACCAGCTGTTCGGGCACCTGCAGAGCCGGGTGACGGCGTGGCTGGACCCGTTCTCCGACTATGACGGTGCCGGCTATCAGATCGCGCAGTCGCTGTTCGGCTTCGGCACCGGCGGGCTGTTCGGCACCGGCCTCGGCGCCGGCCGTCCCGACCTCATCCCCGAGGTCGAGACCGACTTCATCACGGCGGTCATCGGTGAGGAGCTCGGCTTCGTCGGGTTCGCCGCGGTGCTGTTCACCTACCTGCTGCTGGTGATGCGCGGCATGCGCAGCGCGCTGGCGGTGCGCGACACCTTCGGCAAGCTGCTCGCCGCCGGCCTGGCGTTCACCGTCGGACTGCAGGTGTTCATCGTCGTCGGCGGCGTCACTAAGCTGATCCCGCTGACCGGGCTGACCGCACCCTTCCTGTCCTATGGGGGCTCCTCGCTGCTGGCCAACTACATCCTCGTCGCGCTGCTGCTGCGCATCTCCGATGCATCCCGGCAACCCGCACCCACGACGACCGGCCGCCCACAGGCCCCGCTGGCAGAGGCGCACACCGAGATGGTGAGGCGCGAGTGAACACCCCACTGCGCAAGGTTGCACTGGCTCTCATGGCCATGGTCGTGCTGCTGCTCGGTAACGCGACCTACATTCAGGTCTTCGCGGCCGACGACTACCGTGCCGACCCGCGCAACCGCCGTGTGCTGCTCAACGAGTACAGCCGGGAGCGCGGCCAGCTCATCGCGGACGGTCTGCCGCTGGCCAGTTCGGTGCCCACCGGCGGGGAGCTGCAGTTCCATCGGCGCTACCTCGCGGGCCCGCAGAACGCCCCGATGACCGGCTACTACTCGTTGCGCTACGGCTCCGGCGGTATCGAGAACGCCATGGACCCGGTGCTCAACGGCTCCGACGGGCGGCTGTTCGTGCGCCGGCTTTCCGACCTGATCACCGGCCGCGACCCCCGGGGCGGGCACGTCGAGCTCAGCGCCGATCCTGCGGTGCAGCAGGTGGCCTTCGAGGAACTCGCCAGCCGCGACTATTCCGGTGCAGCGGTGGCGCTGCGTCCCGACACCGGCGAGGTCCTCGCGATGGCCTCGACTCCGTCGTACGACCCCAACCGGCTCGCGTCGTTCGACGCCGAGACCCAGAGCCAGGCATGGGGTGACTTCACCAGCGACGAGAACGACCTACCACTGACCAACCGGGCGACCTCGTCCAGCTACCCGCCCGGGTCCACCTTCAAGCTCGTGACGACCGCAGCGGCGCTGGAGTCCGGCACCGCGACGCCCGACACGCAGCTGACCGCAGCGCCGACGATCACGCTGGAGGACACCGCCACCGAGCTTGCCAACTTCGGGAATAACCGGTGCGGCAGCGGCGAGACGGCCCCGCTCACCGAGGCGCTGGCCAGCTCGTGCAATACCGCCTTCGCCCAGCTCGCCGCGATGACCGGCGAGGAGGCGCTGCGCGCGCAGGCCGAGCGGCTCGGGATCGGCCAGCAGGATCAGCGCATTCCCGTCCGGGTCGCACCCTCGACGGTCGGCGAGATCCCCGACACCGCGGCGCTGCAGGTGTCGGGTATCGGGCAGCGCGATGTGGCGCTGACCCCGCTGCAGAATGCGGTGATCGCCGCAACGATCGCCAACGATGGCGCCCGGATGACCCCGGAGATGGTCGACACCATCCTCGCCCCGGACTTCTCGGTGATCGACGAGTTCGAGCCGAACCAGGCCGCGGAGGCGATGTCACCGCAGACCGCCGAGGCGGTCACCGACATGATGATCGCCTCGGAGGAGAACACATCGGGTGGCGGCAAGATCTCGGGCGTCACCATCGCCTCCAAGACCGGCACGGCGGAACGAGGCAACGCCGACCTCGCGCCCCATGTCTGGTACGTCGCGTTCGCGCCTGCAGAAGACCCGCGGGTCGCGGTCGCCGTCGTCGTGGAGGACGGTGGCGATGAGGGGCTCGACGCGACCGGCGGCTCGGTCGCCTCGCCGATCGGCCGCGCCGTCATCGCTGCGGCGCTGCAGGGGGACCAGTGACGCTGACCAGCGGCGCGATGCTCGCGGACCGCTACCGGCTGGCCCACCGGATCGCCGTGGGTGGGATGGGCGAGGTCTGGGAGGCTCTCGACACCCGGCTCGGCCGTCAGGTTGCCGTCAAGGTGCTCAAGGCAGAGCTGTCCGGTGATCCGGAGTTCGCACACCGCTTCCGCGCCGAGGCGCGCACCACCGCCTCCCTCAACCACCCAGGTATAGCTGCCGTGCACGACTACGGCGAGACCGCCACCACGGTGGGCGGGCCGGCGGACACCGCCTTCCTGGTGATGGAGCTCGTCTCCGGACAGCCGCTGTCTGCGATCATCGCGGATCGGGGCCGGCTGACCGCTGACAAGACCCTCGACATCCTGGAGCAGGCGGGCGACGCGCTGCAGGCCGCGCATCAGCGTGGGCTGGTGCATCGCGACGTCAAGCCGGGCAACATCCTGGTCACCCCCACCGGGACCGTGAAGCTGACCGACTTCGGGATCGCCAAGGCAGTCGATGCCGCACCCGTCACCCGTACCGGCATGGTGATGGGCACCGCCCACTACATCTCGCCCGAGCAGGCCTCGGGTACCGATGCCGGACCGGCCAGCGACGTCTACTCCCTCGGCGTGGTGGGCTACGAATGTCTCGCCGGGCAGCGCCCCTTCCAGGCCGACAGCACCGTCACCGTCGCGATGATGCACATCCGCGACGCCCCACCGCCGCTGCCACCGGACGTGCCGAACGGGGCGAGGTCGCTGATCGAGGCCACCATGATCAAGGATCCGAAACAGCGATACGCCACCGGCGGTGAGCTCGCCCGCGCGGTGGGCGCGGTGCGGGCCGGCAAGCCGTTGCCACCACCGACCGGGATGGCCGGCGCGACCGAACAGCTGTCCGGCAGTCACCCCACCACCGCGTCGCCGCGGACCGCGCTGCTGCCACCCGGATCGTTCACCAGCGGCCAGACTGGGTACCAGCAGACCGGGTACCAGCCGACCGGCTACCGGCAGGCGAGCCGGGACGACCGGCCGCCCGACGAGGACCGCCGCAGCCGCGGCGGCGCGACCCGCTGGGTGTTCGGCGCGCTGCTGCTCCTCGCGGTGCTGGCGCTGGGAGCGTGGGGGCTCAGCGAGGCCCTGCAGGGCACCGACCCGAGCGCTGAGGGCCAAGCCCCCGGCGGGGTGACCGAGCCGACCGAGCCGACCGATGAGGAGCAGCAGCAACCGGCCGAGCAGGCACCCGAGGAGCCCACCACCGAGGAGCCCACCACGACCACGACGGAATCCGAGACCGTCACCGTCAACGAGATCGACTACCTCGGTGACTCCGGCGAGGAGGCCGCAGCAGAGCTCGAGGACCTGGGGCTGGATCCGACCGTCGTCGACGGTGAAGGAGAGGAGCTGGACGGCGACGATCAGGAAGAGTGTTTGGTCAGCGCCGTGGAGCCGACCGGCGATGTCGAGCCAGGCTCGGCCATCACGGTGACCTGCCTGGGGAGTAGCTGATGACGAGTCCACGGCTGCTGTCGGAGCGCTACGAGCTGGGCGAGACGCTCGGCTACGGCGGCATGTCCGAGGTGCATCGCGGCAAGGACGTCCGGCTGGGCCGCGATGTCGCGGTCAAGGTGCTGCGCGCCGACCTCGCCCGCGACCCGCAGTTCGAGCTGCGGTTCCGCCGCGAGGCGCAGAACGCCGCCGCGCTGAACCACCCGGCGATCGTCGCGGTATACGACACCGGCGAGACGGATACCGAATACGGGCCGCTGCCCTACATCGTGATGGAGTACGTCGACGGCCAGACGTTGCGCGACATCGTCAAGACCGAGGGTTCGATGAACGAGCAGCGCGCCATGGAGACGATGGCCGATGTCTGCGCCGCACTCGACTTCAGCCACCGGGCCGGGATCATCCACCGCGACGTCAAACCCGCCAACGTCATGATCACCACCACCGGCGCGGTGAAGGTGATGGACTTCGGCATCGCGCGCGCGCTGGCCGACGGGCAGGGCGTGACCCAGACCGCAGCCGTGATCGGCACCGCGCAGTACCTGTCACCCGAGCAGGCCCGGGGTGAGGCGGTCGACGCGCGTTCCGACGTCTACGCCGCTGGGACCGTGCTCTACGAGCTGGTCACCGGGGACCCACCGTTCACCGGTGACTCGCCGGTCGCGGTGGCCTACCAGCACGTTCGTGAGGACCCCGTCCCGCCATCGCAGCACAACCCGGAGCTGTCGGCCGCGCTCGACGCAGTGGTACTCAAGTCGATGAGCAAGAACCCCGCCAACCGGTACCAGAGCGCCGCGGAGATGCGCTCCGAGCTGGTGCGGGTGCTCTCCGGGCAACGGCCACTCGCGCCGATGCTCATGACCGACGACGAGCGCACCACGCTCCTCGCCGCCGATCCGACCGACGCCTACCCGGGCCGCCACCGTGACGGCGATGAGCTGGACTACCGCCGGTCGCCGCGCGGCATCTGGGTGCTTGCGGCCGTGGTCGTCGCTGCGGTGATCGCGTTCTTGCTGCTCGTGTTCACCGACCTGTTCTCCACCGGAGCGAGGCAGGTCACCATCCCCGATGTTGCGGGCCAACCCGTGCAGGTCGCCCAGCAGGAACTCAACGCAGCCGGGTTCCAGACCCAGGTCGAGCCGGTGGCCTCCACACCCGAGCAGCGTGACCGGGTGATCGAGACGAACCCGCCGGCGGGAGCCGACGCCGACGAGGGCAGCACCGTCGTGCTGCAGGTCGGTACCGGACCGGACCAGGTCGAAGTGCCCAACCTCATCGGTCTGAGTCCGGACGAGGCGCGCAGCGCGCTCGACGAGGTCGGGTTGCAGCTATCCGCCGGCGGTCCGAAGGAGCAGGTGGTCGAGGACGACAACCAGGTCGGCAAGGTGATCAGCAGCAACCCGCCGGTCGGCCAGCAGGTGCCGGACGGCTCGACCGTGTCGATCACGGTCGGGGTGGAGCCCGAGACCGTCAATGTGCCGAACGTCGTCGGCACCGACGTCGAGCAGGCCCGCAGCAACATCGAGGGCGCGGGGCTGTCGGCCCAGGTCCGCGAGGTCGACTCCGCCGAGCCGCAAGGTCGGGTGCTGGCACAGGACCCGACCGGGGGCACCGATGTCGAGGCGGGCAGCGCGGTGGCACTGGAGGTGTCGCGTGGCAACCAGTTGCAGATACCGGACCTGACCGGGCAGACCCCGGACCAGGCTGAGCAGACGCTGCAGGAGCTGGGCTGGAGCGGGCAGCTGACCGTCCGCGAGGTCCCGGTCGACGACTCCTCGCAGGAAGGCACCGTGGTTTCGCAGGACGTGCCGCCGGGCAGCACGTTCACCCCAGACCAGACCATCACGGTCGACGTCGGCGCCGAGGACGAGACCACCACCACCGATCCGGGCTTCCCCTTCCCCGATGACGACGACGGCTGACCCACCCGGGATGTTCGGCAGCCGTAGGGTGGGTGATGTGCGTGTGCTGGTGATCGACAACTACGACAGCTTCGTTTACAACCTCGTGCAGTACTTGGCACAGCTCGGTGCGGAGTGCACGGTGCGGCGAAACGACGCGGTGACGCCCGCCGACGTCGAGGCTGCCGACGGCGTGCTGGTCAGTCCAGGCCCGGGGACGCCGGACCGCGCCGGACAGTCCATGGACGTCATCCGCAGCTGCGCGAGCAGCACCCGACCGCTGCTCGGGGTCTGCCTCGGACATCAGGCGATCGGTTCGGTGTGGGGGGCGACGGTCGAGCGGGCTCCTGAGTTGCTGCACGGCAAGACCTCACTGGTGCAGCACGACGGGTCGGGAGTGCTGGCCGGCCTGCCCCGGCCATTCACCGCGACGCGGTACCACTCGCTGACCGTCGCGCCGGACACCATCTGCGACGAGCTGGAGGTCACTGCGCGCACCGCCTCCGGTGTGGTGATGGCGATGCGGCACCGGGAGCTGCCGGTGCACGGTGTGCAGTTTCATCCCGAGTCGGTGCTCACCGAGGGCGGGCATCGGATGCTCGCCAACTGGCTTCGCAGCGCCGGTGCCGATGTGCCCGAGGCGCGGGTCGCCGAGCTGGAGAGCGGCATGCGCGACCTCGCCGCGTCCGCGACCCCGACCTGAGTCGCCGGTCAGCGGGTGTCGAGGACGAGGAACCCCTCGGCCAGCCGGCCTTCCGGTAGACCGGCTGCGGCGGCCTGCGTGCCCAACCAGCCGCGGAGGTGGTCCTCGAGGTCGGTCAGGTGCGCAGTCTGGCTGGTGTGCTCGCGAAGCGCGGCGAGCTTGCGACCGAAGCTGTGGGTGACGTCGACGTAGTGGTCCGCCCGATCGTTCGGGCTCATCACCCAGACCTGGCTGACGGTGTGCGCGTCGAGCCCCTCGTCGGCCAGCAGCTCCGGGTGCGCGAAGGGGTTGCGTGCGTCCGGGTAGACGGCGCACATCGCTGCCTCGCCCGCAGCCAGGTGGTCGGGGTGGCTGCCGGCGAGGCTGCGCAGGTCGCGCTGCGGGGAGTGGACCACCAGCAGGTCGGGCCGGACCCGGCGGATCGCGCGGGCGATGTCGCGTCGCAGCTCGTAACTCACCGCCAGGCTGCCGTCCTGGTATCCCAGGAACTCGACGTCGGTGACGCCGAGGACGGCTGCCGCCTTGCGCTGCTCGTCCTGCCGGATCCCGGCGATCTCCGAGCGCGGCACGGTCCGGTCGAAGCCTCCGGAGTCGCCGTCGGTGACCACACAGTAGGAAACGTCGACCCCGGCATCCGTCCAGGTCGCCACCGTGCCGCCGGATCCGAAGTCCACGTCGTCCGGGTGCGCCGTCACCACGAGAACTCGCTGCAATCCGTCATCGAGGGACATCCATCCCGCCTTCCGTAGGCCGTCGTCACCGCTGCCAACGCCGTAGCCACCTCCGTGCTTCCCGTCGTGGCGGGCGGCAGCGTGATCGACCGGGTGCCTTCCTCCGACGTTAGAGACGTGGCGCTTGAGGCGCTTGAGGCGCTGCAGCCGGGCAGCTACGGCAGCCCGCAGGGCCCATCGTCGGGGCTCAGCGCTTGTCGAGCGCGCGGAAGGTATCGACCACCGAGTTCACCCGGGGCAGGATCTGCTGTGCGTCCGAGTTGGCAGCGGTGAACACGCTGATCGCGTAGTTCCTCGGCTGCCCCTCGACGGTGATCGCCAGGAAGTTGACCTTCACGCCGCTCTTGTTGACGCCTTGACCACTGTAGATCAGTGCGGGGCGTGAGCCGACCCGCTCGCCCTGCACGCCGGTCAGCTTGGTCTCCTCATAGTTGCGGCCCACCTGCTGGAAGAACACCGCCCCCGCGAAGTTCAGCGGCCCACGGTAGCCGGTGGTCACGCTGATCAGCGCATCCTTGCCGGGGCTGGCCAGCTTGGTGATCGGGCCCTCCTGGGTGACGTCCCAGTCATCGGGGGCCATCAATTGGTACCCGCCGGCCTCGTTCGCGACCTCATCCGAATCGTCGTCGAGCACGAGACCGGTGATGCCAAGACCGAGTGACAACACGAGTGCGACCGCGGCGATCGACGTCAGCACCGGCCGCTGACGCAGCCGGGACAACAGGGTCGTGATCAGCTCGCGCAGCCGGGAGAGCAAGGTTTTCATCAGGACGGCGATCCTAGCGTGATGACGTGCCCGGACAGACCGACGGGGGCCGGCCATCGTACACCGGCCCCCGTCGGGAAATCACTCTCAGGCGATGTGCTTGCCCACCCGGCGGCGGGTCGCCGCCATGGACAGGGCACCCAGGCCGATCAGCGCCAGGGCGCCGGCCGCCATCGGAGCGATGTCGGCACCGGTCGTTGCCAGGCCGTCATCGTCCTTGCCGTCGTCCTTGCCGTCGTCCTTGCCGTCGTCCTTGCCGTCGTCGCCGTTCTCCTCGCCGTCGTCGCCGTTCTCCTCGCCGTCACCCGGGCAGGGGCCCTTGGGGTTCTTCGGCTCGCAGTCGAACTCACGGGCGACGGACTCGGCCTGGCCGATCTCGGCGAGCACGTCGAGGCCGGTGTTGCGCAGCACGTCGAGGTGCAGCGCCTCCTGTGCACTCGCCGCACCATTGCCGAACTCGAACGACTCGCCCTGGTTGAAGAACACGCAGAGCAGCGCCGCACCCTCGTCATCAGCGCCGCCACAGCCCGGCGGGATCGCCAGCCCGGTGGGCTCGTCGACGATCTCTTCGCTCGAACCGCCGGTCTCGAGGCCGAGCAGGTAGGAGTTGCGCTCGGTCTCGTAGTCGCCGTCCTCGGCGCTCGAGGTGGAATCGGCGTGCAGCACCTTCGTGCCGAGGCCGTCACAGATCCGCTCGTCGTTCTGGCCGCCAAGGCACAGGCTGGCGGTCTCGTTCTCCGAGGTCGCCTTGGTGTTGCCGTCATCGTCACGCTGGGCGCCTGCGAAGCCCTCCGCGACACCCGCGCTCACCAGTTCGGCGTTGCACTCGTAGGTGGCATCGGCGTTCGGGTTGTCTCCGCCGAGGCACGCCGCGAGCACGCCGCCCTGCGCGAACGCGTCCAGGCTCTCGGCGGTCTCGGTCGACGAGGTCTCCTGGTAGAGCAGGTTCAGGCACAGCGCACCGCCGGTGCCCTCACAGATCGCTCCGGTCGGGTTGGACCGGCTCTGGTTCTCGCCCTCGGAGCTGGACTCGCCGCCCACGATCTCCTCGCCGAGCAGGCCGAGCACGGTCACGCCGGACTGGGCCTCGCCGTCATCGGTGATCTCCGCCTCGTAACCGGTGATCTTGGCGATGTCGGTGTCGTTGTCCTCGCCGAAGTCGATGTCGGCAACCTCACCGCGTCCGCCATCGGGGAACTGCGGGTCGTCGGTCTCGTGACCCTCGGAGTCGTCGTCCTCGACCGGGTCACCGAGGTCGGGATTGACACCCTCGCCGTCCGGAGCCTCGTCCTCGCCGTCGGGAACGGTCTCCAGCACATCCGGCCCACCGGGGGATGCGGGACCGGTGACGTTGGGGTCCTGGCCGTTCTGAATCTGCTCGGCGGTGCCTCGCATCTCATCGAGCGTGTCGTCGAACGGAGTGTCCTGTTGCGCCGACGCGGCCGCCGGCAGCAGCACCATCGCGGCTGCCGTGCCGGCAGCGGCGAGGGCCAAGCGGCGGCGACGCTTGGGCGTGACTGACGTCATATTCCCGTGATCCTCCTCATTCGGGTGCATGTAGGTGGAGGGCCTTGGACGCCAGGCGCCCTGATCCCGACCCCTCTGGTAGCTGACAGCGGACCGGACCCGCCACCGGGACGCGATCTTGGCTCAGCCAGTACCGGGTCAACGACACGGAGCTCCGAGGGGTTACTCACGAATTTCCGGCGTTGCCTGAACGTGATCTCTTGGCGCCATCCGGTTGCGGGGCACGCACGATTGAGCAGCTACCGTCGCTCGTATAGCGCAACGGTCGACAACGTGCCACCCGAAAGGGTGGGCATGTGTCGCTGTATGTGATCGACGTCGGCTCACGCCCCCGAAATCGGTCGCCGCTGGCGGCCGTGCTTGACTGCCAGGTCATGCGAACCACCCGCACCACAGCCGTGCTGGCCGTGCTGGTCGCCATGGGCGTATCAGGAGCCGCGGGGGGCTGCGGCGGCAGTGGAAGCGGACAGCCGACCGCACCGGCATCGCCCGGCGCGCAGCAGGAACCTGGGGCGCCGCCACCACCGGAACCGGCAGCCGACGGTCCCTGTCCCTACCTGGACGAGACCGTCGTCGAGCAGGCCAACGGGCAGCGCGTCGGCGCGGTGCGGATCTCGTCAGACCAGCCCGATCCGGCCTGCTTCTTCGAGCGTGGGGACGGCACCGTGCAACTGCGCACCTGGGTCGTGGAGGCCACCCCGGAGATCGCCCGCGCCACAGTGGACGCGGCGGCGCCGGTCGCTACCTCGGATCTTGCCGAGCTACCCGGCGGCTGGTCGGGCGGCTCCCAGCCCACGGAGGAGGGTGCGGTGTTCGCGGTCGCCAAGGACGGCGCGGCGGTCGTCATCACCACGAACCAGGAGCAGACGTTCAAGGCTCGGCGGGTGGCCGAGCAGGTGATCGCAAACCTTGGTCTGTAGTGGTCCATGCCAACCGGTGGCATGCCATCCTGCCCGCTCCGATGCGATCCCGATGTGGATGGCAGGATGAACGGGGTGACCGAGAGCAACGCGAACGACACGTCCGTGACCCTGCACACCAACCAGGGCGACATCACGCTGACGCTGTTCCCCAATCACGCCCCCAAGACGGTGGCGAACTTCGTCCGGCTGGCGGAGGGCACCAAGGAGTACTCCGAGCCCAATGCGAGGAAGTCGATGTCCGGCCCGTTCTTCGACGGCTCGACCTTCCACCGGATCATCAAGGGCTTCATGATCCAGGGCGGCGACCCGACCGGCACCGGGCGTGGTGGGCCCGGGTACAAGTTCGGCGACGAAACCCATCCCGAGCTGCAGTTCAACCGGCCCTACATGCTGGCGATGGCCAACTCGGGTCCCAACACCAACGGCTCGCAGTTCTTCATCACGGTCGGGCCGACCACGCACCTCAACTTCAAGCACACGATCTTCGGCGAGGTCACCGATCAGGAATCGCGCGAGGTGGTGGACACGATCGCGCAGTCCGAGACCGGCCCCGACGACCGGCCGCGCAACGACGTCGTGATCGAGCGCGTCACGGTCAGCCCGGCCGGGACGTGACGCTCGGCCCGTGACACTGCCGCCGAACCAACCGCCGCACGAGCAGCCGGGCGGCTATGGTTACCAGCCGGCTCCCGAGGTGTGCGTGCGCCACCGGGACCGGCCGACGGGGCTGCGGTGCAACCGTTGCAACCGCCCGGCCTGCCGGGACTGCCTGCGTGAGGCATCGGTGGGCTACCACTGCGTGGACTGCGTCGCCGAGGGTGGCCGCACGCAACGCTACGCCACCACCGTCGCCGGCGCCGAGCCGTCCGGCCGCGAGCTGGTGATCCCGCTGCTCATCGCCGTCAACGTCGCGGTGTTCGTGGTGACCGTGGTGCAGGCCGGCAGCCTGGGTCGCAACGACACGGCGGAACTGTTCCAGCGGTGGGCGCTGTTGCCGGTCGCGGTGGCCGACGGCGACGTGTGGCGGCTGGTGACGTCCGGGTTCCTGCACTTCGGGCCGATCCACCTGGCACTGAACATGCTGGTGTTGTGGGTCATCGGCCGGGACCTCGAGGCGGTGCTCGGGCGCAGCAGGTTCCTCACCGTCTACCTCGTCGCACTGCTGGGTGGCTCGGCGGCCGTATTCGCGCTCGAGCGGGTGGATTCGCTGACGGCCGGGGCGTCTGGCGCGATCTACGGGCTGATGGGTGCGCTGCTGATGGTGCTGCTGCGGTTGCGGCGCAGCCCCGGCCCGGCGCTGTTCATCATCGGCATCAATGTCGTGATCACGTTCACGGTGCCGGGGATCTCGCTCTACGGCCACCTCGGCGGGCTGGTGTTCGGCACCGTCACGGCCGCGGCCATGGTCTACGCGCCACGGGACCGCCGGGCCCCGGTGCAGATCGGCGCTGCGGCGGCGCTGGTCGCGATCGCCGTCGCCGTGGTGGTGCTCCGGTACGCGCAGTTCGCAGCCTGACGTTGCGCCGGCGTGGCCTTGCGGCAACGACAGTGCCCGAACGCCGCGTTGGCGCAACTCAACCGCCGCCCGCCAGCGCACGCAGCGCATCCTCGGCATCGCACGGGTCGACGCCGAGGTCGAGGGTGGTGAGCACGACGAGACGCTCCTGCTCGCCGTCATCGAGGTCGAGCTCGAGCATCCCTACCCGGCGGCCCATCCGGTTGCTCGACACCACCTCCATCCGCCGTACCGCATCCCAGGGCCAATGCCGGACCCCCCGCAGCCTGCCGAGGTAGATCCCGTCGGCATCGGCAGCGAGCCGGGGCCGCAGCGCGGTGCCGAGCAGCGCGAGAATGCCGAGCAGCCCGATCGCTGCGACGGCGAGCAGTCGCGAGGGAGCATCCGTGGCCAGCACCGCCCAGCCGGCGGCGATGCCCGCGCCCGCCCACGCCGCGACGACCCCCAGCCGCTTCGGTGCGTAAGACACTGCATACACGCCGCCCAGCATGCCCGTCGCCGGAAGTGCTCAACGGAGGTGTCAGCCGGTCCCGGACCCAGTGGTCGTCGCTCCCGCCCAGTTGTCCACAGCAGTTGTCCACAGTGGGGATGAATCACACCGGTGTGTTTTCGCCTGCCACCTCGACACGAGCCGCGCACCGCCAGGTTGGCTCACCGCCCTGCCAGCTGCCCAGTAAGTAGTGTCGCAGGTTCGCTAGCGCCACTTCATGGTCATGAGCAGCCCGACGATCATCAGCGCGAACCCGACCAGGAAGTTGTACGCCCCGAGATCACGCATCAGGCCGATCTGGTCACCGGCCAGGTAGTTCACCACCAGCCAGAGCAGCCCGAGCAGCATCATGCCCAGCATCACCGCGACGTAGAGTGGATGCGAGGGCCCGGCTGGTTGCGCCTTCGACGCAGCGGCCTTGTCGGTGGGCGGCGTGTAGCCCGGCTTCTTGCGGACCTTCGACTTCGGCATGGTGTCCTCGTCTGACGTGTGGCTGTACCGCGTCCCGGACACGTTAACGTAATAGGGGGCCGCTCCGGTGGTCGGTGAGGAGGAGGTGTGCACAGGGTCGACGGGTGGCGGGCAGTAGTCCCCGTCGTCTGCCTGCTCGCCGGGATGCTCTTCGCGGTCAGCCGCACGACCGCGGGGGATGATCCCAGCGGCGGGCGCACCGTGCAGCTGTCGGAGCTGGTCCGCGACACCGAACAGCGGGCAGCCGCTGCCGAGGCGCAGCGCAGCGAGCTGTCGGGGCAACTGCAGGCGGTGCAGCGGGCCGCGGCAGGTTCGGACGGGCGCACTGCTGCCGCGCAGCAGCGGGCCCAGCGGCTGGCGCCGCACGTCGGGCTCACCCCGCTGTCCGGTCCCGGCCTGACCGTCACCCTGACCGACGCGCCGCGTGGCGAGGATGGCCGCTACCCACGAGGGGTGGAGCCTGACGCGCTGGTCGTGCACCAGCAGGACCTGCAGAGCGTACTCAACGCGCTGTGGGCCGGCGGTGCCGAGGCGATGGGCGTGCAGGACCAGCGACTCATCACCACCTCGGCGGTGCGGTGCATCGGCAACACCCTGCTGCTCGACGGCCGAACCTACTCACCGCCCTATGTCGTCACGGCCATCGGAGATCCCGAGCGCCTCTCGGCGGCGCTGGACGCCGAGTACGGGGTGCAGGTGTTCCGCCAGTACGCGCAGACCTACGGGCTCGGTTACGACGTGGCGGAATCGCGTACCGTCTCGGTGCCCGGCTTCGACGGTGCGGTACGGCTCGACATGGCGCAGGAGGTTGTCCGGTGAGCGGTCACGCTGGCATCGCCACGGCTCCGGCGCGTCACCGGCGGCCCGAACCACCGCACCGCACCGGGGGTGACCGGGTTCGCACCGTCGTCCGAGGGTTCGGCGAGGTGCTGCTGACGCTGGGCCTGGTGGCGCTGCTATTCCTCGGCTACGAGCTCTACATCACCAACTGGTTCTCGGCGATGAAGCAGCGGGATGCCACCGCGGCGCTCGACGACCGGTGGAGCAACCCGCGCGGCACCGTCGATCGCCCGGTCGAGGGTGACGGCATCGCCAAGCTGCGCGTCCCCGCGTTCGGGCCGGACTTCGACTTCACCGTGCTGCAGGGCACAGGGGCGGACACACTCGCGAGCGGGCCTGGCCATTACGTCGACACTGCGATGCCCGGTGAGCCCGGGAACTTCGGGGTGGCGGGCCACCGGGTCGGCGACGGCGCACCGTTCAACGACCTCGATCTGCTGCAGTCCTGCGACGCGGTGGTGGTCGAGACCCGCGACACCTGGTTCGTCTACCGGGTGTTGCCGCTGGCCGACGAGGCTGCGGGGTGGACATCGGGCAAGGGCGCGACCCCGCAGTGCCGCGGCGTGACACCGCTGCCCGAGCCCTACCCCGAGGTGCCCGGCCAGCAGATCGTGATGCCCTGGCAGGGCGAGGTGATCAACCCGGTTCCTGGGGGCTCCGAGGCCCAGCTGCCCCCCGAGCAGCAGGACTCGCTGATCACGCTGACGACCTGCCACCCGCGGTTCTCGGCGGAGCAGCGGCTGATCATCCACGGTGTGCTGACGGCGCGGTACCCCAAGGACGGGCCGCGCCCACCCGCACTCGCTGACGGCCTGAGGGGGTAGCAGAGCGTGTACGCCTGGATCTGGCGGCAACTGCCCGGTCCCACCGCGGTACGGGTAGTGGAAGCGCTGCTGCTCGTCGCCGCAGTGGTCGCGCTGCTGCTGTTCGTCGTGTTTCCGTGGGTCGACCCGCGGCTGCCGTTCAACGACGTCACCACCGGCTGACCCACCCCCTCCTGACGGTCAGCGCCCGAGTGCGGTGCGGATCCGGTCGCGACGTCCCCACGCGATGACCGCGGTGACGACCAGCAGGACCAGCGCCGGCAGCGGGCTGGCACCCAGCACGAACAGATCGGTGACCATGGCGCCGACCAGCACGGCGGCCAGCAGCACGGCGGGGCTGGTCGCCCGACGGCAGGGACGGCTCGACACCGACGAGTATGCGAAAGACATTTATTGACATCCTCCCACTCGACGGAGTGTCCTCCGAAAGGACCAACTTTCACGAGATCCTCGTTTACTTCGGACAACCATGCGGGAGACACCGTGAAGATCGATCTCGTTCGCAGGCCGCTGGTGACCATCTTCGTTGTCGCTGCGATGAGCCTGGTCTCGTCGGGAGCCGTTGCACAGGCTCAACCGACCTCGACGGTCCGCTGCGGCGACGTGATAACCGAGAACACAGTGTTAGCACATGATGTCGGACCGTGTCCGGACAATGGCATCATCATGGGAAGTGACCGGATCCGCCTGGACCTCAACGGTCACCGGGTGTTCGGTACGCCCGACCACGGGGACGGCGCCGGTGTGCTGCTGTACCAGCGGACCGGGGTTCAGGTCACCGGGGGGACGGTGTCGGACTTCGACGCTGGCGTGGCCATAGAGGGAGGGTCCGGCAACAGAATCACGAACATCACCGCACGTGACAACATCGGACACACCGGCGCCTCGGATGATCAGCAGGATGCGCAGTTCGGCGACGGCATCGCGATCCTGTCCTCCACCGACAACCTCGTCTCCCGGAGCCAGGTCATCCACAACGGTCCGTTCAGCGGCATCGGCCTGTTCCAGGAGGTCGACGAGGATCATCCCCGCGAGGTCGCCGGCCCGACGACCGGCAACCGCATCCAGTACAACGTGGTGTCGGACAACGACGTCTGCCGCGTCCCCCCGGGCGACCCCGACTTCCCCCGTGGCCTCTGCGACAACGACGGGATCCGGCTCGAGCCGGGTGTGCACGACAACGTCGTGAGTAACAACACCGTCACGGGCAGTGCGCTGGATGGCATCGCGCTGTTCTTCCAGGCGGCCGACAACGTCGTCACCAACAACGCGGTGTCGGACAACGGGTTCCACGGCGCCTCCCACCGAAAGGGAGACGGGATCCGCGTCTTCCTCGAGGCCGACCGCACCAGGATCAACGCCAACGAGGTGTTCGACAACGCCGCCTACGGCATCATCGTCGGCTCACTGGACAACCGCATCCTCGGTAACAAGACCGGCGGCAACGAGATATCCGACCTCTTCGACCAGAACGAGGGCTGTGACGGCAACCAGTGGCGCGGCAACACGTTCGACACGGCCAGCCCGGACTGCACGATCGGGTGAGCAAGAGCGGATCCCCATAGGAGGTTGCTGTGGCGCTGCACATCGGGCTCCCGCGGCCGGGAAGCCGCACCGCGGTGATCGCAACGGTCCTACTCATGGCCTTCGGCCTGCCGGCGCTGCCAGCCAACGCGGTCGCCCCGGGGCCAATGGCCTGCTCGCGTGCGAGAGCTTCCGGGACGGCGACGCCGAGGTGTACACGGTGCAGCCCGACGGCAGCGACGTCACACGTCTGACATCCGCGCCCAGCGAGAACCGGGGCACCAGCTGGTCGCCGGACGGCGAGAGCATCACGTTCAACACCAACCGCGACGGCGGGGACTTCGAGATCTACAGCATCCGCCCCGACGGCAGTGGAACCCAGCGGCTGACCGACTCCCCGGGCGAGGACAGCGGACCGGTGTACTCGCCTGACGGCGACCAGATCGCGTTCCAGAGCCGCACGTCGCACAAGTGACGTCCGTCGAGGGCTTCGACGGCCGCTGCTACTGGCAGCGGGCCACACCCACCGACGAGGAGCAGTGCAAGGACGGTGGCTGGCGCCAGTTCAACAGCGCGAGCTTCGAGCGCTTCAAGAATCAGGGCCAGTGCGTGAGCTTCGTCGCCCGCCACCGCGACAGGTGATCGACGGAACTCTCGACTCGCTACCGAGCGCTTCCGCGCCGCCCGGGGCCGCTAGCCCGATCGTGGGCCGTAGGTGAGCCGGCGAAGCAGCAACTCAAAAGGACCGCGATGCCCGAGGCGGCGCATCAGCTCGGCCAGCAGCAGGATCAGCACCCACGTCGCGATCGCCAGCAGCGCGGTCTGCGCGACTCCCAAACGGTCGCCGAGGCCGCCACCGTATGCGGCGAGGACCGCCACGAACGCAACGGACTGTGCGAGGTAGCAGGTCATCGAGCGCTGCCCGCAGGCCGCCACCGCCCGCACGACCGGTCCCCCACTGTCCCGGCTCCGGATTGCGATGAGCCCGGCCACCGCGGCGTAGCCGACGCCGCCCGCGTAGCCGGTCACGGCGTGCAGCATTCCGGCGAATGCCGTCGCCGTAGCCGACGGCTGCGCCCACACCTGCGCCGCCATCAGCGCCATGGGCAGGCCGCCCGCGACCGCCAGCCCGGCTCCGATCATCGCGGCGCGCAGCAGGAACCGCCGGTGCAACTCGGGGTCGTCGAGGATGCGGCGGCGGGCCGCCCACACCCCGAGCAGCAGGGCAGGGACCAGCGCGAACAGCGCCGTCAACAGGGTGAACGGGACCCACTCACCGACCCGGACGGCCGCTGCGAGCAGCGGTGCTTCGACCGACATCGACGGCAGCACGGTCTGCGCACCCTCGGGCACCGGTATCGCCTGCAACGCGCCGAAGGCAGCAACCGGGGCCAGCCACAGCCCGGCCACCACGAGCAGCGTCCGGTCGTGGGCGCGGATGAGCGCCCCCGCCAGCACCACGGCGAGCAGCCCGTATGCACCGATGATGTCCCCGGAGAACAGCAGCAGCGCGTGGACGAAGCCGAACAGGACCAGCCACCAGCCACGGCGGCGGATCAATGAGCGGACCGCCACCGGGTCGAGGCCTCCGGCCGTCTGGCGGCGCAGTATCTGGACCATTCCGTAGCCGAACAGCGCCGCGAACATCGGGTAGGCGCGGCCGTCCACCAGCGACATCTGCAGCAGCGTGACCGCACGGTCGGGGATCGTGTCGACGACCGGGTAGCCACGGACACCGATGTCGTGGCCGTAGCGGAAGAGGTGGGAGTTGGCGAGCGCGATGAGCAGCAGCATCGCTCCGCGCGCCAGATCCGGCGGCAGTGACCGCGCCTCGACAGCGGTCGCACCGACGTGTAGTCGGCGCGTGTCGGGCGCGCCGGTGAACTCGGTCATGATCGCTCCAGAGCGGATGCCCAGGGATCACCCCCGGCGGGTCCCCGTACTGGCGATCCTGCCATCTGTTCGAGCCGGAGCCACCGGTTTTCCGGTGCCGCTGGTGACTCGGAAACCGATCGGAAACCGCGCATTGTCACCTTCGCGCGGGTGCCCGCCACGGGGGTGGGCCGTGAACGCGGGGAGGGTCGACCATGGCCAGGACCTACGACGTCGTCGCGCTGCGGGTACCGATCGCTTATGACACCTACGGCGATCACGACCGCAACGGGATGATCTTCACGCTCGCCGAGCACGAGCACGAGCTGACAGCGATCCGGGAGGGCTGGCCCGACCCGTTCCCGGACCCGCGCGAGCACCCCGAGGCGGTGCCCGCGCCGCACCCGTTGGTGCGCCCACTGGTGCTGCGTGCCCGAGTGGGCGAGCGGGTCGTCGTCCGGTTCCGCAACGAGCTGCCGCAGCGCGCCGGCATCCACCCGCAGGGTGTCGGCTACGACATCGCAACCGCGGACGGTGGCGTCGTCGGCCGCAACCGGGACTCGTCGGCCGCCCCGCACGGCGGCCGCCGCCGCTACGTCTGGGATTGCGCGCACGAGGGCGTGTTCTTCTTCGGTGACCTCGCCGACCTGCGCGGCGGGGAGGACGGGTCGCAGGCCCATGGGCTGTTCGGTGCACTGGTCGTCGAACCGGCGGGCGCGACGTGGACGGACCCGGTGACCGGTGACCCGCTGGCCGACGGGCTCTACGCCGACGTCCACGTGCCCGATGAGCCCAGCTTCCGCGAGTACGCCGTGTTCATGCACGACGAGACCGACAACCACAACCCGTCGCCGATGCCGTTCGCGGTCTACGAGTGCGACCGGCCGCGCCCGCACACCCATGCCGTCGCCGCGGGCGGGGAGCGGCTCGCGCCGTCGCTGTTCGGATCACACGACGACGGCGGCCACAACGAGCATGCGGACCCGGGTGAGGCGCACTCGATGATGCTGCTGAGCTACCGCACCGAGCCGATGGGCTGGCGGGCGCTGGCCTACGAGCGGCTGCTCGCCGAGGGGAAGCTGGACCCGGTGCGCGACGCCGTGGTCGGCGAGGAGCAGCACCACAGCTCATGGCTGTTCGGCGACCCGTCGACGCCGATCCTGCGCGCCTACGCCGGGGACCGGACGCGGATCCGGCTGGTGCACGGCGGGGTGCTGGAAACCCACGTGTTCCACCTGCACGTGCACCAATGGCGCGCGGTGCCGGGCACCGACACGTCGCCGATCACCGACTCGATCAGCATCGGCCCGCAGCAGGCGTTCACCATCGAGACGATCGGTGAGTTCGGAACCGTAGCCGCCGGATCGGCGCAGCGGGCGACCGGAGACGCCATCTTCCACTGCCACCTCTATCCACATTTCCATGCCGGAATGTGGGGCATGTGGCGGATATTCGACAAGTTGCAAGACGGCTCGGGGCGGTACCCGGACGGCACGCCGATCGCGGCGCTGCAACCTCTGCCCGGGCCCGAGGACGAGCTCCCAGAGCGACCGACACCCGAGAAGCCAGGCTTCCCCACGTTCATCGCGGGCACGTTCCCGCAGAAGTCGCCCCGCCCGCCACGCACTCCACTGATGCCCGAAGGCATGGGCCGCGAACCGACGGAACTTGAGCGCACCGCATTCTGCGACGACCCACAGCCCGGCGAGGCGTTCGCGAAGATCGTCCCACCGGAGATCGATCCGCCGCCGGTGCGCCGCTATCACCTCGTGGTCATGCAGGGTCTGCTCACGTACTTCCAGAGCGACGGCGGGCACGACGGTGACGGTTCGACGTGGTACGACCATCGCGGCACATTCTTCGTACTGCAGGACGAGCTCGACGACGCCGGTGGCATCGAGGCGTTCCAGGCCCAGCTCGCGGACGGAACCCGGCAGGTCGAGCCGATCGCGATCCGCGTGAACAGGGGGGAGGTGCTGGAGCTGACGCTGACCAACGCGCTGCCCCCGGGCTGCCACGAGGGCACCGTGTTCGACCCGGTGATCCCGTTTCAGCCCGAGTGCGGCCTGCACGTGCACCTGGTCAAGTTCGATCCGCTGGTCTCCGACGGCGCGAGCGTCGGCTGGAACTACCTGTCCGGCACCACCACCGCCGACCAGGGTCCGGCCGCCCACGCCGCATACAACTCGTGGATCTACCGCTGGTACTGCGACCAGGAGTTCGGAACGGTCTTCTTCCACGACCATCTGCTCGCCAATGAGCGGCAACGGCACGGCCTGTTCGGGGCGACGATCGCCGAGCCTGCGGACGCGCGCTGGATCGACCCGCACGACCACGCCGTCGAGGTGCGCAACGGCACCCAGGCAGTGGTGCAGCTCCCGGACGGCTCCGCGTTCCGCGAACAGGTCCTCGGGATCGCGGACTTCGTGCCGCTGTTTCGCCATGGGCACGGCCGGCCGGAGCGCCCCGTCGACCCGCCGCCGTTTCCCGGGCACCCCGAAGACCACGGCGGCCTGGGCGTCAACTACCGCTGCGAGCCGATGCACGAGCGGCCCGGCCCACCCGACGAGTGGTTCGCCAGCGACGTGCACGGCGACCCGGGTACCCCCATCCTGCGCGGGTACCCCGGCGAAAAGCTGCGACTGCGGCTCTACCAGGGCTCCCACGAGGAGCAGCACAGTGTCACCGTCGCCGGGATGCGGTGGCGCACATGGCCGGACGACCCCGCCTCGCCGCTGCGCGATCAGCAGACGATCGGCATCTCCGAGGCGTTCACCCTGCCCATCGACGACACCCACACCCCCGGCGACCACCTGTGGTCGCTGCCCGTCAGCCGCGACACCTGGCTCGGCTGCTGGGGCCTGATCCGGCTACACGACACCCCGGAGCCGGACCTGCCCGCGCTGCCCGCAGCGTGGAGCGGCGCGGGGCCGGCCGGCGGACGGACCCGCCGGTTCCACGTCCGCGTCCGCGCCCGGGAGATTCACTACAGCGACCGCCGCTCCGACCCGTTCGGCCTGGTCTATGAGGTGGCCGGGCAGCCGCCCGGCGAACCCCTGGTGCTGCGCTGCCGGGTCGGCGAGTGGGTCGAGGTGACGCTGTCCAACAAGCTCGACGCCCCGCCGCCCGCGACACCGTTCGACCCGCGGCTGCCCGCCGACGACGACCCGGCCAGCCGCGAGATCTCCGACCACGTGTCGCTACACCCCGGTGGCGTGCTGCGCCACGACGTGCGCGACTCCGACAGCTCGCGGGTGGGACGCAACCCGGACAGCACCGTCAAGCCTGGCGGGTCCGTCACCTACCGCTGGTACGCCGACACCCCCGGCGTCGTGCTGCTCTACGACCGCGCCGACATCCGCACCCACCGGCACCGCGGCCTCGTCGGGGCACTGGTGGTGGAGCCGCGTGGTGTGACCCCCCGCGACCCGGCCACCGGGCGGCCGCGGTGGGTCGGCGAGCAGGCACTGCTGCACCAGCAGGACCGCCCGCCGGTGCGGGAACTGGTGCTGATCGTGCAGGACGGCCTGCGGCTCTACCACCACGGCGACCCGACGCAGCCGGTACGCGACCTGGAGGACTCCATCGAGGACCGCGGGCAGAAGGCGATCAACCTGCGCAGTGCGCACCTGCGACCCGATCGGCCCTCGCTGGCCGACGGGGACCCGCCGACACCGCTGCTGAAGTGCGATCCCGGTGACCGGATCCGGCTGCACCTCGTCGTGGCCGGGGACTTCCCGCGCAACCACAGCTTCCATGTGCACGGCCAGACCTGGCCGATGCAGGATCACCTCACAGCACCCAGGGTCGGCGCGATCGGCGCGCTGTCGGTCGGCAGCGTGCGCATCCTCGACGACGTCGCGCCTGGCCCTGGTGACTACACCTACCGCACCGGCGCGTTCCGGTGGGCGCTGTCGGAAGGAGTGTGGGGCCTTATCCGGGTCCGCGGCGGGTGACGTCGAACCGAACCCGCAGGGCACGGCCCCGCCGTCACCTCCTTGCCGTGCTCAGGTGTTGGAGCCACTCGCGTTGAACTCGCCGTTGACCCCGTCCGGGAAGAAGCCGCCCTCGGTGGCCTCCGGCGTCAGGTACACGATGTTGAGCACCTGGCCCGGGCTGCGACTGAAGGCGATCCCGTTGGCATCGGTGGGCACGATGTTGAGGTTGCCGTCGAGCAGCACGCCCTGGTCGAGGTCCTCGTCGCCGTCGAGGCTGTCGCGGGCATCGGAGATCCGCACCGACGGCGCCTCCAGGCCCTTGGCCGCCAGCGAGGTGCGGATGTTGCCGGCGTGGTAGGCCTCGGCGGCGAGGATGCCGGCGGCGGCCTCGAGGAAGGTCTTGTTGTCGACCAGCGGCGAGGCCCCCTTGTAGGCGGTCACTCCGACGTCCTCGAACACATACGCGGCGAGCAGGAAGTTCTCCTCGTTGGCGTAGGCGTCGAACGTCTCGCCCTCCCCGATGAGGCCTGCCGCCATGGCTGCCGCCGTGAACGCGGCGTCGATGTCGATCGTCGGGCGGGCCACCGCGGCCTCGCCCAGCGCGGAACGCAGGAATTGGACGTGCGCCAGCTCATCGGCGGCGATCTCCTGCGCATAGGCCCTGATGGCCCGGGTCTCGAACGGGACCTGGCGGCCCCCGGAGACGGCACCGGGCGTTCCCCGGCCGTCGATGGAGTTCTCCGGAAGCCCCTCGCCCCGCACGGACCGCAGGTAGAACTCGGCTTCGAGGTACTCGAGGTTCAGCGCGAAGTTGAGAATGGCGGCGTCGCTCGGCCCGTCGTCCTGCCGATCGCTCTGATCATTGCCCGGAAGGAGGTCATCGAGCGGGTTGGCGGCGGCGGTGCCGGCTGGTTCGAAGCCCGACCCGCAAACGGTTCACGGTGTGACGGAAGGGTATCCGCGCCCTTGGGGAAACCACCCGATCGTGCTTCGTTCGATCGCGGCGCTGTGCTTACCCTCGCCGCTGAGCGGGGTCGTCGGGGGGTCCGGCTCGACGGACTGCGTGACCATCTTGGCCGGGCGGACGTGTCGAGAGTTTGTACTGTGATGTACGTAGTCGTACAATCGGTGCATGAGCGAGTTGCCGGTGAGCGAAGCGAGGACGCACCTACCCCAGCTCCTGGATCGAGTGGAGCGGGGCGAAGAGGTGACGCTCACTCGGCATGGACGTGCGGTTGCTGTGGTGGTGCGCCCGGATCTGTTGCGGACACGGCGGGCGGGTAGCGCGCTGGCCGACGCGCAGCGGGTCGCGGGAGTGGTGCGCGCTGGCCACAGCAGGCGGATTGCGGTCGACGAAGGTATGGACGCGGCTCGCGCCGAGGAGCTGGTCGCGGAGATCCGAGCGGACCGCGACGCGGGCTGATGGACGCGTTCGACGCCGACGTTCTCATCTACGCCGCCGCACCGGGACACCCGCTCGGCCGTCGCGTCGCGGCCCTGTTCCCCACCGACCCGCCCGCGCCGGACGACCCGCCCACCGGAATCGGCTCGGTGTTGCTGCTGCCAGAGGTGCTGAGCCGCCCGATGCGCCGCGCGGATGAGGTCGAACTCACCGCGCTCGGCGCGCTGCTCGGGCGTCTCGAGCTGTGGCCGCTGGATGCCGCAACGGCGGAGCTCGCCACGGCGCTCGGCGCAACGTACGGGCTCCGCGCTGCGGACGCAGTGCACCTCGCGACAGCGGTGGCCGCCGGTTCCGAGCGGTTCCTCACCGACAACCGCCGCGACTTCTCGCACCAGATCGACGAGGTCGTCGTCATCCATCCCGACGAGCTGCCCGACCCGGACGAGTAGGCATCGGCTCCAGCATCCCTGCAACATCGACAGGGTGACGTGCGTCTCCTCCGCCTGCAGCCCGACGACACACATCAACGAGTTCCACTACACTCACTTGAGTTACACACTGCTTGTCCTGCGCTCCTGACGATCCTGGCTTTCTGCCTCAGTCGGACGCCGCCTCTCAGGATTTTGGGCCTTGGCACCACTGCCGGCCACATCTGTCGAACGTGCACAGCCCGATGGACCGCCAACCGGATCGAGGGCGCCCGACGCTGCCTTGAGCAGTTGCCGTCGGGTTGCTGGGCGGTCGGTCGCCTCTCGAGAAAGTCATTGCATGCGTATTGGACTCCTTGCCCCACCGTGGATCCCCATCCCGCCGCCGGCCTACGGCGGCATAGAGCGGATCGTCGCACTGCAAGCTGCCGGTCTGACCGCCGCCGGCCACGACGTGACGCTCGTTGCCGCGCCGGGCTCGGCCATTCCCGGGGTTCGGGTGGTCTCGCCGCTGGAGTGCCTACCTGCCCAGATCGGGATGGCCACCGACGAGTGGCGCCACGTGCTCGGTGGGCTGGACGCACTCTGCGACGTCGACGCGGTGCTCGACCACTCCGGGCCGCTCGGCGCGCTGCTCTCCGCGCAGGGCATCGTGCCCGCGCTGCACGTCGTGCACGGATCGCTGGAAACCGAGCTGCTCGACCTCTACAACGGGCTGGTGGCACGCGCGCCGCAACTGCGGCTCGCCGCGATCAGCCGTTCGCAGCGGCAAGCTGCGCCGCACCTGCCCTTTGCAGGCGTGTGTCACAACGCCATCGATGTCGAGGCAGTCCCGTTCCGAGCCAGCTCGGAGGGCTACCTGGCCTTCCTCGGCCGGATGGCGCCCGAGAAGGGGGCCGCCGAGGCCATCGCGCTGGCCCGCGACGCCGGCTTGCCGCTCCTGATCGCCGCCAAGTGTCGCGAACCAGCCGAGCAGGCGTACTTCGAGCACGCAGTCGCGCCGCATCTCGGTCCCGACGTCGTGTTCCTCGGCGAGCTCGGCCGCGAGGCAACCTACGACTTCCTCTCCCGTGCCGCCGCGATGCTCTTCCCGATCTCCTGGCGGGAGCCGTTCGGCATGGTGCTCGTCGAGGCCATGGCCTGCGGCACGCCGGTGCTGGCCACCAACAGGGGCGCGGTCTCGGAGATCGTGCGCGACGGGTTGACCGGGTTCGTCCGGGACACCACCGCCGAGCTCGCTTCGGTGATCGGCCGGATCGGCGAGATCGATCGAGCGGCCTGCCGCCGCCACGTGGCCGAGAATTTCTCCTCGGCGGCGCTGGTTCGCAGCTACGCCCCGTTGCTCGCCTCAATGCACGACTCGCGAATGCCGACACTCGCCGCTCCATTGGTCTTCAGTGCACCCGCCCCGTCGACCCGGCCGCTGCTGGCGCAGCACGCCCTACCGCGGACGCAGCCGGCCTTCGCGGCGGCCCGATGACGACTGGTGAAGCGCGGGACCGCGACGGCGTGGCACCGCAGGGGGTGCTCGCCGGGCCGGGAACCATCACCACCATCGCCGGGCTGACCTTCGCGATCTCCGACGAGCGCGGCGACATGGGGCCGGGCCCGTTCGGTTTGATCACCGACGACACCCGGCACCTGTCCCGCCTACAGGTGCGGCTGGACTCCGAACCGCTGCGGCATCTCGGATCAGGTCTGCTGAGTCCTGCGGTGGCCCGCTTCCGCAGCTACGCGACGCTGGCCGACCGGCTACCGGACGCTCCGGTGGAATGCGAGCGGCTACGCCAGCTCTCGCCCGGAGGGATGGCGGAGACCCTGACGTTGCGCTGCTGGACGCCCGATCCGGTGCGGCTACGCCTGGAGATCCAGCTGGACTGCGACTTCGCCGACATTTTCCAGGTTCGCCGTCTCGCGGGTGATCCCGGCGCGCAGCCCGGCATCCCGGTGGGCGGTTCGCCCGGTTGGCTGCGCTTCGAGGACACTGGGACTCCGCGCGCGACCTCGGTGCAGCTCGATCCTCCTCCCGACGTCGTCGACCAGAGCGCCGCACACTGGAACGTGTGGCTGAGCCGGGATCAGCCGTGGGTGCTGCGGATCGGGGTGGGTGCCCAGCGTGGTTCGGGCAGCGAGGAGTGGACCGCGATCCAGCCACGGACCGACACCGCAGGCCGGCCGGACGTGGTGGTTCACAGCCTGCCGGAGCGCCTCGCCCGCGGCTGCCTGCGCTCGCTGACCGATCTCGACGCACTCAGCATCCCCGACGACCGGGACGGCTCACGGCGCCTGCTCGCCGCCGGGATCCCGTGGTTCGTCGCGTTGTTCGGTCGAGACGTGCTGATCTCCAGTTACCAGGCCCGGGCATTCCGGCCCGAGCTGATGCTGGCCGCGCTGGCCGCGCTGGCCGCGCGGCAGGGCCGGGTCAGCGACCCGGGCAACGAGGAGCAACCGGGCAAGATCTTGCACGAAGTCCGGTTCGGCGACCGGCCGTGGCTGGGTGAGGGCACCGCCGGCGGGGCCCGCCCGTACTACGGCAGTGCCGACTCGACCCCGCTGTTTCTGATCATGCTGGGCGAGGCGCTGCGCTGGGGCGCTCCCCACGAGGTCCTCACCGAGCTGTTGCCTGCCGCTCGGGCGGCGATGAGCTGGCTTCGCGGCCCCGGCGACCCCGACCAGGACGGCCTGATCGAGTACGCACCCACGGGGCCGCGGTCGCTGACCAATCAAGGCTGGAAGGACTCCGAGAACGCCGTGCAGTTCGCCGACGGCACCCTGGCCAGACCGCCGATCGCGGTCGTCGAGGTGCAGGGCTACGCCTACCGGGCCCGCCGCGAGCTGGCTGCGGTGCTGTCGCACCTGGGCCACCGCGCCGAGGCCGATGACCTGGTGGCCGAGGCGGCGCAGCTGCGAGCGCTGATCCGGCGGCGGTACTGGCGGCCGGGCAGTGACGGCACGCCGGGCTCGTTCGCGCTCGCCCTGGACCACGACAAGCGTCAGGTCGACTCCATCACGTCGAACATGGGTCACCTGCTGTGGTGCGGCGTGCCGTCCCAGCAGGAGGCCGAGCAGGTCGCCGTCCACCTCGCGAGCCCGGCCATGGCCAGCGGTTGGGGGCTGCGCACGTTCTCCGCGGAGATGGCGGGGTACAACCCGATCTCCTATCACGTGGGCTCGGTGTGGCCGCACGACACCGTCATCACCTGCGAGGGCCTGCGGCGCTACGGGATCGACGACGTGGCGATGCGCCTCGCCGGTGACCTGCTCGACGCGCTGGCGATCTTCGACGACCGGCTGCCCGAGCTCTTCGGCGGGCACCGTCGCGAGCCGGGCGACTTCCCGGCGCCCTATCCCACCGCATGCCGACCGCAAGCGTGGGCGGCCGGAGTGCCGCTGGCGATCGTCGCGCTGTGCCTGGGTCTGCAGCCCGACGTGCCTGCCGGCACCGTGTCGTTGAAGCCCGTGCTGCCCGGCGGGCTGGACCGCGTCGAGATCCACGGTATCCCGTTCCCCAGTGGGGAGCTCTCCATCATGCATGACGGTGATGGCACCAAGGTGATCGAGACGCCACTCGGTCTGCGGGTCGAGCTGGCTGCGGACTGAACCGCGCGCCCAACGCCTCGTGGTTACTCGACTGGGTTTCAGCCGGTCGGTATCACGGCGGCCAGCAGCTCAGGCCCTTGGAAAGCGAGGCGCGCGGCGGCGAGGCGGCCCAGCCACCACGCGGCGGCCACGCCGCACAGCAGACCCACCGCCACGCTCGCCCACGTCAGCGCACGGCTGACCGCGAACTGCAGATGCTCGCCTACTCCGACGGAGGCGACGCACACAGTGTCGACGATTACTGCCGCTGGCTGGCCGAAACCGGCTACGGCCCCACCCAGATACACGACCTCGACAGCCCTCCGCAGACGATCGTGCTCGCCGAGCGCTGAGGACGTCAGCCGCGGCGCTCGTCGAGATGAGGTGATCACTCAGCGGTTCATGGTGCGAGGACAGGCAGTCCGGCAGCCTCTGCTGCATCGGCCTGCCGCTGGTCGTAGGTCACCATGACGTCGGTATCGATCCGCAACGCAGCGGCGAGATGCAGGGCGTCGAGACTGCGCAGGTGACCGCCGGGGAGCAGCCCCGCCTCCCGGTACAGCGACCGGTCCAGCTCGACGAGATCGAACCGTTCCAGCAGGTGCGTCACCGCGGCCTGGCTCAGGCTGACGCGGACCGCGAGCCGGCGCAGCTCGGTCTCCAGCAGCATGCTCGAGAGCAGGTCGTCGCCGTCATCCACCGCCGCATCCAGGCGCACTGCCAACCGGGACGACGCAGGCTCGTCGACGAGGAGCTTCGCCGCGGCGGACGTCTCGACGTACAGGATCACCGGTCGCCGCGGAGCTCATCGAGCACACTCTGAACCGGTTCCCCGATCGCGCTCCGCTCGATACCGGTGAACCCCCCGCGAACCGTGGCACCGCGGATCCGCAACGACGCGAGTGCGGCCCGCGGTGGGGGGACGAGGGCGGCGACGACTTCCCCGTTGTTGGTGACAAACACGGTCTCGCCCGCCTGCACGTCCCTCAGCACCGCGCTGCTGTTGTTGCGGAGCTCCCGGTGCGGGATGGTCCTCGGCATCGTCCACACCTCCGTAGCAAGCGTAGCAGATACTGTCGCCCGCCCGGTGCCGCGGACACCGTCGTGGGCACGATCGCCAGGCCCGCGAACAGCAGCAGCACCACGGGATAGATCAGGTATCCGGCCCGGCTGGTCGGGAGTACCCGCTGTCCAGACCGGCCGCACCCGCGCGGCGAGCGCCAGGCCGAGACAGCAAGGCCACGACAGGCAAGGGCGTGGCCGCCCACGGCTGCGGGGAAGCGGGCATCCAGGATCGCTCACATCAGCATCGTGGGGCACCGCAGCAGGAGCTCGCATGTCGCCGGCCCTGAGCGGCTCCGACGGGTCGCACGAGGGTGCTCCTCCCGCTCTGACGGGCTCTGTTGACCAGCACCACCCGCGTGTCCAGCAGCGCCTCCTCAGCTGCGCACTGTGCGTGCCTCGGCAGCAGCCGACCGAGCGGCGAGGCGGGGGCGGACGTCACCAGCCCATGGTGTCAGCTACGCGCATTGCGCCGCTACTTCCTTGCGCATCCTGCCGCGACCGCCAGGTCCTGCGGGCCGCAGGGTCAGCTGGCGTCTCGGCGTGCTGTCGACCAGCTCCGCCTCATCGCGCACCACCCGGTACGGATCCTCCGCGGACTGCTCGGCACGGTGCGCCGCCAGCCACTCCGCTGCGGTCACCTACTCGGCCGGGTCGTTCAGATTTACACCGCGCGCGCCGAGCTCCGCTCGAGCCGGTGGCCTCCAGCTGCGCGGCGCGCTCGGCGAGCGCGTCGGCCTGCGTACTGATCCGAGGGGTAGCCGGTCACGTCTGACCCGTTCCGGTGGCGCGGTGACGTACCCCGCCAGCTCGTGCGCCTCGTCGTCCGTGAGTTCGGCGCCGGTGCTGAGCACCCCGTGGTGGAGCAGCTGCACCCGCCCGGCGACGCGGCGCACGATCAGGGTGCACATGCCGCCGCCGGTCTCGGCGGGCCGCCGCGTCTCGATCGTGGCGCGGTAGGTCTCCCCCGGATGCTGGGCGGTCATCGCGTGCCTGCCCGGTGCCTGCTGCCGGAACGCGGGCGCCGGACGGAGGGGCGGGCCAGCGCGGGTGCGAGCACCAGTGCCACGGCGGCCGGACCGAACACCACTGCCAGCAGCAACGCCACATCAACGATCACCCGGCCGACAGTGGCAGCGATCATCCGCGGGTGTTTGACCAACTGTCAAGGTGTTAGCCGACCCCGAAGCGGTTACGGAGGCTGTCGAGTTCCCACACGCGGCGCCGTGCTCGCTGTTCCAGCCCGCCCAGCAGATCGCGGGCGATCGGGTTGTGCCGTATGAGCTGCGGGGCGTAGCGGTCGGCCGTGTCCAGGTGACGCAGCGCCTCGGCGTCGCGGTCGCCCTCATCTGACACCAGCGCCCGGGCGAGGTCGAAGTGGTAGTTGCCGCTGCGGGTGGCGCTGTCCAGCACGTCGAGGTCGGGCGCGTCGCGCATCGCCCGTTCGTAGACGGCGCCACCCCCGCCCAGGTCGGCGCCGACCCCCACCCGCCACAACGCGACGTTCGTCGGCCCGAAGTGCTGGTAGGCGGTGTTGCGCTCCCCGGTGCGCTCGGCCAACTCGGCAGCGTGGTCGAGGTGGCTGGCCGCGTCGTCGGCACGGTGGGCTCGGGCGGCCAGCTTGGCCGAAATCAGGTGCGCCATGCCCGCCATCTCGGCCGGTCCGGTGTAGTCGGCCAACGGGTCGGCCAGCACGTCGAGATCAGCCAGCGACTCGGCGACGACCGAAGTGGCACGGCGCCGGGCGCCCACCTTCGCCCAGGTCTGCGCCCATCCGTAACGAGCCAGCCCGAGCAGCGTCGGATCACCGAGCCGGGCGGCGGCCTCGTGCTCGCGGGCCGCCGCGGCCAGCGCGAGGTCCTGATGTCCCATCGCCTCCGCCACGGCGGCGGCCACGTGAGCAGCCTGCACCAACGCGGCCAGCGCGGTCCGGCGGTCATCGGGCCTCCCCGTTGCGGCTATGACCTGCAACTCGGTGAGTAGCGTGCCCAACTCCGCCCCGGCCAGCGCGTAGCGGTTCTGGTCACGGGCAGCATCAGCGGCATTCGCCCTACGGACCAGCTCGGCGACCGGCCGTGCGGATACGTCGGGTGGGTCGTCCAGCGGCGCGTCGTAGATCGCGACACGGATGCCCGGCAGGGTCGCCAGCGCGTCGGCCCCCGCCCGGTCGGCCGGAAGGTAGGGCTGCCCAGTCAAGTCGATCACGGAACATCCCAACGCCTCGGCCAGGGCCGAGAGCAGCCCGCCCCGGTCGAATCGCCGTTCACCCCGTTCGAGCCGCGACAGGTAGCTCGTGCAGATCCCGGCCAGTCCTGCCGCAACCTCCAAGCTCAGCCCACGGCGGCGGCGGATGGTCCGCGCCCGCTGGCCGATGTCCGCGGTGTCGGCGGCATCCAACGGTGTGCTCACCTGCTCTCGGTCAGGTGGTGTGGTCTCACTACCAGGGTAACGACCAGCTCCGGCGCGCCCGTCCTGCACGGCCAGAACTGGTTCTACGACACCGCTGGCGACGTCATCGAGTACGGGCAGTACCGATCCTCCGGCGAGCGCCCACGCTCCTACGAGTACCGCGTCGAGGACTGAAACGAGGGCGGCCGATGGAGCTCCTGCACTCCGGCAAGGTCCGCGAGGTCTACGCCGACGGCGACGACATCATCCTCGTCGCCTCCGACCAGCTGGTGAGACGAGTGGAGACGAGGGGAATCGAACCCCTAACCCCTGCCTTGCAAAGGCAGTGCTCTGCCAATTGAGCTACGTCCCCGAGTTCGGGCAGCCCCGCTGCCCCGAACAGGTCACACCGTCGGTGCGGTGGCCTCGCGCCACAGTTCGGCCTCGGCCTTCGCGGAGCGCTGCCGGAGCAGCACCACGAACGCGGCGAGCCCGGCGAGCACGCACGTGATGATCTTCTTCATGGAGTCCGCCCTCCCAGGCGCACGGTGCGGGGCAGTGGGCCTAGCTGGACTTGAACCAGCGACCTCTTCGTTATCAGCGAAGCGCTCTAACCGACTGAGCTATAGGCCCCCAGCAGGCGACCACCCGACATTACCGCACCTGCCCGGCGCTCCCAAACCGGACGACCCCGGCTTCAGTCCCGCTCGGACAGCGTCAGTTCGGCCCCCCCGACGAGGTCCGACGCTACGTTGTAGATCAACGAGCCAACGGTCGCGAGCGCCGTGAACAGGACGATGTTGACAGCCCCGATCAACGCTGCGATGCCGAACACCCGTCCGGCACTGATCAGCGGGCCTCCGCTCGGGTCGTTCACTGCTGTGAGGTCGGAATACGTGCCGTTGAGCTGGTCCCAGACACCCATCCCGTCGAGCACGCCGTAGAGCACGCCGACGGCCACCAGCCAGATCAGGAACCCGGCCACGTTCAGCACCAGGCTCAGCTTGAGCACCGACCAGGGATCGAGCCGCTTGAGCTGCAAGCTGGCCCGCCGCGGGAGCCGGGGCGAGCGCGAGGGGAAGCTCGACGGCTCCTGCTGGGCGGGTTGCTCGAACGCCGGCTTGTCGGTGCGCACCGTGGGCTGGTCGAATCCTGCCCGGGCAGCAGCGCCATAAGGGTCACCGCTGGTTGGGGGCACCGCGGCCATGAATCCGGTTGGTGCGTCGGCCACACCCCGACCGGATCCGCGGGAGAACGCATCGGCCCGATGGGCGGGCTGCTCGGAGTCCGACGCCCCGCTCGTGCCGGCAGCCGACGCGCCATCGGGTCCGTCACCCTGCTGCTGGGCACCGTGCTCGGGTTGCCCGACGTCGAACCCGGACCCGTTGCCGCCGCCGGACGCGGCGCCACGCGCCCACGGAGGCGAACCCTCATGGACGTCGTGCCGCGAGTTCTGCTCGGCACCGGTGTCGCTCTCAGTACCCGTGGTCGGCTCGCTTCGCTCGCTCACGTATCATCCTCCGCGGTCTGGGCACCGCCGGCATCCGGATCACCCGCCTCGTCGGCGTTGCGTGCGACGGCCACCAGGCTCGCACCCTCGCCGAGGTTCATCAGGCGAACACCCTTCGTCTGCCGACCGGCCTTCCGCACCTCCTTGGCGGTAGTCCGGATGACTCCACCGCTGGAGGTGATGGCGTAGAGCTCGTCGTCCAGTTGGACGATGAGCGCGCCCACCAGCGTGCCACGCTTGCGGTCGTACTGGAGGGTCAGTACACCCTTGCCGCCCCGGCCCTGCACCGGGTAGTCCTCGATCGGGGTGCGTTTGGCGTATCCCCCGGACGTTGCGACCAGCAGGAACCGTCCCGCGTGCACCACCCCGATGGACAGCAGCTCGTCGCCGGAGTTGAACCGCATCCCGTAGACACCGGAGGTGGCCCGGCCCATCGGACGGAGCGCCTCGTCGGATGCGTGGAACCGGATCGACTGCCCCATCGCGGATACCAGCAGCAGATCGTCGTCGCCGGAGCACAGCACCGCTCCGACCAGCTCGTCATCGCCACGCAGGTTGATGCCGATCAGTCCGCCGGATCGGTTGGAGTCGAAGTCGGACAGCTTGGACTTCTTGACCAGGCCGCTCTTGGTGGCCAACACCAGATAGGGCGAGGCCGTGTAGTCCTTGATCTGCATGACCTGCGCGATCTGCTCATCGGGCTGGAACGCGAGCAGGTTCGCGACATGCTGGCCACGGGCGTTGCGGTTGGCCTCGGGCAACTCATAGGCCTTGGCGCGATAGACCCGGCCCTTGTTCGTGAAGAACAGCATCCAGTCGTGGGTCGAGCACACGAAGAAGTGACCCACGATGTCGTCCTGCTTCAGACCCGCGCCCTGCACGCCCTTACCACCGCGCTTCTGCGCCCGATAGAGGTCGGTGCGGGTCCGCTTGGCGTACCCGGTGCGGGTGATCGTGACGACGACGTCCTCGACGGCGATGAGGTCCTCGACGGACACGTCGCCCTCGCTCGGGACGATCCTGGTACGCCGGTCGTCGCCGTGCTTCTCGACGATCTCCATCAGCTCGTCGCGGACGATCTTTCGCTGCCGTTCCGGCTTGTCCAGGATGTCCCGGTAGTCCGCGATCTCGCGTTCGAGTTCGGCGAGGTCGTCGACGACCTTCTGCCGTTCCATCGCGGCGAGCCGGCGCAGCTGAGTCTCGAGGATGTAGTTCGCCTGGAGCTCGTCGACGTCGAGCAACTCGATCAGCCCGGTCCGCGCGTCGTCGACGGTGGGCGAGCGCCGGATCAGAGCGATGACCTCGTCGAGCATGTCCAGCGCCTTGACCAGGCCGCGCAGCAGGTGCGCGCGCTCCTCCGCCTTGCGCAGCAGGTAGCGGGTCCGCCGGACGATGACATCGAGCTGGTGGCGGACGTAGTGCCGGATCATCTGGTCCAGCCGCAGCGTGCGCGGCACACCGTCGACGATCGCGAGCATGTTGGCGCCGAAGCTGTACTGCAGCTGGGTGTGCTTGTAGAGGTTGTTCAGCACCACCTTGGCCACGGCATCGCGCTTGAGCGTGATCACGATGCGCATGCCGATCCGGTCGCTCGACTCGTCGTTGATCTCGGCGATACCGGCCAGCTTGCCGTCGCGCGACAGCGTCGCGATCGACTCGATGACGCTGTCGGGATTGACCTGGTAGGGCAGCTCGGTGACGACCAGGGTGGTACGGCCCTTGGTGTCCTCCTCGACCTCGACCACACCGCGCATCCGGATCGAGCCGCGACCGGTGCGGTAGGCGTCCGAGATCCCCTCGGTGCCGACGATCAGCCCGTTGGTGGGGAAGTCCGGGCCCGTGATCCGCTCGACGAGTGCATCGAGCAGCGTCGCGTCGTCGACGTCGGGGTTGTCGAGCAGGTAGACGACGCCGCTGGCCACCTCGCGCAGGTTGTGCGGCGGTATGTTCGTCGCCATCCCGACGGCGATACCGCCCGCCCCGTTGATCAGCAGGTTGGGGATGCGGGACGGCAGTACGGTGGGCTGCTGGGTGCGCCCGTCGTAGTTCGGCTCGAAGTCGACGGTGTCCTTGTCGATGTCGGCCAGCATGTCCATGGCCAGCGGGCTCAGCCGGCACTCGGTGTAGCGCATCGCGGCTTGCGGGTCGTTACCACGGGAACCGAAGTTGCCCTGCCCGTCGACCAGCGGGTAGCGCATCGACCACGGCTGGGCGAGCCGGACCAGCGCGTCATAGATCGCCGTGTCGCCGTGCGGGTGGTAGTTGCCCATCACGTCGCCGACGACCCGGGAACACTTGTTGTAGCCGCGGTCAGGCCGGAACCCGGAGTCGTACATCGAGTAGAGCACGCGCCGGTGCACCGGCTTGAGACCGTCCTCGACGAGCGGCAACGCTCGGCTGACGATCACGCTCATCGCATAGTCGATGTAGGAGCGCTGCATCTCCTGCTGGATGTCGACCGGCTCGATACGGTCGCCGTCCGGCGGCAGGGTGGTCTCGGTCACTGCGGTCCTTCCCGGGCTGGCGTCGGCGTCACCCGCAGCTCAACGCGGGGATCCACCCCCGGCCGGACGCGCTGCGGACAACCCGTTCAGTCTACCCGGCACAGTGCCCCCGCCTCGGACCCGACGCGGCCCCGGCGTCAGCTGGTCGATCCGCTCTCGGCCAGGTAGAGCTCGCCATAGCGCAGCACTCGCTCCGCGGCGGCCAGCGACGAGAGTGTGCTGAGCATGGCGCCGTGCCCGTTGCGGTCGGGGACGTAGGCCACCGCCGCGTCCGAGAGCACCATCACCCAGCCGGCAAGCTGCTCCTCGCCGTCCTCGTCCTCGCGGCACACCGCAACAAGCTCCGGTGGGTCGTAGCAGAGTTCCTGATTGTCCTGTGGCATGTGACGGCTCCTACCTGTGTCGGTGGGTTCGGCCCCTACCCTCCGGATGGGAGGACGCACCTGGCGTGGCCCGAGGTGGGAACCCAGTCGTGCCTTTCCGACGCGCTCTACGGGAATGCGCGCACGGTGAGCGGCCCGCGCCCGTCGTAGGACTTGGTGGTGACGACCGCGTTACGTGGACGTCGTCTGTTCGGCGCGACGGCCGTGCAAGAACCGTCGCCGCGACGCCAAGCGCGGATTAGGGAGCTGGCTCACAACCACGGCTCGTGCCCTACGGGAAGCTGGTCTCCGCGATGGGCCAGGTCAGGCCACTGTCCGGACTGTCCAGCCAGACGTGCTGCGCGGACGTGCTCGCGGTGATCCCAAAACGCTGCCACGCTGGCCGGCCGAGCGCCACGTACCGCTCCAGCGCGGCCTCGACCATGCGCCACAGCGGTTGCGGCCCCCCTTCAACGACCTGGTAACGGTGCGAGGGGTCGGACGCGTGGCTGACGTCAGACCAGGATCCGTCCGGGGCGACCAGCCGGGTCACGAGGTCGTCGCCTTCGCCCGCCTGCCGCAGCTGGGTCCCGGTCGGGAGGTGGAGCTGCACGAAGAACGCCAGCGGTCCATCTGGTCCGCCGACGACTTCCGGACCCGCGACCGAGGTGCGCTCGATGGTGTGGGCGGTATCGGTGGGGCAGCTCCGGCCGGGGTGGACGGCGAGCTCGTGTTGCATGCCCATGAAGCCGCCGTACTCGGCCCAGAGCCGGCCCTCCACCACGTCGCCGTCGCGCCGGTGCAGCTTGGCGATGTTGCCCGCAGACATCGTCCCTCGCACGTCGACGAGCATCACGCCGCCGGGACGCAGCTGCTCGATCCAGGCCGGCGGAATCCAGGGGACCGCGCAGGTGGCGATGATTCGGTCGTACGGGGCGAGCGGGGCCAGACCGTCGGCACCATCGGCGGCGACCAACATTGGTGATCGGCAATCCCGTGCTCGCCTCGATCCAGCCGAACTGGCCACCCGGGTTGCACTCGAGGTACGTGTAGCGACCCTCATGATCCACGACGAAGTCGAAGGCGCCGTAGCTCAACCCGAAGGCCGACAGGTAGGTGCGGACGCCGTCAGCGACTGGCTCCGGCACCTCGACCGCGGTAGCGCAGCGAACCGAGGTCTGCCCGCCAATCTGCACGACCCGCCTCGGTCGACGCCTCGACGACGGCCGCGAACAGCGCGTCACCAACTACTGTGAGACGCACCTCATACGCCTTATCGACAAGGCGTTCCTGAAACAGGTGGGTCGTGACATCGACACCCGACAGGTCGGACAGATCGGCCTCGGTCAGCGGGTGGGTGTAACAGACCTTGGTCCCACCGCTCTCGGTGATCGCATTCGACCCCAACATCTTCACGACGACGCTGCCGTCGAGACGCTCACCGAAGCGGCGCACGGCCAGCGGATCGTTGGTCACGAGGGTCTGAGGCACCGCGAGCCCGCACCACGCCGCCATGGCGAGCTGGCGGGGCTTGTAGCACGCGTCTGACTCGCGACTCGGATGGTTCACCCAGAGCGCCGGAAGCGAGGCCAGCACCCCGCCCAGGCCGAACTTCGCCTCCCACGCGGCGTGCTGGCGCTCCGGCCCGGACATGCCAGCCGGAAATGAGAACGGGCTCGGGCTGCGGTACCAGGCGGACCGCAGGTCGCACATCGCAGCCACCCGGTGCGGCGTACGAAGCACCCCGGACCACGCCTCGCCGTCCAGGCGCGCGTCGACCATGAGCGAACCCGGGAACCAGGCGGTGTCGCAGCGGAAGACGGGAACGTCCCGCCGGGTCAGCTCCTGCACGACCCGGTCCGCCGTAGGGTCGTACTCCTCGGTGAGGACCAGGACCGTCATGACGCATCGTGGAAGAACGGTGGGTCCGGCTTCCAGTCCTCCTGCGGACCGTCCTTGCCGTCCTTGTTGAAGAGCGTGGTCGTCTGAAACCCGAGGACGGGCCTGGCGGTCAGATCGTCGGTCACCAGGATCTGGCGGTCCGCGCAGTACCGGTGCGGAGGCAGCGACGGGGTGTCTACCCGACTCGGCTCGCGAGCGAACCGCAGGGCGAACGGCCTTGTCGTCGGACCGCTGGGTGGCTCGTCGTTGACTGGCATCTGTGCCCCGCTGAGCGGGAATCTTCCGCCGACCGGCACCAATGGTTCATCGCGAAAACGGGGTGCTGATTCCCATGTCATCGCCAACTCCCATCACTTCGCCGAATATCATCGCCGGTGGCGACGCGATGCCGCCCGAGACTACGGGTGACGGAGCGGAACTGGGTGGTTACCGATGGGTTCCCACATCCCGGATCCCGCTGGCAGGATCGCCTACCGCATGACTGGGAGCTGGGAGGCGAGGGGTGCGCAACGGCTCGACGCTGAAGCAACGCCAGCTCGCGCGCCGGCTGCGCCGGCTGCGTGAGGAAGCCGGGCTCACTCTGGAGGAGGCGGCGCCAAAGCTGGATTGGTCGACGAGCAAGCTCGGCCGGATCGAGACCGCGCGCCAGGGTGTCGACGTGCACGGCGTGCGCAGCATGCTCGACCTCTACGACGTCGGCGGCGACCACTGGACCGAGATCATCGAGCTGGTGCGCGCCGCGCGGCAGCGGGGCTGGTGGCACGCCTACGGCCTCCGCGACGCCGGCTTCGTCGCGTTGGAGGCCGATGCCGCGGTGGTGTACCAGTTCCAGCTCGGCTTCGTGCCGGGGCTGCTTCAGACCGCCAGCTACGCCAGGACGTTGTTCCGCGCCTCCCCACCACAGCGCACCGACGCAGAACTCGACCGTCTCGCGCAGGTCCGGGTCCATCGGCAGCGCCGGCTCACCGAGGACCCTTCGCTGGAGCTGGTCGCGATCGTGGACGAGACCGCGCTGCGTCGCCCGATCGGCGGTGCGGAGGTGATGCGCGCACAGCTCCGACACCTTGTAACCCAGGCCGCGCTGCCCGCAGTGTGCTTCCAGGTGGTGCCGGTCTCGGTCGGCATACACCAGGGCATGAACGGTTCGTTTACCGTGCTCGGTTTCGATGACCCTGACGAACCCGGCGTCGCCTACCTGGAGAACGCCGTGAACGCGTCGCACCTGGAGAAAGAGTCCGAGGTGCGGGCGTATAAACTGGTGTTCGACCGGCTACGATCCGAGGCACTGAGCCCGCACGACTCCATAGACCTCGTCCAGTGGCTGGCCGATGACCCGTGACCAGCGGAAACGAGGCGAGCACCATGCGTTCGTCCGACCTCACCGGCGTGAGGTGGCACAAGAGCAGCCGCAGCAACGGCGGCAGTGAACAGACCGATTGCGTCGAGGTCGCCGAGCTACGCGACCAGATCGCCATGCGCGACTCCAAGGATCCCACCGGGCCGGTGCTGGCGTTCACCCGCCCCGAGTGGCGCGCATTTCTCAGCGGCGTCCAAGCCGGCGACTTCGACTGAGCGACCTCATCGACGTCGGCGGGAGCCGCTCGGTCGGCGCGCGCTGGCAACCACACGCCACTACGGCCGAGTAGGTAGCGAACGATCGGCTTCGTCGAGAGCGCCAAACCGGAGCCAGGCCTGGATGGCTCTGGGATCAGGCGAGGGCCACAGCCTGTACTGCGCACAGCTGAGGTCCCTTCGCTGGTCCACTATGGACAAGCATCACACGTCCAAGAATCGAACTCCCTTGGCGTTGCGGATGATGAACGAGCGGCGCGACTCCACGTCCTCGCCCATCAGCACGCTGAACAGCTCGTCCGCGGTGGCCGCGTCATCGAGGGTGACCTGCAGCAGCACCCGACGATCGGGGTCCATCGTGGTCTCCCACAGCTCCTTGGCGCTCATCTCGCCCAGTCCCTTGTAACGCTGAATCGCGTCGTCCTTGGGCAGCTTCTTGCCGGCCGCCGCGCCCGCCTCGATCACGGCGTCGCGCTCGCGGTCGGAGTGGACGTACTCCGCCTCGGCCCGCGGCCACTTGATCTTGTAGAGCGGTGGCTGCGCGAGGAAGACGTGACCGTGCTCGATCAGCGGGCGCATGAACCGAAACAACAGGGTGAGCAGCAGCGTACAGATGTGCTGACCGTCCACATCGGCGTCGGCCATCAGCACGACCTTGTGGTATCGCAGCTTGGCGATGTCGAACTCGTCGTGGATGCCGGTGCCCAGCGCGGTGATCAGCGCCTGCACCTCGGTGTTCTTCAGCACCCGGTCCAGCCGTGCCTTCTCGACATTGATGATCTTGCCGCGGATCGGCAGGATCGCCTGGTACAGCGAGTCACGACCCGACTTCGCGCTGCCGCCCGCGGAGTCACCCTCCACGACGAACACCTCGGAGCGCGCCGGATCGGTCGAGCGGCAGTCCGACAGCTTGCCCGGCAGCCCACCCAGGTCGCCCGCGGACTTGCGGCGCACCAGTTCCCGCGCCTTGCGCGCGGCCAGCCGGGCGTGCGAGGACGACACAGCCTTGTTGATGATGGTCTTGGCCTCGGCGGGGTTGCGCTCGAGCCAGTCGGCGAGCCACTCGTTGCAGGTTCGCTGCACGAACGACTTGGCCTCGGTGTTACCCAGCTTGGTCTTGGTCTGTCCCTCGAACTGTGGCTCGGCGAGCTTGATCGACACGATCGCCGCGAGGCCCTCACGGACATCCTCGCCGGTCAGCGCGGCGTCCTTGTCCTTGAGCAGCTTCTTGTCGCGCGCATACCGGTTGATCACCGCGGTCATCGCGTGCCGGAAGCCCTCTTCGTGGGTGCCGCCCTCGTGCGTGTTGATGGTGTTGGCGAAGGTGTACACCGACTCGGTGTAGCCGGCGTTCCACTGCATGGCGACCTCGACCTCGAGGCCATCGCCCTTGCTCTCGAACCCAATCACCTTCCGATGGATGGGGTCCTTGGCGCTGTTGAGGTGCTTGACGAAGTCCTCGAGCCCGCCCGGGTAGCAGAAGGTGCGCTCCTTGACCTGCGCGGTACGGCCCTCCGCGTCCTCGGCGTCGTCTGTGGCGGCGACACGCTCATCGCGCAGCACGATGGTCAGGCCCTTGTTGAGGAACGCCATCTCCTGTAGGCGGCGCGCCACCAGCTCAGCGTTGAAGTTGCCGGTCTCCAGGACAGTCGTATCGGGCCAGAAGGTCACACTCGTGCCTGTCTCGCTAGTTCGTTCACCCTTCTCCAGTGGTCCAGGGGCCGCGTGCTTGTAGGTCTGCCGCCACACGTGGCCCTTCTGTTTGATCTCCACATCGAGACGGGTCGACAACGCGTTGACCACAGAGACACCCACGCCATGCAGGCCGCCGGATACGGCGTAGGCCTTTCCGTCGAACTTGCCGCCTGCATGGAGAACAGTGAGTGCCACCTCGACACCCGGTCGCTTGAGCTTCGGATGGATGTCAACCGGAATACCTCGACCATTGTCGACCACCCGGAGACCACCATCAGCCAGGATCGTGAGACTGAACCGGTCGCAGTGTCCTGCAAGAGCCTCGTCCACCGCGTTGTCGATCAGTTCCCACACCAGTTGATGCAGACCCCGATCTCCGGTGGAGCCGATGTACATGCTGGGACGCTTGCGAACGGCCTCCAAGCCCTCCAGCACAGTGATCGACTCAGCGCTGTACTCGCTCTTCTTCGCTACCACGTGTCTGGTATCTCCTCGCTGGTATCCGGCGGGTTCGCCGAGTGCAGTGCAACCGTACTCGGCGGCGGTAGTCGGCGCGGTTTCTGAACCCGCAGGCGGCGCGATGCGAACGTCCCGACTGCGACTCCTGATGAGCGGGCGGGTTCGGGCCTCCCCGAGACCTGCCGTCAGTCTACCGGTCCGGTCGGACGGAACGCGGCCTAGGACACGCCTCAGCTACCCGCAGAGCCACGACTACGGACGCTGACGGGTCCCTGCTCCCGGGAAGGCGGGACACGAAGGCTGCCGGACAGTGAGCGCGCCGCGCGCCGGGGGCTCAGCCGTAGGTGTCGCGGGGGCCGCGACCCCGCACGTGACGGGGGCCGTACTGCCAGCTCGGCCCGGCCGGGCCCAGCACCCGCAGTCGGGTCACGACACCACGCCCGACCCCGGCGGTGATCCGGCCCAGCAGCTGGCGTTGCAGCAACCGCAGCTGCGTGGCCCAGGCCGTGGAACTGGCCTGCACGGTCAGTTCACCCTCGCGCAGTGCGACCGGCCGGGCGTGCTCGGCGATTTCCTCGCCGACCAGCCGCTCCCAGCGGCCGAACACCTGTCCACCGGAGACTCTGGTGGTCCAGCCACGGTCGGCGACCAGCCGGGATGCCAGCCGTCCCAGCGGCTGCGGGTCACGGTCGTCGCCGCGTGAGCCCGACCAGCCGCGGCGCCGCCGCGGCGCGCCACGGCGGGTCACCCGCCGCTGCCGTGACCCTGGTGCCGCCCTGCCGGCGTCACGAGCGGCCGACTGCGCCGCCTGCAGCGCGGACCGCGCCAGATCTGCGCCACGCGGCTGCTCGCCGGTGCGGTCATCGGGCGCGCCGGGCCGGCCACCACCCTCGATCGTCGGTTGCTCCATGCGAGGTGGCTGGGGCTGCTCCATCCCGGTGTGACCTGCGATATCGTCGCCGCCACTGATCGAGTTGTCCACACCGTCCACAGGGTTGTCCCCAGCCAAAGCGGCGCTGAACGGGTCAGCGTCGTCACGCTGTGCAGCAGGGTCATCACCAGACAAGGCTCACCTCCCCGTTCCCGATGTCGAACCGTCGTCCGACGAGCTCCTCGGGTACATCCTCGGCAACTGCCGCCGTGACCACAACCTGCTCCGCGCCCAGCGCAACCTCCGCGAGCCGGCCCCGCCGCCTGCGGTCCAGCTCTGCGAAGACGTCGTCGAGCAGCAGCACCGGCTCGGCGCCATCGGCGCACAACAACTCGTAGCTGCCCAGCCGCAGCGCCAGCGCGAACGACCACAACTCGCCCTGGCTGGCGTAACCCTTGGCGGGTGTCCCGCCCAGCGAGAGCTCCACGTCGTCGCGGTGCGGCCCGACCAGGCACACCCCTCGCTCGACCTCCTGGTCACGCAGCCGACCGAGTTCGGACAGCAACGCGGCCTCCAGTTCCCCGGCGTCGGCGGGCTCGCCTTCGGCGGGCTGCCCATCACCCAGACCGGAGCGGTACCGCAGCCCGATCGGGCGCGATTCGGGTGCCACCCCGGCGTAGCCCGCGACGACGTACGGAGCGAGCGCGGCGAGTAGGTCGAGCCGGGCGGCGAGCAGCTGCGCCCCGTGCCGGGCGAGGTGGCCGTCCCACACATCGAGCGTGCTCAGATCCACGCTGCCCCGGCCGGCCCGGCGCGCCGCGCCTGCCGTTTTGAGCAGTGCCGAACGCTGCCGGAGTACCTTGTCGTAGTCGGCGCGGACGCCCGCCAGCCGCGGCGCGCGCGTCACCAGCAGCTCGTCGAGGAAATGCCGACGCTCCCCGGGATCACCCCGAACGAGCGCGAGGTCCTCCGGCGCGAACAGCACGCATCGCAGGATGCCGAGCGCCTCGCGGGGGCGCGGTACCGGGGAGCGGTTGATCCGGGCACGATTGGCCCGGCCGGGGGCGATCTCGAGTTCGACGGTCAGCTCCCGGGCGTCGTGCACCACGGTCCCGCGCACGATCGCTCGCTCGGCTCCCTGCCGGACCAGCGGCGCGTCGGTGGCCACCCGGTGCGATCCCAGTGTGGCGAGATATCCGAGTGCCTCGAGGAGGTTGGTCTTACCCTGCCCGTTGGCACCGACGAGCACGGTCACGCCGGGTTCGAGGGTGAGCTCGACATGCTGCCAGCAGCGGAAGTTGTCGAGGGCGAGCGTCCGAACGTGCACTACTCCGTGCCGGACCCCGACAACGGCGCTGCAGGCTCGGCTGGCACTGTCGGTGCCGGCTGCTGCACGTCGTGCCCGCCGAACTGCTGGCGCAGCGCGGCAACCGCGCGCATCGCCGGGGAGTTCTGCTGCCGAGAGCTGAACCGCGCGAAGAGCGCCGCGGAGATCACCGGCGCCGGGACGGCGTGCTCGACCGCTTCCTGCACCGCCCATCGGCCCTCCCCGGAGTCCTCGGCGTAGCCGCGCAGCTCGTCGAGCCCCGGGTCGGCGTCCATCGCCCGGACGAGCAGGTCGAGCAGCCAGGAGCGCACCACAGTGCCCCGCTGCCAGGCCTTGATGACCGCCGCGACGTCGGTGACGACCTCGGCGCTGTCGAGCAGCTCGAACCCCTCGCCGTAAGCCTGCATCAGGCCGTACTCGACGCCGTTGTGCACCATCTTCGCGTAGTGGCCCGCCCCGACCCCGCCGGCGTGGGCGAATCCCTCCTCGCGTGGCCCGCCCGGGCGCAGCGCGTCGAAGATCGGCAGCAGCCGCTCGATATCGGCGGTGGCGCCACCCGCCATCAGCCCATACCCGTTGTCGCGGCCCCACACTCCGCCGGAGACGCCGCAGTCGACGTAACCGATGCCGTTACCGGCGAGCAGCTCGGCGTGCTCCTGGTCGTCGGTGTACTGCGAGTTGCCGCCATCGACGACGACATCGCCGGGCTCGAGCAACTCGGCGAGGTCGCGAACGGTCTGCTTGGTCGGCTCCCCGGCAGGTACCATGACCCACACCGCCCGCGGCGGCTCGAGCGCCCTGACAAGTTCGTCGAGCGAGTGCACGTCGGCCATCTCCGCGGTGCGGGCGAAGCCGATCACTCGATGCCCGGCGGCGCGCAGCCGGTCGCGCATGTTGGCCCCCATCCGGCCGAGGCCGACGAGTCCCAGTTGCACTGCGCTGCTTTGCACTGGGTCGCTCTGCACTGGGCTGTCCTTTCTCGGGAGCGGTGGCTGCGCGCGGCAGTCCCAGAGCCCGCGCGATTGCGTCACCGTAGGACTTACGGCGGGGTGGCGCCATCACAGGCCTGGGCAGGATCCAGGCGTCTTCGCGAGGTTTGGTCCACCGGCTTCTTTAGGAGAGTTACTTCTCAAGAGAGAAGAGCAGTAACAGTAGTAGGACCTGTGGGCGGTGTGGATTGTGTCCGTCGGCGCAGGTCCACCGGTGCGGCGCGGTGTGGACCCTCGGTGCGGGGATCGGTGGGCGGGTTCTCATGGTGGTGGACGGAGCTGCGCGATGAGTCGTCCGTCCACACCGATTCCGCAACTATCCACAGCTTGTCCCCAACTGGTTGGCCGTTTTGTCCACATCGCGTGGCCGGGAAGAGCCCCACCCGACATGACCCCGGTGTCCATGAACTCGACGTGGTTGGGGGTCGTGGGGACGGCGAACCCGCGCGGTGTCGAGTTCATGGACGAGGGGCTGCCGGAACGTGCGTGCCGGTCGGCCAGTCGGCACGTGGGCGGGACGGGCGGGACGGGCGTGCGAGCGTGGGGAAGTCAGGTGCGGGCGCGCTGCTTGATCCGCGAGGTGAGCTCCTGCACCTGATCGTAGGTGCGGCGCCGCTCGGCCATCTCGTTGCGGATCTTCTTGTCGGCGTGCATCACCGTGGTGTGGTCGCGGCCGCCGAAGGTCTGCCCGATGCGCGGTAGCGAGAGGTCGGTGAGCTCACGGCACAGGTACATCGAGATCTGCCGGGCCAGTGCGAGCTGCTTGGTTTTGCCGGGCCCGCACAGGTCATCGATCGTCACGCCGTAGAACTCCGCGGTGACGGCCATGATCGTTGGGGCGCCGATCTCGTGCGCCTGGGCGTCGGGAATGAGATCGCGCAGCACGATCTCGGCGAGCTGGGTGTCGACGGCCTGCCGGTTCAGTGAGGCGAACGCGGTGACGCGGATCAGGGCGCCCTCGAGCTCGCGAATGTTGCGCTCGATGCGGGCGGCGATGAACTCGAGCACCTCGTCGGGTGCGGCGAGCCGGTCGCCGGCGGCCTTCTTGCGCAGGATGGCGATCCGGGTCTCGAGCTCCGGCGGCTGGATGTCGGTGATCAGCCCCCACTCGAAGCGAGTGCGTAGCCGGTCCTCGAGGGTGGCGAGTCCCTTGGGTGGGCGGTCAGAGGAGACCACGATTTGCTTGTTCGCGTTGTGCAGCGTGTTGAAGGTGTGGAAGAACTCCTCCTGGGTTCCTTCCTTGCCCTCGAGGAACTGGATGTCATCGACCAGCAGCACGTCGACGTCGCGGTAGCGGCGCTGGAAGGCCACCTTGCGGTCGTCGCGCAGCGAGTTGATGAAGTCGTTGGTGAACTCCTCGGTCGACACGTAGCGCACCCGCATCCCGGGGAACAACCGCTGCGCGTAGTGGCCGACGGCGTGCAGCAGGTGCGTCTTGCCCAACCCCGACTCGCCCCAGACGAACAGTGGGTTGTACGCGCGGGCCGGTGCCTCGGAGACGGCGACCGAGGCCGCGTGGGCGAAGCGGTTGGACGCCCCGATGACGAAGGTGTCGAAGATGTACTTCTCGTTGAGCTTGGTCTGGGAGTTGGGCGCGCGGGCCGGCTGCGCCGCGGCCTTGCTCCGGAAGGTCGGCCAGATCTCGGCGACAGTCGCGAGCGCGTCCTCCTGCTCGTCGCTGTGGTCGTCCTCCGTGTCGTCCTCGCCGTCGGGGCCGTCCGTGGCTGCTGTGGTCGCGTCCGGAGCTGGGCCGGTACTGGGCGGCGGCAGGATGGGCGGTGGGGGCAGTGGGTGGTCGACCTTCACCGCCAGCGAGACGTCGCGCCCCAGTCGCCGGGACAGCGCCTGGCTGATGGGCTCGCGCAGTGCGCGTTCGATGGCGTCCTTGGCGAAGTCGCTCGGTGCGGCCAGCAGTGCAGTGCCGTCGAGCAGTCCGATCGGCCGGGTCACCCGCATCCAAGCCCGCTGCTGTGCGGACATCGCTCCGGCGGAGAGCTCGGCGACGACCTCCTGCCACACGTGTCGGAGGTCGGTCGGACGCTCTGTCACCCGCTGCCTCCCCTCACCGGCGGTGGTGGACAGCGGCCGCATCATGCGTCCACAAGTTTGTCCACAGCTGTGCATGCAGGTACAACGAGACCGTCGGCTTACCCCAAGGGTCCCGACGCTCCCGTCACGCCTCGGAGCGGCCCTCCCCCGGCACCCCGAATCACGAAGTTGGCAACCTAACAAGCTTCCCCGCATGCCACAAGATCCTGGACCGGGCAAGCACTGCCGTTGTCCGGCGTGTCGTTACCGCGCCGGGCGTGGCGAACCGACCGGTGCCACGCCCGACCTGCGGTCCTCGCTTTGACGCCGCCGAGGACTGCCGCATATTCTCGATTGGGTCTCCCGCCGACCGGCGGGTGTAGTCGCGCGCCGTACCCCGTCAAACTGTTCGGTTTGTGCCGGTCTACGTCGTGCGTCGCTTCAGCACAGCGAGATGGGACAGCCGTGAGCAAGGGCAAGCGCACCTTCCAGCCGAACAACCGCCGGCGGGCCAAGACCCACGGGTTCCGGCTGCGGATGCGGACGCGTGCCGGTCGCGCGATTCTCACCGCGCGCCGCCGCAAGGGCCGCTCGCAGCTGTCCGCCTGACGGGCGAGGATTACTGCGGTGCTGCCCCCAGCCGCCCGGCTGACCCGTCGCGAGCATTTCGCGACGGCGGTGCGCCGGGGTCGGAGAGCTGCCCGTGGTGCGGTGGTGGTGCATCTCGCTCGGGCGGCAGAGGCGACCGGAGCTCGGGTGGGCTTCGTGGTCAGCCGTGCTGTGGGTGGGTCCGTGGTGCGCCATCGGGTACAACGGAGGCTGCGCCATCTGATGCGGGACCGGCTCGTCGACCTGCCTGCCGACACGCTGCTGGTGGTGCGGGCACTGCCCACATCGGTCATGGCGCCGAGTGCAGCACTGGGTCGTGACCTCGATGCGGCACTGCGCCGACTACTGTGCCCGCCGCATGGTCGGGACGGCCGGAGGTGACCCGTACGGCTGCCTCGGCACAGCGGGGCAGGAGTTCGGGGGTGACGAGCTGGCTCGCCCGGATGCTGATCAGTGCGCTGCGGTTCTACCAACAGTGGATCTCGTCGGCGTTGCCACCGACGTGTCGCTTCTACCCGAGCTGCAGCGCCTACGCCGTCGACGCGCTGGGGGTGCACGGTGTGCTGCGAGGAGGCTGGCTGACCCTGCGCCGCCTGCTGCGCTGCGGGCCCTGGCATCCTGGAGGTCTGGACCCGGTGCCCCCCGCCCGTGACTGCGCGACGGACGTGTGCCCGCCTGCCGAGAGTGAGCGATCTTGCTAGATTTCATCTACTGGCCTGTGTCGGCCATCATGTGGTTCTGGCACAAGGTGTTCGGTTACGTGCTGAGCCCGGACAGCGGTGTCGCATGGGCGCTGTCGGTGGTGTTCCTGGTGTTCACCCTGCGGACGCTGCTGATCAAGCCGTTCATCAGCCAGATGCGCTCGATGCGCAAGATGGCCGAGTTCGCGCCGGAGATCAAGAAGATCAAGGAGAAGCACGGCAACGACCGCCAGAAGCAGGCGGAAGCGATGCAGAAGCTGCAATCCGAGCACGGGTTCAACCCGCTCGGTGGCTGTCTGCCGATCCTCGTGCAGCTCCCGGTGTTCTTCGGCCTGTTCCACGTGCTGCGGATGTTCAACCGGCCGGGCCTGACCTACGAGCAGAACATCCAGATCCCGAACTACATCTTCAGTCCGGCCGACGTGGAGTCCTTCCTCGACGCTCGGCTGCTCGGAGCTCCGATATCGGGGTGGATCACGATGCCCGGCGATCAGCTGGCGGCGTTCGCCGAGGTGAGCCGGGTGGACATCGGGTTGGTCGCGGTCCCACTGATGATCTTGGCCGGAGTCCTCACCCATTTCACGTCGCGGCACTCGGTGGCCCGGCAGACCGAGGCGCAGGCGGCGAACCCACAGTCCGCGATCATGAACAAGGTCATGCTGTACCTGTTCCCGATCGGTGTCGTGATCGGTGGCCCGTTCTTCCCGCTCGCGATCCTGCTCTACTGGCTGTCCAACAACGCGTGGACGCTCGGCCAGCAGTACGTGATCTACCGCAAGATCGACGCCGAGGAGGCGGAGAAGAAGGAGGTCGCGGTCGCTCAGCGGCAGTCACTCGGACCGCGCCCGGGCCAGAAGCCGGACCGGTCCAAGAAAGACACCACGCTGTCGTCCAACCGCGATGGGCCGGCCAACGGCGATGGGCCGGCCGACGGCGCGACGGCGGCTGCATCCGATGGCAGGGTGAGTGCCTCTGATCGGGACCCGTCTGATGAGGATGCAGCTGACGGTGACGGTGCGTCGAGGTCGTCCGGGGCTGCCGGGACGACTCCAGCGTCGAAGGACGGAGCGGAGGGTGGGGCGGCCCCACGTGCGGTCCAGCAACGCAACCGGAGCAAGAAGAAGAACCGGAAGCGCCGGTGACGGCCCGGAGGAGGAGAAAGCTGTGTCGGAAGCGCTGACCACCCAGGATGTGCCGAGGCAGAGCGACACGCCACAGGACCTGGGGACCGCGGACGGAGAGCAGGCACGAGTGTGCGACCGCCGGCCCGAGAGTCCGGCCGAGGAACTGCTCGTACAAGAGGGCGACGTCGCCGGCGACTATCTGGAACGGTTACTCGACCTCATCGACTATGACGGCGACATCGACCTTGACGTCGACGGTGGTCGCGCAGTGGTGAGCGTCGAGGGCGGCGAGGACCTGGAGCGGCTCGTGGGGTCGCGCGGTGCCGTGCTCGATGCGTTGCAGGAATTGACCAGGCTGGCCGTGCAGCAGGTGACCGGAACGCGAAGCCGGCTGATGCTCGACGTCGCGCAGTGGCGGGAGGACCGTCGCAAGGAACTCGATGAGCTGGGTCGGTCAACAGCAGAGCAGGTGCGGCACGACGGAGAGCCGGCCCGGCTGCAGGTGATGACGCCGTTCGAGCGCAAAATCGTGCACGACGCGGTCGCGTCCGTGGACGGCGTCTACAGCGAGAGCGAAGGCGAAGAGCCGCGACGCCGGGTCGTGGTGTTCCGCTCGACCTGACCGCTGCCCGGTACGGCCCCGCGGACCGAGTGTCTGTCCGCGGGGCCGACGCATGACTGGAGCGTTTCACGTGAAACTGGTCGATCGCGAGTGAACGGTCGGGACCGCACCGCGATGCCTCCACCGGCGCCGGAAGTGGCAGCGGGGTTGTTCGGGAACCGGGCGGGCGATGCCGCGCGGTTTGTCGACATGCTGGCCGGCGAGGGAATGCAGCGCGGGCTCATCGGCCCGCGGGAGGTGAGCCGGCTCTGGGATCGGCACGTGCTCAACTCCGCAGCTCTCGGTGAACTGATCGCCCCCGGTTGCCGCGTCCTGGACGTCGGCTCCGGAGCCGGACTACCGGGAGTCGCGCTGGCGCTGGCGCGGCCGGATCTGACGATCGCGCTACTGGAACCGATGGCGCGGCGGACCACCTGGTTGCAGGAGGTGGCGACGGTCCTCGATCTTCCGGTCGAGGTGCATCGTGGGCGGGCCGAGGACCACACGGTGAGCACGGATTGGGATGTCGTCACCGGCCGCGCGGTGGCGCCGCTGGGACGGTTGGCAGGCTGGTGCATGCCGCTGCTGCGTCCGGGCGGTCAGCTCCTCGCGGTGAAGGGGGCCAGCGCTCGTGAAGAGGCGTCGCGGGACCGTGAGGAGGTCTACCGTGCGGGTGGCTGTGGCATTGAGATCGTGGAGTGCGGGGCGTCGCTGGTGGATCCGCCGGCGACAGTGGTCATCGTGTCGCGACGGCGTGGCGACGCCGACAGGCCGGCGCGTAGGAGGAAGGATCGGTGAGCGTGAACCCGGAACGGCAGGCACAGTCGGATTCCGAGCCCGTTTCACGTGAAACAGCAACCCTGCGGCTGGTCGGTGGTACCGCGAGCGCGCCCGTCGGAGCCGTCGGGGCTGGGGAGGTCTGCTACCCGAACGAGAGTTCCGGCGAGAGTGGTGGCCTGACCCCGATCGCCGAGGAAGCCGAACGCGCAACCAAGCTGCTGCACCCCGGGGACCAGCTACCTCGCCCGCTGCGCCGGCGCGTTCTGACCGTCGCCAACCAGAAGGGCGGCGTGGGCAAGACGACGACCACCGTCAACCTCGCGGCTGGTCTGGCGCTGCACGGGTTGCGCACGCTGGTCGTGGACCTGGACCCGCAGGGCAACGCCAGCACCGCCCTGGGCATCGAGCACCGTTCCGGTACCCCGTCGGTCTACGAGCTACTGCTCGGCGAGATCAGTGTGGCGGACGCGGTGGCGATGAGCCCACAGTCCCCGAACCTGATGTGTGTCCCTGCGACGATCGACCTGGCTGGCTCGGAGATCGAGCTCGTCACGATGGTCGCTCGCGAGTCACGCCTCAAAGAAGCGCTGTCCGGTGCTGCGCTGGACGAGGTGGGTGTCGACTACGTCTTCATCGACTGCCCGCCGTCGCTCGGGCTGCTCACGGTGAACGCGCTCGTGGCGGCTCCGGAGGTGCTGATCCCGATCCAGTGTGAGTACTACGCGCTGGAGGGCCTGGGTCAGCTGTTGAGCAGCATCGAGTTGGTACAGGCGCACCTCAACCCTGGACTGACCGTCTCCACCATCTTGCTCACCATGTACGACGGTCGTACGAAGCTCGCCGATCAGGTTACGGCGGACGTGCGGGAGCACTTCCGGAGTCAGGTGCTCAGTACGGTGATCCCGCGCAGCGTGAAGATCTCCGAGGCGCCGGGCTTCGGGCAGACAGTGCTGGTGTATGACCCGGGCTCGCGCGGCTCGATGAGTTATCTCGACGCGGCGCGGGAGATCGCGCAGCGGGGTCGTGAGGAGGACGGCTGGTGAACGAGCGCAAGGGTGGCCTCGGTCGTGGGCTGGCGGCACTGATCCCGAGCGGGCCCGCAGTCCCGGCGGAGCAAGCTGTAAAGCGGACCGGCGACTCGCCGGGCGACATGGTCATCGACGGGCGGTACGAGGACCCGGCACCCGCGGAGGCCGGTGCCGGTGACCGCGGTGCCGGTGAACCCGTGGGCAGTGTCGCCGGAGCGGTGTACCAGGAAGTGCCGGTCGAGGCGCTCGTGCCCAACCCGCGGCAGCCGCGGCAGGTGTTCGATGAGGAGTCGCTCGCCGAGCTCGAGCACTCGATCCGCGAGTTCGGGCTGATGCAGCCGATCGTCGTCCGCCTGCTGGACAGCGGCTCCTACGAGTTGGTGATGGGTGAGCGCCGGTGGCGCGCGGCGCAGCAGGCCGGGCTCGAGCACATCCCGGCCATCGTGCGGCAGACCGCCGACGACGCGATGCTGCGCGATGCGCTGCTGGAGAACATCCACCGGGTGCAGCTCAATCCGTTGGAAGAGGCTGCGGCCTACCAGCAGCTGCTCGAGGAGTTCGACGTGACACACGACCAGTTGGCATCGCGGATCGGGCGCAGCCGACCGGTCATCACCAACACCATCCGGCTGCTCCGGCTGCCGGTGGCGGTGCAGCGTCGGGTCGCTGCCGGGGTGTTGTCGGCCGGCCACGCCCGCGCCTTGCTGAGCGTTGAGGAGCCCGGTGCCCAGGAGGATCTCGCCGGCCGCATCGTGGCCGAGGGCATGTCGGTGCGAGCGACGGAGGAGGCCGTCACGCTCGCCCGCAACGAGCCGTCCTGCCCTGCCAGGACGAAGCCGGCTGCTCGCCGTCCGATGCAGGCGCCGGGCCTGCAGGAACTGGCGGACAGCCTCTCCAACGCCTTCGACACCCGGGTCAAGGTGGAACTGGGGCAGCGAAAGGGCCGTGTCGTGCTCGAGTTCGGATCGGTGGACGATCTGGAACGCATCGTGGGGCTGATGGCCCCCCAGGTCGCCCGCGACCACCCAGGAGCGGGCTGACGCCGCGCTCGCTCACCGGGATCTCCTCGCTGGATCGTCGCATGTAGACAGTCCCTGGAACACCACTGTAGACAGTGCCGGATGCGTTGCGGGGTCAGGTGGTGCCCGGTGACGGTGACTGTGGACCGGTCGCGGGGCGGGGGCTGACGGTACCGAACGTCCCCAGCACCTCTAGCTCGCCCTTGAGTACCGTGGCCAGCCGACGTACTCCCTCCCGGATCCGCTCCGGGGTCGGATAGCAGAACGACAGCCGCAGCTGCCGGCGTCCCAGTCCGGCAGCGGAGTCGGCGTACAAGGCGGTGCCCGGCACGTAGGCGACCCGCTGGGATGGGTCCACCGGCAACCCGGTGGCAGGTGCTGCTCGAGCGCGGCGAGCATGACATCGCGCCGCTGCAGATAGCTCGACACGACGGTCTGGGTGAACGTCGGCGGGCACAGCGTGGCGGACTCGGCGGCCAGCACGAGCTTCCATCACCTCGCAGATCTGCTAGCGGTGGTCCGGCGCCCGGGAGGCCTCGCACCGGGGCCGCAATCGGCTTATGATCGCAGGCGGGCTCGTCGGCTGTGACCGTCGAGGTGTGGGCTTGCGTCGGTTTCGTCGTCACGAAGGGGGACGGGTGGCACGTCGGGTCGTCGGCGTCACGTTGGATAATCTCGACCAGCTCCCGAAGCGGTGCCGTAGCTGCGTGTTCTGGGAACTCGCGCCGCACATCAGGGAGCAGGCGGAGGACTTCGGTCAGACTGATCTCGAGAAGGAGGCGTGGGTCTCCAGCGTGCTGCTGGAGTGGGGATCCTGCGGCCGGATCGTGATGGTGGGCGACGTCCCGGCCGGGTATGCGCTCTACGCGCCACCGGCGGCGGTGCCGCGCGGGGCGGCCTTTCCCAGCTCGCCGGTGAGCGCGGACGCCGTGCTGCTGACCGCGTTGCGGGTGCTCCCGGAGTTCGCCGGCGGCGGGCTCGGGCGGATGCTGGTGCAGGCGGTGGCCAAGGATCTGACCCGTCGCGGCGTGAAGGCGGTGGAGGCGTTCGGCGATGCCCGGCCCGACGAGCAGTCGAGCTGCGTGATCCCGGCGGCATTCCTGCAGCGGGTGGGCTTCAAGACAGTGCACCCGCACCCGCGATGGCCACGGCTGCGCCTCGAGATGCGCACCGCGCTGACCTGGAAGGAAGACGTCGAAGCGGCACTGGAGCAGTTGCTCGGCTCGGTGACGATCCCCAGCTCCGAGCCGGTGCTGCGCCCGGCCTGACCTCGTGCGGGGAACTATTCGGCGCGGGCCACTTCGCGGCGCAGCAGGTCGGCGAAGGTGAAGGTGCCGGTCGGCTGGTCGTCCTCGCCGAGCAGGTACAGCCGCTTGACGGCGACCAGCACACGCTCGGCGATCAGGTCGCGGAACGCGGGATCGAGCAGCTTCTGGCGGTCGAGCGCGTTGGTGAGGTAGCCGAGCTCGATCCGGACGGCAGGCATTCTGGTCATCCGCAGCACGTCCCACGTCTTGGGGTGGGTGCCACAGTCAAGCATCCCGGTGCGGGCGACCAGCTCGCGCTGGATGAACCCGGCGAGCGCCTCGCCGACGGTCGAGGTTGTGCCGTTACCGGTACCGAAGTGAAACGTCGCGACACCCTGGGCTGACGGCGAATGGTGCCCGTCGGTGTGCAGTGACAGCACGAGGTCGGCGCCGGCGTTGTTGGCGAACGAGGCGCGGTCGGCCTCCGAGGGGCTGTTGTACGGGCCGCGGGACAGCAGTGTCTCCATCCCGGTCGCGGCCATCCTGCCCTCGAGCCGGTGCGCGAGGTCCCACATCAGGTCAGCCTCGGCGGCACCGTCGACCATCACACCGCGGTCCGGCCCGCCGTGGCACGGATCGATGACGATGCGCTTGCCCCGCAACTGCGGCCCCGCATTGCGCACCTGCTCCTGCTCGCGCAGATAGACCGGGCGTCCGCCGCGCACCTTGGGCTGCAGCTGGCGCAGCGCGCGCATCGTCCCTGGCCCGCACACACCGTCGGCCAGCAGCCCGTAGTCCCGCTGGAAGCTGGCCAGCGCATACTCGGTCTGCGGACCGAAGACGCCGTCGGCGCGGCCGGCATCGTAGCCGAGCTCGAGCATCCGCTCCTGCAGCGCGAACACGTCGTCGCCGCGCATCGGTCTGGTCACCGAGTGGGTGAGGCTGCGGTCACCCAACCGCAGCCTGGCATCACACAGTGCCTGGTAAGTGGCGGCCCCGACGATTCCGTCGACGGTGAGTCCACGGCGCTGCTGGAATGCGCGTACCGCGTGCTCGAGGGCGATGTCGAAGACGCTGTCATCGCCCGCCGTCGAAGCCGTTCCATCTGACGGGGCGGCGCCATCGGTCGGTGCGGATCGCGACGGGAGCAGTCCCAGCGATCTCAGCATCGTCCGGACCTCGACCACCGCCGGCCCGACGTCGCTGCGGCGCAGCAGATGCATGCACCCCTCACTTCCGTCGTGCGTCGGTCGGAACCGGCGCGCGGAGGCGATGCTCCGGTTTGTTTCCGTCGCGGGCGGCCATCCTGTCAGGGCACGGCGGGTAACGCATGGCGGGGCGGACACAGATACACGACACAGCTACACGGACGCAGACACAAGACCGGCTGCTCCGTGCGGGACCGGCCCCGCCCGGCGTGTTCAGAGATAGTCGGCCAGGTCGTCGAGCAGCGCAGCCTTCGGCTTGGCTCCCACGATCTGCTTGACCGGCTCGCCGCCACTGAACAGAATCATGGTCGGGATCGACATGACCTGGTAGTCACGCGGTGTGCTCGGGTTGGCGTCGATGTCCAGCTTGGCGACGGTGAGCTTCCCGTTGTGCTCGGAGGCGATCTCCTCCAGCACCGGAGCAACCATCTTGCACGGGCCGCACCAGGTGGCCCAGAAGTCGACCAGCACGGGCTTGTCGCTGCCCAGCACATCGTCGCGGAATGTCTGGTCGGTCACTTCGACGGTGGGCTTGTCGGCCATGATCTCGTCTCCTGTGGGTATTGAGGTCGGTGAGCAGGGCAGTCGATGCCTGGTCAGCCTGGTCCGCTGGGTCCATAGCCACCGCCGACGAGTTCGGGCGCCTTGTCCGCCTGCGGCTCGGCGACCTGCTCAGCCAGCCAGCGCTCGGCGTCGATGGCTGCGGAGCAGCCGGTGCCCGCGGCGGTGACGGCCTGCCGGTAGATGTGGTCGACGAGGTCGCCTGCGGCGAACACTCCGGCGACGCTGGTCGACGTCCCCGGGAATGCGACGTGCACGTACCCTTCATCGTCGGCATCGACCTGGTCGCGGACCAGTTCGCTGCGCGGATCGTGCCCGATCGCGACGAACATGCCGGTGACGTCGAGCGTCGAACCGTCGGACAGTTGCAGACCGGTGGTCGACGTCTCCCCGAGCACTCGCTCGACTGTGACGCCGGTGCGCCAGCGGATCTGCTCGTTCGATTGGGCACGCTCGAGCATGATGCGCGAGGCGCGGAACTCGTCGCGCCGGTGCACGATCGTGACGGACCGGGCGAACCGGGTGAGGAAGGTGGCCTCCTCCATGGCCGAGTCCCCGCCGCCGACGACGGCGATGTCTTGGTCGCGGAAGAAGAACCCGTCGCAGGTGGCGCAGGAGCTCACGCCGCGCCCGAGCAGCTCCGCCTCGCCGGGGACGCCCAGGTAGCGCGGCTGCGCGCCCATCGCGAGGATCACCGCCCGCGCGCGGTAGGTCTCGCCGTCGACGGTGACCGTCTTGACGTCACCGGACAGGTCGATGGCCTCGACGTCCTTGGCGCGGATGTCGGCGCCGAAACGCTCGGCCTGGGCGCGGAACTGCTCCATCAGCTCGGGTCCCATGATCCCGTCGCGGAAGCCCGGGTAGTTCTCGACATCGGTGGTGGTCATCAGGGCGCCGCCGTACTGGCTCCCCTCGAAGACCAGCGGTTCCAGCTGGGCACGCGCGGCGTACACCGCAGCAGTGTACCCGGCAGGTCCCGAGCCGATGATCACCAGGTCATGGGTCGTCTCACTCACGTCGGACACAACACGATCCTAGAGACAGGTGTTCCCGACGCCCGCAGCACGGCGTTACGCAGCGATGGCACAGTGCCGTCACTGGGCGCGAAGCACCGTGACCTCGTCGATCTCGGACTGGTTGTTGTTGCCGTCGGTCTCGGCGAGATCGGTGATCCACACCAGCAGGTGCTGCGTGGGCTCGTCGACCTCAAGCGGGACCGTGGTCCGGCCCTCGCTGAGCGTCATGCTGCCCACGACGGTCGTCTCGTCGAGGTCGGCGTCGGTCGACGGCGCCGAACGTATCTCGACCACGGTGCCCTCGCTGGGCGAGTCGACGACCAGCGAGCCCACCACCACTGGCTGCTCGAAGCCGAGCATGACCCCCAGCCCTTCCTTGAACGCCGGGAAGGGCTCGAAATAGTTGTCGGTCGACCACCCGGTATCGGGGTCGCCGTCGGCCACGCGGTCAATGTCGTCGGAGTTGTCGGCGTCTCCGCTGCCGGAGATGTCGTAGACCTCCACAGCGTCGACACGCACCGGCCCGGCCGCCGCGGGGGCCGGGCCCGCTCCCGGAGCCGCCTGGCGGGGGGGTTCCTCTCCGCCCACGACCACCGGAGGCGGCCCGCTGCCGGTGTCGCCGGTGAAGATGGTCGCGACCTGCACCCCGAACCACCCGAAAATCACCAAGCTCATCATCACCAGCGTGGCGACGCCGATCCGCAGCTTAGTGCGCTGCTCCGGCGGTTGCGATGGGTCCTCGTCCGGCCCGTGCCAGACCGCAGTTCGTCCACCCTCGTCCGGTTGCAATTCGTCGGCTCCGGCCACGCTGCGTTCGAGCACCAGCGCCACCGCCGCTCCGGTGTGCACCCCACCCGTACCGGAGCCGGCGAGGCTGCGGACTGCCAGCGTGGACAGGTCCTGCGGCACCGACGGGCGCAGCGCGCGCGGGTTGATCAGCGCGCCGTCCGGTCCGCGTGGTGCGACGGGCAGCGCCGTCGAGCCGTTGTCGAGCGGCCAGTGCCCGGTCAGCAGCAGGTACAGCACTGCCCCCAGCCCCCGCACATCGTCGGCAGCCGTGCTGTCCGGCGGCGGGCCGGGAAAAGCGAGTCGGGCGTGCCGCTCGGGGGTGACCCGGACCCGTTCGGGGTGGTCGCAGCCCAGCACCAGCCCGGCACGGTGCGCGTCGTCGACCGCCCCGGCCAGCGGGGCGAGCATGCTGGCCACCACCGACGGCTGCGGCAGCCCGTTGTGCACCAACTCGACGAGGTCGGTTCCCGGGGTCCACTCGGCGACCACCACGGCCACCGCCGCGCCCGGGCCAGGCTCGGGTTCCAGCACGTCGAGCACCCGGGCAGCGCCCGACGTCTCCAGCCGGGCAGACCGCATCGCCCGGGTGACCGCGGCGCGGGTGCGCTCCGCGGCCTCGGTGTCACCGGGAGCGGAGATGAACAGGGTCAGCGCGACGTCGCGTTCGAGGACCGAATCGCGACCGCGCCACAACCGGGCCCCGCACCGGTCGTCACGCCCGACCTCGGCGAGCAGCCGGTAGCGCCCCCGGCCCAGGACAGCACCGGGAGCGGGCCAGGCGGGCGCCGCCCGGCCGCCCTGGCGTCCCGTCGAGTCCACGCTCACCGCAGGTCACCCTCTCGCTCCTGTCTTGCTGATCAGGCGCTGTCTACTGATTCGGCCGCTGTCCTACCGCCCTGGGACACGGTGCCGCGCCGCCGACGCGACACCGCGGCGAACCACCCTCAAGGGTACGGGACGGATCGCGCCGGCGGGTCTCATCGGCGGGCGAACCGCGCGAGCACCGGACGCAGTTCCCGGGTGCGCAGCGCCAGCAGCATGCCCGCCATGACCACGCCGACGACGACGGTCGTGGCCACCAGGTCGAGCCACGCACCGGCGATTCCCGAGGGCACGGTCAGCGACCGGACAGCCAGCGCGGCCGCGACCGCCGGGACGGCGGCCAGCAGTGCCTTGGCAACGGTGACCAGCACCCGAGCTGTCTGTAGCCGGCCGAGCCGCAGCCGCAGCCACAGCTGTCCGACCATCGCACCGAGCACGAAGCTGCCCGCGTTGACGGCCGTGAGCCCGAGCACGATGTCGGCGTCGTCGAGCAGCACGGGGCAGGCCAGCAGCAGTGGTACCTTCACCGCCGTCATGATCAGCATGATCATGGTGGGGGTGCGGGCGTCGGTCATGGCGTAGAACACCCGCAGCTGCAGCATGGTCACCGCGAAGGGCAGCAGCCCGAAGGCGGAGAACGCCAGTGCCAGCCCGAGCCGCCGGGCGTCGTCGGTGTCGGACTGGCCGAAGGAGAACAGCGCAACCCCGAGGCTGCTGCCGGCGACGGTCATCACGACCGCGATCGGCAGCAACAGCAACGTCGAGTACCGGCTGCCCAGCGACAGGTCTGCCACCACCCCGTCGGTGTCGCCCTCGGCGGCGGCCCGGCTCATCCTCGGCATGATCGCGGTGAGCAGCGAGACGCCCAGTACTCCGTAGGGCAGCTGGAACAGCATCCAGGCGTAGGCGTAGATCGCGATACCGCCCTCATCGCCCTCGGCGGCGGAGCGGGTGGTGGCGATGTAACCCAGCTGGCTGATCAGCACGTAGCCGACGACCCAGGCGACCAGCGTGCCAGCCTGCGACAGCCGTGGGTCCCATCCCCAGCGCCAGCGGAACCGGAAGCCCACCCGTCGTAGTGCGGGCAGCATGACCGCGGCCTGCACCGCGATGCCCAGCGTCGTGCCGATCCCCAGCACCAGCAGCTTCGCGTCTCCCATCCGTACCGGGTCGATGCTGATCTCGCCGGGGACCAGCCAGTACACCCCGAGCGTTGCCACGATGACGACATTGTTGGCCACCGGCGCCCACGCCCAGGGACCGAAGACGCTGCGGGCGTTAAGGATCGCACCGAACAGCGCGCCCAGGCCGTAGAAGAGGATCTGTGGCAGCAGCAGGTAGGCGAACGCGGTGGCCAGCACCGGGTTGGCGTTGTTGTCCTCCCCGAGGTAGATCCAGGCCAGCAGTGGTGCGGCGAGCACGGCGACGACCGTCGCGGCGCCCAGCACCACGGCGGCGATGGTGACCAGTCGTTGGGTGTAGGCCAGCCCGCCGTCATCGTCGTCGCGGGCAGCCCGGACCAGCAGCGGCACGACGACGCTGGTCAGCACGCCGCCGAGCAGCAGCTCGTAGACGATGTTGGGGAGCGTGTTGGCCACCGTGTAGGAGTCGTTGAGCACACCGAGGCCGATGACGTAGACGAGCACCAGCTTGCTGCCGAACCCGGTGAGTCGGCTGACCAGCGTGGCGACCGCCATCGATCCGGCTGCGCCGGCAAGCGTCGGGCCGTCAGGTGCGGTACGGCCCCGCTGCCGGGCGTGCGCGCTGTCCGTCACGTTCATTCCGTTCCCGCCTCGTCCCGCCGTTGCCGGGCGCGCCGCACGAAGCGGCGACCCACCAGCAGCACCAGCAGGCCGCCCGCCCCGGCGGTCAGCGCCACGGTGACCGCGTCGAAGGCCGAGGACTGCAGGTGCAGCGTGCTGCGCTGCCCCAGCGGCGTGCCCCCGGGGGTGGTCAGCCGGGCGTCGACGCTGAACTGACCGGCCCGGACCGCCTCTGCCGGGATCACGAACTGCCGGCTGCTGCGCGCCGGGACGAGCTGCACTCCGACAGCCCCGGTGCGCAGCCCCGGCGTCTGCTCGAGGGACAGCGTCACCTCCATCGACACCGGCAGCTCGTTGCGCACCGTGACCAGTAACGGTGAGTCGGAGGAGGCCAGCGTGTACGGGCCCGGCGGCGGGACGATACGGACGTCGCCGCGGAGCTCGTCGAGCCGGTCGGTGACGTCGTCCACCAGGGCGGTGGCACGATCGCCGTCACCCCGCCACGCGGTCGACACAGATCGCAACATCGCGAGCCGTATCGGATCGAGTAGCTCGGGTGGTTTGAGGCGGGCCGTCGGGTCACGCTCAGTGGCCACTTGCAGGTCCCGCAGTACGTCGCGGGCCGCGGCCACGTCGGCGGTCACCGCGGCCGGGATCTCCCGTGCACCCGCCCGCGACGGGTAGGCCAGCGAGGTCTGCGGTCCCGGCAGCGGCTCACCGCCGGCCATCTCAGGCAGTGTGCGGGGTGTGAACAGGCCTCGTTCGAGCAGCCGGGCGGCGTTGCGCAGCAGTTCGGTGGCTTCGGCCCGCCCGAGCTGCCAGCGACGTGGGGGTAGCAGCAGCACCGGTCGGCGGTCCGCTGCGTTGGCCCGGAACGCCAGCGCGCCGATGGCGTTCTGGGCGGCGAGCGGCTGTGGTGTCGGTGGGAGCGCGGCGGACAGCAGCGGGTCGCCGAGCAGCCCATGTGGGGCGGGCCGGCCGCCGCTGACGGCGCCCGAGGCGAGCGTCACGACGTCCCCGCCCTCCGGTGCCCTCGACACACCCTGCGGCTGCAGCAGCACGGCGCGGGTGTCGAGCGCCGCGAGATCGGACAGCGTCCGCTCGTCGAGCACACCGTCTGCCGGCCAGCTCACGCCCACCAGCGGTGCCGTTTCGAGGACGTCACGAACGACCTGGGTTCCGGTGCTTGCGGCCAGCGCCTCGAGATCGATCAGGCCGGCCCGCGACAACGCGACGACGTCGGGGTCGCCGTAGGGCAGCGGCAGGACGCAGCGGCTGGCGATCGCGGTGCGCAGCCGGTCCAGCCACTGCCGTGCCGCCGCTGCGCCGGTGCCATCCCGGATCCCGGTCGGGGTGGTGACGCGGTAGCCACGGGTCATCCCGGACACCGTGTCGAGCAGCGCGGGATCGACCGCGACGCACAGGCCGCTCGCCAGCGGCGAGCCGGGCGTGACGACCTGCTCCAGCGCCCGGACCAGGCCGTCGAGCCGGCCGCCCGGCCTCAGCTGCGCGGCCATCGGGTCGGAGCCGCGGGTTCCGCCTGCGAGCAGCAACGTTTCACCCGGTGCGGACAGCCGGCGCGCCGGCTCGGCGACCAGCGGCCAGACGATCGACAGCGGCACCGGTGTGGGCGGCGGCACCGGTGTGGGCGGCGGGCCCTCGGCGGCGGGATCCTCGGTTGCGGGCAGATCCAGCACCGGCAGCAGTAGCGGCATCGAGCCCAGCCGGGCCGGCCCGCCGAAGTCGGGGGTGCCGTTGAGGTTGACGAGCAGCGGGTAGACCCCGGGCTCGGAGATCTGCAGTGCCTGCAGCTCCGGACCGGGACCGAGCGGGACCTCGATACGGAAGGCGGTGCTCTGTCCCGGCTGCAGTTCGGCATCGAGCGGGGTGAACTCGGTGATGAACGGCGCATCCGGGGTGCTGGTCAGCGCGCTGCGGGCGGCGTCCTCGTCGTCCAGTGGACCGTCGCGCTGGACCCGCACGCTCAGGTCGGATATCTCCCGGTCGCCGATGTTGAACACCCGGCCGGTGACGGTCAGCCGGTCGGGAGCGGCCGCGGTGACCACCCGGGGACTCAGCGACTCCAGTTGCAGCCGTACCAGCGGTGACCCTTGCTGCTGCGCGGCGGCTGTCGGGGTGGCGGCTGTCTGGATGGGCGGTGCCAGCATCGCGGTGAGCAGTACCAGCACCGGCACGGACAGCGCCGCGACCAGCCGGCTCACGCCGGCTCCGAGAGCAGCTCACCGGCCCTACGGGCGAGCTTGCGCTCATCGGCGTAGGCCAGCCGCGTCTCGAGCTCGGCCAGCGGCACCCAGCCGACCTCCGTGACCTCCACGTCGGCGTCGGACAGCTCGCCGCCGACCTGCCGTAGCAGGAAATGGTGCACCGTCTTGTGGATTCGGCGCTCCTCCGCGACGAACCAGTAGTCGATCACCCCCAGCTGGGCGATCAACTCACCGACAATGCCGGTCTCCTCCGCCACTTCGCGTACCGCCGCCTGCTCGGCCGTCTCACCGGATTCGATGTGGCCCTTGGGCAGCGACCACAGCAGCCGTCCCCGCCGGTCCAGCCGGCCGATCAGCGCCGCTCGCCCGGTCACGGTGTCCACCACCAGTCCGCCCGCCGAGGTCTCGTCAACCGTACGTATCCGCATCGGCCGGGGTCGTGGGCGGCTGTCGCCGGTAGCAGCGGCTTCCTTCGCCGTGTTCTTGCTGCGGCGTCGTCGCTCACCCTTGCCCTGACCACCCGGGTCGCGGGCAGCTTTGTCTCGGCGGGACCTGCCGGATGACGTGGGCACGGACCGATGATATCGGCGGGTGCGGTGCGTCGGTTCGGAAGCCAGGCGTGGCCGGTTACCGTCACACCCGGAGCGGCGGCGTTGGACGCGCTGGTCGACAGTCTTGACGCAGCGCCGTTGGCTACAGTCGATACCCGTGTCGTCCACCGTTCGGAACACCGTGCCGTCGCAGACTCCCGCGCAGCGCACCGCTGTCGTGGAACTGCTGCGTGCTGCACCTGTGGCCGACGAGCTGGCGACCCGGTTCGCTGCGGCGGGTCACCAGCTGTATCTGGTCGGCGGCAGCGTGCGGGACGCGCTGCTCGGACGGCTCGGCACCGACCTCGACTTCACGACCGACGCCCGGCCGCAGCAGATACAGCGGCTGCTGGCCGGCTGGGCCGACACCGTCTGGGACACCGGCATCGCATTCGGCACGGTCGGAGCGGTCAAACGGACCACCAGCTGTGAGATCACGACGTTCCGCGCCGACGCCTATGACCGGGTCGGGCGCAAGCCCGAGGTCGTCTACGGCGACACCCTCGAGGGCGACCTGGTGCGCCGTGACTTCACCGTCAACGCGATGGCCGTCGCGCTGCCGGTGTCGGCGCGGCACGGCAGCGACGTGGGAGGACTCGTCGATCCATACGGCGGGATGGACGCGTTGGCCAGCCGGGAACTCGACACCCCTGCCACCCCGCAGGAGTCCTTCGCCGACGATCCGTTGCGGATGCTGCGTGCCGCCCGATTCGTCTCGCAGCTCGGCTTCACCCTCGCGCCCCGGGTGCACCACGCCATGACAGACATGGCCGGCGAGATCGGCCGGATCAGCGCCGAACGGGTGCAGGCCGAACTGTCGAAGTTGATGACCGGTGCCCACCCCCGACGGGGTGTGGAGTTGCTGGTCGAGACCGTGTTGGCGGAGCACGTGCTGCCCGAGGTGGCCGCGATGCGGTTGGAGATCGACGAGCACCACCAGCACAAGGACGTCTACGTGCACTCGCTGACCGTGCTGGACCAGGCGATCGCGCTCGAGACTCGTGATGACCCTGCTGGCGGCCCGGATCTCGTGCTGCGGCTCGCCGCGCTGCTGCACGATATCGGCAAGCCGGCGACCCGTCGGCACGAGCCCGGCGGCGGGGTGAGCTTTCACCATCATGAGGTGGTCGGTGCCAAGCTCAGCCGCAAGCGGCTGCGTGCACTGCGCTATTCGAATGACGTGATCGAAGACGTCGCGCAGTTGGTGTTCCTGCACCTTCGCTTCCACGGCTACGGCCGCGGCGAGTGGACCGATTCCGCGGTGCGCCGCTACGTCACCGATGCCGGGGAGCTGCTGGACCGGCTGCACAAGCTGGTCCGCGCTGACTCGACCACCCGCAACCGTCGCAAGGCCGCGGCGCTGCAACGAAGCTACGACGACCTCGAGCAGCGGATCGAGCGGATCCGCGCCGAGGAGGATCTCGCGCGCGTCCGGCCCGACCTCGACGGCAACGCGATCATGGAGCTGCTCGGTGTTGCGCCGGGACCGGTCGTCGGCCGCGCGTGGCGCCATCTCAAGGAGGTGCGGCTCGAACGCGGCCCGCTGGACCGGGAGGAGGCCGAAGCGGAGCTGCTGCGCTGGGCTGCTGAAAACGATCTGGGCCGATGACAACGTCCTGCGCTGAGCGGAGGCTGGCCGGGTCTGATTAATCTGATAACCTCGGGCCATGCGACTGAACGCCACCGCAGCGAGCAAGGGGTTCTCGAACCTGCTGTCGCGGGTGGGCGAGGGCGAGTCTGTCGAGATCGAGCGGCACGGCCAGACGGTGGCGGTGCTCGTCCCTCCGCAGCGCGGCTACCTCTCCGGCGCAGCGGTACTCGAGCTGCTCGATCACCTGCCAGCACCCGACGCCGGTTTCGGCGACGACATCACCCGCCTCGCCGAAACACTCGTCGCGCCGGTCGACCCGTGGCAGTACTGATCGACACCTCGGTCTTCGTGGCGGTAGAACGGGGATCATGCTCGCTGGCGGAGTTCATCCGGCCGGACCAGCGATACGCGCTCTCGGTCGTGACGGCGGCAGAGCTACTCCATGGGGTGCACCGCGCGAGCGGTCGACGCGAGCAAGACCGCTCGGCCTTCGTCGAAGGGCTGCTCGCCGGGTTCGGAACCGTGCCGCTCGACCTGACAATCGCCAGGGCTTACGCACGGATCAGTGCCGAGCTGGCAGCTGCCGGCACGCCGGTGGACGCGAACGACCTGTGGATTGCGGCGACCGCCGTAGCCCGTGGGCTCGAGGTGCTGGCGCTCGACGGCGACTTCGATCGCATTCCCGGCGTCCGCCGAATCGGACTGCCTGGGTAGCCGTGTGGTCGAGGGTCGCGGTGGTGGCAGGGTCGGTGTGACCGCCCGGTCCGCGGTGCGCGAGGATGCAGCGCGATGATCGTGCAGATCCTGTTCACCGCACTCGCTGTGTGGGCGAGCCTGTTGATACCCGGCATCGACCTGGGCGAGGGGTCGCTGCTCGAGCGCGGTGGCACGCTGCTCGTCGTCGCAGTCATCTTCGGGCTGGTCAACGTGGTGCTCAAGCCCATCGCCAAGACGCTGGGGTGCCTGCTCTACGTCCTCACCCTCGGCATCTTCGGCTTGGTGGTCAACGGGCTGCTGTACTGGTTGACCGGATGGCTGGCCGAGCAGCTCGGGTTGCCGTTCGCCGTCGACGGGTTCTGGCCTGCGTTCTGGGGCGCCATCATCGTCTCGCTGGTGACGGGCCTGCTCGGGCTGGCACTGCGCTCCCGGGAGGCTCAGCCGCAGCACGACGTCGCGTAGCGTTCGTCCCGTGCATCCCGACGAGGCCCCCGTCGTCCTGCTCGACCCGCAGCGCCGCCCGGTCGGTGAGCTGCCGAAGTCGCAGGTCCACCACGCTGACACACCGCTGCACCTGGCGTTCTCCTGCTACGTGTTCGACGATATCGGCCGGTTGTTGATGACCCGGCGGGCGGTGACCAAGCGGGCCTGGCCGGGGGTGTGGACCAACTCCTGCTGCGGCCACCCGCTGCCGGGTGAGGACCTCATCGAGGCCGCGTCACGCCGGCTGCACGAGGAACTGGGCCTGCGGCTGGATCGGGTCGCGGTGGCGCTGCCCGAGTTCGACTACCGCGCGGTGGCGCCCGACGGTGTGGTGGAGAACGAGTTCTGCCCAGTGCTGGTGGCCACCGCGCACGGCGAACCGGACCCCGACCCCACCGAGGTGCTCGAATGCCGGTGGGCGGCCTGGACGGCAGTGACCGATCTCGCTCGAGGCGCGCCGTGGGCAATCAGCCCGTGGGCCGCGCTGCAGGTGCCGCGGCTCGCCGCGCTCGGCCCCGAACCCTGGTCGATGCTCGACCGGGATTGAGTGCAGTTCGGAACCGGAACGGTCGGCTTCAGGGTCCGGCGACGTCCCGGCGGCGCAGACCGGCCAGCCCGACGGTCCCGAGGGCCGCGGCGATCAGCGTGAGCACCAGCAGCGGCGCGATCGCCAGATCGTTGGCGGGCAGCTGCGGAGTGTGGCTGAACGGGGACAGGTCGTAGGTCCAGCCCGGAAACTGCAGGAGACACAGGAGTTCTTCGCGTTCACCCGTGTCGAGACCACCCGGATGATTGAGCGCTGGCGCGAGCACAAGCTGGCAGTGGCGAACGGGGAGCGAGACCCGGCACGGACCCGCGCCGCCTCCCACAGTGCCGGTGGCGCGGCGTCGACTGTCGACCCCGCATGAGACGCAGCCGTATCGTTGTTCGACGGACCGCAGCTGGGTGCGGGACCATGGCCGGGTGAGCGGGTACGAAGCGGTGGCCGCCGGCTCGGCGCTGGTCGCGGCACCAGGGCTGACTGATCCGAACTTCCGGCGCACCGTCGTCCTGATCATCGATCATCGTGACTCGGGAACGCTGGGTGTCGTGCTCAATCGGCCCAGCGAGGTGCCGATCGACGATGTGCTGCCCTCTTGGGGACGGCACGCCACCGGTCCGCAGTCGCTCTACGTCGGCGGACCGATGGAACAGCGGGCTGCACTGTGCCTGGCGGCGCTGTCCGCCGGGACCGACGCCGGCGCGATGGCCGGTGTGATCGGCCTGCGTGGCCCGTTGGCACTGCTCGACCTGGACTCTGATCCCGACCTGCTCGCACCACAGGTGCGCGGTCTGCGGGTGTTCGCCGGCTACTGCGGGTGGGACGGTGGGCAGCTGTCCGGTGAGATCGAACGCGGCGACTGGGTCGTCGTGCCCGCGCTGCCCGACGATCTGCTCGCTCCGGCCGAGGTGGACCTGTGGAGCCTGGTGCTGCGCAGGCAGGGCATGCCGCTGGCGTTGCTGGCCACCTACCCGGCCGACCCGTCGCACAACTGATCGCAAGCACGGTCTACCTGCGCTGGGGAGCGAAGGGCATCTTCACGCTGGCCGTTGCATCGATCGTGGTTGTCGGCGGGCTGGTCGCGCTGCTGTCCTGGCAGCGGCAATGGGCGCTCGTCGGGAACTGGTTCGCCGACCAGTCCGCCGTGGTCCGGCTGGCCGGCTGGCCGGCACTACTGGCAGCGGTACTCGCTGGGCAGCCGGTTGAAGTGCGATAGTGGCGGCCACACGGGAAGGAGCACCGGCATGGATCGCGGGGAGCTCTTGTCGCGGGAGATCACCGGCCAGCGGTTGCTGGCGGCGTCGGCACGGCACTCCTTCGACCCGGACGTGGCGGTCGACTGGAACGCGCCGCTGCTCGACGCGACACCGTTCATGCCGCTGCAGCGGGTGTCGCTCTACGGCACGCAGCTGTGGGAGCAGCTGACCCCTGAGCAGCGCGTCGAGCTGTCCAAGCACGAGATCGCCAGCGTGATGAGCGTGGGCCTGTGGTTCGAGGTCATCCTCATGCAGATGCTGTGCCGCTACGTCTACGACCGGGACCTTCGCGACGCGCACCCGCAGTACGCGCTGACTGAGCTGGGTGACGAGACGCGCCATTCGGTGATGTTCGCCCGCGCGGTCGCCAAGCTGGAGTGCCCGGACTACCGGCCGGGGCCGGCGCTGCACCAGTTGGGGCGGTTGTTCGCGCACACCGTGGCCAGCGCATCGATGTTCGCCAGCGTGCTGGTCGCCGAGGAGGTCACCGATCGGCTGCAGCGCGAGATGATGCACGACGAGTCGCTGCAGCCGCTGACCCGCACGATCAGCCGCATCCACGTCATCGAGGAGGGGCGCCATGTCCGCTACGCCCGCGAGGAACTCGCACGGTTGGTGCCGAGGTTGCGGCGACCGGAGCTGGAGTGGCACCGGTACCTGACGTCGGTCGCGGCGTATCTGATCATCGACAACCTGATCCAGTCGCGGGTCTACCGCGCGGTCGGCATCGATCCCCGCCTCGGGCGCAAGGTGGCGCTGCGCAATCCGCATCACCAGCAGACGCGGCGCTGGATGGGCGAGAAGGTCACGAGCTTCCTCGACGAGGTCGGGATGATCGGGTCCACCAGGCCGCTCTGGCGCAAGGCGCACCTGGTCGCCTGACCACCGCCTGGAGGTCCGGGGTCACTCGCCAGGGTGGTGAAGTCGCGAATGCCTGTGCCGGGGGCTGGCGTGCGGCGCTATTCTGCCGATCGACGAGGATCGTTCGGTTAGGGGGCAGCGGTGCCGGGCTGGGATATCCAACCTGCCGGCGTGCGGGGTGTGTTGGGGCAGACCGAGGGGGTTGCCTCGGAGTTTGATGGTCAGCTTGCGGGGTGGAACGCCGCGCGGCAGGAGGCGGTGGGGCAGTCGAGTTCGACCATTGTGGCGGGCGCGTTGGAGGGCTTCGCCGAGGCGCAGGCCGCCAGTGTCGGGTTCGTGTTCACCCGCACTGGGGCTGCTGTCAACGGGGCGGGGCAGGCGACCAACGCCTATGTGGAGGGTGATCTGGAGATGGCGGCCAACGCGCAGGCGGCGGTGTCGGCTGCGCCGGATCCGCGGGCTGCCATGCCCGGTGGTGGGGCGGGGCCTCGGTGATCAGCGCGGCGGCGATTCGGCGGATCGAGGGTGACATGGATGCGCTGGCCGAGCATGCGCGGGCGATCGGCGAGTTCGGTGTCGCGTTCGCTGACACGGGCCGGCGGGTGCACGCGACCTGGCAGGGCTTGGCGGCGTTCTATCGCGCACCTGAGGTGGCGCAGTTGCTGGCCGCGACCGCGCCGGTGGCCCACGTGGCGGCCGCGGTCGGCGAGGACAACGAGATCGTGGGCCGGGTGCTGGGTGTCTACGCGGCCGAGGTGCGCGAGATCCAGGACCGGTTGGATGCGTTGCGGGTGCAGGCCGCCGCGTTCGAGTCAGCTGTCGAAGGCGACGACTGGGGCGACGATCCGGTCAAGGTGGAGCGCAACAGCGAGCTGCTGCGGGCCGTGGACGCGGCGATGCTCGATTTCGACGCAGCGCCGCTGTGCCAATGGGATCAACGCGCTGTATGGGGGTCAGCAGTACCGCGCCCCCGACGGCGATGGGCGTCATCAGCCCGGCGAGTACTCCCACGACGCGCCGGCGGTGCCGCCGGCGGGCACGTCGCCGCAGCAGGTGCATGCGTGGTGGAACGGTCTGACGCCGGCGCAGCGACAGTCGCTGATCGGGACCTACCCGGAACGGATCGGTGCGCTCGACGGTGTGCCGGTCGTGGCGCGACATGGCGCGAACAAGATCGTGCTCGGTATCGCCACCGCGACGTTGCTGGCCCGCCGCGAGGAACTCAAGGCCGGCGGACCCGGCAGTAGGATCGAGCGGTCGTCGCAGACTCGGGTGATCAATGACCAGCTGGACGGTATCAAGACCATCGAGCGCGGCTGGGAACGCCGCAGCCCGGCCAGCAGCGGGCCTACCTGCTGGGGCTGAACACCGACGACTTCGGGCAGGCCATCGTGGCCATCGGCAACCCCGACGAAGCCGACAACGTCGTCACCTACGTGCCCGGCACCTTCAGCAACCTGGGCGGCGCCGCCAGCGGCCTTGAGAAGGTCGACAACATGGTCGACTCGGCTAAGCGTGCCGACCCCGGCGCCGGCACCGCGGGGGTGGTGTGGATCGGCTACGACGCGCCGCAGTCGCTGCCCGAGGCCCGCGACGTCAGCTACGCCCACCACGCCGGCGCCGACCTCGACCGCTTCCAGCACGGGCTGCGCGCCACCCACGAAGGCCCGCCGTCGCACAACACCGTCATCGCGCACAGCTACGGCTCCACCACCACCGGGGTCGCCGCCCGTGACCACGGCCTGCCCGCCGACAGCACGGTGTTCGTCGGCAGTCCGGGTGTCGGGGTCGATCACGCCCGCGAGCTGGGGCTGCCGGAAGGCTCGGTGTTCGCCACCAGGGCCGACAACGACATCATCCAGCACGCCTACGATCCCACCCGACCTGCGCCAGCCCGTGCACCCGCTCGTGCCCACCTTGGGGCCCAACCCCGACCCGGACCTGGCCCACGGCAACGACCCCACCGATCCCGACTTCGGTGCCCGGGTTTTCGAGTCGGATCCGGGCACCCCGATCTCGCAGGATCCGCAAGCAGCGCACTCGGAGTACTGGGGCAGAGATACGAAATCGTTGCGAAACTTCGGGTTCATCATCGCCGACCGGCCGGACCTCGTCACGCGATGACCAGGTCGCGGCTGTGGGCACGGGCGGCGGTCGCCGGGCTGGTGGCGCTGGTGTTACTCGGTGGGTGTTCGTGGGGAGTGGGGATGGAGCCGACATTGAACGAGCAACAAGCCACCGATCGGGTGCAGCAGCACGTCGACGACACAGTGGCGGTCATCGAGCCCGCGCCGCGTCTGGAGCGCCAGTCATTCGTGGGCTCACGGCCGTGTGACCCTCGGGTGACAATGGCCCGCTGGGGAGAATAACGGTCAGTAACGGCTACTGGCTCAGGGACATCCCCGCCGAGCGTAACGCGGAGGTGTTCGCCGCGGTCGAACGCTACTGGGTCGACAACGGCTGGGGAATCCTGACCGACGACACCGACTCCGAAGCCGCATTCTTGTCGGTGGAAAACCGCGAGGATAGCTTCAGGATGTCCTTGTCGAGCAGCGTCGACGGGCAGTTGAACATCGGCGCGGTCTCGCCCTGCATCTGGCCCAACGGCACCCCGGAACCGCAGGAACGATAGGAACGAAGCGACCTCGAGGGCACCGGGCGGCGCCCAGGCGATGCGAGAGGTAGGCAGATGATGCGATGGAGACGCGCTGGCCCGAGACGATCTCAGCCCGTCGACCCGGAGCCACGCTCCTCCGGACAGGAATCGGTGTGGGACTACCCCCGTCCGCCCCGGGCCGAGCGGGGACGGCGGCGGGTGCGCATCGTGCACCACGACACGCTGGTGCTCGACACTGACGACGTGGTCCGCGTGCTGGAGACGTCGCACCCGCCGACCTACTACCTGCCCCGCTCCGAGTTCCGGGTCCCACTGGGCACCGCCGCGCGGCTGACCTTCTGCGAGTTCAAGGGTGAGGCGCGCTACATCGACGTGCTGGTGCCCGGTGCGGACCCGCTGGTCGAGGTCGGCTGGTGGTATCCGGAACCGGACCTGCGCTACCCCCAGCTGCTCGACCGGGTGGCGGTCTACTCCGGCCGGTTCGACGAGATCACCGTCGACGGCGAGCAGGTGACCTCGCAGCCGGGGGATTTCTACGGTGGCTGGATCACCTCCGACGTGGTCGGCCCGTTCAAGGGTGGCGCGGGCAGCTGGGGCTGGTGACGCCCTGCCTTGATCACGCCACGTTGCCGAGTCGCCGACAAGGGCGCATTCACTGCGTCGGAGGCCGTGAGGGTGCCCTTCACGGCCTGGCTACCGGCCTGTCAGCCCCTGACTGTGCAGCCCGAAGCGGGGCAGCCGGCACAGGAGGCGCCATCGTGCACCGCCTCGGCGGCGCGGTTGCCCAGCACGCCGCCCGCGACGACGAGCGTCAGCGTGCCCGCGCCGGTGACACCGGCGATGACAGCGAGCACAGCGCCCGTCGTGGTGAAGCACAGCGCCCCGCCGGTTGCACAGACCACGCCGGCCGCCCCAAGCGGTGGTGCGGCGACCCGGTTCGCTACCCGGAAGGCCGCGTCGGAGCGCAGTGATGCCGGGGTCCGTACGCCGGCGACGCGGTTGCGGGGCAGCAGGCCGCGCCACCCGAGCACTGCGACGGACACCAGCGCCAGCCCGGCAACGGTCAACACAGCTCCGAGCAGCAGGCGTGCGGACACCCGAGCAGGATATGTGGTGGGCATACCCGGTAGCATCACGGCCATGAGCACGGCCCGCCGGCTCCTTCTTCCGCCGCGCTGAATCGTCGAGAACCAGACGAACCGACGACGTCAGCGCGGCGACCCCTCACGGTCACGCCGGAGGGGTTCGCTGTTGTCAGGGCCGGGTACCCGGAGGACCACGATGAGCACGCGCGACACCGAAGCCGCACCGCCGTACCGCTACACCGCGGCGATGGCCGGCGAGATCGAACGGCGCTGGCAGGACCGCTGGACCGAGCGGGGCACGTTCCACGCTCCCAACCCCGCTGGGCCGATGCGGCCGTCGGACGGCGCTGCTGTGCCCGAGGACAAGCTGTTCGTGCAGGACATGTTCCCGTACCCGTCCGGGTCCGGGCTACACGTCGGGCACCCGCTCGGCTTCATCGCCACCGACGTCTTCGCCCGATATCACCGGATGAACGGGCGCAACGTGCTGCACACCATGGGCTTCGACGCCTTCGGACTGCCCGCGGAGCAGTACGCCGTGCAGACCGGCACCCACCCGCGCACGACCACCGAGGACAACATCGTCCGGTACCTGGCGCAGCTCCGCCGGCTGGGTCTGGGCCATGACGAGCGGCGGCGGATCGCCACCACCGATATCGGGTACTACCGGTGGACCCAGTGGATCTTCTTGCAGATCTTCAACTCCTGGTACGACACCGACGCCGACCGGGCGAGGCCGATCTCGGAACTGGAACAGCAGTTCGCATCGGAACAACGATCCACACCGGACGGGCAGCCGTGGGCGCAACTGTCCACAGCGGAGCAGCGAGCCGTCATCAACGAGTACCGCCTCGTCTACCTGTCCGAGGCACCCGTCAACTGGTGCCCCGGCCTCGGCACCGTGCTGGCCAACGAGGAGGTCACCCCCGAAGGCCGCAGCGACCGCGGCAACTTCCCGGTGTTCCGCAAGAACCTCAAGCAGTGGATGATGCGGATCACCGCCTATGTCGACCGGCTGGTCGACGACCTGGAGCGGCTGGACTGGTCGGACAAGATCAAGGCCATGCAGCGCAACTGGATCGGCCGCAGTCACGGTGCGCGTATCCGGTTCCCGGTGCAGACCGGCATCGGCGAGACGGCCGGTATCGACGTCTTCACCACCCGCCCGGACACGGCCTTCGGCGCGACCTACATGGTGCTGGCACCCGAGCACCCGCTGGTCTCGGCGATCACCGCGCACCACTGGCCATCTGATGTGGACGCTACCTGGACAGGAGACGGCGACACCCCAACCGAGGCCGTCGCCGAGTACCGGCGGCAGGCGTCGCAGAAGTCCGAACTGGACCGTCAGGAGAACCGGGACAAGACCGGAGTGTTCCTCGGCGTGCACGCGACGAACCCGGCGACCGGCGAGCCGATCCCGGTGTTCATCGCCGACTACGTGCTGATGGGCTACGGCACCGGCGCGATCATGGCTGTGCCGGGGCAGGACCAGCGCGACTGGGATTTCGCCGAGGCCTTCGGGCTGCCGATCGTCCGTACCGTCGCCCCGCCCGACGACTTCGCCGGGCAGGCCTACGTCGGCGAGGGCCCGGCGATCAACTCGGCGAACTCGGAGATCAGCCTGGACGGCCTGGCTGTCGACGAGGCGAAGAAGGCGATCACCGAGTGGCTGGAGGCGACCGGGCACGGCGAGGGCACGGTGCAGTACAAGCTGCGTGACTGGCTGTTCGCCCGGCAGCGCTACTGGGGTGAGCCGTTCCCCATCGTCTATGCCACCGAGGGCGACACTGCCGGCCAACCGGTCGCGCTGCCCGAGTCGGAGCTGCCCGTCGTGCTGCCCGACGTCGAGGAGTACGCGCCCGCCGCATTCGACCCCGACGACGCGAGCACCGAGCCCGCTCCGCCGTTGGCCAAGGCGACCGACTGGCTCGAGGTCGAACTCGATCTGGGCGACGGCCCGCGCACCTATCACCGCGACACCAACGTCATGCCGCAGTGGGCCGGTTCCTGCTGGTATCAGCTGCGCTACATCGACCCGGCCAATGACGAGGCGATGTGTGACCCGGCCAACGAGCGGTACTGGATGGGCCCGCGACCCGAGCTGCACGGCGACGAGGACCCGGGCGGGCTGGACCTCTACGTCGGCGGTGTCGAGCACGCGGTGCTGCACCTGCTGTACTCCCGCTTCTGGCACAAGGTGCTCTACGACCTGGGGCACGTCTCCTCCGAGGAGCCCTATCGTCGGCTGTACAACCAGGGCTACATCCAGGCCTTCGCCTACACCGACTCGCGGGGTATGTACGTGCCCGCCGAAGAGGTCGAGGAGCGCGAGGACGGTGACTTCTGGCAGGGCCAGCCGGTGCGCCGGGAATACGGGAAGATGGGCAAGAGCCTGCGCAACGCCGTCTCCCCCGATGACATGTCCGAGCGCTACGGTGCGGACACGCTGCGGCTCTACGAGATGTCGATGGGCCCGCTGGAGGCCTCCCGGCCGTGGGCGACCAAGGACGTCGTCGGGGCACACCGATTCCTGCAGCGGCTGTGGCGCAACCTCGTCGACGAGTCCACCGGCGAGCTACGGGTCGTCGACGACGAGCCCGGCGTCGAGACGCTGCGCGCGCTGCACCGCACGATCGCCGGGGTGCACGAGGACTTCGCCGGGCTGCGCTACAACACCGGCGCCGCGAAGCTGATCGAGCTGAACAACCACGTCACCAAGACTTACGGCGGCCGTGCGGGGACGCCGCGGTCAGTGGCGGAGCCGATGGTGCTGATGCTGGCGCCGCTGTGCCCGCACCTCGCCGAGGAGCTGTGGTCGCGGCTGGGACACAGTGTCGGCGAGAATCGGGGGTCATTGGCTCACGGCCCGTTCCCCGAGGCCGATGCGGAGTACCTCCTCGAGGAGACCACCGAGTACCCGATCCAGGTGAACGGCAAGGTGCGCTCCCGGGTGGTCGTCGCCACCTCGGCCGGGGAGGATGAGGTGCGCTCGGCCGCCCTGTCCGAGGAGCGGATCGCGGAGCTGGTCGCCGGCGGCGAGCCGCGCAAGGTGATCGTCGTCCCCGGTCGTCTGGTCAACGTCGTCCTCTGATCCCCAGGAGCCGGCGCGCCGGCACTGGCGCGCCGACACTCCGGGGGGTCAACGGTCGCGCTCGCCACGGATGAACGCCTCGACCGCGTCGTAGGCATCGGAGTCGGAGTACTGCTCCGGCGGCGACTTCATGAAGTACGAGGAGGCGGACAGGATTGGGCCACCGATCCCGCGGTCCTTCGCGATCTTGGCCGCGCGCACCGCGTCGATGATCACGCCGGCGGAGTTCGGCGAGTCCCACACCTCGAGCTTGTACTCCATGTTGAGCGGGGCGTCACCGAACGAGCGCCCCTCCAGCCGGACGTAGGCCCACTTGCGGTCGTCGAGCCACGGCACATGATCCGATGGTCCGATGTGGACGTCGGCGCCCTGCATCTCGTGCGGGATCTGGGAGGTCACCGACTGCGTCTTGGAGATCTTCTTCGACTGCAGCCGCTTGCGCTCCAGCATGTTCAGGAAGTCCATGTTGCCGCCGAAGTTGAGCTGGTAGGTACGAAGCAGTTCGACCCCGCGGTCCTCGAACAGCTTGGCCAGCACCCGGTGCGTGATCGTCGCGCCGACCTGCGACTTGATGTCGTCGCCGACGATCGGCAACCCGGCCGCGGTGAACCTCGCCGCCCATTCCGGATCGCTGGCGATGAACACCGGAAGCGCGTTGACGAAGGCCACCCCGGCGTCGAGCGCGCACTGCGCGTAGAAGCGATCGGCCTGCTCGGACCCGACCGGCAGGTAGCAGACCAGCACGTCGGTGCCGCTGTCACGCAGCGCCGCGACGACGTCGACCGGCTCGTCGTCGGCCTCCGAGATGGTCTCGCGGTAGTACTCGCCCAAACCGTCGAGCGTGTGGCCGCGCTGCACCGTGAGTCCCAGTGGCGGTACGTCGCAGATCGAGATCGTGTTGTTCTCGCTGGCAACGATCGCCTCGGACAGATCGCGACCGACCTTCTTCGCGTCGACGTCGAATGCGGCGACGAACTGCAGGTCGCCGACGTGGTAGTCGCCGAACTGCACGTGCATCAGGCCCGGGACCCGGGTCCCGGGGTCGGCGTCGCGGTAGTAGTGCACACCCTGTACGAGCGATGCCGCGCAGTTGCCGACGCCGACGACGGCCACCCGTACGCCGGCACCCGGGACCCGACGTCCCCGCTCCTCCCGGCCCTCATTCATGGTCGGCCCTTCCTCTGTGATTGTTGTCAGCCCTGTAGTGCTCGTTGGCGGCCCGATGGTGTTCGTTGGCGGCGCTGTGTGGATCTTTCGTCGGCTCCGGATCGGTGCACTCGTGCGCGATGAGCTCGTTGAGCCAGCGCACTTCCCGCTCGGTGGAGTCGAGGCCCATCCGGTGCAGCTCACGGGTGTAGCGGTCGATCTGCCCGCCGGCACGGGCCAGCGCGCAGCGCAGCCCCTCCCGGCGTTCCTCGACGCGGCGCCTACGGCCCTCGAGGATCCGCATCCGGACTTCCGCCGGGGTCCGGGAGAAGAAGACCAGGTGCACGCCGAACCCGTCGTCCTCCCAGGTCTGCGGTCCGGCGTCGGCGAGCAGGTCGGCGAACCGCTCCTTGCCCTCGGCGGTCAACTCGTAGACCCGCCGGGCGCGACGACCCCAGCCGTTGCTCTGGTCGCCCTCCTCGACGATGAGCCCGCTGCGCTGCAGCCGGCGTAGCGTCGGGTACAGCGAGCCGAAGGAGAACGCGCGGAACGCGCCCAGCAGGGAGGTAAGGCGTTTACGCAGCTCGTAGCCGTGCATGGGCGACTCGTGCAGCAGGCCGAGCACGGCGAGCTCGAGCACGGGCACACCTCCTGGGACACGATAAACCTGCGGCCACTATATCGATCCGATACATCGATGGCAGCGTGACGAGTGGAAGTGAGGTACGTCACCGGCCGCTGACCGGGCACGAGCATGCCTGACCGTTGCTCGAACTCCGCAGCGGTGACGTGCAGCGGCGTTGCGTACGCTGTGGAGCGTGCGGACCCAACGGCAGATGGTGGACTATGCGTTGCAGCGTCGTGCGCTGCTCGCGGAGGTCTACTCCGGCCGCGTCGGCGTGATGGAGGTCTGCGACGCCAATCCGTACCTGCTGCGGGCGGCGAAGTTCCACGGCGAGCCCAGTTCGGTCACCTGCCCGGTCTGTCGTAAGGAGCCGCTGACGCTGGTCTCGTGGGTCTATGGTGACGAGCTCAAGCACGCCGCCGGGTCCGCCCGTACCCGCGAGGAACTGAGCAGGATGGCGACACTGTTCGAGGAGTTCAACGTGCACGTCGTCGAGGTCTGCCGCAGTTGCAGCTGGAACCATCTGGTGCAGTCGTACGTCCTGGGGACACCGGGTGTCGGTAGCCGCCGGTCGCGCCGGAGGACTGCGGCGGAGTGATTCGGCCCCTGCAAGCGCACCTGCCGGGGCCTTCGGCCGTTATCTCCAGCGAGCACCCCCGAGACTCCGCAACCTGGTCTGGGAGGCAAACGCATGAGCGACGAGCGACGTGACGGTGGTCGGCACTCGTGGGAGCCGGGCGGCCGGGGCGCGCCGGCTCCGCCGCCGGGTTGGCGACCAGGCCCGCCCCCGCCCGTGCCAGGTGGCCCGCGTCGGCACGACCGCCGGGCACCGAACGCCGGTCCACCACCGAATGCCGGCCGGCCCCACGACCCGGATGCCACCGGGCATTTCGTGCCCGACTTCTCCGATCGCGACACCGACGTCACTGCCACCGCGCGCGCAGCGAAACCACCGCGGCGGGATGCGCCCGACCTGCTCACGCACGGCCAGCGCATTCCGCCGCCTCCCCCCGTGGACCGTGGTGGTGGCAGGGGTGGTGGCGGGGATGACGGAGGTCACGGGATGCCGCCGGACGACGACGGGGACGAGCGCCCAGGCCGCTGGGGGCGCATCCGCCGGTTCGCGCTCGTCGCATGCCTACTGGCGGTGCTGGCCCCGGTCGCGGCGTTCTTCATCGGTTGGTTGGTCTACGACGTGCCATCACCGGCTGCGCTGGCCGAGCAGCGCAAGCAGGTCACCACGCTGTACTACGCCGATGGCGAGACCGAGATCGGTCGCTACGTTCCCGAGGAGGGCAACCGGGTCGTCGTGCCGATCAGCGAGGTCCCGATGCACCTGCGCAACGCCGCGCTCGCCGCCGAGGACCGTAGTTTTCGATCCAACCCGGGCTTCGACGTGGTGGGTATCGGCCGCGCCGTGTGGGACCAGACCACCGGCGGGAGCAGCGGCGGCTCGACGATCACCCAGCAGTACGTCAAGGTCGCCACCGGTGAGGACGAGTACAGCTATCTGCGCAAGTATCGCGAGGTCATCCTCGCCGCGAAGCTGACGAAGGAGAGCTCCAAGGAGCAGATCCTGCAGAATTACCTCAACACGATCTACTTCGGCCGGGGCGCCTACGGCGTGCAGGCCGCCTCGCAGGCCTACTTCGGCAAGGACGTACAGGACATCACTCCCTCCGAGAGCGCACTGCTGGCCGGCGTGATCCAGTCGCCGTCGCGCTGGGACCCGGCCAAGAACCTGGGCCAGGCACAGTTCCGCTGGAACTTCGTGCTCGACGGGATGGTCGCGGAGGGCTGGCTCACGGCTTCGGAGCGCCAGGAGCTGCCGTTCCCGGCCACCATCCCGCCCGAGGAGGCGGTGCCCGGATCGCCCGACGACGACCGGGCGCACATCATCAACAAGGCGCTAGAGGAGCTCGAGGCGCAGGGCCTGTCGCGCGACCAGCTCGCCGGCAACGGCGGCAAGGTCGTGACGACGATCGACTCGCGTGCCCAGCAGGCGGCCCGCGACGCGGTGCTCACCGAGCTCGACGGGCAACCGGAGAACCTGCGCTCGGCGCTGGTGGCGACCGACCCGAGTACCGGCGGTGTGTCCGCATACTTCGGCGGCGAGGAGGGGACCGGCTACGACCTCGCGGGAGGTCCGGCGTGGAACCCGGGCTCGTCGTTCAAACCATTCACGATGCTGGCCGCGCTGCAGCAGGACATCAGCATCAACTCGGTCTACGACGGCGACTCCCCACTGACCATCAACGGGATCGACTTCTCGAACAACGAGAGCGCCAGCTACAACGCCCTCACGTTGCGCGAGGCGATGACGGAGTCGGTCAACACCACCTTCGTGCAGCTCGCCGCCGACGTCGGTCCGCGCGCGGTGCGCGATGCGGCACTGCAAGCAGGTATCCCCGAAGAGATCGGCGGGAAGAAGTCGCTGGTCGAGGCGAGCAACGGGCAGCCAGGTCTCGGCATCACGCTTGGCCAGTACCCGGTGCGCGTCATCGACATGGCTGGCGCCTTCAGCACGTTCGCCAACGACGGGATGCGCAACGAACCGTTCTTCGTCCAGGAGTACGTCAACGCCGAGGGCGCCACCGTCTACGAGCACCCGGCCGATCCCGAGCAGGCACTCGACGCGGCCGACGCCGAGCGCAACACGCAACTGGCGCGCAACGTCACCGAGACGCTGACCCGGGTCGCCGAATCCTCGGAGTTCCCGCTCGACGACGGCCGCCAGGTCGCCGCCAAGACCGGGACCCACCAGCTCGGCGACACCGGCAACAACTCCGCGGCATGGACCGTCGGATACACCCCGTCGATCTCCGCTGCGGTGTGGGTCGGCGATCCCGCCAATGCCGCGATCGTCGATTCCAGTGGCGGCGACATCGTCGGCCGGAGCCTGCCGGGACCCATCTGGCAGCGATTCATGAACAACTATCTCGAGGGCACCGAGCAGGAGTCCTTCCCGTCATTCGAGCTGCTCGGTGTCGCCGGCGGCCCGGCCCAGGACCAGCTGGTCGCAGAAACCGCTCCGGAGCCACCGGCACCGGAGACGACCGAGGCCGCACCGGAGCCGACACCGGAGCCGATCCCGACACCGGAGCCGATCCCGGAGCCGGAGCCGATCCCGGAGCCCGAGCCCGCCGATGACTGCTTCCCGTTCTGCTCGGACGAGGAGGAGGAGGCGGACGAGCCGGAACCACCCCCGCAGGCTCCCGAAGCCGATTCCGGCGACGAGTAGCCGCGGCGTACCGGTTCCGTAGCATTCCGGCGTGGCCCGGTCCAAGCGCGAGTCGGCGGGCGGAGAACCGGAGGTAGCCGCCCGCCCTGACAACCGCACGCTGTCGCCGTCCGACCGGGTCGTGCCGACGTGGACCGAAGGCGTCGCCCGGCAAGCCAGCCGTACAGTCGGTGGACCGCTGGGGCGCCACGCCGTGATCGGCAGGCACTGGTTCTGGACGCCGCTGCGTGTGGTGTTGCTGCTCGCCGTGCTCACCCTCGCGGCGGGCTGGCTGGCCAAGTCGCCGTGCCTACAGACCTACACCGACGACGCCGGCGAGACGGCGCTGGACTGGCGGGACGGTCGCCAGTACCAGGCGTTCTGCTACTCGGACACGGTCCCGCTCTTCGCCGCCGAGCGCCTCGACCGGCCCGGCCTCCAGGGCTTTCCCTACGCCACCTCCTGGACGGTCGACGAGGGTGCAGCCGACGAGCAGGTCCGCTACATGGAGTACCCGGTCCTGACCGGGCTGTTCCAGTGGGTCAACGCGCAGACGGCGCAGGCGTGGGCGGCGACGGGTTGGTTGCCCGGCACGTCGCCCGTCGCCGTCTACTTCGACGTGACGGCCTGGTGGTTGGCACTGGCGTGGGTCGTGACCATCTGGGCGCTGGTGCGGCTGTGCCGGCGCAGGCCCTGGGATGCGGCCATCGCGGCGATCTCCCCGCTGGTCGTGGTCCACGTGTTCACCAACTTCGACGCGCTGGCCACTGCAGCGGCGACCACCGGGCTGCTCGCCTGGGCCCGGCGCCGCCCCGTGCTGGCCGGGGTGTTGCTGGGGATCGGCGGTGCGGCCAAGTTCTATCCACTGTTCCTGCTCGGTCCGATACTCGTGCTGTGCCTACGTGTCGGGCGGCTGCGCGACGGGCTGCGCGCCGCTGCGGCCGCTGCGGTGAGCTGGGCTGCGATCAACGCGCCGATCGCCGTGCTGTATCCGGACGGATGGCGCGAGTTCTTCCGGCTCAACCGGGAGCGGGCCGCCGATCCCGACTCGCTCTACAACGTCGTGTCGACGTTGACGGGGTGGCCCGGCTTCGACCGGGCGTTGCCGCCGGGCCAGGAACCGGTGGTGCTCAACACCGCCTCCGGCCTGCTGTTCGGGCTGGCCTGCGCCGGCATCGGCTGGGTCGCGTTGGCCGCGCCCCGCCGCCCCCGGCTGGCGCAGTTGTGCTTTCTGGTGGTGTGCGCGTTCCTGCTCACCAGCAAGGTGTGGAGCCCGCAGTTCTCGCTGTGGCTGGTCGCGCTGGCGGTGCTCGCGCTGCCTCGATGGCGGCTGCTGCTCGGCTGGATGGTCGTCGACGCGCTGGTCTGGTTCCCCCGGATGTCCTTCTATCTCGGTGTCGAGCGTGATGGGCTCCCGGTGGAGTGGTTCCTGGGCGCCGTCGTGTTGCGCGACGCGGTGGTCGTCGCGCTGTGCGTACTGGTGCTACGCGAGATCTGGCGTCCCGAACTCGACGTGGTGCGCCACCCGACGGCGCCCGGCATCGGCACTCCTCCGGACGACGACCCGCACGGTGGAGTCCTCGACCGCGCCCCCGATGCGCTGGTCCTCGGTCCTGGCAGTCACAGCAGACCCGGCTGACGCAGCGGCGACCCGGTCACGAACCCAGTCGCTCCCGCAGGAAGGCGATGTCGTGGGGCTGGCTGTCCGGCCGAGTCTCGAGCACCACCGGGGCGCCGGCCGCCGCGCAGATCTCGACGAGCTGCTCGGCGGCGATGGTGCCCTCGTGCACCGGGGCGTGGCGGTCCCGCGAGGAGCCGAACTCGTCACGGGAGTTGTTGCAGTGCACCAGATCGATCGTCCCCGTGATCGCCAGGACCCGGTCCACGATGCCGCTCAGGTCCTCGCCGGCGGCGTGCGCGTGGCAGGTGTCGAGGCAGAACCCGACGTCGAACTCGCCGATCGCGTCCCACAGCCGCGCCAGCGTGTCGAACTGCCGGGCCATCGCGTTGTCGCCGCCCGCGGTGTTCTCGACCAGCACCCGGGTGGCGAACCCGCCCTGCGCTGCCTGCCGGGCGAACAGCTTGTGCCAGTTCTCCACGCCTTCGGCCGGATCCTCGCCATGGCGCACGTGTCCACCGTGGACGATCAGCCCGCTGGCCCCGACCGCCGCCGCGGCATCGGCCTGCTGGGTGACGCCCTTGCGGGACGGGATCCGGATGCGGTTGTTGCACGAGGCGACATTGAGGACATAGGGCGAGTGCACGAAGACGTCGAGGTCGCCCTGCCCGGTAGCGCTGCGCAGCGCGGCGGCACGAGGGTGCTCCGTGGGCTTGCGCCAGCCCTGCGGATCGGACAGGAAGAACTGCACGACGTCGGCGCCGACCTCGGCCGCGGCGGCTACCGGATCGTCGTCGGCGACGTGGGCTCCGATACGCATGGCGAGAGCCTAGAAGGTCGCCCAGACGGTTCCGGGCTGCCCCGGACGGGCACCTTTCGTGATTTCCCCGGCCGTAGGGGTATGCGATCACGAGAGTTTCCTTTATCGTCAGGGGCCGTTACCGCGTGTGCATGTGTCGGTCAAGGTCGGAGGTACCATGGGCAGGCGCAGTAGAGCGACAGTCGTGGCGGGCACGGTGGCGCTCATGTTCGGGGCGAGCGCCTCGTTCGGAGCGGCTTCCGCCGCAGCTGCGACCGGGACGGAGTGCGGTGGCACCGTGCGGGGTGAGCCAGGCGAATCCGTCTCGGTCAATCCCCGCTCGTTGCTCGGCACGGGTCCCAGCTCGCTCATGACGGTGGGTCAGATTCCCAGCAGTGGTACGAGCACGATCAACGTGACGAGCGCGCTGGGCGGTGTGCTCGGTCCGCTCGCCCCGGCGTGCACCCTGACGCTCGAGGCGGTCGAGCAGGTCACCGAGCCGGTGACCAAGGCCGCCGAGCCGGTGGTCGAGGCCGCCGAAGGTGTCACCGGCCCGCTGCCGGGCAGTTCGGAGCCCCAGCCCGAGCGGCCGGCCCCGGGGTCGAACGGGCCCACGGCCGAGTCGAACGGGCCCGCGGCGAACCGGCCGGTCCCGGCCCCGGCGCCGCAGTTGGGACCGTTCATGCCCGCGAACTTCGATGTCGGCCCGATGCAGCAGGGCGTCTACGACTTCAGCTCGCTGTCGTTGTACGACTACGGTCAGCTCTTCTCCGCCAACGCCGGCGAATTCGGCTCGCTGCCGAATTCGAACCTGTTCGGTGGCAGCGACCTGTTCGGCCAATCGCCCCGATTCGGCATCCTCGGTTCGGACCGCGGCGGGGCCGCCGAGGACGTCGCCGCCGCAGGCCGTGCGGAAGCGCTGCCGGCCCAGGGTGCAGACCGTGTCGCGTTGCCGGTGCTGGTGGCGGTGTTGATGCTCGCGGGCGTCACCGCCGCACTGGTCCGCAGCTGGGTGGTGCGACCGAGCAAGGGCTGACAGCTCACTGGACAACTCGACCGTGCCCGTCCGCCGACTCCGGCGGACGGGCACGTTGGTATCGTGCAGAGGTCGCCCGCTGTTCTCGATCGAGTTCGAGTGCTGGGCGACCGAGACCCCTCCTGCCGCGGAGAGTCCGCGGCCGATTCGAGTCCATAGGAGGTGAGTGGTCTTCATGCGTCATTACGAGATGATGGTCATCCTCGATCCGCAGCTCGACGAGCGCACCGTGTCCCCGTCGCTGGACAGCCTGCTCGGTGTCGTCAAGCAGCAAGAAGGCAGCGTCGAGAAGGTCGAGGTCTGGGGTAGGCGGCGGCTCGCCTACGAGATCGACAAGCACACCGAGGGCATCTACGCGGTCGTCGACGTCATCTGCGAACCGGTGACCATCGCCGAGCTGGATCGCCAGCTCTCCCTCAACGAGTCGGTACTGCGGCTCAAGGTCATGCGGCGTGACCCGGGAACCACCGTTCGCCGGGGCGTGGCCTGATGGCGGGCGACACGGTCATCACCGTGGTCGGCAATCTGACCGCCGACCCTGAGCTGCGCTTCACGCCGTCCGGAGCGGCCGTTGCCAACTTCACGGTGGCCTCCACGCCGCGGATGTTCGACCGGCAGAGTGGCGAGTGGAAGGACGGCGAGGCGCTGTTCCTGCGCTGCAACATCTGGCGGCAGGCCGCCGAGAACGCGGCTGAGTCGCTGACCCGCGGTATGCGGGTCGTCGTCCAGGGCCGGCTGCGCCAGCGCTCGTTCGAGACCCGCGAGGGCGAGAAGCGCACCGTCGTGGAGATGGAGGTCGACGAGGTCGGCCCGTCGCTGCGTTACGCCACAGCCAAGGTCAACAAGGTCACCCGTGGCCAGGGTGGTTCCTCGGGTGGCTACGGCGCCAGCGGTGGTTCGTCGGGTGGGTCCGACGACCCCTGGAGTTCCGCACCGCCGGCGGGGCAGCCCGCCGGAGCGGGTTCCGGTGCCGGCGGCGACGACGACGAGCCTCCCTTCTGACCTGCACCGACGCAGTCCGACTGGCGAGCATTTTCACGACTCCGGGAGTTTCCAGACATGCCCAAGCCCCCCGTGCGCAAGCCGAAGAAGAAGATCTGCATCTTCTGCAAGGACAAGGAACTCGAGATCGACTACAAGGACACGGCGCTGCTGCGGAAGTACATCTCCGACCGCGGCAAGATCCGTGCCCGCCGGGTCACCGGCAACTGCAGTCAGCACCAGCGAGACGTCGCCGTCGCGGTGAAGAACTCGCGTGAGGTTGCCCTGCTGCCCTACACCTCGACCGCCCGCTGAGCAGAAGGGAGCGACGACGTGAAGATCATCCTCAACGCCGACGTGACCAACCTCGGTGGGCCCGGTGACATGGTCGAGGTCAAGGACGGCTATGCCCGCAACTACCTGCTGCCCCGCGGTCTCGCCATCGTGGCAACCCGCGGCGCCGAGAAGCAGGTGGCGACGATCCGCCGGGCGCAGCAGACCCGTCAGATCCGCGACCTCGACCACGCTCGGGAGGTCGCGAACGAGCTGACCGGGCTCGGCTCCGTGACGGTCTCGGCGAAGGCAGCCCCGCAGAAGTCGAACCAGCGCGCCGGAAAGCTGTTCGGCTCCGTCACCTCTGCCGACGTGGTGGCCGCGGTGCGCACCGCCGGTGGCCCGTCGCTGGACAAGCGCGCGGTGGAGCTCGGCAGCACCATCAAGTCCACGGGCAACTACGACGTCACCGTCCGGCTGCACCCCGAGGTGTCGGTGACCCTGCCGGTGGAGGTCGCCGCCGCCGGCTGAGAACCCCGGGCCCGGCACGGCCGAGGGCCTGCCGCGGCCCCTGCCGCGACACGCCGAGGGCGCGGGGCCGAGAACACGCCGGACGGATCGCGGACGATTCTGTCCACAGCCGGTGAACTGGGTTTGACCAGCAGCGACGACGCGAACCTCGGAAGCTGTCCCCAGGTTGTCCCCAACAATGTGCTGCCCTGGTGGACGGGCTCGTGCCTGGACTCTCACGCCATCCCCACGCCGTCCCCAGGCGCGTCCCCAGGGGTACTTGCTCACCCGATCATGGGCACCCTAACCTCGCGCGGCGCGCCGAACCCGACGTGCGCCGTCTGGTGCCTGTCGGTGCCACCATGTAGAACGGCTGTTCGAGCAGATCTGGCCCGGACAGCGCAGTCGGGAAGCGGGAGGTGACGGCGCGGTGGCGTTGGTGGACGACCGCGGGGCCCAGGTCGGGGAGCGCCGGAACGAGCAATTCGACCGGCAGCCACCGCAGGACCTCACCGCCGAGCAGTCCGTGCTCGGCGGGATGCTGCTGTCGAAGGACGCCATCGCCGACGTGGTGGAGGTGCTACGCGCCACCGACTTCTACCGGCCCGCACACCAGGCCGTCTACGACTGCACCCTCGACCTGTACGGCCGCGGTGAGCCGGCCGACCCGATCACCGTCTCCGCCGAGCTGGAGCGGCGCGGCGAGCTGGGCAGGGTCGGTGGTGCGCCGTATCTGCACACCCTGATCGCCACCGTTCCCACCGCGGCCAACGCCGGTTACTACGCCGAGATCGTCGCCGAGAAGGCGGTGCTGCGGCGGCTCGTCGAGGCCGGCACCCGCATCGTGCAGCTCGGCTATCACGGTGCCGAGGGCGCCGAGGTGGACGAGGTGGTCGACCGGGCGCAGGCAGCGGTCTACGAGGTCACCGAGCGGCGGATGAGCGAGGACTACATCGCCCTCGAGGAACTGCTACAGCCCACCATGGACGAGATCGACGCGATCGCGTCCCGCGGCGGCCGCTCAGCCGGGGTCCCGACCGGGTTCATCGATCTCGACGCCGTCACCAACGGCTTGCACGCCGGCCAGATGTGCGTGGTCGCTGCGAGACCGGGCTTGGGGAAGGCGCTCGCGCTCGACACTCCGCTGCCCACCCCGGACGGCTGGACGACGATGGGCGAGGCCGTGGCCGGAGACCGGCTGCTCGGCGCGGACGGGCTGCCCACGACAGTCGTCGCCGCCACCGACATCCTGATCGACCGCTCCTGTTACGAGGTGGAGTTCTCCGACGGCTCGGTGATCGTCGCGGACGCGCAGCACCAGTGGATGGCCGACGTCAACGGCTCCTCGCGGGTGCGCACGACTGTGCAGTTGGCTGGCGCACTGCCCAGCGGCGAGCCGCATGTCATACCTGGGCGGCAGTCGTCGTGGAAGGTGATCGATGTCCGGCCGGTGCCGAGCGTGCCGGTGCGCTGCGTGCAGGTCTCGAACGACGACCACATGTACCTCGCCGGCCCTTCCATGATCCCCACACACAACTCCACACTGGGATTGGACTTCGCCCGCTCGTGTTCGGTGGCCAACGGCATGAGCAGTGTCATCTTCTCGCTGGAGATGAGCCGCACAGAGATCACGATGCGGCTGCTGTCGGCGGAGGCCCGGATCCGGTTGTCCGACATGCGATCGGGCCGGATGAGCGATGATGACTGGACCCGGCTGGCTCGACGGATGGGAGAGATCAGCGAGGCACCGCTGTTCATCGACGACTCGCCCAACATGACGATGATGGAGATCCGGGCGAAGGCGCGGCGGCTCAAGCAGCGAAACGACCTTCGGCTCATCGTCGTCGACTACCTGCAGCTGATGACCTCGGGCAAGCGGGTCGAGTCCCGGCAGCAGGAGGTCAGTGAGTTCTCCCGGCAACTCAAGCTGCTGGCCAAGGAACTCGAGGTTCCACTGGTGGCGATCAGCCAGCTCAACAGGGGCCCCGAGCAGCGAACGGACAAGAAGCCGATGCTCGCCGACCTGCGCGAATCGGGAGCGATCGAGCAGGACAGTGACATGGTCATCCTGCTGCACCGGCCGGACGCGTTCGAACGCGACGACCCCAGGGCCGGGGAGGCCGACCTGATCCTCGCCAAGCACCGCAACGGGCCGACGACCACTGTCACCGTCGCGCACCAGCTGCACTACAGCCGCTTCTACGACATGGCCCAGGGCTGAGCTCGGTTGTAGGTTCCGCACCCAGATTGACAATTCCGGAGTTGGTACTTTCACCGCGCCTCGCCCCGCCACTGAACCCCGACGCCGCCCGCCGAGAGCAGGTCCACCGGGACAGCGGATACTGCTCCGGTGCAAGCGTGGACGGTCGAGCAGCCGGGGCCGGTGCGCTCCGGGCCGCTGCGGCGGACCGAGTTGCCTGCGCCGCGACCCGGGTCCGGCGAGGTGCGGGTGCGGGTCCGGGTGTGCGGGGTGTGCCGCACCGACCTGCACCTGGCCGAGGGCGACCTGGCGCCCCGGCGGCCAGGGGTCGTGCCGGGTCACGAGGTTGTCGGCGTCGTCGACGAGCTCGGCCCCGGTGCGTCCCGGTTCGCCATCGACGACCGGATCGGCATCGCCTGGCTGCGGCACACCTGCGGAGCATGCCGGTTCTGCCTGCGCGGCTCGGAGAACCTGTGCACCTCACCGCGGTTCACCGGCTGGGACGCCGACGGCGGCTACGCCGAGTACGCCGTCGTCGACGAGTGCTACGCCTACCCGCTGCCGGAGGTCTTCGACGACGAGCAGGCGGCGCCGCTGCTGTGCGCCGGCATCATCGGCTACCGGGCGCTGCGCCGCGCCGCCGTGCCGCCCGGCGGCCGGCTCGGCATCTACGGGTTCGGCGGCTCGGCGCACCTCGCGGCGCAGGTAGCGATCTTCGAGGGCGCCACAGTGCACGTGCTGACCCGCGCTGCGCACGCCAGGCAACTGGCCCTCGAGCTCGGCACCGCCTCCGCCGCCGACCCCACGGACGGCCCGCCAGAGCCCCTCGATGCCGCGATCGTCTTCACACCGGCCGGTGAGACCGTGCCGCTGGCGCTGGCCGCGTGCGACGCCGGCGCGACCGTGGCGGTCGCCGGTATCCACCTGTCCGACATCCCGTCGCTGCGCTACACCGAGCACCTGTTTCACGAGCGGGAGCTGTGCAGTGTCACCGCCAACACCCGTGCGGACGGCACCGAGTTCCTCGAGATAGCCGCCCGCATACCGATCCGGGTGCGCGCCGTGCCCTACCCGTTCGAGCATGCCGACCGTGCGCTGGACGACCTTGCCGCCGGCCGGCTGACCGGCGCGGCGGTGCTGCGAGCGGCGAACGAGCGGGCAGTGGGTGCGCCGTGAGCTCAACGGCTCGCAGGGCGCGGCAGTCGGTCGGGCGAGCTTGCGCTCCTCGGCCATCCGGCCACCGACACCCGCTGGCCGCCATGCCCCCAGCCTGCCACGCACAGCACGGACGAACATGTTGGCACCGCCTTGTCACCGCCCATGTGCACGCCGCACCACGGTCAGACGATGACGGGAGACACACCTACCCGGCCACGCCGTACCTGCGGCGGCTCACACCGGCGAACGGGTGGCGTGCCGAGCTGATCCGCGACGCCCACGGGTGAGCCGCCGGCCGGGTCGCAGACCGTCTGGCAGCGCCACGGGCGTTGTGAGGACGTGCTGGCGGAGCTGTTGGAGCTACCGGAATGGCAGTGATGGCCACGATCCGGGTGCGGGTCAACCCGGCTGACCCCGACGAGTACGTGATCTATGCCGATGCCGGTGACTGGGACGGCCAGCACCGGCTCGGCCAGCGACCGGGCGGTGAGTACACCGACTGGGAAGCAGGCGCCTCTTGCAGGAGGCGGCGACGCTGCGGGCACCGCGCCGTTGCCCGGCCATTTATGCTGTATGCAGTACTCGAGCAGGGTCGTCAGGCCCTTGCCGGTACCAGGGGTGAAGGGGGTAGCAATGTCAACGGTCGATTCCGGTGCGGCAGGTCCGACGGCATACCCGGTGCAGTTCGATGTCGACTTCCCGGATCGAGGGCTGAGCCGGCTCACAACGTTCTTCCGGCTGCTGCTGGTGATCCCGATCGGGATCGTGCTAGCCCTCGTCAGCGGCGTGGCGACCTCGGTCACGCCGGAGCAGACCCAGGCCGTCGTTGTCACTGCGGGAGGTCTGCTGTTCCTGCCGCCGCTGCTGCTGATCCTGTTCCGGCGCAAGTACCCGCGCTGGTGGTTCGACTGGAACCTCGAACTGCTGAGGTTCAGCAACCGCATCAACGTCTACATCGCGTTGCTCCGCGACGAGTACCCGTCGACCGACGACCGTCAAGCGCTGCACCTCGACATCCGCTACCCGGAAGCGCACCGGGAGCTGAACCGGTGGTTGCCGCTGGTGAAGTGGCTGCTGGCGATCCCGCACTACGTCGTGTTGTTCTTCCTCGGCATCGCGGCCGTCGTCGTCGTCGTCATCTCCTGGTTCGCGATCCTGTTCACCGGCCGGTATCCGCGGCCGCTGTTCGATTTCGTCGTCGGCGTCCTGCGGTGGAGCACCCGGGTCACCGGCTACGCCTTCCTGATGGTCGCCGACGTCTATCCACCGTTTCGGCTCGGGCCGTGACCGCCGCCGCTGAGGGTCAGCTGCCGGGGCTGCTCACCGCGATCCCCTCCGCGATCGCTGCGTCGAGCAGCCGTCGATCGTAGCAGACGAAGGCATCCAGGTCTGCGCCGAACTCGAGCGCGGTGGCGAGGTGCACGGCGTCCAACGTGCGCAACGTCGGTTCGGCGAACCGGGCCGCCGTCCGGCGCACGGCGGGATCGATGTCGAACCGGTAGAGTCCGTCGATGACCTCGGCAACCAGCGGCAGAGCATCGGGATCGCTGCGACGGAGCGCGCGTTCGACCTCGATCTCGGTGAGCACCGATGTCACGAGCGGCCGGTCGTCACCGCTCAGCCATGACTCCAGGTCAACGGACTCCGGCTCCTCGTGCACCAGCTTGACCACTGCCGACGAGTCGAGATAGATCAATAGCGTTCCTCGTCCCGCATCGCGGCAAGCCCTTCGCCGGCGCTGGGCCCCGGCGCGGGGCGGCGGGCAGGAAACGACCGCTGAGTGCCCGTGGGCGGGTGCACCCGTCCCTGTTCGACCAGATCATCGAGCCCGGTGCCAGTCCGTGGCACCGGCACCAAGAGCGCGACCAGGCGGCCGTGTTCGGTTACCTCCACGGCCTCGCCGTTCTTGACCTTGCTGATGTAGCTGCTGGTGTGCTGGTTCAGTTCCCGTACCCCGATCCGCGCCATGGGCAGAGTATAGAACAGATTGTTCTACTTCCCGGCGTGACCGTTGCGGCACTCCGATCCCAGCGGGTCGTGCTTGCTCAGTGCGCCGGATCGGACGGTGTGGGCAACCGGCCCCCGGCCAGCACCGTCTGCACCAGTTCACGTATCGACTTGCCGTGGTTTGATGTGCGGGAAGGGCTCGGCGGGGCCGTCGACCCCGAGGAAGTCGCACAGCGGTGGCCAGCCCTCCTCCACCTGGTAGACGAGTAGCCGGTCGCTGGGTACGGCTCGTTGGACCGCTTCGTTGTGCTCGGCGAAGATCCTTATGGCATGGTCCCGGTCCTCGAAGCGACCATCGAACGTTCCCTCCCAGATCACGTTCTCGACCATCGAGACTTCCCGCGGTTCCGAGAGTTGATCAGCGACATCACCCATCTGGGTGTGGCGAAGATCGTACGCGTCGCCCGCAGATCGACGGCGTGACACTGGGCGGTCAACGGTCACCGGCGACCGCAGGTCACGTTTGGGATGACGCGGTTCGTGACGGCTTCAGGTGTGAACGAAGATCGCGGATGATGTCGTTGTCAGCTGCGATACGGTCCGGGTCCGCACATCAGCAGACGGTGAGCACATGCGCCGCCTGCCATCATCTCAGGGAGGGGTTCGTCATGGCACGTAGCTCTGGAGCCGGTGGTTCCCTGAACAAGGCCGTCGGAGTCGTCTTCGGTGCGGTCTACCTGCTCGTCGGGCTGTTCGGCCTGGCATACGTGGACACAGCGGTGGACGTCCTCGCGCTGAACCTCTTCGACCACGTGCTGCACTTCCTCAGTGCCGTGCTGCTGCTGGTGGTAGGGATCATCGGTGACGGAGCACGGCGACGGAGAACTGCAGCAGTCTGAAGGTCGGCAAGACGAGTTGATCGGGGCCGCAAGCAACGCACCGTTGCCTGCGGCACCGGACTGTTCGATCCAATCAGCTCAGCCCCGTTGTCAGTCGGAGATGCGCTGGAGCTGGGCAGACAGATGCGGCTGCATCGGCAGGCCGCGCAGCGCCCGTTCCTCGACGTAGGCCAGATCCCCCTCCACGATGCCGTAGAGGCGGGCGGCCGCTTCGGTCTCCCTGGCCGAGTCGCTGCGCGCCACGGTGTCGGTCTGCAGCTCCCACGAGACCTCGCTGGTGGCGCCACCGTAGTAGATCTCACAGATCCCGAATGCGTGCGCGAGGATCACCTCGATGGTCTCGTCGGGGTCCACCCGCCACCACCCGACCTCGCGGGCCGCGGGGCCGAGTACCTCGCCGGACTGGTTGAGCAGCCAAGCCCGCGCCTCGTAGAACAGGAACGGCCTGCCGTCGTGCGAGAAGGTGATCTGCTGGCCGTACGGGAACTCGCCGAGCAGCGATGGGTACTGGGCCTCGCCCTGTCCGCGCCATACACCCGGCAACGGCGCCAGCATCGAGCACTGCGGGTGTAGTTCGACGCCATGCTCGGCGCTTGTGGCGTCCGGACCGACCGGCAGATCGGCGGCGAAGCCCGCCAGATCGGCGGCGACCTGTGGCGATTCGGTTGAATCGGGTGGGGAGGGGTCACTCATCGTTCCTCGGCGAACTGTCGATACACCGCATCCGCCCGATCAGCGGAATGAGTGGTAGGGAACCGCTGGACGTCGCCGACCGTACCGCGCGTCCCGGACTGAGGACCACGATTCAGGACCGGTCACCACCCGGGTGTGAGGAAAGCGGCCAGAAACCGGGACACGACAGAGTGACACCCATGTGTGCGTACCGGAACGAACCGGTTGCCGCTGCCGTCACCGGCAAGCAGGCCGCACTGCACGGGCTGCTCGCGACGATGCAGCCATTCGTGACGAGGTACTGCCGGGCGCGGATCGGGTGCCACGACGGCACGGCGGACAGCGTCGCGCGCGAGGTGTGCCGGGCGGTGCTCGGTGCCCTGCCCGGCTACCGCGAGCAGGACGGATCGTTCCTGTGCTTCGTGTACCGCATCGCCGCTGCGATGGCCGATGCGCACCAGACGACCCGCGGACCGGCACCGACCACGAACCCGTACGAAGCGCTGGCACCCGAGCAGCGCGAGGTTTTGGTATTGCGAGCGGTGATCGGGTTGTCCGCGGTGGAGACCGCGACGATCCTCGGCTGCACCGACGCGCGGGTGCGCGTACTGCAGCACCATGCGCTGAACACGCTGCGAGCGTCGCTACAGCCCGGCGAGGGCAACCGGCCGGAAAGCGATCGCAAACCAGGTACCGGCACGATCGGGTTCTCACCAGACCAGGAGCGTGGATGCGATGATGCGCAATTCCGGTCGTGTCCTCGATAAGGCTGACGCGGAGCGGGCACGGCTGCTCGAGCAGTGCGAGCTGCACCGCATGGAGGCCGAGCTGCTGTTCGACCGCATCGGTGTCGACGTCGGGTGGCGCGCCCTCGATCTGGGCTGCGGGCCACCCGGCGTGCTCGACATCCTCGCCGAGCGGGTCGGCACGGCCGGATCGGTCGTGGGGCTGGACCGCGAACGCCGGGTGCTGGAGCTGGCCGCGCCGTCACTGGCAGGACAGTGCCTCTGCAATGTGGAGCTCGTACCCGGCGAGGCCACCGCGACCGGACTGCCGGGCGCTTCGTTCGACTTGGTGCACGAGCGCCTGATGCTGGTCGATCTCCCACGTCCCGAGGACGTCGTAGCCGAGATGGTCCGGCTCACCCGGCCCGGGGGTTACGTCGCGCTGCAGGACATGGATGTGATCTCCTGGACCTGCGAGCCTGCCCACCCTGCATGGAACCTGCTTCAGGGGGCGCTGGTTGCCGGCTTGGCCGGCGATCCGCACATCGGCCGGCGGCTGCCTGCCCTGCTCCGAAGCGCGGGCCTGGCTGACATCGAGGTGGACGTGCACGCGGGACTGTCGCAGCCCGGCGAGCCTGCCCACGCGCTGCTGCTGCGCTGCGCCACCACCAACAGGCACCGCATCCTCGCGGCGGAAGAACTGGGTGAGTCCGAACTGGACGGCTACCTGCGCGAGCTCGAAGAACACCTCGCCCGCCCGGACACGATCGTCCTCGGCTGGACGCTGTTCCAAGCCTGGGGACGCAAGCCGCTGACAGCCTGACCCGGTCGTCGCTGATTGATCGATTCGGATTGGGCACTCCGGATTCGGGAGCTCTGGCCCGTTGGTTGGCTCCGACCGGAGATGCGGGGCGGAGTGTTCCTCCGCCCCGCACCGCGGCGCCTTACGGGTCCCTGTCTCCCCCCGACCCGTACCCTGCTGGCGCCTCGCACCCCCGGCCCCCGAAGAAATCGTGCAGTGGCCCACTTTCCGCACGGTTTCCTACTGCTTGCCGGGCTCGGCTACCGGGTGAGGCCGTCGGGTACGGGGAGGCCGGCCTCAGTGAGCAGCCGCCGGGCCTCGCTGCGCGTGGTCCTGGCCGCCGCGACGTTTCCGGCCTTCTCGTGTACCGCGCCGAGACTCGCCAGCGTCCGGGCCAGCTCACGCGCCAGACCGAGCTCGCGCCACAGCCGAAGCGAGTCGCCCAGACAGTTCATCGCCTCATCCCAGCGTGCTTCGGCGCGGTACAGCTCCCCCAGGCTGCGCAGCGCCCGTGCCTGGCCGAACCGGTCGTCGTGCTCGCGGCGCAGCGCCAGTGCCCGTTCGATGAGGGCGTGCGCCTCACGGCCGCGGCCTTGCTGCGTCCGGACGGCGCCGAGGCGTTCGAGCACGCTCGCCCGGCCGAGCGGGTCGGCGAGCTCGTCGAGCACTGCCAGTGCCTGCTCGAAGGACACCGCCGCCTGCTCGTTGCGGCCCTGCATCTGGTGCATCGTGCCGAGCCGGCGCAGCGCCCATGCCTCGCTTCGGCGGTCCCCGAGCTCCCGCAGCTCGGCCAGCGCCTGCGAGAGGTTGGTCGCAGCGTCGGTGAAGCGGCCGGCCTCCACCTGGGCGGCGCCGAGGCCCGAGGTCGCGAGCGCCTGACCATTCCGGTCACCGGCTTCCTCGAAAGCGCAGCGGGCCTGACCGAACCAGGCGATGGAGTCGTCGAGACGGTACTGTAGCAGGTCCAGCTCGCCGAGGCCGCGCAGTGCAATCCCCTGCTGCCGGGTGTCGTCGGCGTGCTGCGCGGCCGCGAGCATGACTCCGCAGATCCACCGCCAGTCGTCATAGCGACCGCGCACCACGAAGAAGGTGGCGAGCCGCTCGGCGAGCGCGCAGGTCAGACCGTCGGCACCGACGGAGCGGGCCTGTTCGACGGTGCTGAGCAGGGCCGCCCATTCGGCCTCGAACCACGCGAGCGGATCGGCGAGCCCGGCGGCGGTGACGTCGCCGTCCGGTTGCCAGCCGGAGATGGAGTCGAAGGGGACACCGAATGTCGAGCTCGTCACCCGCCGGGCGGCGCCGTCGGCCAGCGCGAACCACCCCGCGAATGCCCGCTGCTGCGCGGCGAGGCGGTGGGCTTCCGGTTCCTTCGCGACGAGCTCTCTGGCGTAGGTTCGCAGCAGATCGTGGAAGCGGTACCGTATCTGCCCGGCGGCGTCGCGTCCGGCCACGTCGAGAAGCTGCGCATCGACGAGGGCATCGACCAGCTTGTCGGCCTGTGACCGGTCGCCGTGCTCGTCGTCGCCGACCAGTGCCGCGGCGACCCAGGCGGCGAAGTCGGGGGCGTCGAGCAGCCCGAGGCGGCGGAACGCGCAGCGGCCCGGCTCGTCCAGGCCGTCGTAGCTCAGCGCGAGGCTGGCCCGCACCTCCAGGTCACCGAGCCGCAGCTCGTCGAGCCGGTGGTGCTCATCGGCCAGGTCGGTCGCGAGCCGCGCCAGCTGCCAGTGCGGCCGGGCGCCGAGGCGGGCGCCCGCCACCCGGACTGCGAGCGGCAGGCACCCGCACAGCCGCACGATCTGCTCGGCAGCCGCGGGTTCGGCGGCCACCCGCGGTGGCCCGGCCACCCGGGCGAGCAGCTCGACGGCCTGGTCGCCGTCCAGCACCGCCAGGTCGACCTGCCGAGCACCGAGTCCGGTCAGCCTGGTCCGGCTGGTGACCAGCACCGCGCAGCCGCGCGCGCCCGGCAGCAGCGGGCGTAGCTGGGCCTCACCGGACGCGTTGTCGAGCAGTACGAGCACGCGCCTGCCGGCGAGCCGGCTGCGGTACAGCGCGGCGCGTTCCTCGATGTCGTCCGGGATCGCCGTGCCGTCGACCCCCAACGCGCGCAGGAACCGGGCGAGCACCCCTGCCGGATCCAGCGGCTGCGCCTCGGCGCCGCGCAGGTTCACGTAGAGCTGGCCGTCGGGGAACTGCTCGGAGAGCTGGTGTGCCACGTGCACCGCCAGCGTCGTCTTGCCCACACCCGCCGTGCCGGCGACGGCCGAGATCGGGACCGGCCCGGGACTCTCGATCAGGTGCGCGCGGATCGCGGTGAGCTGCCCGTCACGCCCGGTGAAGTCGGCGACGCCGGCGGGCAGTTGCGCCGGCGCGACCACCGTGGGTGTCGCCGGGACGTCCGGGTCGAGGTCTCCGCTCAGGATCGCCTGTTGCAACCGCGCCAGCTCCGCACCGGGTTCCAGGCCGAGCTCGTCGACGAGGGCGATGCGGGTGCGCCGGTACACCTCGAGCGCATCGACCTGCCGTCCCGCCCGATAGAGCGCGGTCATCAGCAGCCCCTGCAATCGCTCCCGCAGCGGGTGGCGCGCGGCCAGCTCGGCCAGCTCGGGGACGATCGCCGTGGCGTGGCCGCTGGCCAGCTCGGCGGCGTAGAGCGCCTCCAGACCGGTTAGCCGCAGCTCCGCCAGCCGGTCGGCCTCGGACCGCAGCAGCGGCACGTCGGCGACGTCGCCGAACGGCTCGCCGCGCCAGAGGCCGAGGGCCTTGCGCAGCAGCGTCACCGTCCGTGCCGGGTCATCGGCGACGGCCGGGTCGGTGCCCTCGGCGAGCAGTGCCTCGAAGCGGTGCGCATCGAGCTCGTCGTGGTGTACCCGCACCGTGTAGCCGGAGTGCTCGAACCGGATCCGGCCTGGATCGCCGAGCGCGCGGCGCAACCGGTGCACGTGCAGCTGCAGCTTCTTGGCGGCACGCGGGTCGGCCCGGCCCGCCCAGAGCGCGTCGACCAGCACGTCGACCGAAACCGGGGTGTTCGCCCTGGCCAGCAGCATCCCCAGCAGGGTGCGGGGCATCGTCGCGCTCAGCGGGGCGGGTCGGCCTTCGGCGCGCACCCGCAACGGCCCAAGCACCTCGAACTCCATGCGGATACCCCTGCCGCCGGCCAGCAGTGCACCAGTGTAGTAGCGGCGGGCAGGTCACCAAGCGCGTCAGCCGCTGATCCGGTCCTGAGTGGGGGTACGGCCATCGTGGCGGCGGATGAAATCGAGCAGGTGCGGGAAGACGTCGACGGCGGCGTTGCGGCCCATGAACACGTCCTGGTGGCCGTAGCCGGGAAAGACGTGAAGCTCGTGCTGCGTGCACCCCAGCTCGGCCAGTCGCCGGTGGCATTCGATGTTCGAGTCGGTGAAGACCCGGTTGTCGGCTCCGGTGGTGAACAGGATCGGCGTGTCGACGTCGCGGGCGCGGGCGAAGTAGTTGCCGGGCAGCGCGGCATGGGCCGGGTTTCCCGGCCCATGCCGCACTGCGGTGTTGTTCGCCCGGACCATTCGCCGGAGGTGTCGGTAGTAGTGCATGCTGGTCGGGCCGAAGAGGTCGGCGACACGCCGGTGGGTCCGCTCATCCAGGTTGTCGTGGTTGTAGAGCGCGGGCCAGCCGGTCCCCCACATCAGGCTCAGCATGTGGCAGGACGGCTCGTCGCACTCGCGGTGCAGCAGCGACACGGCGCGGGAGAACAGCCTGCCCGGGGTGAGCCAGGGGTCCTCGCACCAGCGCGGGTTCATGTACTGCATCCCGGCGAGCTCGATCGCTCGCGGCGCCACGGCGAGCTTGACCCGCGACCACCACGGGATTCTCGGCGTCAGCGCCACGCTGTTGGCGACCATGCTGGTGATGCCGTCGACGGCACCGCCGAACAGGCTCATCGTGAACGAGGTGGAGCCGAGGCAGTGCGCGATGGCGTGCAGCGGGCGGTCGCCGATGTGCCGCCGGACCTCCGCGACCGCGGGCGGGAAGTCGAACAGCGCGCAGTCGTCGAGGGTGTAGCGGTGGTAGGCGAGGTTGTAGCTGTGCCGGTTGCTCATCCGGAAGTCGAGGCACCATACGTCGTAGCCCTCGTCGAGCAGGTAGCTGACGAGATTGCGGTGCTCGGGCATCACGAACATGTCGGTGGAGGTCGTCAGCCCGTGGATGACGAGCACCGCGTCGCCGCCGGCATGGCGGGTGAAGCGCAGCATGCTCAGGCCGAGCCCGTCCGCGGTGCTGAGGTAGTGCGTGCTGACCTCGGCGTCGCGGACGCCGTCGAGCGTGTATCGGGGGATCTGCGCGGTGAGCGGTCGCCGTGTGGGTGTCCGCCTCGCACGCTGTATCGCACCTGCGAACGTCATCATCGAAGCCGCCCCTCGTGTCGTCAGGGTCGCCGCTCGGAACAGCCGTTTGCCTCCAGTGGCTGGTACCGATCAGCCTGCCGGGTCCCAACGGCAGCCTGCTAGTGCAGCTGCCCGGTGTCCCACCGCTTTCATCGCGATCGGGCCGCTCGACGTTGCAGCGAAAACAGAATCAGGTCGTCGACAGCGGGCGGCGGTGCACTGTTGCTGCCGATCGCGCCGATCCACCACATCGGCTCGGCCGCCGTCCCCGGGCTGGCCGCAAGACGGAGGCGGTCCGTCGAGGCGGGTAGATTATCAGTTTTGATAACCTGCAGTATGGACGCGTCCGACGACCCCTTACTGGCGTCTGCCAGTCCCACGCTGATGCAGGTGCTCGACTCGGCCGCGCGGCTCCAGGAGCTGATCCCGGACGCTGTACTGGTCGGCGGGTCGGCGGCAGCGCTGTACGCGGGGCACCGCGACTCCTTCGACCACGATCACGTCCTCGGGGATCTGGCGCAGCGGTTCGATCTCGTCCTCGAGGCGGTCGAGTCCACCGAGGGGTGGGTGACCAACCGCGTGACGCCGGGCAAGGTCGTGCTCGGTGAGCTGGGCGGTATCGAGACCGGGATCCGCCAGCTCATCCGCACGCGTCCCCTGCAGACGCGCCGGGTTGCGCTGCCGTCGGGGCACGGGCTCACCGTCCCCACGGCCGACGAGACACTGCGGGTCAAGGGGTTCCTCGTCGTCCGGCGCAACCGGACGCGCGACTATCTCGACGTCGTCGCTCTCGCCGACCGGTTCGGGCTGGACCGCGCCGCCGGGGTGCTGGCATCGATCGACGACTACTACGCCGATCAGCACGGCTCCGGTGACGGAGTGGCCTCGCAGCTGCAGGTCCAGCTCGCGGAGCCGCGACCCGCGGACAGCTCCACGACCCGCCAGCTGTCCCGCTACAAGAACCTCGCGCCACGCTGGCACGACTGGGCCGCCGTGACGGCCGTCTGCCACCAGCTCGCCCTGCGGATGCTGGGGGGCTGAACCGTGCCGTTGGCCTTCCGCAATCTCGACACCACCCCCGACGACCCGGTCGAGACCTGGCCGCTGGAGGCTGTGATCACCGCGCTGGAACGCGGCGGCCTGGCACACCGCCGACGACTCGCCGCCGCTATCAGGGCAGACCCGTGGGGCCCCGTCGCGCACACGGTCGGCGAGGCCGTACGCGTCAGCCGGCCCTACGGGGTGGCTCCGCTGATGGAGACCGTGATCACCCACGCCCGGGAGGCCGCGGCGGAGGACGAGCGCGCGCAGATCGCCCGTGAGGTCAGGTCGCTGGTCGGCTCCTCAGGGCTGACCGCCGCGGAGTTCGCCCGACGCTTGGGGACCTCGGCGTCTCGACTCTCGACCTACAGCTCCGGCCGGGTCATCCCGTCCGCGACGCTGATGGTCCGGATGCGCCGGGTAGCCGGAGCGGCCGACGGGCGATGATCCGCCCTGTGCAGCAGGGCGAGCGGCGGGGTCGGCGCCGTGCGCGCTCATCGATGCATTCGACGAGCCCACGCGCGCGTCATGTGTGCGGCGCGCGCGAAGCAACGCGCGCGTGACGATGAAGCGCGCGCGTGGGCACGCGGTGCCCTCGCTGCGGTCACGACACCCGGGGACGGACGCGGTTTGAGCGCAAGACGTTGTCCGGGTCGAAGCGTCGCCGCATCACGGATCCACTGCCGGAACTCCGCCGCACGTGGCTCGTCCGGCTCCCACATGCCGTTGGCTCCCAGCGCGTAGCGGGCGTCGCGGTTTCCGACCGCACCGTCGTCCTCGGCGTGCTCGTTGAGCATGCCCCCGAGGTGCAGGAATCCCAGCTCCGCTCCCGGGATACGACAGGAAGCGAACGAGCCGAACCGTCGCCAGGAGGTCGTCGGTGAGATCGGAGCAGTACTGGGTCTTCCAGTAGTAGTGTATGCCCATCGGCGCGAGTACGTCGTCGACGCGATCCAGGTCGCCGCTGTAGCAGACGGCCATGGCGCAGACCTTCTGGCCGTGCCAGCTCTCGGGCACGAAGGGCGCCGGCGGGGCATGGATGAGCAGCAGCCACACCGAAAGCTCGCGGGGTGCGTCGGTGGTGATCGCCCGGTACGCGCGCAGGATCTTGTCGGCCCGGTCGAACGGCCAGGCGATCAGCCCGCCGTAGACGGTCGGCCCGACCTCGTGCAGCCGGAACGTGAACGTGGTGACGGCACCGACGTTGGCGCCCGCAACAGCCCGTGGCGCTGGGTCTCGCGGTCCACCTCGCCGAGCAGGCAGCCGGCCTGCATGGGGGCGGTGCGCGCCACCGGGTCCACGTAGCTCCCGCGCAGTCCCGACATGTCGATCGTCAGGCCGCCGTCGGTGAGCGCGCTGCCGGCGATGTTGTGGCCGCCGCCCCGGACCGACAGCGGCAGGTCGTGGGTGCGGGCGAACTCGATCCCGGTCACGACGTCGGCCGTTCCGGTCGCCGCGACGACGAGCGCGGGCGTCTTGTCGATCATCCCGTTCCACAGCCGCGTCGCCTCGGCGAAGCCAGCGTCCTCGGAGCGCAGCAGCGGGCCGTTCAGCCGACGGCGCAACGCCTCGACGGTGTTGTTGTCCATGGTCATCGTTCATCCGTTCACGCTGGCTGCGGGCGCTTGTACATCCGGTAGGCCAGCGGCCACAGCGCCGCGACGGAGGCCACGGCCCCCACGAGCAGCACCGTGGTCGAGGGGACGAACCGCCCGGCGGCGGACAGCACGAGCATCGCGACGACGACCCAGGCCGCCGACCGCCCGAGCACCCCGCTGCGCACGATCCCGACCGCGAAGCCGAGGATCCCGATCGCGAAGGTGATCGAGCCGGCCAGCAGGATCGGGACGAACCAGGGGTTCATCGCGACGAGCACCGCGCGCACGTCGGCACCCGCGGCGGACACGCCCAGCATCGCGATCTCCATCGCGGGCAGGAACGCGAACAGCGTGCTGCCGACGACGATGAACGGCAGCCCCCACCGGCTCCACCGCTGCTCGCCGGCGTCATGCAGGTAGCGGCGCACCGCGAGGAAGGCCAGCACCAGCAGCGCGGAGCCCACCCCGACCGCCAGGTGTGCGAAGCCCCAGCGACCCGTGCCGCTGGTCAGCGCCGCGGCGACCGCCGCCTTGTCGGTGAGGTCGGCGATGAATGGGTGGTAGAGCAGCGCGGCCAGTAGCCAGACCGGGGCGAAGGCCACCATGTCGGCTCCGGTTCGCGCTCGGGTGGCAGCTGTCGTGGCAGAAGTCGGCCGCCGGGTTCGATCGGCGTCGTGCCCTCGTTCCATCGTGGTCATGACGTGCTCCTCGCTCGCTGCTGATACGTGAGCACTCACGATGCGATCCGGCCTGCGGTGGCCGCGTCGGTGCAATCACCCAACTCCGGCGCCGCGGCGAGATGGGTGGTTCCGCCCAGCCGGGTCAGAAGAGCTGGTGGGAGTAGGCGTAGGCGGTGGCCGCCGCGCGGGACGGCACGCCCAGCTTGGTGAGGATGTTGCTCACGTGCCGGTCGACGGTGCGCTCGCTGAGCACGAGCTCGGCGGCGATGGCCTTGTTCGTGCCGCCGGCCGAGACCAGCCGCAGCACCCGCAGTTCCTGCGGCGTCAGCCCGTGCGGCCGGTCGGCGGTCCTGCGCGATGTCAGCGAGTCGAGCCGGGCGAGGTCGGGGGCGGCGCCGAGCTGCTCGAAGGTGGCACGGGCGGCCTCGAACTCCCACTGGGCGCCGTCGTCGTCGCCCAGCGCCCGGCACGCCGACCCCACCAGCACCCGTAGCCGGGCGATCTCGTAGGGGGCCTCCACCTGCTGCCACACCGGAAGGGCGCGCCGCAGCGCTATCAGGGCGGCCGGGGCGTCGCCGTCGGCGAGGTCGACGGCGGCCCGTGCGTATGCGGCGATCGCGACCAGCGCGCCGCCCTGGAAGCGTTCCGCGATGGCCACCAGCTCGGCGACGGCGGTGCGGGCCGCCCCGACGTCGCCGGTCGCCAGCATGATCTCGATGTCGGCCGGCAGTAGCCGGGCGCGTTCGAGCGGGTCCGTGGTCGCGTCCAGTGACCGGCTGATCGCAGCGACCGCCGCGTCGGTACGGCCCTGCGCGAGCCGCAGCAGCGCGAGCCCCGGCTGCGGCTCGCCGCCGGACCGGCTCGCGGTGCGGTAGGCCTCCTCGGCCGCGGCGAAGCCGCCGAGCAGCCGGTGCATCTCGCCTTGCTGGTAGAAAGCCCCCGGGGCTGCCGGGTGCGGGGGTCCTTGCGCGAACCGCTCCCCCGCCCGGCGCGCCTCCTCGATCGCCTCGGGCCAGGCGCCGGTCAACTGCAGGACTTCCGACCGGTGCACCAGGCACTGACCGGTGAATCTGACCAGCTCGGGCTGCGCATCACACCACTGCGCGAGCGCACCGGTCCACTCGCGGCCGCGCCGCCATTCGTAGACCTCCCGACACGCGTCGATCACGCTGCAGTAGATCAGGCCGGTGAACACTGGCGAGGACAGCTCCCCGGCCACCACGGCCACCATGGCCTCGTCCAGCAGCGTCAACCCGTCGGGGACCTTGCCCTGCTTGACCAGCGCTCGGCCCTGCGCGTGCAGCGCGAAGGCGGTCAGGTCGACGTCGCCGAAGCGTTCGCCGGCCTCGACC
>WHTH01000043.1 GCA_009377865.1 Pseudonocardiaceae bacterium | reverse complement strand
TCGTTGGCGAGGGTGAAGCGGTAGTCCGGATCGGCACCGACCTCGCGCAGTGGTGGACTGCGCCACCGCCGGAACCGGCGCTCGCCACCCGGTGCTCGCACCGATCTCCTTCCGGAATCTCCCGATTCACACCGTACCGACGTGTGGATGCACTGCGGGTTGAGCTGACGACGTGTCGGGCCGTTCGCCGTGGTCGATCTCGTCGCGGTTCTCACTGCTCGGTGGGGTAGCCGGCGTTCTTCCAGGCGGTCATGCCGCCGGTGACGTTGACGACCTCGGGCCGGCCGTGCTGGGCGAGCAGGCTGGCGGCCACAGCGGAGCGGTAGCCGCTGCCACACGCGACGGCGACCGGCCGGTCGTCGGGTACCTCGTCGAGCCGGTCGGGCAGTTCGGCCCCGGTGATCCAGTCGGCGCCGGGGGCGTGGCCGGCGTGCCACTCGTCGGGTTGGCGCACGTCGAGCAGCGTGATCTCACCGCGGCCGAGACGATCTTTGAGCTGGTGGACGGTGATCTGCGGGGTGGACTCCACCGGCCGGGCTGCGGTGCGCCAGGCCGTCATGCCGCCACGCAGCCAGCCCCGCGGGGGCGGGTAGCCGATGCGCAGCAGCTGCCAGGTGGCCTCCGGCAGGTCCTCGGGCCGGTCGAGCACGAGTAGCACCTCGGCGCCTTCGGGCAGTACCGTGCCGGCCCAGGTGGCAAACGCCGGGCCGAGGCCGACGTTGAGCGCGGCCGGGACGTGGGAGCCGCCGAAGGCCTCCGGTGATCGGGCGTCGACGACCAGCGCCCCGGCGTCCTGCTGTTCGGCGAACTCAGACACGTTCACAGCCGGCGGCTCGGGCACCACGCCGAGTTCGGGGACCCCGGCGAGGTTCTGGGTGCGCATCCGCCGCCAGTACGGGGGCACGGCGGGCAGGTTGTCCAGCCGCAGGCACTCCTGCACGAATTCGTCCTTGGAGTCGACCTCGACGAGTACCGCGTTGGTGCGGCGTTCGTAGCCCACCGTGGTCGACAGCCGGCTGCCGATGTTGCCGCCGCACAGTGACCCCGCCACATGTGTGGGAAAAACCTGCACGTGGTCGGGCAGCGGCAGCAGCTTGACCTGGATCGTCTCGCAGAACTTCTGCCCGGCCTTGCGAGCTTGCTCGGTGCCGCCGAGCAGGTCAGGCCGGGCGAGGTCGCCGACCAGCAGCGCCCCACCGGAGAGCAGCAGCACCGGGGACTCCGCGCTGGCCGAGCGGTCGTAGATCAGCAGGCTGATGTGTTCGGGTGTGTGACCAGGGGTGTGGAGCACCTCGATGCCGACATCCCCGATCTCGACGGTCTCACCGTCGCTGAGGGAGCGGTGCGCGTAGCCCAACTGTCCAGTCGCTGATCCCCACAGGTCCGCCCCGGTACGCGCCTGCAGCTCCCGCAGTCCGGACAGGTAGTCGTTGTGGCCGTGCGAGTCGGCCGCGTAGGCGATGCGAAGGCCCTGCTCGCGGGCCGTGCGGGTATAAACGTCGACGTCGCGGCGTGGGTCGAACACCAGCGCCTGCCCGGTTTTCTCGTCCCCCACCAGGTACGACGCATGCCCCAGACTCTGCAGGTAGAACTGCTGGAAGAACATGTCATGTCACCTTTCCGGGTTGTTCGTCATCGGGGGCCTGCACGGACAGGCCGGCGTCGGCCCAGGCCTGTATGCCGCCTTCCATGGTCTGTGCCCGGTAGCCGCGCTCGGTGAGGAAGTCGGCCATCTTGCCGCTGCGACCCCCGCTGCGGCATACGGTCACGACAGGCTGGTCGGCGTCGAGCTCGTCGAGCCGGTCGCCCAGCTCACCCATCGGGATCCACCGGGAGCCGGGAATCCGCCCGGCATGCCACTCCTCGGCTTCGCGCACGTCGACCAGCTGCACCCGATCCTGCCGGGCGTGAAGATCCTTCGGATCCATCTCTCGTCTCCTCCATCCGTTGTGTCGTGCCAGTTGTGTGAGCGTCACGCGCTCGGGGTGTAGCCGAATGCGGTCGCCACCGCGACGAAGACAGCCACGGCCAGCACCAGCCCGGCGAAGCCGCTGCGCAGTACCCGCTCGGGCAACCGGGCCGCCACCAGGCCGGCGGCCAGCGCCGCAACCGCGGCCGCACCCAGAAACACCCCGCCGACCGTGAGGTCGAGCTGCAGCTGGCCGAGATGCGCGGCCAGTCCCGCCAGCGAGTTGAGCCCCAGGATGACGAGCGAGGTGGCGATCGCCACCGGGATCGGCAGCCCGAGCAGCCAGGTCAGCGCGGGCACGATGACGAACCCACCACCGACCCCCAACAGCCCGGTCAGGAATCCCACGCCAGCGCCGATCACCAGAGCCTTGGGCAGGCAGGATCGCCAGTCGATCCCCCCGCCGGGGACGTCACAGGCACCCCAGGGCTCCGGCTGACCGCGAAGCAAACTCGCCCCGACGACCAGCATCAACGCCGCGAGTACCCCGAGCAGGACCCGCTCGGACAACAGCCGGTTCACCGCCGCCCCACCGAATGCCGCCCCAGCCCCGGCCACCCCGAACACCCCGGCCACCGCCCAGCGCACCTCACCGCGGCGCAGCCTCGGGAGCACACCTGCCGCGGCCGTCGCAGCCACGACCAGCAACGATGTTGACACGGCCTGCCCGATCGGCATGCCCAGCCCGTAGACCAGGGCCGGCACCGCCAGGATCGACCCGCCACCCCCCACCAGGCCCAGGGCGACCCCGGTGCCCGCACCGAGCAGACCCGCCGGTACCAGCGCGGTCATCGACCCCCACCCGCCAGCCGCTCCCGACCCTCGGGGCTCGTCGCGACGTACCGACTACGAACCGCGGCGACCAGCTGGCGGGCCCGCTGCTGGCGGTCCATCAACACCTCCGCTGCTCTCGTCACAGGGCCTCGCCACTGGACATACCCGATCCTGAGTTCTACTAATCTACAACCTAACAGTTGTGTAGAGTGGATGCCGTGCCCGCAGAGCACCCGCTACCCGAGCCGCTCATCGAGCTGGTGGCCCACCGCTTCCGGGTCATCGGCGAGCCGATGCGCATACGGCTGCTCGAACGGCTCCGCCACGGTCCCGCCACGGTCGGCCACCTTGCGGACACCCTCGGCGCCACCCAGCAGAACGTCTCCAAGCATCTCGGTGTGCTCCACCAGGCGGGCATCCTCAGCCGCGAGAAGCAGGGCACCGCCGTGCGCTACACCATCACCGACCCGACGGTCTTCGAGCTGTGCGACCTCGTCTGCGGCCGGCTCCGGCAGCAGTTCACCGAACTCGCACAGCGCCTCACTCCGTGAGCAGCCGCCTGCGTGGGGCGCGAGACCAGCCGCGCCTGCAGGGCCTGCGGTGTTCAGCTGACCGGCTCGCAACGGGGGCGTATTGCAACGAATTTGCAAAAGCTTGTATCTGGCGCAGAAATGCCACCATGCCTGCCACGCCCTTGCCCGCTTCGGCCAGGCCGGTCGCTCAGCAGTGGGGTCAACGCGACCGGGCGTCACTGGCAGGCATGGCGGGCTTCGTGCTGTTGCTCCATAGTGGACATATCCGCGTGAACTCGCGGCCAGCGTGTCCCACCGTCCCATCCCCCGCCCTGCACATGATCGAACGCGTGCTCGCAAGGATCCGTGCGCATCTGCGACGGGACGGGCGTGCCGCGGATCGTCACTCTGCGTGGGCACGGCTACCGACGACGGGATCGTGACTCAGACGAACGTGACGTGTCACCCCCGGTGGTGGGGTGTCGCTCCAGTGCCGACTGCGGTGGGGTGGTGAGCCAGCACCGCGTGGTGGTCGCGGCCTGGGGTGTCCTGGGGGCTGACGTGCACGGTGGCAGCCACCAGCTTCGGGACGTCGTGCAGGAGGGCGTGTTCGGCTGCGGCTGCGATGTCGTGGGCCTCGATGATGCCGAGGTCGGGGTCCACGATGATCCCGGTCTCGGCCCGCACGCGGTGCCCGGTCCAGCGCAGGCGCAGCTCATCGACGGCGAGGACGCCGGGTACGGCGCGCAGGGATGCCTCGGCGGTGTCGACGAGGGCAGGGTCGACGGCGTCCATCAGGCGTCGGTAGATGTCGCGCGCGGCGCCGCGGAGCACGAACAGGATGGCGATGGTGATCAGGATACCGATGATGGGGTCGGCGAGGGGGAAGCCGGCCATGACGCCGAGGGCGGCGGCGACCACGGCGAGTGAGGTGAAGCCGTCGGTGCGGGCGTGCAGGCCGTCGGCGACCAGCGCCGCGGAGCCGATCTTGCGTCCCACCCGGATGCGGTAGATCGCGACGAGTTCGTTGCCGAGGAACCCGATGATGCCGGCGGCAAGGACGACGCCGACATAGGTGATGGGCTGGGGGTCGATGAGCTTGCGGATCGACTCGTAGCCGGCAAGCACCGCGGACAGGGCGATCATCAGGACGATGAAGACGCCGGCGAGGTCCTCGGCGCGGTTGTAGCCGTAGGTGTAGCGCCGGGTGGCGGCGCGTCGTCCGACGACGAACGCTATCCAGAGGGGGACCGCGGTGAGGGCGTCGGAGAAATTGTGGATGGTGTCGGCGAGCAGGGCGCTGGAGCCGGAGTACAACACCACGACGGCCTGAAGGAGTGCGGTGACGCCCAGCGCGATCAGGCTGATCTTGATTGCGCGGATGCCCGCGGCGCTGGACTCCAGTGCAGAGTCGACGGAGTCCGCGGCGTCGTGGCTGTGCGGGCGGAAGATCGAGGACACGAACTCGCGCAGCCCGCTCGGGTGCTCCGGGTGCCCGTGTCCGTGTCCGTGGCCGTGGCCGTGTCCGGTTGCGGGCTTGGCGTCGTGGCCGTGTCCGGCCTTCGTGTGGGCGTCCCGCCGGCCGCCCTCGTCGCTCCTGCCCGGAGCGGGCCTCGGGTCACCTGGCTGCGAGTCGCTCATGGTTTGCCATGATGCGTGACTTCGGGTAAACATGCAATCATGCGCGCGCACCATGATATGGCTACTGCGACCCCGGTGCGACAGCCCGCGACGGGCAACCGGCTGGTGATCGCCGCCGAGGTACTCGGACATCTTGCGGACCCGACCCGGCTGCACCTGCTGCGGTTGCTCGCCGACGGCGAGCAGGACGTGAGCACCCTCACTGCTCAGGTCTCCGCGTCCCGGTCCTCTGTGTCGCAACATCTCGGCCGGCTGCGCCTCGCCGGTCTGGTCCACGCCCACCGCGACGGGCGTCGGATGCTCTACCGCATCGCCAGCGACCACCTGCGTGGCCTGGTCGAGGAGGCCTATCAGTTCGCCGGACACCTGGTCCACGACATCCCCCACCACCACAGCGACCGCTGACCAGGTGGGTAGGGCTTGCGCCCGAGGCGGCCCATCGGTGCCGGTGCCGGTCAACTCGGTCTTTTCCTGTCTTCCTCTACCTGCAGCGAGGACTGCCCGCAAGAGGCACCGTCTCTGTTCAGGTATACCCCCCTGGTGTATTTATCGGGTTGGTGCTACCTTCCCGTTGATACCTGCTAGGGGTAAGGAGTATTTGGATGACCATGTCGGACTCGTCGCGGACGTCGCGCGGTGGTGGGCGCTGGTAGTGATCGCCGCGGCCCAGTTCATGGCGAGGTGCCGGCGGCGTTGACGCTGCTGATGATGCTGTTCGGCAACGACCCCAGGGAGCTGACCCGGGCGCTGGCGTTCTACGGGGCGGCGGCACCCGCCGGGGGCACGGCGGGGGTGTTCCTGGGCGGGGTGCTCACCGGGTTCGTCAGCTGGCCGTGGGTGTTCTTCATCAACATCCCGGTCGCGTTGGTCGCGCTGGTGGCGATCCCGGCGCTGATGCCGCCGGGCGGTGGCGGGCAGCGCGGAACGGTCGACGTGGCCGGCGCGGTCATGGCGACCGTGGGCCTCGGCGCGGTGGTCTACGCGATCGTCCGGCGCCCGAGGTCGGGTGGAACTCGGCGCAGACCTGGCAGGTGCTGGCCGGGGCCGTGGTGGTACTCGGCGTGTTCGTGGCGATCCAGGCCACTCGCCGGGAGCCGCTGATGCCGTTGTCGATCTTCCGGACCCCGAACCTGAGCGCGGCAAATGTCGCGCAGCTGCTGCTGGGTGGCGCGTGGATTCCGATGTGGTTCTTCTTGAACCTGTACCTGCAGCAGGTGCTGGGTTACAGCGCGTTTCCGAGCGGGGCGGCACTGCTGCCCATGACCGTCCTGATCATCATCGGCATGGTCGTGCTGGCACCACCGTTGATCGCCCGGTTCGGGCCGAAGGCTTTGACCGTGACCGGTCTGATCGTGCTCGCGGCAGGGATGCTGTGGTTGTCGCTGATCCGGCCGGATGGCTCGTTCTGGGTCGACGTGCTGCCTGCCTCGCTGGTCGCGGCGTTGGGGATGTCGCTGGCGTTCATCCCCTCGCTGGGTACGGCGATCTCCAGCGCCCGCCCGGAGGAGGGTGGGCTCGCCTCGGGCATCGTCAACACCAGCTACCAGGTCGGCTCGGCCCTGGGCCTGGCCGCGATCACGGCGCTGGCGGTAGCGCGAGGTGCCGACGAGGCAGCGCCCACCGGCCAGGACGCGGGGGGTGGGACCCGCGAGGAAGCGGGCGCTGCCCTCGAACCCAGCGCTCAATGGTCGGGGTCCGGAATCGTCTCGGGCAACGGCGACCACCCGCCGGCGCCGGAGCCCGCGCTCGTCGGTGCCGGGTGGCAACCACTGGTCGATGAGCACAGTAGCGGCCTGGGCCCGGCACGCCCGCCGGTGGCGCAGACGGCGACCCTTCTCGGCAGCGCCGCTGCGCAGGTCCGGGGGCGGCTGCGCCGCCCGGACGGCAACGCTGTCGCCGCCGCGCTGACGTTGATCGACGGCAGCGGCCATCAGGTCGGCCGTGGTGCGACAGCCGCGGACGGCGGCTATGCACTCGAGGCACCCGGGGCAGGCACCTATGTGCTGATCACCTCGGCGGCAGGACATCAGCCGATGGCCTCAACAGTGGCGGTCACTGACGGACCGGTCGAGCTGCAGGTCGTGCTGACCGGGACCGCCAGCCTGACCGGCACGGTCCGAGCCGCCGCGAGCGGTGCCGCCGTCGTCGGGGCGACCACCTCGCTGGCGGACCAGGCTGGTGAGGTCATCGCAGCCGACGTGACCGGTCCCGACGGTGGATACCTGCTGGCGACCCTGGTCGCCGGCACCTACACCCTCGTGGTCAGCGCAGCGTCGTTCGAGCCGACCGCGCAGGCGGTGACCGTTCCGGACACCGGACAGGCATTGCTGAATGTGAGGCTCGCCGGTGGAGCGCGGCTGCAGGGCCTGGTCCGCTCCATGCCCGGCGGCCGCCCGGTCCGCGGCGCGCGGGTCACCCTGCTGGACGCGGCAGGCGGGGTGCACGCCAGCACGGACACCGACGAAGACGGGCACTACGGCTTCACCGGTCTCGACGCCGGCGAGTACACCCTCACCGCGAGCGGCTACCCAGCTGTTACCAACACAGTGCACGTCAGCCGGCGTGACCAGCACGACGTCGAGCTGGCCCACCCCGACGGGACCGCTCCCACCCAGCCCGGGGGGTGGCCGCCTGATTGACCACCTATACCCCCATAGGGTCTATAGCCCGGGAAGCGCGGTGAGAGACCCGTTCCAGAACGGCAGGAGAAAGGAAAATGCGATGACCCAGAGCACCTACACGGTCCGCGGCATGACCTGCGATCACTGTGCACGATCGGTGACCGACGAGGTCGGCAAGCTCGACGGCGTCGAGCACGTCAGCGTCGACCTGGCCACCGGCTCGGTGACCGTGTCGAGCGACGGCTCGGTCGATGCCGCCGCCGTGCGCGCCGCGGTGGACGAGGCCGGCTACGAGCTGGTCTCGAGCTGAGCCACGTGGCTGACCGCCAGGTTTGGCCCCACCCATCGGCGAGAGTACGAGGATCGTGATGAACCGCAGCAGCGAAGTTATCGGCCTACGCCGCGGTGCTGGCACTGGTCCTCGGGGCGGGATGGGTGGTGGGCGCACAGGTCGGACCACTGTCGGCCAAGGCGCCCGCCTCGCCGGTCGAGCATGATGCGATGGTCGGCGAGACTGGCGCAGGTCAGGAGCGCGAGGCGGCGGCTTCACCGGTTGGGTCTCCTGGCGGCCTGGCCGCGTCGGCGGCCGGTTACACCCTCGAGACCGGCACTACGAGCTTCGCGGCGGACGCGCCCCAGGAGTTCCGCTTCCGCATCACCGGTCCGGACGGGCAGCCCGTGCGGCGTTTCGATGTGGAGCATGACAACCGGATGCATCTGATCGTGGTTCGCCGCGACACCGCGAGCTTTCAGCACGTGCATCCGGTGATGGACACCGGCGGCACGTGGCGAGTGCCGTTGACGCTGGCCGATGCCGGTTCCTACCGGGCCTTCGCCGACTTCGTTCCCGCCGGTGAGAAGGGCCAGACCCTCGGCACCGACCTCGCCGTGGCCGGCCAGTTCACGCCCGCGGAGCACCGTTACTCGCGGACTGCCGCGGTCGACGGCTACGAGGTCGAGCTGGCCGGGCAGCTGGTCGCCGGCAGCTCCTCCAGGCTCACGCTGTCGGTGAGCAAGGACGGCCGTCCGGTCACCGACCTGCAGCCCTACCTTGCGGCCTACGGGCACCTAGTGGCGCTTCGCGAGGGTGACCTGGCCTACCTGCACGTCCACCCCGACGGGGCGCCAGGAGACGGGCGCACCCGGCCGGGTCCGCAGATCGTGTTCTACGCGGAGGTGCCCTCGGCCGGTGACTACCGGATGTTCCTCGATTTCCAGCACGCCGGGACGGTGCGCACCGTCGCGTTCACCGTGGCGGCGGCTCGGGGCGCCCGCAGAGGCGCAACAGGCCCCTCCCACCGGCAATGAGCACGGCGGCCACGGCTGACCCCGGACGCGACAACTCGGAAAGGAATCCGACGATGAGCAGTGCCGTGAGCGACTCACGAACTCCCGCCGCAGACGGGCAGATCGAACTCTCGATCGGCGGTATGACCTGCGCGTCCTGCGCGGCGCGGATCGAGAAGCGGCTGAACAAGCTCGATGGCGTCAGCGCCTCGGTCAACTACGCCACCGAGAAGGCCAGGGTCAGCTTCCCCGGCGGCGTCGACCCGGCCGCGCTCATCGAGCAGGTGCAGGCCGCCGGCTACAGCGCCGCGATGCCGCAGTCGAAGCCGTCGGATCCCGAGACCGGCGGTCGGGCCCCGGGCGATGAGGGATCGGACTCGACGCGGTCGTTGCGGGACCAGTTGGTCGCCTCCGTGGGGCTGTCCGTGCCGGTGATCGCGCTGGCGATGGTCCCGGCGTGGCAGTTCACCTACTGGCAGTGGATCTCGCTGACGCTGGCCGCGCCGGTGGTGGTCTGGGCGGCCTGGCCGTTCCACAAGGCCGCATGGGCCAACCTGCGTCACGGCGCGGCCACCATGGACACGCTGATCTCGATGGGCACGCTGGCCGCGCTCGCCTGGTCGGTGTATGCCCTGCTGTTCGGCACCGCCGGCGTGCCGGGCATGACTCACCCCTTCGAGTTCACGGTGTCACGCGGCGATGGCGCCGCCAACATCTATCTCGAGGTCGCCGCCGGGGTGACCACGTTCATCCTGGCCGGGCGCTACTTCGAGGCCCGCTCCAAACGCCGCGCCGGGGCCGCGCTGCGTGCCCTGCTCGAGCTCGGCGCCAAGGAGGTCGCGGTGCTGCGCGACGGGCGTGAGCAGCGCATCCCCACCGACGAGCTGGTCGTCGACGACCGCTTCGTCGTCCGGCCCGGCGAGAAGATCGCCACCGACGGGGTCATCGAGCAGGGCAGCTCCGCGGTCGACGCGAGCATGCTCACCGGCGAGTCCGTCCCCGTCGAGGTCGGCCCCGGCGACGCCGTCATCGGAGCGACCGTCGACGCCGGCGGCCGCATCGTCGTGCGCGCCGCCCGGATCGGCGCCGACACCCAGCTGGCGCAGATGGCCCAGCTCGTCGAGGACGCCCAGAACGGCAAGGCAGCCGCCCAGCGGCTCGCCGACCGGGTCTCGGCCGTGTTCGTGCCCATCGTCATCGCGCTGGCCGTCGGCACGCTGGCGTTCTGGCTGGGCACCGGAGCCGCCGTGTCGATGGCGTTCACCGCGGCCGTCGCGGTGCTGATCATCGCCTGCCCGTGCGCGTTGGGACTGGCCACCCCCACCGCGTTGCTGGTGGGCACCGGCCGCGGCGCCCAGCTCGGCATCCTGATCAAGGGACCCGAGGTCCTCGAGTCCACCCGGCGCATCGACACCGTGGTGCTGGACAAGACCGGCACCGTCACCACCGGGCAGATGAGCCTGCTCGGGGTGCACTACGCCGACGGGGTGGACTGGTCGCAGGTGCTGCGCCTGGCCGGGGCGGTGGAGAACGCCTCTGAGCACCCCATCGCCCGAGCCGTGGCCCGCGGCGCCGCCGAGCGGGTCGGTGACCTGCCCGAGGTCGAGGAGTTCGCCATTGTCGAAGGGCTCGGCGTGCAAGGGATGGTCGACGGCATCGCCGTGCTCGTCGGCAGGGCCGCGCTGCTCGAGCAGTGGAGCCAACCGCTGCCCCCCGACCTGGCCGCCGCCAAGACCGCAACCGAGGCGCAGGGCCACACCGCCATCGCGGTGGCCTGGGACGGGGCCGCCCGCGCGGTGCTCGTCGTCGCCGACACCGTCAAGCCCACCTCCGCGCAGGCCATCGCCCAACTGCGCGGTCTCGGGCTGACTCCGGTGCTGCTCACCGGTGACAACGAGGCCGTCGCGCGCAGCGTGGCCGCCCAGGTCGGCATCGACGAGGTCATCGCCGGGGTGCTGCCGGCCGACAAGGTCGACGTCGTCACCCGGCTGCATCGCGAAGGCCGCAGCGTGGCCATGGTCGGCGACGGGATCAACGATGCCGCCGCACTCGCCCAGGCCGACCTCGGCCTGGCCATGGGTACCGGCACCGACGTCGCCATCGAGGCCAGCGACCTCACCCTCGTCCGCGGCGACCTCACCGCCGCGGTCGATGCCATCCGGCTATCCCGCCGCACGCTGCGCACCATCAAAGCCAACCTGTTCTGGGCCTTCGCCTACAACATCGCCGCCCTACCACTGGCCGCCGCCGGGCTGCTCAACCCCATGATCGCCGGCGCCGCGATGGCGTTCTCCTCGGTGTTCGTGGTATCCAACAGCCTGCGGCTGCGCGGATTCCGCAGCACCGCCGGGCAACAACCAGCCACCAGGAATCAACTGCCACGAGCGGCAGACGGGCCTACCCTCGCCAGTGACGCTACTGGAGGGAAGTGATACAGGCGATGATCACTCATAAGGAACGCGCCCGGTGGGGGCGGTACTGGGACGAGCACTCCAAGACCTACGACCGCCAGATGAGGTTCATGGACCGGTGGCTGTTCCGAGACACCCGCTCGTGGATCTGCCGCCAGGCCACCGGCGAGGTGCTCGAGGTCGCCATCGGCACCGGGCTCAACCTCGTCCACTACCCCACCGAGGTCGCGCTCACCGGCATCGAGCTCAGCCCCGAGATGCTCGAGATCGCGCAGCGGCGGGCCCGCGAGCTCGACCGCGCCGTCGACCTGCGGATCGGTGACGCCGAGGCACTCGACCTGCCCGACGCCGCGTTCGACACCGTGGTCTGCACGTTCTCGCTGTGCGCCATCCCCGATTACCAGGCTGCGCTGCGCGAGATGCTCCGGGTGCTGCGGCCGGGCGGCCGGCTGCTGCTGGCCGACCATGTCGCCAGTTCCAGCGCGCCGCTGCGGGCCGGGCAGCGGCTGCTCGAGCTGGCCACCGTCCCGATCGGCGGTGAACACTTCCTGCGCCGGCCTATCGAGCACGTCCGTGCCGCCGGACTCGCGATCGAACACCACGACCGCTTCGCCCGGGGCATCGTGGAACGGCTCGCCGCACGCCCGCCAGCAGCCTGACCGCACCAACTCGATCGCCGGAGATGCCAGAAAGCGTCAGCGCTGGCCGCTATCGTGGTCGGATGGCCTCTCCCACCGCGCCGATACCGGAAGCGGACCCGGTCGCGATCCGGGCGTGCTAGTCGTCGCGGTTGGTCGCCGAGTTCGACGCCGAGTGGGACGCCGTGCTCGAGAAGGCGAAGGTCTCGAAGGACCTTGCCGGGGTGCACAAGCTGCTGCACAAGTGGCGGCATCTTGCTTACGCCGAGATGCGCGACCCTCGTTCCTACTTCCGGTTGCTCGCCAAGGCCGAGCAGATCATGCGCACCGGTGAGAATCCGACCGCCGGCTCGTACGACGACATGCAGGAACTCATCCGGGAGCGGCTGGGCCGGTAGGTGTACCGCATCGTTCCCGACGACGTGGTCGTCGAGCAGGTCGCCGCCTTGCCCACCGAGGCTCTGGCCGCCTACGCCGACGGGCTCGATGTGCTGCAGCTGACACCGTGGAACGGCGGAGCCGCAGCACGACGACAACCCAGCAGCCAAGGTTCGCCGGTGGCACTTCGGCCCACGCCTCTCCGGCCAGCGGTAGCTTGGCGATCGTGAGCGGATGGGGTGCCGTCGACCGCGGAGTCCTGCGCCTACCGTCCGGCCGGCTCGTACGTGGCCGGGGGCTGCGTCGCCCAACGCCTGACGGCATCGTCCCCGAGTTCGGGATCTACCTTCTCAACAAACAGCCGCAACCCGTGTCATGGGAAGCGCGGTGGGTCCGCTGGCCGGACTTCCGGTTACCCACCGACCGCGGCGACGCCCAGGATGCGCTGTACGAAGCTTGGCGCCGATGCATCGCGGTGCTCGACGGCGTGCCCGCTCGCGAAGCGGTGGCCTACGTGCGCAAGCACTACGATCCGCGGGCGGTCGAGACCCCCTCGCAGCGCAGCTACGTCGCCCGCTTCCCTGCATCGTAGGCGTCGTGCCGTCCCACGGCCGGTGTGCGCGCCCGCCAGGCCACGACGCTCCTGGGGTGCCGTCGTCGGCGCGGAAGGTGCCGGTCGGGCCGTTGTCGTCGAGGGTGGCCATGAGGACGGGGATCCTCGTGCAGCCGGAGGCTGCCCGCTGTTGCCGCCCAGCCCGAGCCCTCCGCACGAGCCTCCCGTAAGCCCCGGCGGGCGAGTGCGACGCCCGCGGCGCAGCGGCTGCTGTATAGAGATCGTCCGACCGTCCCGGTTGAAGCCCCGTCACCGAGGTACATCACCGGGCGGGTCTTGCGGGACACTGTTGTCAGTGAGCGCCTCCTGACATGCGAGGTTCCCGGTAGCGGTTCCTGCGCTAGGACAGGCCGTTTATGGGTGTCCTCCGCCGGATGCAGGTGCTGGGAAGGCCACGACCTGGCCGGTCGCGCCGCCGACGGCATCGGGTCCGCCCCAATTCTGACCCACCACGAACAGCTTCGGATCGGCGCCCCTGCTGAGCGCGCACGCAAACGCGCCCCGGTCGAACTCGACGGTCGCGAGCACCTCGCCACCTTCGCGGACCCGCACACAGTGCTGGTTGCCGACATCGGCATACCAGACTGCGCCGGTCGCATCGAGACAGATCCCGTCCGGATGCTCACCCGGGGTCGTGGCCCAGACCCGACGGTCGGAGAGGGTTCCGTCATCTGCGATGTCGTACGCCGTGAGTTGCTCGGCGTAGGACTCGGCCACGATCAACGTCGATCCGTCCGCGGTGATGGCCATCCCGTTCGGGAAGGCGAGCCCGTCCGCGACCGGGATAACCTTGCCGTCAGGCGTGACGAGCACGACGATCCCCGGCGCGAACTCCTCCCCAGGGAAGTCGAAGCCGATGCTGTTGACGTAGGCCTTTCCGGCCGCGTCGACCACGATGTCGTTCCAGGGCTTCGTGGACACCGGGGCGAGGTCGACGTACGGCACCAGGGATCCGTCGGGCTCGCGCCGCAGCAGTTGGCGGTTGGCCGACGACACGACCAGCAGCCGCCCGTCGGGCAAGAAGTCGATGCACATCGGGAATGAGGCGACCTCCGCCTCGACCGTGGGGGTGCCGTCGGCCGCAACCGAGTAGACCCGGCCTGCGCCCCAGTCGGAGAACCAGAGCTGCCCGTCCCGCCAGCGCGAGGACTCGCCGAACACGATGCAGTCCATGAGTACGTCCATGACGAATCAGACCATTCTCGGCGCGAAAACTCATCGATGGGCCCAGGCGGCCCCACCGAATGTGGTCATGGCGAAACCGTCCGCTGGGCGTCCACCACCAGCCTGGCGGGTCAACGACCCGAGCCGCTGCACCGATAGCTCGCACAGACCCGGTGGCCGGGGCGGCCTGACCGCAGGCGGATCCGCGACCGGGACGCTCTTTCGGCTCTCCGATGGGCTTCTACTCATCGTGGGTCGGCGTTGGCGTACTGGAGCAGGGCGCGCAGCTCGAGCAGTTGGTCGGTGGTGAGCGCGCCCAGAGGGCCGGGCGCGCTTCGTAGCCGCTGGGAGAGCTGCTCGCGGACCTCGAGACCATGCTCGGTCGTGGCGACAGCTTTGATCCGGCGATCGGTGGTGTGGTGACGACACGTACTTCCTCGCCTCCCCGGCCGCCCGGCAGATCACCGGGCAGGTCATCGCCGTCAACGGAGGAGAACACACCACTCGTTAGCGTCCGTAGGGCAGATGACGAAGGGAGCGCATGCCTGCCCAGGCGGTACGTGTTGACCGGGGCGTCGGGGTTGCGGCAAGTCGACGCTTCTAGGCGCTCTCCGCCAGCGCGGTCACGACGTCGTCGAGGAAGTGGCGACCGGCGTCATAGCCCGGCAGCAGGCCCGCGGCACCGACGAGCCGTGGTTGCGCGACGACTTCGTTGACCTGATCGTCCGGCTCCAACAGTGGCGGCAGACGACGTCGGTTCCCGACACCGTCTGCGTGTGGCGGTCCTCGCCCTCGATGGCCACGCTGTCGGTCCATGTCGGACCGACGCGCACCGTCACGATCGCGAACGGCTGACCGTGCCGGTCGCGTATCAGCTGCCCACGCCACCCGTTCGCTGCGGTCAGGCGACGCAGGTACGGCGTGGCCGGGTACGTCTGGCCCGTCATGGCTGCTTCTGCCGGGCCGCGGTGAGGCGCCTGGCCAGCTCGTCGGCCTGGTCGTCGGTGAGCATGGCCCCGGTGGACAGCACCCCGTGGTGCAGCAGCTCGATCCGGCCGTTGACGCGGCGCACGATCAGTGTGCATGCCTCGCCGCCGACGTCGACGGGCCGCCGCGCGTGCAGCACCGCCCGGTAGGTCTCGATCTCGCCGGGGTTCATCGGGCCACCACCAGCAGCCTGCGGTGACGGCCACCGCCACGGCGGCGAGGATGCCAGGCGTCACGACGGAAGGCGCGGGCCGCGCACCACAGCACCACGGCCGCCAGGCCCACCAGGAAGGCCGGCACCACGAGCAGTGCGAGCACCTCTGCGATCATGCGCGCAACCGTGGCGACGGTCACAACCGAGTCGTTGCCTGACCTGGCAACTCGGCCGAGCAGGGGTGAGCGCTAGACGGCGAGCCCGATGCGGTAAGCCATGCCGCGCAGCTCCCGGCCACCAGCGTCGCGCCGCGCCCGCCGCAGCAGATCGGTCACCGTCTCGCGCACGTACGGGCTGTGGCGGGTGCGCTCCGGGGCAAGCACCTCGGCGCGACACAGTGCCTCGACGGCTTGCGTCTCGCGGCCGCGGATAGTGGCCAGCCCGCGCCCGACATCGCCGTAGAACGTCGCCTGCCGCCCAGTCGAGGGGATGGCGCCCACGTCCACGTCGCGTGCCAGCTCGACTACCCGGCCGGGCTCGCCGAGCTCCAGCGTCAGGGCGACTCGCCACACGCCGACGTTGCGGGGTCCGAAGTGCAAGCCGCCGAAAGTGCCGTCGCCGGTGCGGTGCGCGGTGTCTGCGGCTTCAGCCAAGTGGGCGCGTGCGCTGTCGGCGGCGCCGGTGACGGCGGACTGCAGCGCGGCCGACAGGTGCAGCATGCCGTAGACCTGTACGACCGGCCCGTCTTCGAGGGTCAGCGCGTCGGCGCTGCGCTCGGCCAGTGCCAGCCCGCGCTCGCGCGCGTGGAGTCCGACGGTGGCGTGGGCGCGGACGAAGTCGGCCAACGCGGTCCACTCCGGTTCGCCGATGGCCTGTGCCGTGGCGTGCAGGTGCCCGGCGACCATCCATGCGAGGTCGCCGTGCCCGAGATCCTTGGCCAGGTAGAAGGCTGCGTGCAGCGTGTCGGCAAGCAGTCGCCGCGCCTCGCTGCTGTCCTGTCCCGCGGTCAGGGTATGTAGGTCGCTGAGCAGGTCGGGCACGGTGTCGCCGAGCGTGCCGTAGTCAGAGGCGGCGCAGGCCGCGTTGACAGCGGCCACCTCGCCGCGCAGCTGCCCCAGCGCCCGCGGCGCTGCGGTGAGCGGTTCGCCCAGCTCGATGTCACGTAGCACGGCGCGCAGCGCCGGGGCCGCCGAGTGGGCCACGGCCTCGCTCTCGGTGGACGGCGCGTAGGGCTGGCCGGTGATCTCGGACGGCGAGACCTGCAGCGCCGACGCGAGTGCCTCCAGCGTGGATCGCCGCTGCACCGGCCGCAACCCGCGCTCAATGCGCGACAGGTACCCGGCCGACAGCCCTGCCAGCTCGGCGGTCACCGTCAGCGACAGGCCCCGCCAGCTGCGGATCTCCCGCAGCCGTCGCCCGATCATGCGTTCGTCATCCACCACGGCACTCCTGACAACCTGGACCGTGTTCCAGCTATCACCGTACCCACCCCAGGTCGATCACATGCGGTAAGGCTGACGAGCGCGAACCATGTCGGTTGCGGCCGGTCCCGCGCCCGCACTCGCCACTGTGAGGCCCGCCGGGAGCCTGCTAGCGATGTCGCGCTCGACCGCGCTCACGTGCACCCATCGGCGGCGTTCGGAACGGAATGGCACGCCAACTAATACCCCCCTGGCGTATCCGGCGAGATCCTGCTACCTTCGCAGCAGATACCCACTAGGGGTAAGGTGTATTTGGAATGGCAGGAGTCCGGTGACGCAGAACACCTACACCGTGTCCGGTATGAACTCCGGCGCCGTGTTGATCCACGCGCGCACAGCTTGCCGGGATCCGGGAGGCTGTCCCACGGCCCCTCGACCGGTGAGTGTCCCGATGCCCGGGCAGGGCGAGCCGCGGCGTGAGGAGGTGTGATCGTGGGCGGGTTCGTGGCCGTGCTAGTGATGCTCGTGATGGCCGCAGCCGTTGTCGCAGCAGTCCACTGTGCACACCGCGCCACCGCTGTCGCCGCTGACCCGCTGCGCGCCGGCCCGTTCCTGTCCGGTCACCGGCCGTCCGAGCATGCGGTGTCGCGGTTTCACGCCCGCTGGTACGCGCTGAGCCTGCTGTTCCTCGCCTTCGACGTCGAGATGCTGTTCATGTACCCGTGGGCGGTGGTGGTCGCGCAGGTGGGAGTCGAGGCGGTCGTCGAGATGTTCATCTCGCTCGCCGCCGGTGCCGCGGTGTTCTGGGTGGACTCGATGGCCCGCGCGACCTGGGCGCTGGCGCTGTCGTTCGTCGCCGTCGGCGCCGAGTTGCTGCTGCTGCACGCCGCCTACCTCGGGGTGATCACCATCCTGATGATGGTGATGGAGATGGCGATCATGGCTGTATTCATGATCATGTTCATGATGAATCCGGCCGGCCTGATGCCGATGTCGATGCTGCACAACAACCGTGGCGCGCTGGCCATCGCGATCGGGACTTTCCTCGTGCTGGCCGCCGGCAGCCTGCTGATCCCCTGGCCCTCGCGGCGTGGGCAGGTTCCGGCCGAGCCGACCCGCGCACTCGGCGAGGCGATCATGGGTTCGAAGATGCTGGTGATGATGGGGATCAGCGCGGTGCTCTTCGCCACCATCGTCGCCGCGCTGGTGCTGGCCTCGGCCCGCAACCGCTACGACACCGAGCCCACCGAGTCGCAGCAGCACGAGGAGGTGGGCGCGTGAGTCTGCAGCTGTTCCTGCTGCTGGCCTCCGGCCTGATCGGGGTCGGGCTCTACGGGGCGCTGTCGCAGCAGTCCGTTGTGATGATCATGATGGGGCTGGAGCTCATGCTCAACGGTGTGATCGTCGCGGCCGCCGCGTTCTGGTACTTCCTGCTGCCCGCCGCACCCGGCGGCCAGGTCCTGGTGCTTGTGGTGATCGCAGCGATGACCGTGGAGATGGCCATGGGCTTCGCGGTGACCACGCTGCTCTATCGCGACGCCGGGGCGGACATCACCGACATGGCCGCGGAGCTGCAGGGATGAGCCTGCTGCTGTGGGGACTCGTCGGGCTGCCCGCCGTCGCGGGCGCTGCGCTGGTGATCTGGCGGCAATGGCTCGACCGCGCCGCGCCCACCGTCGCACTGCTCACCGCCACGGCAGCGCTGCTGCTCGCCGTGGTCGTCGCGATCGCGCGGCCGACCGCGTCCGCCCCGTTCCTGCCGTCAGCGCCACTGACCCTGGTCACCGACGGCCTGGCCGCGGTCGTGGCGATCACGGTGGCCGCGGTGGGACTGCTGGTGCTGCTGGCCGCCGCGGCCGAGATCGACGACGCGAGGGCCCGGTTCTTCGGGCTCATGCTGCTGTTCCTCTCGGCCGTGCTGCTCACCGTGACCGCGGCGAATCTGGTCGGGCTGCTGCTGGCCTGGGAAATGATGGGCGCCACCTCCTACGCGCTGATCGCGCACCACTGGCGCTCGGACCGCCACGCCGACTCGGGCGCCATGGCGTTCCTGACTACCCGGGCGGGGGATCTGGGGCTGTACCTGGCGGCAGGCGCCGCGCTGGCCGCCGGCGCGGGGCTGGGCTTACCTAACTTCGGCCTGGACGGGCTGGCGGGGCTGCCGGCGCCGTGGTTGCACGTCGCCGCAGCCGGCGTGCTGGCCGCGGCGTTCGGGAAGGCGGCGCAGCTGCCGTTCTCGTTCTGGCTGTCCCGCGCGATGGACGGCCCGAGCCCGGTGTCCGCGCTGCTGCACTCCGCCGCGATGGTCGCGATGGGTGGCTACCTGCTGCTGCGGACGGCTCCGCTGCTCGGCGCTGCCGGCTGGGCGGCCGGCGTCGCCGCGTGGGGCGGGGCGCTCACGGCGCTGGTACTCGGGGCGGTCGCGATCGCCCAGTCCGACCTCAAGCAGTTGCTGGCCGCCTCAACCAGCGCACAGCTCGGGTTCGTCGTACTCGGCGCGGGAACGGCCGCCTACGGCGGGGTGACCGCCGGCACCGCACACCTGGTGGGGCACGCCGCGGTGAAGTCGCTGCTGTTCCTGGCCGCCGGGGCATGGCTTGCCACGCTGGGCACCCAGCAGCTCGCCGCACTGCGGGGCGCCGCCCGGGCCCACCCCGTCGTCGGGGCCGGTGCCGTGGTGGGGCTGCTGGCGCTGGCCGGTGTGCCCCCGCTGTCGCTGTGGGCCACCAAGGACGCGGTGCTCGCCGCCGCCGGGCAGCGCTCGTTCGCGCTGTATCTCGTCACGCTGGCCGCCGCCCTGCTGTCCGCCGCATACGCGGCCAAGGCCCTCGGACTGCTGCTGACCGACCCCGTTTCGGAGCCGAAACGGGGTCTCAGCGCTGCCCGAAACCCCGTTTCGGTTCCGAAACGGGGTCGACTACCGCTGGCGCTGCTCGCGATCGGTGCGGCGGTGCTGGGCGTGCTCGCGCTGCCGTGGTTCGGTGCCGCGCTGGGCGAGCTCTCGCCGCCGATCTCGCCGCAGAAGCTGGTGCTCACCGGGCTGCTGGCGCTGGCCGTCACCGCGCTCGTGGTGGCGATGCCGCGGCTGCTGCCCGCGCCGGGGTGGGCCCGCAACTGGCTGAATCTGGAGGCGGCCGCGCACGCCGTCGCGGTACGGCCGGTGCTCGCGCTGGCCACCGCGCTGGCCCGGTTCGACGACCGGGTGCTGCATGCCGCGGTGCTCGCCACGGCTCCGGCTGCCCGGCGGCTGGCTGCCGGTGCGGCCACCGCCGACGACGCCGGCCTGCACGGCGGAGCGGTGCGGCGCGTCACGGACGGCGCCCGCAGGCTCGGGCAGCTGGCGCGGCGTCCGCAGACCGGGCAGCTGCACCACTATTACGCGCAGGCCGCCGTGGTGCTCGCCGCCGCGGTCGTGCTGCTGCTGGTGGTGAGCTGACCGTGCTCTCGGTGCTGATCTTCCTGCCGCTGCTGCCGGCGGCGGTGCTGGCCGGCTGGCGGGGTGTCCCCGACGCGGCAGCACGATGGACGTGGGTCGTCGCATCGGCGGTCGAGGTGGTGCTGGTCGCCGCATTGTGGATCGGCTACCAGGGGCCGGGCATCGGCTACGAGACTGCGGTGGCGTGGATCCCGGCAGCGGGGTCGAGCTACCACGTCGGCGTGGACGGGCTGTCGTTGCCGCTGCTGGCGATGACCGCGGTGGTGTTCCTCGCCGCCGCTGTCTACTCGTTGGCCGAACAGAACCGGCCCCGGCCGTTCGCCGCACTGTTCCTCGCGCTGCAGACCACCTGCATGGGGCTGTTCGCCGCGCTGGACCTCATCCTGTTCTTCGTCTTCTTCGACCTGTCCATCGTGGGGATGTACTTCGTCATCGCGGGCTGGGGACACGGCCGCGACGCCGCCCGATCGGCGTTGACGTTCTTCCTCTACACCTTCCTCGGCTCGCTGGCGCTGCTGCTGGGGTTCATCGGGCTCTACGTGGCAGCCGATCCGCACACCTTCGACATGGTCGAGCTGACCCGTACCGCCCCGCTGGCCGGATCCGGAGCCGCCGGCGGCCTGGTGCTCACCGCGATACTGATCGGGCTGGCGATCAAGACGCCGACGATCCCGTTCCACACCTGGCTGCCCCCGGCGCACACCGACGCCCCCGCCGCCGGCTCCGCCGTGCTCGCTGGGGTGCTGCTCAAGATGGGCACCTACGGGTTCGTGCGGATCGCGATGCCGATGCTGCCGGACGCCTGGCGCGGCTACGCCACCGTCATCGTCGTCGTCGGGGTCATCTCGGTGCTCTACGGCGCGCTCGTCGCGCTGGCGCAGACCAGCTTCAAGCGAATGGTGGCCTACACCAGCGTCAACCACATGGGCTACATCCTGCTGGCCGTCGGCGCCGCCGGCATCGTGGCGGGCACCGACCCGACCGCCCGGACAGTCGCCGTGACCGGTGCGGTGACCCAGATGGTCAGCCACGGCCTGATCACCGCGGCGCTGTTCCTGCTCGCCGGGGTGCTGGCCGACCGGGGCGGGAGCTACGAGTTGGACGCCTACGGTGGGCTCGCGGCCGACACGCCCCGGTTCGCGACGCTGACGGCCGTCGCGGCCTTCGCCAGTCTCGGCCTGCCCGGGTTCTCCGGGTTCATCGCCGAGTTCCAGATCTTCGCGGGCAGCCTGGGCTCCGCACCGGTCGCGACCGCAGCGGCGCTGCTGGGCATCCTGCTCACCGCCGGGCTGCTGCTCTGGGCGCTGCACCGGCTGTTCCTCGGACCACGCAGACATGAGCTGCCCGGCGTTGCCGACGTGCGCCCGAGCGAGAGCTGGGCGATCGCACCGCTGCTGGTGCTGGTGCTGCTCATCGGGGTCTTCCCGGCGCCGCTGCTCGACGTCATCGAACCGGCGAGCCGCGCCGTCGTCGAGCTGGTCGCGCGATGAACGGGATGCAGGAGGACACGCTCGCACTGCTGCCCGAAATGTTGCTGCTCGCCGGTGCCATCGTGGCGCTGCTGGCCGGGTCGTTTCTGCCCCGGCACCGGCAGTGGGTGGCGACACTGCTCGCCGCGGTGGCGGTGGGCGCGTCGGGGCTCGCCGCGCTCGCCGCCGCCGGGGGCGCTGCCCGGACGATCTACGAGTCCTCCTACGCCGTCGATGTCGCCACAACGGCCACGAGGATCATCGTGGCGATCGCGGCGCTGCTGTCGCTCGCGCTGGCGCGGCCCCGGATCACCGGGTCACCACGCGAGACCGAGTTCGCGGTGCTCGTGCTGCTGGCCAGCCTCGGCACGGTGGTGCTCGCCGGTGCCGCCGAACTGCTGGTACTCGCCGTCGGGTACCTGCTGGCGTCGATCCCGCTCTACGCGCTGGCCGGCTGGGGGCGCGACGCCCGCGGCGCCGAGGCCGCGCTGAAGCTGTACCTGCTCGGCGCGCTGCTGGGAATCACCATGCTGCTCGGGATCGCCGTGCTGTTCGGCGTCGGCGGTGGCACCACATACGCGGCGCTGGCCGCCGGGCTGCCCGGCGCGCCGGCCGCCGCCGTCGCGCTCGGGGTGGTGGCCACGCTGGCCGGGCTGCTGTTCAAGATCGGCGCCGTGCCGGCGCACTTCTGGGTTCCCGACGCCGTCGACGGTGCCACCACCCCGGCCGCGGCATTCCTGACCACGGTGCCCAAGATCGGCGGGCTGGTCGCCGCGTACCGGTTGCTCGTCACGGTCCCGGACACCGTCGTCGACTGGCGGCTGCTGGTCGCGCTGCTGGCCGTGGCCAGCATCACGCTGGGCAACCTCGCCGCGTTCACCCAGGACAGACCGCGCCGGTTGCTCGCCTACTCCACGGTCAGCCAGGTCGGCTACCTGCTGATGGCCGTCGCGGTGGCCGGGCGCTCCGAGCAGGCACTGGCTGCGCTGCTGTTCTACCTCGCGGCCTACGCGGTCACCAACCTCGGCGCGTTCGCCGTGGTCGGCGCGCTGCCGCAGCACGACACGCTCGACGCGTACCGCGGACTGGGCCGGCGACGGCCCGCGCTGATCGGGGCCTTGCTGGTGTGCCTGCTGGGGCTGGTCGGCACACCTCCGACGGCGGTGTTCGTCGGGAAACTGACGGTGTTCTCCGCTACCTGGGACGGCGGGATGCAATGGCTGGTCGTGGTGGCCGCGATCAACACCGTGGCGAGTCTGTACTACTACCTGCGCTGGCTGGCGCCGGCGTTCGCCCGCGAAACGGCATCCGCTGCGACCGGCTCGGACGGCCCGGGGGGCACTGCCGTGCTCGCTGCGATCGACACCCGGTGGGCAACCGCCACGGCACTCGTCGCAGCCGTGCTGGCACTCGCACTGGGCATTGCCGCCGGCCCGCTCCTCGAGGGCTTCGCCCCGTGAGTGGCGATGCGTGGCTGCGGCTCGCCGCGGACCAGAGGCCACTCACGACCTGTCCACAAGCACGCCGGCAGCGACCGCAGCGGACAACGCGTCGCGCCACGGACGCAGCGCGGGCAAGCCGGCGGCGGTCCAGCACGCGGTGTCGAGCACTGAGTTGGCCGGACGGGGGGCGGGGCGGGTGAAGTCGGCGGTGGTGGTCGGGCGCACCCGGCTCGGATCGGCACCGAGTTCGGTGAACACCGCCTGCGCCAGGCCGAACCAGGTGGTCTCCCCCGAGTTGACGCAGTGCAGCACCCCGGGCGGGACCCGATCCGCAGCCGCCGCGAGCCCCACCAGCCCGGCGGCGAGGTCGGCCGTCCAGGTCGGACTGCCGCGCTGGTCGTCGACCACATCGACCGTCTCGCGGGAGCGCTCCAACCGGGCCATGGTGCGCACGAAGTTGCCGCCGTGCGCCCCGTAGAGCCAGGCCGTGCGCACCACGTGTGCGGGGCACTCCGCGGCGAGTACCGCAAGCTCGCCGGCGAGCTTGCTGCGCCCGTATCTCGAACGGGGCGCCGTCTCGTCCTCCGGACGGTAGGGCGCGGTGGCGTCACCGTCGAAGACGTAGTCGGTCGAGACGTGCAGCAGGTGCACACCGTGCTCGGCACAGGCCTCGGCGAGCACGGCCGGTCCGTGCGCGTTGACCCCGTACGCCCGCTCGACGTCACTCTCTGCGGCGTCGACAGCGGTGTATGCCGCCGCGTTGATCACAACAGGCCGCAGCGCGTCGACCCGCGCCCGCGCTACCAGCGACGTCAGCCCGGCCCGCACGCTTGTGCTGTCCGTGATATCCAGCATCGGCAGGTCAGCGGCCGTCACGAACCCGAAGCCGTGCCGGTTCGCGGCATCGACCAGATCACGACCGAGCTGGCCATGACCCCCGGTGACCAGCAGCGCGGTGCTGATGCTCGACCCTGCAAGCAGGTCTTCGGCACTCACCGGGCGACCACGTTGCTGTGCTCGGGCGGCTCCCACCAGGCCCGGTTGTCGGCGTACCAGCGCACGGTGGCGGCCAACCCCTCGTCGAACGAGACCCTCGGCGCGTAACCCAATTCGTCGCGGATCTTGCTCCAGTCCAGCGAGTACCGGCGGTCGTGAGCCTTGCGGTCGGCGACACGGTTCACCATCGACCAGTCCGCGCCCAGGGCCCCGAGCAACCGGCCGGTCAGCTCGCGGTTGGTCAGCTCGCTCCCCCCGCCGATGTTGTAGATCTCGCCGGCGCGGCCCTGCTCGAGCACCAGTGTGATGCCGCGGCAGTGGTCGTCGACGTGCAGCCAGTCCCGCACGTTGCGGCCGTCGCCGTAGAGCGGGACCTGCCGACCGTCGAGCAGGTTCGTGACGAACAGCGGGATGACCTTCTCCGGGTACTGGTAAGGACCGTAGTTGTTCGAGCACCGGGTGATCCGCACGTCCATGCCGTGGGTGCGCGCGTAGGCGCGGGCGAGCAGGTCCGAACTGGCCTTCGACGCCGAGTACGGCGAGTTCGGCTCCAGCGGGTCGCGCTCGGACCACGAGCCCGACTCGATCGAGCCGTACACCTCGTCGGTCGAGATCTGCACGAACCGGTCCACTCCGGTCTCCAGCGCCGATTGCAGCAGGATCTGGGTGCCGACCACATTGGTCACGACGAACGGGTCGGCACCGACGATCGAGCGGTCGACGTGGGATTCCGCCGCGAAGTGCACGACCGCGTCCACACTGCCCATCAGGTCGCGGACGAGCCGCCGGTCGGTGATGTCGCCCTTGACGAAGCGCAGCCGCGGCTGCTCCGACACCGGCGCCAGGTTGGCCTCGTTGCCCGCATAGGTCAGCTTGTCGAGCACCACGATCTCGGCGCCGTGCAACGCGGGCTCGTGGCCCTGCAGCGCCCGGCGCACGAACGTCGAGCCGATGAACCCCGCGCCACCGGTGACCAGCAGCCGCATCGCCCGTCCCTCCTCGCAACGTCACCCTTTCGGAGGCAGTCTGTCACGATGCGGACAACCTTCGGGCGGGTGCTCGCGTCTGTAGTACTGGAGGTTGCCGCACCGGGAGGCTGCTACACCGTAGGGAAGTGGTGTACCGATAGCCTGACGGCCGTCCGGCAGCACCCGCAGGACGCAGGAGGGCACGTGGAGGACAGGCCGCCGGGGCCCGACGATCCCGCCGGGAGGCGGGGCCGTCCCCACCCCCGGGGCGGCCCGACGGGCGGTTTGCCACCAAGCCGGGGCCCGGAGGACGGTCCCCCACAGCCGCCTCCGGGCAGGCGACCGAGGGTGCCACCGCGGGCGTCGCCACCACCGCCCCGGCCGTCGGCCCAGCCACGGTCGTCGGCCCAGCCCCCCTCGCCGTCACCGCGGCCAACGTCAGGCCGGCGGCGTGCGCGGCGGGCTGCACCGCCGGCCCCTCCCGGCCGGAACCGGGCGCTGCGAAACGCCAAGGTCGTGCTGGCCGTCGTGTCGGCGCTCGTGCTGAGCCTGACCGGGCTGGGCTGGGCGACGTTCCAGGACCTGCAGGACGGTCTGACGACCGCGGACGTCACCGGCTTCAACGCCCCCGACGGCGCCACCGACATCCTGCTGATCGGCAACGCCAGCCGTACCGATGCGCAGGGCAACCCGCTGCCGCCCGAGGTGCTCGAAGAGATCCGAGCCGCCGACAACGAGGCTGACCTCACCGACACCATGATCCTGGTACGGATCCCCAACGACGGGAGCAAAGCGGTGGGCCTCTCGCTGCCCCGGGATCTCTACGTCGACATGCCCGAGGAGTACGGCCAGCACAAGCTCAACTCCGCGTTCGCCCGCGCCAAGAACGAGACGGCCAGCGATCTGGTCGAGCAGGGCGCTGATCCCGCACAGGTGCACACGGAGTCGGTCGCAGCCGGGCGGCAGTTCATGGTCAAGACCGTCGAGAAGCTCACCGGCGCGAGCATCGACCACTACGCCGAGGTCAACCTGCTCGGTTTCGCCAAGCTGACCGAGGCCGTCGGCGGAGTCGAGGTGTGCCTCAAGGAGCCGGTGGACGACGAGGCCTCCGGCGCGGACTTCCCGGCCGGAAGGCAGGCGATCTCCGGCACCGACGCGCTGGCATTCGTGCGGCAGCGCGATGGCCTGCCGCGCGGAGACCTCGACCGGGTGGTGCGCCAGCAGGTCTTCCTGGCCAGCCTCGCAGACAAGGTGCTCTCCGCGAACACGCTGTCCAACCCCGCGCGGATCCGCGAGCTGATCGATGCCACGCAACAGGCGCTGGTGCTCGACCAGGACCTCAACGTGCTGGAATTCGCCGCCCGGCTGCAGGGGCTCGCCGCCGGCGACGTCGAGTTCGTCACCGTTCCCGTCGTCGGTGACACCGACACCGACGAGGGCGCGGGGCTCGAGGTCGACCCGGAGGTCGTGGAGCAGTTCGTCTCCGATGTCGTCGATCCGGCACCAGCCGCGCCCCCCACTGCCGGTGACAACGCCGCCACCACGGTCGACGTGCTCAACGCCTCCGGTGCCACCGGGCTCGCCGGCAGGGTCTCCGAGGAGCTCGGAGCAGCGGGCTTCGGCGCGGGCGTCGTCGCCAACGCCGAGCCGGCGACGACCAGCGTCGTGCGTCACGCACCCGGCGAGGCCGACCAGGGTGGCGCCGTCGCCGAAGCGCTGGGCGACCTGCCCACCGAAGAGGACGCCGGCCTCGTGCCCGGCACCGTGGCGGTCTACCTCGGCGACGACTACGGCGGCCCGGGCACGCAGGACCTGACCGGCGACCCGGTAGTGCAGCTCGACGGGTCCGCTGCGGTGGCGCCCGCGCCGAAACAGGCCCCACCACCTCCCCAGCCACCACTCACCGCGGGAGACGTGCCGTGCGTGGACTGACCGTCACCGAGGCGCTGCTCGGACCGCTGCTGCGCGAGGACGCGGCCCGGCCCCGTATCACCCACTACGACGACGCCACCGGCGGACGGGTCGAGCTGTCCGGGGCCACCCTGGCGAACTGGGCGGCCAAGACCGCCAACTGGTTGCGCGACGAGCTCGACGTGGCGCCCGGGGATGGCGTCGCCGTGCTGCTGCCGGCGCACTGGCAGACCGCCGGCGTGCTGCTCGGCGCCTGGTGGTGCGGCGGTGTGGTGACACCCGAGGCCGACGGCGCGGAGGTCGCGCTGTGCGGTGTCGAACGGGTGGCCGATGCCGAAGGGGCCGGTGAGCTCGCCGCGGTGTCACTCGACGCGCTCGGCGCCGGCGTCCCGGTGCTGCCGCCCGGGGTCCGTGACTACGCGAGCGAGGTCCGGGGGCACGGTGACGAGTTCGCCGCCGCGCCGCTGCCCGACACCGCGCCCGCCACGCCTGATGCCACCGTCGAGCAGCTCGTCGATGCGGCCCGCCGCCGGGCTACCGAGCTCGGCCTCGGACCCGAAGACCGCGTGCTGTGTACCGATTCCTGGAGCTGGGATCCAGGCCCGCTACTGACCGTGCTCGCCGCCGGCGCCTCGCTGGTGCAGTGCACCGGGACGGATCCCGCCGCCAACCCGGCAGCGCTGCAGCGGCGCTGCGACCAGGAGCGGGTCACCGTCGCGCTCGGCTCCGACCTGCCCCCGCTCGACGGCGTCCGACCACTCCGGTAGCGCCAGGGGCGGGTGGTTCGACCCTGCGACCTGCGGAAATCCCGGTAAGGTCGCACCCAGGCGACCAACCGAAGGAGGAGCCATGTCCGAGGAGGACGCCACCACGCAACGCCGGGCCTCCGAGGCACCCGACCAAGGCGGCGTGCTGACAAGCCTGCTCGCGCCGCTGCGCTTCCCTGCGCGGGTACTCGATGCGCTCGGCGAGCTGGTCGAGTCGGTCCGCGACGTGCCTGCGATTCGCTCGGAGCTCGCCGTCGTCCGCGAGCGGACCGAGCCGCTGGGCGACATGATCGCCACCCTGGAGCGCATCAACGAAGGTCTCGCGACGCGGCTCGACGCCGTTCTCCAGGTGATCACGGCACTGGAGAGCGAGCGGTCGCACCTCAACCGCACTGTGGGTGGGCTGCACACCAAGGTGGACGCGCTGCACGAGGACCTCGCGCCGATCGACGACCGCCTCGTCACGCTCGAACGCACCACGAGGGAACTCGCCGGCGACGTGAACTCCATCCGCAACGACGTCGTCGGGATCAAGGACGACATCCAGCGCGTCACCGGCTTGCGGGGAGAGCGCGGACCGATCGAGCGCGCCCGCGACAAGCTCACCGGCGGTGACGACACACCGGCGCGCGGGCGACCCGAAGCCCGCGGTAGTTGATCGCCGGCGGGTCAGCGATCGAGGTCGGCGCGCAGCGCGTCGTCGTTGTCGAGCACCCGCTGCTCCTGGACGCGCTGGAACTCGGCCATCCGCTGCGCCAGCGCCGGGTCGGACGAGGCGAGGATGCGGACCGCGAGCAGCCCGGCGTTGCGCGCGCCACCCACCGACACCGTCGCCACCGGCACCCCGGCGGGCATCTGCACCATCGACAGCAGCGAGTCCAGCCCGTCGAGGTGCGCCAGCGGTACCGGCACGCCGATCACCGGCAGCACCGTGGCCGACGCGACCATTCCGGGCAGGTGCGCCGCACCACCGGCACCGGCGATGACCACGCGCAGGCCACGGCCGGCGGCCTGCTGCGCGTAGGACAGCATCCGGGCCGGGGTCCGGTGCGCCGAGACCACCGCCACCTCGTACGCCACGTCGAACTCCTCGAGGGCCTCGGCGGCCGCGCGCATCACCGGCCAGTCCGAGTCGCTGCCCATGATCACTCCGATCAGCGGGGTCATCAGTGCACCTCCCGTCCGTCGGCCCACCGGCCGGTCGCGAGGAACTCCGCGGCCGTCACCGCTGTCTCGCGTACCGGAGCGAACCGCTCCCCCAGCATCGTCACGTGCCCGATCTTGCGCCCCGGCCGCTCAGCCTTGCCGTAGAGGTGCGCCTTCGCCGCAGGGTAGCGGGCCATCATGTGGTGCAGCCGCTCGTCGAGGGCCATCGTGGGGGGGGCCGTGCCGCCGAGGACGTTGGCCATCACCGCGACCGGCGCCAGCGCGGTCGTCGAGCCCAGTGGGTAGTCCAGCACGGCCCGCAGGTGCTGCTCGAACTGCGACGTGGTCGCGCCCTCGATCGTCCAGTGCCCGCTGTTGTGCGGCCGCATCGCGAGCTCGTTGACGAGGAGCTTGCGGTCGGGGGTCTCGAAGAGCTCGACGGCGAGCAGCCCGGTGACGCCCAGCTCGCCCGCCACCCGCAGCGCGAGCTCCTCGGCGTCCTCGGCGGTGCGTGGGTCGAGTTCGGGGGCGGGCGCCAGCACCTCGACGCAGACACCGTCGCGCTGCACGGTCTGTACGGCAGGCCAGGTCGCCGCCTGGCCGAACGGTGAGCGGGCCACCATCGCGGCGAGCTCGCGCCGCATCGGCACGCACTGCTCGACCAGCAACGCAGTGCCGGCGTCGAGCAGTTCCGGGATCAGCCGCCGCGCGCTGCTGGGGGTGTTGAGCATCCAGACGCCACGCCCGTCGTAGCCGCCGCGGGCCGCTTTGAGCACGCATGGCCAGCCGTGATCGGCACCGAAGCGCACAACGTCGGCCACCATTGTTACCTCGCGAAAGGCCGGTACGGCGACGCCGAGCCCTGCCAGCTTCGCGCGCATCACGAGCTTGTCCTGCGCGTGGCGCAGCGCCGCGGGACCGGGATGGACCACCACGCCCGCGTCGACCAGTGCGTGCAGGTGCTGCCGCGGCACGTGCTCATGATCGAAGGTGAGGACGTCGCAGCCGGCGGCGAAGCCGCGCAGCGCATCGAGGTCGGTGTGCCCGCCGACGACCACGTCCGGGGTCACCAGCGCGGCGGGGTCGTCCGCCCTTGCTGCCAGCAGCCGCAACGACAGTCCCAGTGCGACCGCCGCCTGCTGCGTCATCCGGGCCAGCTGCCCGGCGCCCACCATCCCGACGACGGGGTTGCCGGTACGAGGGTCCACGGGACCGTGAGGGTAACCCGTCGCTGTCCGAGCGCTCCGTAGACTGCCGGGGTGTCCGTGGTCGACTCCGTGCTCATCCGGGTCCCACAACCCTTCCGTGACATCGCGCTGCGCCACCGCGAGCTCGTGAAGTTCGCCCTCGTCGGGGCGATCACCTACATGGTCGACATCGTGCTGTTCACCGGCCTGAAGATCACCGTTCTTGAGCCCAAACCGGTGACGGCCAAGATCGTCGCCGTACTGGTGGCCACGATCGTCTCCTACGTGCTCAACCGCGAGTGGTCGTTTCGCACCCGGGGGGGCCGGGAGCGCCATCACGAAGCGGCGCTGTTCTTCACGGTCTGCGGGGTCGGCCTGGTGATCAACGCCACTCCACTGTGGCTGTCACGCTACGTCCTGGACCTGCAGACTCCGCAGGTCAGCCTGCTCGTGCAGGAGATCGCCGACTTCGCGAGCGCCAACCTCATCGGCACGGTGCTCGCGATGGTCTTCCGGTGGTGGGCGTTCCGGCGCTACGTCTTCCCGGACAGCTCAGCGCACGGCGCCCGAGACGGGACGTGGTGACCCGGCGACGTCATCGGCCCTGGGCACGCGCAGGTACAGGGCGAAGGTGGCCGACTGCGACGAGCTGAGCTCGAGCCGTCCGCCATCGGCCTCCACCAGCGCCCGCGCCAGGGCGAGCCCGACCCCGGTGGACGAGGCCCCGGAGACCCCCCGGTCGAAGACATGCGGTGCCAGCGCCTCCGGAACCCCGGCGCCGGTATCGCTGACCTCCACGACGACCATGCCCTCGCGGGTGGAGCCACCGGGACGGGCGGACAGCGTGATCGTCCCACCGCCGTAGCGCAGCGCGTTGTCGATGAGCACGCCGATCGCCTCGCGCACCCGGCCGGGTGTGACCCTCGCCAGCAACCCGTCGGGGACGCGCAGCCGCAGCGCTCGGCGCTGCGACTCGACCGGACGTTGCCAGTCGTTGCCGACCTCGAGCAGCAGTGCGGTGAGGTCGACCGGCTCGGCGCTGGCCGCTCTGGCCACCTCGGCGGCCTGCAGTAACTCGTCGAGCACCGCGCCGAGCCGTTCGGCCTGTTCCAGCGCGGCCTCGGCTTCGGCGGACGGGTCGGCGTCGGGGTGCGACGCGAGCTCGTCGAGCCGCAGCTGCAGTGCCGTCAGCCGGCTCCGGAGCTGGTGCGAGACGTCACCGACGAGATCGCGCTCCCGCTGCACCAGCTGAGCCAGCGCCTCGGCGGAGCTGTCGAGCACGTCGGCCACCCGATCCAGTTCGGGGACCCCATGACGCCGGGGCACCGGCCGGAAGTCCCCGCCACCGAGCCGGGCCGCACGGTCCGCGACGTCCTGCAACGGCCCCGCCAGCCGCCGCGCGGTTACCATCGCAACGGTCACCCCGACGCCGACGGACAGCACGACGAGAAACGCCACCAGCGCGGTGGTCTGCAACTGCTGCTGCAACACCTGCTCGCCCGGCACCGCCAGGCTCGCCTCGCCGCGTTGCCCCATCGGCAGCGTCTCCACGACGGCGCCAGGGCCCGGATCCGGCCCGAGGGTCGAGCGCCCGATCGACGGGGAGGCCACCACCAGCTGCCCATCCGGCGGCACCGCAAGCCTGACCACACGCAGGTCGGGCGGCACCTGCCGGCCCGCGAAGACGGACACCACGTCCTCCAGCCGGACGAGCAGGTCGGCGCGGGTGAAGTCCTCGACCAGCCGCCAGGTCGCCAGGCCCAGCGGCACGCCGAGCACCAGGCCGGTCAGCGCGACCACCAGCACCGTCGACTGCAGGATCCGGCGGCGCACGATTCAGTCCACGTTGAACCGGAAGCCGACGCCGCGCACCGTGGCGATGTGCCTGCCCCCGATCTTGCGGCGCAACCACGACACGTGCATGTCGAGGGTCTTCGACGTCTTGCGCTCCGGGTCACGCCACACGTCCCGGTGGATCTCGTCGCGGCTGACGACCTGCCCGGCGCGCTGCAGCAGCACTCGGAGCAGCTCGAACTCCTTGTTCGCCAGCCCCACCTCAGCGCCGTCGACGAGCACCCGGCGGGCGGACAGCTCCATCCGCACCCCGCCGGCCTCCAGCGCGTCCGGGTTGGTGCGCCGCAGCAGCGCCCGCACCCGCGCCATCAGCTCGGCGAGGCGGAACGGCTTGCCTACGTAGTCGTCGGCACCGGCGTCGAGGCCCACCACGAAGTCGACCTCGTCGGTACGCGCGGTGAGCATCAGCACCGGCAGCTCCGGCCGTTGCTTGCGGACCCGCCGGCAGATGTCCAGGCCGTCCATCCCGGGTAGTCCGAGATCGAGCACCAGCAGGTCCACATCTGCGTCGGAGGCGTGCTGCAGCGCGGTCGGGCCGTCCACCGCCGTTATCACCTGGTGTCCCTCGCGTTGCAGCGCGCGCGACAGCGGCTCGGCGATGCCGGTGTCGTCCTCAGCGAGCAGCACGGTGGTCACAGTGCTCACAGTATGACCGCCGACGCACTCCTCGCCGCGGCGGCGGTATCAGCCCCGTGCTGGGTCCGGAACCCGTGGCAGCATTCGTACCGTGACGGACCGGGAGGATGACCTGGCGCTCGCGCGCACGGTGGCGGATGTGGCCGATGCCATCACCGTGAGCAGGTTCACGGCGCACGACCTGCAGGTCGATCGCAAACCTGATCGAACGCCGGTGACCGATGCCGACTTGGCTGTGGAGGACGCCGTACGCGCGCAACTCGCCATCAAGCGGCCCGACGATGCGGTGATCGGTGAGGAGCGCGGCGGGATCGGACCGGGCGATCGCGTTTGGCTGGTCGATCCGATCGACGGGACGAAGAACTTCCTCCGCGGTGTACCGGCCTGGGCGACCCTGATCGCGCTGGTCGACGGCGGCCGGCCGGTGGTGGGCGTGATCAGCGCGCCCGCGTTGGGACGGCGGTGGTGGGCGGCCGAAGGCCATGGCGCGCACGTCTCGGGGGCCGGCGGCGCGGCGTGCCCGATCGCGGTGTCGGGCGTGGCCGAGCTCGCCGACGCGTACGTCTCCACCACGCACCTCGGCACGTGGTCGCGGCATCGGAGCCGGGAGGCCTACCTCGCGCTGGTCGACGCCTGCTGGGAGAACCGTGCCTTCGGCGACTTCTGGCATCACTGTCTGGTCGCGGAGGGCGCCATCGACCTCGCTGCGGAACCGGTCGTCAGCGCCTGGGACGTGGCTGCGGTGCAGGTGATCGTCGAGCAGGCCGGGGGGCGATTCACCGATCTGGACGGCGTGCCGACGCACGACGGCGGCACCGCACTGTCGTCCAACGGGCTGCTGCACGACGCCGCACTGGCTCTGCTGCGGTAGCTGCCCTTCGTGGTGTCGGGACGCTGTTCGGCACCCGGTCCGAGTGAAGCGCTTGCCGCGATGACCATGACCCATGACGATGGACGCATGCCCCGCGACGACCTCGAGCCGTTCTGGCCCAGCCGTCGCATCGATGCGTTCGACCAGTTCTGTAGCTAGGCCGCGCGCCCGCCCCAGCCGGCGCGCGGCCGCTCCCGGTGCCCCACCCCCCGTCACACGAGGAGAAACCTGTGTCCGTCACCGACGAACTGCTCGCCAACAACGACCGCTACGCCGAGTCCTTCTCCGGGCAGTTGCCGCTGCCGCCCGGCAAGGGCGTCGCCGTGGTCGCTTGCATGGATGCTCGCCTCAGCGTCTACGGCATGCTCGGCCTCAACGAGGGCGAGGCGCACGTCATCCGCAACGCGGGCGGTGTGATCACCGACGATGCGATCCGCTCGCTGGCCATCAGCCAGCGGCTGCTCGGCACGGCGGAGATCATCTTGATCCACCACACCGACTGCGGGATGCTCACCTTCAGCGACGACGAGTTCAAGCGCTCGATTCAGGAGGAGACCGGCATCAAGCCGAGTTGGGCCGCGGAGGCGTTCGACGATCTCGAGACCGATGTCCGGCAGTCCATCGCCAGGATCAAGGCCAGCGGATTCATCCCGAAGACCGATCAGGTGCGCGGGTTCGTGTTCGACGTCGCCACCGGCAAGCTCAACGAGGTCGGCTAACGGCTCGGGCGCAGCTCGCCGAGCAGCGGGATAGCCGCCACCTTCTGCTCGGTGAGCTCGTCCCACCGGATCCGGGCCGATGTTTGCCCGCGACACGCTGCGGGTAGGACGCAGCAGAACTATGCAGACCCGAGAGGAGGGCACACCGTGCCGTACACCATGCAAGGCTAACTCGAAAATCAAGTCGGGGACGGGCAAGCTCGTGGACCCGGCGACCGTAGCGGCGGGCCAGGCGCCGGTAGCGTTCGCCGAGGAAGGTGTCGGTCCGCGCGACCGATGCGACGATCTCGCCGAGGGTGCCTGCTAGCCAGGGGTTGCCCTTGCCTGTGGTCCCGCCGCGTTTCCTGCCGGCGGAG
>WHTH01000048.1 GCA_009377865.1 Pseudonocardiaceae bacterium | reverse complement strand
CCGCTCCTCCGGTGACATCTCGTTGAGCGTCACGTTGGGGCTCGGGAAGTTCGGGCACTTGCGCAGGTGATCCAGCGTCCACATCTTCTTGGGGTCGAGATCCAGATGCGGCTGTGGCACGAGCGTCTTGCCGTCGTCACGGACGATGCCCATGTCCTCGGCGATGTCGGCCAGGTTCCAGTTGTGGTAGAGCGTCTCCCACTCCCGGTGGCCGATCAGCTGGCCCATGTTCGGCGTCTCGCGGCCGTTGTAGGTCGGCCGGAACGCCGTTGCGTCGGTCCAGTGGCAGGGCTCCGAGCAGTACGTGCGCACCTGGCCGTCGACGGTGTCCATGACGATGTCCTCACGGATCAGGCAGGGCACCATGCAGGTCCAGCACCGGTGCGGGTACTGGTAGTTGACGTCCTCGAACGCGATCGGCAGGTGCCCGTTCGGGGTCGACAGCCGGTTGTAGTTCTCCCACCATGCGCCGTACTTGTCGTACCAGCCCGGGTACTTGTACTCGAACCACTCGAAGTCCTCGTCGGTCATCGGGTCGATCCGCCAGTAGTTGACCAGCCAGCCCGTCGCAAAGAACTGCGCCACCTCGTGGATGTAGCCCTTGTTCCAGATCCGGTTCCAGGCCTCCTCGATGAGGTCGTGCGGGATGACGAGGCCGTACTTCTCCAGCGGCATCAAGTAGCTGCGGTAGTAGTCGTCGTAGATCCACCGCCGCCACATCTCCGCGTAGCTCTCGCGCTCCTTGCGACGGTCCTTGGTGCCGTACTCGATGAACGTGCCGATGGCCGCGTCGACGACCGCGTGGTTGTTCCACCAGGCATAGCGCAGGTCGCGCTCGAGCAACTCGTGGTTGCTCTCGTCGGACAGCGCCATGAGCAGCGTGGCGTAGCCGTTGCTGATGTGGCGCGACTCGTCGGACTGCACGGAGTGGAACACCGTCGGCAGCAGGTAGTCGCCGTTGGCGGCCGCCTCGGCCGGCATCGCCACGAACAGGGTGTTCGTGAACGCCGTCTCCGCCACGATCGTCAGGTAGATGCTCGCCGCGGTGATGGCGTCACCGGTGATGAAGCCCTCGGCGAACTGCCGGCCGATCGTGCCGCAGTAGTCGTTGTGGAAGTGTCGCAACGACCTGTCGAAGCCGGCCGGGTCGATGTAGTTGTTCATGTACAGGCGCTTGAGGTTCTGCTGGATCGTCGAGTGCCTGACCTCGTCGATCATCTGGATGGCCTGCGTGTTGTGCAGCTCCGGGTTGGGTACCGTGCGGAACAGCAGCGGCATCGCCCGAGCGGCGGAAATCTCCGGCAGCGGGATGATGGACAGGAACAGCTTCTGCCACTCCATCCAGCGCTCCTGCACCTGCCGGAACATGTTCCCGCGGATGGCGCCGTCGGAGGCCCCGTAGACCCGGTGGTCCTTTTCCTCCTGCATCGGGAAGTAAGACCGCAGGACCTGCTTGAGCGGGTCCTTCTTGCTGGACTTACGGAAGGTGTAGTCGGTGCCGTAGTGGGCCACCGGCTCGTGGTATTGCGGTTCCCAGGACAACTCCTGGATCTTCTGGTGAGCCTTTGCGAGACTCTGACGACTCATGTCACTCTCCTAGCTAACTTCGGCCTTGCTGACTGCGGCCTGCCGTGTTCGGTCGTCCGACGCATATTTGTTCCGGTCTCCTTCACATGTCCGGTTCCGCCTGGCCGCCACCTCCGGTCGGTGCGGCGTGCTCCCTCGTTCCGTTGCTCCTGGGCCAGGCGGAAGCCCGCGGCGGGGGAACCCGCATCGCATCGCCACCCGCGGCGCCGCTGCCGCTGCCGTTGGCCGGGTGGGCGCTGCGGTGCCACTGCTCGCTGGCGGCGGTGGCGACGTCGACCACGTCGTTGATGAGCGGGATGCAATCGGTCTCGAACCGTCGCGCGGGCACCGACAGCGCGAGGCTCGCGGCGACCTGCCCGTCCGGGTTGAGCACCGGTGACGCGATGCAGCAGAACCCGTCGGCGAACTCCTCACGATCCAGCGCGAAGCCGCTCTCGCGTACCAGCTCCAGTTCGTGCTCGAAGGCGTGTCTGCCCGTCAACGTGGCGTGGGTGAACTGCTCGAAGGCGCCTTCTTCGTGCACCACCTCCCGGTAGTCGGCCGACAGTGCCGCGAGCGCCTTGCAGACGGCCAGCGCGTGCGCCTGCTGCGCGGGGATCGACTCGGTCAGCCCCGGGATCTTGGGCAGGCCTTGGCGGCCGCGGATGTCGAGCACGACGACGCGGTCGTCCTCGACCCTGGCCAGGTAGGCGCGCTGCCGGGTCCGCCGGTACACCTCGGTCAAGGCGTCGGCCAGGTGTGCGGCGACATCTTGGGCGTTGTTGCCATGCTGTCCCCACGGGCAGCCCCAGGGGGGCCCATCGGCGAGCCGGTAGACACCGCTGCCACCGTCGCGGAAGGCATACCCTTCCTGGCAGAGCGTGTTGAGCAGGTAGCGTGCCGTGGCCTTGCTCTTGCCCAGCTGGGCTGCGAGTTCGTCGGGGGCGAGCCCTATCGGTGACGATGCGAGCAGCTGCAGCGCTCGCAGCGTCTCGGCCCCGGTCTTGAGACTCCGCCCCGTGGTGGCCGTCTCACGCTCGTCCCGCTGCCTGTCACGCAACCTGCTCACCTCGCCCGCGCTGCACACGTGAATGCATGTCTCGCCTGCGATGTGAGCGTGCTCCCGCATTGCGGGGAGGGTCAAGAAAAGACACTCGGTGGCAGATCCTGCACGGTGTCGCTGTACCGAATCCGCCACTCGAAGGCATCAGGTGATGCTGGCCGTTCGGATAGGAGCGGGTTTCCGATCGGGTAGGTAGTCGGCGGGTGAGCCCTGTCGATTCGTCTTCGCACCGACACGCCGCCCGTAGGGTGTTCGACGTGTCTCATTCCGCGTCGACAGTCGCCTATCTGGGCCCCGAGGGCACCTTCACCGAACAGGCTGCCCGTGCGCTGGATGCGGGCGCCAGGCTCGTCCCCACCGCTAGCGTCATCGCGGCGATCACCGCGCTGCGCTCCGGTGAGGTCGACGGCGCGTGCGTGCCGGTGGAGAACTCGGTCGAGGGGTCGGTGCCCGCCACGCTGGACTCGCTGGCGCAGGACGAACCGGTCATCGCGGTCGCCGAGCACGTGCTGCCGATCCGGTTCAGCGTTCTGGCCAGGCCGGGGACGGCGGCGACCGACGTGCGCACCGTCGCCACCCACCCGCACGCCGCCGCCCAGGTCCGTCGCTGGCTGGCCGAGCAGTTTCCGGCAGCCGAGACCGTGCTGGTCGCCTCGACGGCGGCGGCTGCGGTCGCGGTGGTCGACGGCGAGGCCGACGCCGCGGTCTGCGCCCCGGTCGCGGCGCAGCACTACCGGCTCGACGAGCTGGCCACCGGGGTGCACGACGTGGGCGACGCCGAGACCCGCTTCCTGCTGCTGCGCCGGCCGGGTCCGCTGCCGGTACCCACCGGGCGCGACCGCACGTCGCTGGTCGCGGTCGCTGCGGACCGCCCCGGCGCGCTGCTCGAGGTGCTCGCCGAGTTCGCGCTGCGTGGCATCAACCTGACCCGGATCGAGTCCCGACCGATGCGAGGCCGGATGGGGGAGTACCGATTCTTCCTGGACTGCGACGGTCATGTGGCCGACGCCGCGGTCGGTGACGCGCTGGCCGAGCTGCACCGACGCTGCCACTCGGTGCGCTTCCTCGGGTCCTACCCGCGGACCGGGCCGCCAGGAACCGGGCCGGACCCGGCCGGGTTCAGCGCGGCACAGCAGTGGCTCGAAGCCGTGCGGGCCGGTCAGCGGGGCTGATCACAGCGGCTCACAGGGCGTCAGCCGGGTAGGTCGACGTCGTTCCAGCGCAGGCAGTGCCAGCCGGTGCCGGTGCTGCCGTCGGTCTCGAAAACGATCGTGCGGGTGTTGGGCAGGTAGTGGGCCTGCGCGAAGTCACTGTCCACGTTGGTGGCCAGCGCCGCCGCGGCCAGCCGCATCGCCCCGCCGTGGCTGACCACGACGAGCGTGCCGTCATGCCGTCCGGTCGCGAGCCCGCACAGCGCGGCGCGGTAGCGGTCGAGCACCTCGGTGCCGCTCTCGCCGCCAGGCACCCTGCGGTCCGGTTCGCCGGAGTGCCACGCGCGGTAGATCGCGATCCACAACTCGTGGGCCTCGTGGTCGGATCGGGCCTCGAGGTCACCGAGGAAGACCTCGTGCACCCCGTCGAGCTCGACCGGTGCCAGCCCGTGGCGCGCCGCGATGGGTTCGGCCGTCTGCCTGGCGCGCACAGCGCGGCTGGCGTAGACGGCGACGACCGGCTCATCGCGCAGCGCGTCGGCCAGTTCGGTGGCCTGGCGCCACCCCTCGGCGGTGAGCGGGTACCCAGGGGGCAGCGTGTCGAGCACGCGATCGATGTTGGCCTGGGTCTGGCCGTGGCGGGCCAGGATGAGCTTCATGCCCAACCGAGCTCGTGCAGCCGAGTGTCGTCGATCCCGAAGTGGTGGGCGACCTCGTGCACCACGGTGATCGCGACCTCGTCGACGACCTGCTGCTCGTCGGTGCAGATGTCGAGCAGCGCCTCGCGGTAGACGCAGATCCGGTCGGGCAGCATCCCGGCGTAGCTGCTGTCGCGGTCGGTGAGTGCCACCCCCTCGTAGAGCCCGAGCAGCGTCGGCTCGTCGGGATGGCGATCCTCGACGAGTACCACCACGTTGTCCATCGCGGCCACGAGCTCGGCCGGGATCAGGTCCAATGCCTCGCCGACCAGCTCCTCGAAACGGCCGGCGGTCACCCGGCTGTCCATCATCCGGGCGGGGTCGTCGACGGCGGGGCGGACTCCGGCGGTGCGGATTCCGGCGGTGCGGATTCCGGCGGTGCGGTGGCCGGCGAGGGTGCGGACTCGCGCGACGTCGGGGCGGGACCTCGGGACGCGGCAGCCGGCGACGCGGGCTCGTCGCCGACCTCCACGTCCTCGGTGACGCTGCCGATGACCGGCGCGAACCCGGAGCGATCGGGCAGGAAGGCGCCGAGCCGGCAGTCCACCCGCTGGCTGCCCGCGTCCCAGCTCTTCGGGCGCAGCGTCTCCCAGAACACGGTCAGCCCCTTCTCTGCGACGACGTCGGGGCCGCCCGCGAAGTCGGCCGCCAGCCGGGTGCACTCCGCTTCGAGGAAGTCGTCCTGCTTTCCCTCGCCAGGGAATCCGTCCGGGAACTCCTCGCCCAGGTCCACCATGCCGACGATCTCGACGGCATGTGGTTGTTCGCAGCCGACCGGGTCTCCGATGCCCAGCCCGTCGTTGCCCAGGCAGGTCCCCGGCTCGTGGACGTCGGACTGGTCCTGGCTCGCGGCGTCGCCGACGCTGGCGTACAGCGCGCCCGACCGGCCGACGGTCTGCAGCCCGCAGCGCAGCTCCCGGTCACCGCGACTCCAGCTGGCCTCGCTCGGCTTGATGGCGCCGACCGAGAACCGTCCGAACGGGTCGAAGCGGCCGTCGAGGAAGTCCCTGGTGACCGGGGTGCAGCGCGGTGCGACCAGCGCGCGCCACTGCTCGCCGCCCGGGAAACGCGAGGTGGGGCCGAACCGGGTCGACATGTCCACCTGCCCGGTCACCTCGAACAGGTGGGGCTGCGCACAGCCGATGCGCTCGGCATCGGAGGCGTCGACCTCCGTCCAGGTCAGGCAGGTCCCGGCGGGGGCTTGGAGTGGCGGCGGCGTCGTGGGGGTCGGCGCCTCGCCGCGGTCGTCGGCGAGCGGGCCGGGGATGGCGCCGTCCCCGCCCGACCCACCGAGCAGGGTGACGGCCAGCAACGCCACCAGCGCGCCGAGCACGGCACCGGCGGCCATCCGCCGGGTGCTTCGCTTGCGCCGATGCTGCGCCCCGCTGGTCATCGGCTCCATGATGCCCATTCGTCGGGACTCGCCGCACTACCTATGGACGGACGGATCCGCGCCGCCGACCGCCTGACGTCAAGCCCGTCCGGCCCGCTCGGCCTTGCTGTTGCGCCGACGCGCCTTGAGATACTCGTAGCCGATCGGGAGCACCGACAGCACCACGATGCCGATGAGCATCGCCTCGACGTTCTCCTTGACGAACGGGATCCGGCCCAGCCAGAAGCCCAGCAGCGTGACCCCGGTCGCCCAGGCGATGCCGCCGACGATCGAGTACGTGAAGTAGGTACGCGGGTCCATCCGGGCGACGCCGGCGATCGCGGTGATGAAGGTGCGCACGATCGGAACGAACCGGGCGAGCACGATCGCGCGTGGCCCGTAGTGCTCGAAGAACTCGTGCGTCTTGTCCACGTACTCGCGCCGGAACAGCGTGGAGTCGGGCTTGTTGAACAGCGCCGGGCCGACCTTGTACCCGATGCCGTAGCCGACCATGTTGCCGATCACGGCACAGACCGTGAGCAACACGCACACTAGCCAGATCGGGGTGTCGATGATGCCGCTCGCGACGAACAGGCCGGCCGTGAACAGCAGCGAGTCACCGGGCAGGAAGAACCCGATGAGCAGCCCGCACTCCGCGAAGATGATCAGACAGAGCCCGGCGAGGACGTACGGGCCGAGCATCCGCAGCAGTTGCTCGGGGTCGAGCCACGAGGGGGCGAGGGCGAGCGACGTGGTGGCGAGCGAGAGCGTCACGAGCACAAACGGTACCGGTGCGGCTCGTACACGTTCCGGTAGGCATGGCCACCGCACACACGCCCGACCTCACAGCAGGCTGATCAGGCCGGCCAGCACACCCGCGACTGCCCCGAGCAGCACCGCGGCTGCCAGCACGACCCACACCGGGACCGGCTGACGCTGCGCAGCGCCCGGCGGTCCTGCAGCCCGGCCCGCCTGCGCTCGCAGTGCGGCCGCGAGCCGGTGCTCGGATCGTTGCGCCGGCTCGCTCACCGGCCGGCCATGACCTGCTGCAACGCGTCGAGTGCGCGGCTCGCCGTCGACTTGACCGTGCCCTTACTCACGCCGGTCGCCTCGGCGATCTCGGCCTCGGTCAAGCTGCCGTAATAGCGCAACACCAGCACCTCGCGCTGGCGTCTCGGCAGCCGGCCGAGCGCGGTGACGACGGCCTGGTGCTCTGCGGTGAGCATGGCCAGCGACTCTGCGGAGCGGGCGTTCGGGTTGTGCGGAGGCACGTAGCCACGGGCGGTCCTACGGCGGCGCAGCACGGAGCGTGACCCGTTGACGACTGCGGTACGCAGGTAGCCCAGTGCGGCGGTCTCGTCGCGCAACCCGGACCAGTGCCGGTGCAGTCCGGTGAACGCTTCCTGCACCACGTCCTCCGCGGTGGTGGGCTCGTCGACCAACAGGATCGCCAGCCGGACGAGCCGCATCCGGTGGGTGCGGTAGAGGTCCTCCAGCGTCAGCGGTGCGGGTTCGGCTCGCGGTGCGGGTGCGGCGTCGATCGCGCGCAGCTGTCCGAGGGTGGTCTCCACGGTCTGCTCGACCGAGCGCAGCTCCTCTCCGGACACGGGGGTCAAGATACTTCCCTGGCGTCACGGCGGCGTCTCACTGCCCAGGTGAAGCTCACTGGTCCCCAACTCGTCGCCGGGGCGCTGTCGACCCCCGAAACCGGGGCGGGAGGATGTGCGGCATGAGCGCGCACGGCAACCTGCTCGGACCCGAGCCGACCCTGCTTCCCGAAGACCCGCAGGCCGAGGCGGACCTCGCCGCGGCGGCGGACCCGTCCGCGGCGGCGGCCGTCCATCCCGCGTACTGCGCGGCGTGGGCGGCGCTGGCCGAACGGGCACTCGACGAGGGCGACGCGATCGCCGGCTACGCCTTCGCCCGTACCGGGTATCACCGCGGCCTCGACCAGCTGCGCCGGGCCGGTTGGGGGGGCAACGGGCCGGTGCCGTGGTCGCACCACCCGAACCAGGGCTTCCTCCGTGCTGTGGCGGCGCTGGCCAGGGCCGCGGCCGAGATCGGCGAGGACGACGAGGCCCGCCGCTGCCGGACTCTACTCGATGACTCGGACCCGGCTGCCGCGGGGGCGCTGGGCCTGAGCTGAACCGGTCGTGATGTGGCTTCAGAGTTCGGGCGGTTGCGAGTTCGGGTCGACGAGCTGGAGGCCCGTGTCGCGGCGCGCGGCGGTCCGGCGATGAACCCGCGTGGTGCGACGGTCGCCGTCGCACTCGTCACGGCGGTCGCGGCGCTGGGCGGTTGGTTGATCGCGCCGGACCCGCCGCGACTGGACGGCGCGGCCACCGGTGATCCCGAGCTGATACGGCAGGCGCGGCAGGCGGTCGACAACCCGGAGGGCCAGCTCGGCCTCGCGGTCGCGCTCGTCGAGAACGGCCGGATGCGGACCGCGGGGCTGGGGGACAAGGGTGGCGAGGCAGGCCCGGTCCAGCCCTCGACACCGTTCGAGATCGGCTCGGTGACCAAGGCGATGACCGGGATGCTGCTGGCAGACCTGAGCTAGCGGGGCGCCGTCGACCCGAACGACGAGGTCGCAAGGCTGCTGCCGGGGTGACCTTCGACGATCCGGCCGTTGCGTCGGCGAGCCTGGCCGAGCCGGCCAGCCACCGCTCCGGGCTGCCATCCCTGCCGACCGACGTCGGGCAGCTCGTGCGCGGCCTCGGGTACCAGTTCCCCTCGTCGAAGGCAGCCAGGTTCTGCAGGTGGACCCGACGGCGTTGGTTCTACGGTTGTAGCTTTCGGTATTCGTTGGCCAACCGCCGCAGGATATTCTGGGCGTCGTCGCTGTAGTCGGCGAGCTCTACGTAGATCTCGAATCGGGTTTCGTAGTCTGCGACGTCGCGGGCGTCGGTGATGACCGCGACAGCGGTCTCGGTGCCCATCATCACGGCCCGCTGATCGTAGATCTGGAAGGCGTGCAGCACGGGGTGGGTCACTGGCCGGGTCCAGGGGATGATCCCGAGCCGGACGTTGGGCCGTTCGGTGGCAACGGCGAGGTGTTCAGCTTGCCTGGCCATGGTTTCAGGGGAGCCGATGTGCCAGCGTAGAGCGCTCTCAGTGAGCACGAGGTGGAAGGCTCGGTCCGTGTCGAGAATCTGCTGTCTTGCGAGACGGGCAGTGACCATGGCCTCGAGGTCCTCACCCTGGTGCAGGCCGGACAGCAGCGTGCGCATGTAGTCGGGGGTCTGGAGCAGACCGATGACGATGGTCGGCTGGAAGCTGCGGATCCGTGCTGAGGCGGTCTCGATCCGGCCGATGCGCTGTTGAACAGACGGTGCGCCTGCACGGTGCAGCAGGGTGCGGGCCGATGTGGCGTCTTCGCGCAGGTCCCTGGCGGTGGCGAGCATTTCCCGGCGAGTGACGGCGGATGCACGGTAGATCTGGCAGAGGGTGCGGACGTCGGTGGCCGTGGGCACCCGCTTGCCGTTTTCGAACCGGCTGATCGTCGCTTGCGACATCCCCGCGCGCCGCGCCGCTTCCACTCCAGACAGGCCAGCGTCGTCTCGGAGCTTCCGCAGCGTCACTGACAGCGAGTCGAGACGGCGGGGATTGCTCAAGCTGCGGTCCTCTCCGATCAGGCCGTTCGGGTTGGTGTGCGGTGGTGCTGCGGGTGTCGATCCCACCAAGAGTTGAACAGCTCGGCGGCACGCCATGCAGCATCGGCAGCGACCCGGTACGCCGCCACGTCTTGGAAGTCGAGAACCTCGGCGCCGCGGAACTGTCCGTCGGAGTGATAGTGCATCGTCACGACCTCACCGTCGTCGATGAGCCACCAGTCGCCCGGTGCGGCGTCGAGTTCCTCGGGCAGGCCCTGTTCGGCGAGGTCCAGCACGCGGGTGGGTTCACCTGCCGCGACGTTGTACCGGTAGCCCCAGTCACAGGCATACTGCTCGTAGTCGCTGGGCGGGTCGTGGATGACCCGGACCCGGCGCCGCGGCCGGCCGTCACGAGCCCACTTCGCCAGCGTGTCCAGCCAAGGTTGGCGCACCTCCCAAGTCGGCTCGGTCTCTCCATCGAGCCAACGACGGAAGTCCCCAGTGGTCATGGCCGTGTCGTAACTCGGCAGGGTCTCGATGCGGAAAAGGTCCCGACGGGTCCGCTCGAGGACCTCGCCGAGCTGATCTGCGGTCAACAGGCTCACGCAAGCACCTCCCGTCCAGGGGTGTCCGTGCGGGTGGCTGGCCCGAGGTCGTAGAGCATGTTCGCGACCTGCTCGGCGGGAATGCGTATGACGACCTCGCCGTCAGGCGCCTTGAGGGCAGCAGTGGCGGTAGAGTCAAGAGGGCCTTGCAGCAGGGCGTCGCCGGTGTCGGTGTCGCGGATGAGGGTCAGGCAGACGTTGCCTGCTTCACAGGCACCGCGGAGACGGATCAGAGCCATGGCGAGGTCCTTTCTGGGGGTGCGCTGGCGCACTTGAGCATGGCGTGATCTCTGCCCCTGGTCAAGGTTGTTCGGAATACTCCTGCTCAAACGGCGTATGTGTTGCTCTATACCGAGTTATTCGGCATAGTATAGGTTGGACTGACGAAGAGGAGGTGCTCAGGACTCAAGAGGCAACGCTGCCTTGCTCGGTCGCGAACGGCGAACTACGCATCCCAACGACTCGCAGGCAGGCGCCGGGTCATGCCCGGCGGGTGCTGGCATCGCAGCATCGAGAAACAAGTGGCCCCGACGGTGGCACCCGCCGAGGCCGACGCAAACCCCAAGCTGACGAAAGGGCTTTGCCATGCCCACGGTAGACCAGATCCGGCAGCGCCGGCCCAGCCGCCCCGTGACTGTGACCAGCACCGCCGACGGACGCGACCACCTCCTCAGCGAACAGGCCACGGCCGCCGGATCGGCGCCCGGCCACGGTCGCCACCTCGCGCTGTGCGGGCATCTCGTGACCGCGGCACCCTTGGTGGTCCCTCCAGGGCCGACATGCTGGGACTGCGAGACCGCGCTACACCGCAACACCACCACCAGCCCCACCTCGCACCGGCGCGGCGGACTGCCGGCGCGGCTGCTGCGGTGGGGCTTTGCGCGCACCCACTCGCGATCGACGATCGCCGGGACCCATCGGGCGAGACGAGCGTGACTCGCTGGTACGTGGCATCGCTGGCCGACGGCGACACCCACCTCGCCGAGCCCGCGCCCCGCAAAGACGTGGTGACCGCCCGATGCGACGGCAGGCGGTTCCGCCCCCTCGCCGTCCTGCCTGCCACGCCGCCGGACCAAGCGCAGACCTGCCCAACCTGCCGGTCGGACCAGGCCCAGCGGGTCACACCCTGCGACACCTCAGCAGAAGGACGGCGCCATGAGTGACAAGGAGACAACAAGCATCGCGACAAGGAGCAAGAGAAGCGCGAAGGCGACGTGCAAGGACCGGTCAACCCGGATACCGTGCGCGAGCCCAAGCCGGGGAAACGGGGCAGTGAGGCATGGACAAGCAACGTGCCGATGAGCTCGTCACACGCGGCGAGCTGACGCCGGACTGGCGGCCGTCGTTTCTCGCGGTGCCCAGGCTGTGGTTCATCCCCGACGTCATCTGGCACGAGGTAGGCGACGTGATGCGCCCGGTGCACCGCGCCGAGGACCCGGACCGATGGCGAGAGCTGGCATCGGGCGAGGAGTTCGTGGTCACCCAGGTCGACGACGGGTGCCCCGTCGATCCCGACGACGGCTGTGACCTCCCCACCAGTTCGGCCAGCCAGCCGAATGTGGTTGCCCTGATGCTCAAGCACCTGGGCATCCAGGGTGGTGAGTCGGTGCTGGAGATCGGGACCGGCACCGGGTGGAACGCCGCACTGCTCTCGCATCGCCTCGGGCCGCAGCGCGTGACCACCGTCGAAATCGACCCCGAAGTCGCCACCCATGCCCGAAGGGCGCTGTCCGACGCGGGATTCACCGGGGTCACCACGGTAACCGGAAACGGATCACTGGGATACACAACCGCCGCCCCATACGACCGGGTGCTCGCCACGATCGGGTGCAGGATGTGCCGTACGCGTGGCTGGCACAGACCCGCCCAGGTGGGCGCATCGTGGCGCCGTCCTGGGCGTGAACTACTGCGGCTTGCTGCTCGCCCTCACCGTGGGCAATGACGGCACCGCGTCCGGACACCTCGTCGACGACGTGAGTTTCATGATGCTGCGAGACCAACGCGCCCACCGGAGTCGGCAGGTCATCAACGATGACTACGCCCAGGCCACCGTCACCGAGACTGACTTGCACCCCGCTGAGGTGGCCAGCGCCAGCTACGCGCCTGGCGCGGTCATCGCCATCGGAACGCGGGTGCCCGACTGCCGGTCGGACTACTTCCCGTCGACAGACCCGGGTAGCAAGGACGGCACGCTGCGGTTGGTCGACCACCATTCCGGGTCGTGGGCACGGCTGCACTACGACCACGACAGTGGTCCACCGTATCTGGTGCGCCAGTTCGGCCCCGGCGGATGTGGGATGAAGTGCAAGCCGTCCACCAGTGGTGGGCGCCCGCTCGAGGGCAGGATGGGCGCGGCCGCAGCGGTGAGCAACGGGAGCCGGGATGACGACATGGGACGACGTGGTGGCAATGGCAGCGGCGTTGCCGCAGGTCGAGGAGTCGACCTGGTTCCGGACACCCTCACTCAAGGTCGCCGGCAAGGGATTCGCCCGACTGCGTACCGAAGCCGAGGGCGGGCTGGTGCTGATGTGCGACCTCGGTGAGAAGGAAGCACTGCTGGCGTCGGGTGACCCCGCCTTCTACACGACGCCGCATTACGACGGGTACGGCGCGATCCTGGTCGATCTCGACCGCGTCGACCCTGAGCAGCTCGCCGAGCTGATCGAGGAGTCCTGGCGCCGCAAGGCCCCGGCCAAGCTACGGAAGGCTTTCGACCCCGAGCACGACTGAGCGACCGGACGGGTTCGGCGCACCTGACCGACGACCTGCTCGATGCCTACCTCGAGGAGCTGTCATGAACCAGCAGGCGGTGCGAGTCAACGCGACCATGGACGAGGACCTGCTGCGGCGGGTCGACGCGTACGCCGCAGATCATTACGAGGACCGATCCGCGGCGTTGCGGCAGCTTGTGGACTTCGCGCTTCGCGAGCTGCGCAAGCGGGACGCGCTCGACGCCTACCGCAGTGGTCGGGTGACCCTTCGTGATGTGGCACGGGCGCTCGGCCTGAGCGCGTGGGCCACCCACGACCTGCTCCGCGCGGAGGGCGTCGAGGTAGCCCGAGGTGACCGGACCGAGACAGCGGCTGCACTCGAGGCCACGCTTGAGCAGTTGGGCCAGGGCGACGAATAGGTACAGCGACAGGTGTGCGACCGTGCTGAGGCGCGGTTCGGACGGGGGTGCAGGCAGAATGGCTGAACGCAGGCTCGTACTCATGAGGCACGCGAAGTCGGCGTGGCCCGAGGCAACCGCCGATACCCAGCGACCACTCGCCGAGCGTGGTTGCCGCGATGCGCCCGCGGCCGGGAGTTGGCTCCGTGATCACGTGGCTGGCGTTGATCTCGTGGTGTCCTCGCCCGCGCTGCGGGCGCGTCAGACCTGGGAGCTCGTCGCGCCGGAGCTGAACCCTCCGCCCGAGGTCCGCCTGGACGAGCGGGTCTACGGTGCCTCGGCCGAGACCTTGCTCGGGGTGATCCAGGAGCTGCCGCAGCAGGCAGCGACCGTACTCGTCATCGGTCACAACCCGGGGCTGGAGGAACTCGTCGAGCTGCTGACCGGTGCCGTCGAGCCGCTCAAGACGTCGGCCATCGCGGTGCTGGACGGGCCACCCGCTTGGGCAGACGCGGCGCCGCGATCGTTCGCCCTGACAGAGCGCGTCGCCCGCGAGGTTGAGTACGGCAACCATCGCTAGCCACGAGGAAGGTGCTCCTGGACCCGGTTGGTCGAGTCGCATGCGAAGTGTCATGCCAAGGACCTGGTCGCGTGCTGCTTGGTATCCTCCTTGCATGAGGACGACCGTCATCTCAGGCAAGGGGCAGGTGACCATCCCGGCCGAGTTGCTGCGTGAGCTGGAGTTGGCTGCGGGCACGCGCCTGCACGTGGTCCCTGTGCGCGACGGGGTGATGTTGCTGCGACAGCCGGAGTCGGCAGCGGATGCGCTCGCCGGCTCCACCGCGGGCATGTACGGCGACAGTCAGGAGTACACCGAAACAGAACGTGGCTCGTGGACCTGACCTCAGCCAACCACGTCGTCCTCGACACCTCTGCGTGCATCTACTACCTGGACTGCCCTCCGACGGACCCGCGATGCGCTGTCCTGCTGCCCGTCATGCGATCAGCAGAGCAGGGCGAGTTCGACCTGCTCGTGTCGACGGTGACTGTGACCGAGCTGCTCGCGGGTCCGTTGCGGGGCGGCGACCGGGACGCCGAGGCGTCGGTGCGGCTGTTCCTGGACCTGCTCTGCCGGGTCGTTCCGGTCGATCGTGCAGTCGCCGAGCGTGCCGCCGCACTGCGGGCGGACCACGGGCTGCGCACCCCGGACGCGTTGATCTGCGCCACCGCGCTACTGGTGGGACCCGCGGTGGTCGTGGGTAACGACGAGCGGTGGAAGCGGATCGGCGGTGAGGTGGACTACCGGCATCTCGACGATCTGGTGCATGCGAGCGAAGCGACGCCTGATACCGGGCCCGCAGCTGAGCAATGACCGACAGCAGTGCTGCGCAGCCGACCTGGCTCCCACTTACCCACATCGCCATATCATTGAAGGAAGTCAGTAGCTGTCCGGGAGTAGTGCGACGGTGGCCACCCTCGAAGAGTTCCAGCCGGTCACCGAGGTGAACGCCGACGAACGCGCCCGGGTCGCAGTCGGCAAAGCCGGTGCACACGCCCGCGACCGGGTACGCGGTATCGATGAACGCCGAGGGCGCGATCCTGCTCACGCTGCTCTACACCAGTGAAGCCGAGAAGGTGCTCGGTGAGCTGAAGAGCGATGGCACGCCGGACACCGGGAAGCCGAAGCAGGTCCGCAGCCGTGAGGTCGATCCTGGTGCACACCGCATTTCGGAACCGAAACGGGGTCCGTGCACGTGCTCAGACCCCGTTTCGGTTCCGAACCGGGGTTAACCAGCACCCAGAGCTCAGCGCACCAGGCGCAGGTCCTCGGTATGCCGGTACCAAGTCCACTGCTGCGACGTCTGGGCCGGCACGCCGTCGCGCAGCACCTCTGTGGGCGCACAGCCCAGCTGGACCGCCCGGCCCGCGGCCATCCGCACCCGCCGCCCGAGCAACCGGCGGTGCACCACTCGCACCAGCAGGCCGTGCTCCGGGTCCGGCGTCACCTCCAGCCGGGACGCCTGCCCACGCAGCACCAGCTGGTCGTCGCAGTAGGCAACCCCCCGCACCGGCTTGATCACCCCGAGCCCGACCAGCACCCCACCCGACGTATCGCGGATCAGCGGCACCGGATCCGGCACGCCGTGCAGCGCGACGTCGACCGCAGCGGCAGCCGCGACGGGAATCGCCCACCGCCGCGCGACCACTGACGAGGCCGACGACGGGACATAGCCCACCGGCACGGCAAGCGCCTCGGTCCGCAGCAGCCGGAGCACCACCGCATTGAGGTCGGCATCGGTTCCGCACACCACGAGCCGCCCGCCGTCGAGCTCGGCGAGCGCCCCGGCCAGCTCCTCGCCGCCCGGCCGGGCGGTCACGGCGGTGACCCGAACACCGGCCGCGGGGCGGGGCCATCGGGCGTCCCCGCAGGTCAGCACGACAGGGTCACCGGCGTCCGCCGCCACGTCCCACCGCCCTCCTGGTCTAGGCTCGTGCCCGCGCGCCGCTGCGCCCGGAACCCGACCCGAAGCAAGTAAGCGAGTGTCACATGCCTGCGATCGTCCTGATCGGCGCCCAGTGGGGCGACGAGGGCAAGGGCAAGGCCACCGACCTGCTCGGCGAGCGGGTGCAGTGGGTGGTGCGCTACCAGGGCGGCAACAACGCCGGGCACACCGTCGTGCTACCCGACGGGCAGGACTTCGCGCTGCATCTCATCCCGTCCGGGATCCTGACCCCCGGGATCACCAACGTGATCGGCAATGGTGTCGTGGTCGATCCCGGAGTGCTGCTCGAGGAGATGGAGGGCCTCGAGGCCCGGGGCATCGGCACCCGACGGTTGATGATCTCCGCGGATGCGCACTTGATCATGCCTTACCACGTCGCCATCGACAAGGTCACCGAGCGGTACCTGGGTAAGTCCAAGATCGGCACCACCGGCCGGGGCATCGGCCCGGCCTATCAGGACAAGGTGGCCAGGGTCGGGGTGCGGGTGCAGGACCTGCTCGACGAGAAGATCCTGCGGCAGAAGGTCGAGGCCGCGCTGGAGTTCAAGAACCAGGTGCTGGTCAAGGTCTACAACCGGCACGCGCTGGACCCGGACCACGTCGTCGACACCGTGCTGGAACAGGCATCTCACTTCTCGTACCGCATCGCCGACACCGCGCTGCTGCTCGACCAGGCGCTGAGCCGCGAGGAGACGGTGCTGTTGGAGGGCTCGCAGGGCACCATGCTCGACGTCGACCATGGCACCTACCCGTTCGTCACCTCGTCCAACCCCACCGCGGGCGGGGCGTGCGCGGGCTCGGGCATCGGCCCGCGCCGGATATCTGCGGTGGTGGGGATCCTCAAGGCCTACACGACCAGAGTGGGTTCGGGGCCGTTCCCCACCGAGCTGCAGGATGCAACGGGAGAGCGGCTGCGCAAGACCGGCGGCGAGTTCGGCGTCACCACCGGCCGTTCCCGCCGGGTCGGCTGGTTCGACGCGGTGATCGGGCGCTACGCGGCCCGGGTCAACGGCATCACCGACTTCTTCCTCACCAAGCTCGACGTGCTGTCCGGGATGGAGACCGTGCCGGTGTGTGTCGCGTACGACATCGACGGCAAGCGCGTCGACGAGATGCCGATGACCCAGACCGCGCTGCATCATGCGGTCCCGATTTACGAGCAGCTGCCCGGATGGTGGGAAGACGTCTCGCATTGCCGGACGATGGCGGATCTGCCGGCCAACGCCCGGGCTTACGTGGAACGGCTCGAGGAGCTGTGTGGGGCGCCGGTGTCGGCGATCGGTGTCGGGCCGGGGCGTGACCAGACGATCGCGCTGCGTGCTCCCTGAAGCCGCGTACTCCCTGAATACGCGACGTCACTAGCTCGGCTCCTGGTCGCCGGGTGGGTGTTTCGGTCGTCATGCCTGCCCGTCCTGAGGTGTCTTGGAGGGCGTCGGCTGTTACTTTCGGATGAGTCATGGCTGGCCCAGACGAACCCGAGCAACCCGTCGTGCAGGGCGCCGATGCGGACGGTGTCTCCATCGTCGCCCCAGACCTGCTGCACGGGCCGCAACTGTGGCAGTTGGCTAGGGAATCGAAGGTCCTCGACGTCAACTCCAGCTACGCCTACTTGATGTGGTGCCGTGACTTCGCCGCCACCTCCGCGGTGGCACTGGACGGCGGCGACGTAGTGGGTTTCGTCACCGGCTACCTGCGACCGCAGGCAACCGATACGCTGATGATCTGGCAGGTGGCGGTCGACGCCGGCCAACGCGGCCGGCGGCTGGCCGCGCGGATGCTGCATGACATCCTCGACCGATCGGCACCGCGCTGGATGCACACCACGATCACCCCGAGCAACAAGGCGTCGATCCGGTTGTTCACGGCGGTCGCACGTGACCGCGCAACCACGATCGAGCGGCGCGAGCAGTTCGATCCGCAGCTGCTCCCAGGCGTCGACGGTGGCGCGCACGAGCCGGAAGACCTCTACGTGATCGGCCCCCTGTCCGGGACCCGTCACGGTACTTAGCACGGGACAGCAACGGCCGAGAGACACCTAGCCGCACCGCTCACCCCTTACGGAGCAGCAATGAGCATCTTCGACACACTCGAATCCGAAGTCCGCAGCTACAGCCGCGGCTGGCCCACCACCTTCGACCGCGCCGTCGGTTCCTGGATGTTCGACGAGGACGGCAAGGCCTACCTCGACTTCTTCGGTGGTGCCGGCGCGCTGAACTACGGCCACAACAACCCGCTGTTCAAGCAGGCGCTCATCGACTACATCCAGCGTGACGGTGTCACTCACGGCCTGGACATGAACACCGTGGCCAAACGGGAGTTCCTGGAGAGCTTCCGGGACAGGATCCTGCGGCCGCGCGACCTCGATTACAAGGTGCAGTTCCCGGGCCCCACCGGCACGAACAGTGTCGAGTCGGCGCTCAAGCTCGTCCGCAAGGTCACCGGCCGTGAGTCGATCATCAACTTCACCAATGCGTTCCACGGCATGACGCTGGGCGCGCTGTCGGTGACGGGTAACTCCATGAAGCGGGGCGGTGCCGGGATCCCGCTGGTACACGCCACCCCGATGCCCTACGACAACTACCTCGACGGGCAGTACCCGGACTTCCTGTGGTTCGAGAAGCTGCTGGAGGACTCGGGCAGCGGGCTCAACGAGCCGGCCGCGGTGATCGTCGAGACGGTGCAGGGCGAGGGCGGGCTCAACGTCGCGCGCTTCGAGTGGCTCAAGGGCCTCGAGGAGCTGTGCCGCCGCTACGACATGCTGCTGATCGTCGACGACGTGCAGATGGGCTGCGGCCGCACCGGGCCCTTCTTCAGCTTCGAGCCGGCCGGGATCACGCCGGACATCGTCACGATGTCGAAGTCGATCGGGGCCTACGGGCTGCCACTGGCGATCATGCTGCTCAAGCCCGAGATCGACCTGTGGGAGCCCGGCGAGCACAACGGAACCTTCCGCGGCAACAACCCGGCGTTCGTCACCGCGACCAGGGCCTTCGAGGAGTACTGGTCCGACGACACCTTCGAGAAGGCCACCCTCGACAAGGGCGAGCGGGTCAACCGCACGCTGGACGCGATCTGCGCCGAGCACCCGGGCGTGTCGGTGCGTGGCCGGGGCCTGGCTAAGGGCCTGGCCTTCGAGCAGGCCGAGCTAGGCAGCAAGGTCACGAGAGCCTGCTTCGACCGTGGCCTGCTGATGGAGACCGCCGGACCCTCCGACGAGGTTGCGAAGATGCTGCCGCCGCTGACCACCTCCGAGGAGGAGTTCGACCAGGGACTGGCGATTCTCACCGACGCCGTGGACGCAGTTTGCTCGTGACACGGGCCGGGTAACCTCGCCGTAACTGAACAAACCACTGGAGGAAGTCTTGATCGTCCGATCCTTCGACGAGCTCACCGACACCGACCGGCACATCAAGACACCGAACTGGCACAGCAAGCGGATCGTGCTGGCCAGAGAGGATGTCGGCTTCTCGCTGCACGAGACGGTGCTCGATGCAGGCACGATCAATGACTTCTGGTACGCCAACCACTATGAGGCCGTGCTCTGTGTCGAGGGTGAGGGCGAGCTCCTGGACAAGGAGACCGGCCAGACCTACTCGATCTCGCCGGGCACGATGTACCTGCTCGACAAGCACGATCACCACCAGCTGCGCCCCAAGACCCAGATGCGCATGATCTGCGTCTTCAATCCGCCGGTCACCGGCGCGGAGGTACACGACGAGCACGGTGTGTACCCGCTGCTGGTCGAGGACGCCGACGGCAACCTGGTACGCCAGGACATGCCGGCCGGCTGAACCATCCGCCGCATCCGGCCGGCAGGAACTGACCCGTCGGCTGGTCGCGGTTTGCACCGGGCACGATTCCGTAGCCCGCTGATCGCGTTCGCCGCTCATGGTTGCGACGCGCGCCGCACACCTAAGGATATGCGAAGGAGGGTAAACGCAATGACCGTCCGTGCGGTTTCCGACAGTTACCCGACTCGGGTGTCGGATCGCCCTATGTGGATCGAGCGGTCTCATCCGACGGCGTGGCCGGGGGTGGCCAGTGGCCCGGCCTCGGGCGCCGAGGTCGCCTGCTATGACCGCGACGGGTACCTGCAGATCCCGGGGTTGCTCGAGTCCGAGGAGGTGGCGCGCTACTGGGACGAGCTCGGGCGGCTGACGACCGACCCGGAGATCAAGGCCGACGAGCGCACCGTGGTCGAGAGCTCCTCCGACGAGGTGCGGTCGATCTTCGAGGTGCACAAGGTCAGTGACGTGATCGCCGAGCTGGCCCGCGACCCGCGAGTGCTGGGGCGGGTGCGCCAACTGCTGGGCTCGGACGTGTATATCCACCAGAGCCGGATCAACTACATGCCCGGCTTCACCGGCAACGGCTTCTACTGGCACTCCGACTTCGAGACCTGGCACGCCGAAGACGGCCTGCCGGCGCCGCGGACGGTGAGCCTGTCGATCGCGCTGACCGACAACTACCCGTTCAACGGCGGGCTGATGGTCATGCCTGGCTCGCAGCACACCTTCGTGTCCTGCACCGGGGCCACCCCGGCCAACCACTACAAGGAGTCGCTGCAAGAACAAGAGGTCGGCACCCCCGACCGCGACACGCTGCGCGCGCTGGCCCACCGGTGTGGCATCGACCAGTTCACCGGCCCGGCCGGCTCGGCGCTGCTGTTCGACTGCAACATGATGCACGGCTCGGGCAACAACATCACCCCGTTTCCGCGCTCGAACATCTTCATCGTGTTCAACAGCGTCGACAACATCCCCGGTGCGCCCTTCGCCGCGCCGACGCCGCGGCCCGGGTGGGTCGCCAGCCGCGACCACACCCCCGTGAGACGCTGACCGCGACCACCCCGCCGCGACCACGTCCCGCTGCAGCCGCAGTGAAGGGCACCTCCACTGCATCCGACGCCGTGGAGGTGCCCTTCACGGCACGAGGCCGGAGGTCTCGTCGTCGAGCCAGCTCAGGTAGCCGGGGTTGCCGCCGATGATCGGTGTGGCGATCACCTCGGGCACGTCGTAGCTGTGGTTCTCCCTGATGTGCGCGATGAGCCGGTCCAGCACCGCCGCGGTGGTCTTGATCTCCAGTCGCCACTCCGGATCGTCGCGCACCGTATCGTCCCAGCGGTAGAAGCTGCGGATCGTCGACACCTGCACGCATGCGCCGAGCCGCGCATCGATGATGCTCCGCGCCAGCGTCGCCGCTGCTTGCTCTGAGTCGGTCGTGGTCACTACCTGGATGCGACTGCCGGTCATGTCACGAATCTAACCCGCCGTTGCTGTCACGCGGCCGCGCTGCTCTGAGGTTGGCGCAAGACGTACGCTGCGCAGCCGTGCGAGTCCTCGTCATAGGCTCCGGCGCCCGTGAGCACGCGCTCGTGCTGGCGCTGTCGGCCGACCCGGAGGTCACGGCGCTGGCCTGCGCCCCCGGCAACGCAGGGACCGCGGCGCTGGCCGAGCAGGTCGCCGTCGACCTCACCGATGCGCCGGCTATCGCCACCCTCGCCGCCGGCTGGTCGGCCGATCTCGTCGTCATCGGGCCGGAGGTGCCGCTCGTCGCCGGTGCGGCCGACGCCGTGCGTGACGCCGGGATCGCGTGTTTCGGGCCGTCCGCAGCGGCGGCGCAGATCGAAGCGTCGAAGGCGTTCGCCAAGGACGTGATGGCCACCGCGAGAGTACCGACCGCGCACGGTGAGCTGGTGGACAACCCCGCCCGGCTCGACGCCGCGCTGGCGCACTTCGGCCCGCCGTGGGTGGTCAAGGACGACCGGCTGGCGGCCGGCAAGGGCGTGGTGGTGACCGAGGATCCCGACCTCGCCCGCGCGCATGCGATGGGCCTGCTCGACGACGGCCACCCGGTGCTGCTCGAGTCCTATCTGGACGGCCCGGAGGTGTCGCTGTTCTGCCTCGTGGACGGCAGCAGCATGGTGCCGCTGCTGCCCGCGCAGGACTTCAAGCGGGTCGGTGACGGTGACACTGGCCCCAACACCGGGGGAATGGGCGCCTACGCACCGTTGCCATGGCTGACCCAGCCGCGGCGCTTCGCCGACGAGGTGGTCGAGCGGATCGTGGCGCCGGTGACCGAGGAACTGGCCCGCCGTGACTCGCCGTTCTCGGGTCTGCTCTACGCCGGGCTCGCGCTGACGTCGGAGGGGCTGCAGGTGATCGAATTCAACTGCCGGTTCGGGGATCCCGAGACCCAGACAGTGCTCGCGCTGCTGCGCACGCCGCTGGCAGGGCTGCTGCTCGCGACGGCCACCGGCACGCTGGCGCAGCACCCGGCCCTGGAGTGGTCCCCCGGCGCGGCCATCGCCGTGGTCCTCGCGGCCGACGGCTACCCGGCGACGCCGCGCATCGGCGACGTGATCACCGGCGCCGACGGCGAGGGCATGCTGCATGCCGGCACGCGTCGGCGTGCGGACGGGGCGGTGGTCTCGGCCGGCGGTCGGGTGCTGTCCGTGGTCGGTACCGGCGCCGACCTCGACGACGCCCGCGAGGAAGCCTACCGGCGTATTGCGGCGGTGCACCTGCTCGGCGCGCACTACCGCACCGACATCGGGCTGGCAGCGGCGCGGGGTCAGATCGCCGCGCCGGCGACGCGATAGCCTGCCCTGCGCGTCGAGCGGAGCGGGAGGTCGAGCAGGGCGATGATGAACTGGGACCGGCACGATGAGGAGCTGTTGCTCTCGGTGTCGCCCGAGGGTGTCCGGTTTCTCCGCGAGCAATGGTCCTGGCTCCGCGAGCTGGTTCGCTGGCAGTTGGCGGCGGCGACCGACGATCCGCTGGCTGCGGTGACCGGGTTGCCCGTGTCCGTCGGCAGCATCGACGGCCGGCTCGCCTACGTCGTGGACTACTGGAGCGGCACTGACGAGCCGCCGCCGGTGCGCCGGGTGCGCGAGGGCTGGGTGCTCCACGACGTGGAGCGAGGGCTGCACCGCGCGCTGGCCTCGCTGCCACCCCACGGCGGTGTCGTTCGGCTGCCGGAAAGCGTCGACGGGGTCACCGCCGAATGGGGCGCGATGATCGAGACACTGCACCTGGTGCTCGACGTCTCCGGCCGCGTCAACGCCACCGGCGATCCTGCCCGGACGCTGCCACCCGCGCCGGCACCGGACGAGGCCGAGGACTACCGCCGCAGCCTGCTCTGGCTCGAACTGGTGCTCGAGGCGCTGGCCGAGGCGCGCCGGACCGCACAGGCCCCCGCCGGCGACTGAGCCGCTACCGCTCAATCGATATCCCGCCCCGCTATCGGCGCGCTGCTGTCCTTGAACTCGACACCATGGGGGTTGCGTGGCCGCACGACCCCCACGCTGTCGAGTTCATGGACAGGGTCCGCGATGCGGAGGAGCAAGATCGTCAACGATACGCTGCGGGAGCAGACGCAGTGGGTCGGCCGAAGCGAGGGCGGTGCGCGAGGTGAAAGACTACATCCCGGACGATGTCGCGATCCGGCCCGAAGCACGGCGTCCGGTCGACGATCCGACGCTCGGTATCGATGTCGACGTCGAACGAGCGGGCAGCCCGCGGAACCGACTGGTCACCATCGGCGACTCGCTGACCCACGGCTTCCAGAGTGGCGCGGTGTTCAACACCGACCTGTCCTACTCGGCGATCATCGCCCGCGAACTGGGCTGGCCCGAGCTGCGCTACCCGACCTACCCGGGTGTGGGCGGGTTACCGCTGAACATCGAGTTCCTGCTGCGCGACCTGGTGGCAAGCTTCGGCGAGCAGCTGAACTGGTGGGAGGTGCCGTTCGCGCTGTTCCGCGCCCGGGAGTTCGCCGACAGGGTGGAGGACTACTGGGAGCGCGGCCCGGGAGCGGTCACCCCGGTGGTGCGCTCCTTCCGGCACGTCCTGGCGGTCTACGGCTGGGACCTGCGAGATGCCCTGGACCGCACCGCGGCTCGGGCGCTGTCCGAGATCGGCCCGCCGTCCGACGACCTGCTCGACCAACTCGTGTCCGACGACCAGGCCCGCGCGGCGTTGCGGGTGCTGCCCAACGCCACCCCGGCCGACCGCAACCGCACCGTGTTTGACGTCGCCTCCGCGCTCGGTGAGCAGGTGGGCGACAGTGCCGACGATGGGGCCGACGATGGGGCCGACACCGGCATCGAGACGCTGGTGGTTTTCCTTGGCTCCAACAACGCGCTCGGCACCGTCACCGAGCTGCGGTTGGTGTGGAGCGGCGAGGGCTACGACGATCTGGATCGCAAGGGTGGCTACACCATCTGGCGGCCGAGCCATTTCGCCGCCGAACTCGACCATGTCGCCGAGCAGGTGTCGCAGATTCGGGCCCGGCACGTCATCTGGTGCACCGTGCCGCACGTCACGATCGCCCCGCTCGCCAGGGGCATCGGTGACCGGGAGCCGGGTTCACCGTACTTCGCGTACTACACCCGGCCCTGGATCTCCGAGAGCGACTTCGACCCCCGGCGCGATCCCCACATCACTGGTGAGCAGGCCCGCGCCGTGGACAGCGCTATCGACCAGTACAACGAAGCCATCACCGCGGTCGTCACCGAAGCGCGCCGCAACGGTCTTGACTGGTACCTGCTCGACACCGCCGGCATCCTCGATCGGCTGGCTGCCCGTCGGTACAGGGACGATCTGTCGTCCCGGCCGCCCTGGTGGACGCCGTACCCGTTGCCACCAGCACTCGCTGCGCTGGACCCGGTGCCCGACACGCGCTTCCTGACCACCGTCGACGGCCGCCGCGCAACCGGCGGGCTGTTCTCGCTGGACGGTGTGCACCCCACCACCGTCGGTTACGGCATCCTCGCCCAGGAGCTCATCCGCGTGATGGAGCGCGCCGGAGTGCAGTTCCGGATGCCCGACGGCACGCCCCGGGCGTCGCCGGTGCAGGTCGACTTCGACCGGCTGATCCGGCGCGACACCCTGATCAACCGCCCGCCGGCCAACCTCACGTCCGCGCTCGGCGTCCTCGGCTGGGCCGACGAGGTGCTCAACCTCTTCGGCCTGTCCCTCCCCTTCTGACCTGACACGCCGGAGGGGGCGACGGGGGGCATGCAACCCGCTGCCATGCTCGTTACGTCCCAGCACGTGCAGGCACGATCGACGAGGGGTCCGGGTGGACCAGCGCGACGAGCAGGAGTTTGCGGAGTATTTCACTGCCCGGCGCGACGCAGTGCGGCGCACTGCCTACCTGATCTGTGGCGACTGGCACCGCGCGGACGACCTCGCGCAGACCGCATTCGTCGCACTGCACCGGCGCTGGCGCAAGGTCAGGGACAAGGAGGCCCTGGACGCCTACGTCCGCCGCAGCCTGGTGCGGGCATCGATCGACGACTCCCGTCGGCCGTGGCGGCGGGAGCACTCGGCCGACGCGCTACCGGAAGCGGCGGACGCCGAGGCGACCGACGCCGTGGGCGACACGGTGGCAACCAGGTCTGCGCTGGTCAACGGCCTGCAGCAAGTGCCGCACCGGCAACGGGCGGTGCTGGTCTTGCGGTTCTTGGAGGGGCAGTCGGTGGCCGACGTGGCCACCACCCTGCAGTGCACCGAGGGCACCGTGAAAAGCCAGACGGCGCGCGGGCTCGACGCCCTGCGTGACGCGCTGGGTGACGCGCTGGACGACCTGCGACCGGCAGGCTGACCAGGGCGGGGAGGAGGCGCATCCCGGTGGACGAGCGGGAGCTGAGCAAGCTGTTCCGCGACGCGGCGGGCCACCCACCGCCCGCGTCGTTCGACGACGACGATGTACGGGCTGCTTCCCGGCGGGCCACCGCCCGGCGGCGTAGCGCGCTGGCGGGCGGTTCCCTGCTCGGCGTCGCCGTGCTCGGCGGGGGCCTACTGCTCGGCGGGCAACTGCTGCAGCCCGCCGCGCCGGAAGGGCCCGCTGGACCGCCTCCCGCCGTTGCGAGTGAACCTGCACCCGAGCCGGGCGGACGGACGGCCGACCCACAGCCGATGTCGACGCTGGACGCGCCACGAACCGGGGATGGGTCTACCACCGGCCTCGGTACCTGCGGGCCCGCCGACCCGGTGCTCGCCGCGGAACTCGTCGACGCACTCACCGATCGCGGCATCACCCGGGCCGGCCCAGCCCTCGCGCTGGCGGAGGCGTGCCCCGAAGGGTCGCGGGCCGCCGGCGTGCCGGTGGTGGGCGGAACCGTCTACCTGGTGGTGTCGCCTGCGGTGGCCGGGACGGGGGAGGGCGGATCGGTACGCCCGGACGGGGCCCGCAGCTACACCGTCGCCGCCGCGGACAACGGCGAACTGGTCTCGGTGCTGACGATACCGGCGGCGCCGCAACAGCCCGCGCCGCTGGATGAGCACGTCGACGAGCTCACCCGGGAGATCGCCGCGCAACTCTGAGGGGGCCGCGGGAGCGCGATCGGTCCACCCTCTCTGGTACTGTCGTACCTGTTTTATGGTACATTCGTACCGGAATAGGGAGGTGGTCGGCAATGGCGTGGGCGGTGCTCGTGGCCTCCGGCATCCTGGAGGCGGGCTGGGCGATCGCGCTCAAGCTCTCTGACGGCTTCAGCAGGCTCTGGCCGTCCGTCGCGTTCGCCGTTCTCGGCACGGTGAGCTTCGCGGGTCTGGCCTACGCGCTGAAATCGCTGCCGGCCGGCAGCGCCTACGCGGTATGGACCGGTACCGGGGGGGCGCTGACGGCGCTGATCGGCATGGCATGGCTGCGTGAGCCGGTATCAGTAGTCAAGATCGTCTCGGTGGTGCTCATCGTCGCCGGGGTGGTCGGGCTCAACCTGGCCGGCGCGGGTCACTGACCGGGTATGACAGCCAGCACACCGAAGGGGGAGCGGAGGCGCCACGCGCTGATCGAGGCAGCCGCCGGCCTGCTCGACGAGGGCGGTTTCGACGCGGTGGGCCACCGCGCTGTGGCGGAGCGGGCAGGATTGCCGCTGGCTGCGACCACGTACTACTTCCGGTCGCTCGACGAGCTGGTCGCCGCCGCGGTGGAGCACCACGCCCGGGCCGAGCTCGGGCGCGGGTGGGCGCGCCTGGCAGAGCTCGCCGTGCAGCCGCAGGACGACGAGAGCGCGGTGGAGTTGGTGCTCGACGCGCTGATCGGGCCCGCCACGGCTGGAGCGGAGCAGGTGGTGCTGCGCTACGAGCGCTTCGTCGTCGCCGCCCGCCGTCCGTGGCTTGGCCCGGTGATGCGGGAGCTGCGGACCGAGCTCGACGCGCTGCTGATGGGCGCGCTGTCCCAGGCTGGACATCCTGTCGAGGCCGACGAGCTGGAACGCCTTGTCGCGGTCGTCGACGGCGCGGTGGTCAACGCGCTCATCGAGGCCGCGCCGGATCCGCGCGCCGCCGGTCGCCGCATGCTGCTGCGCAGCCTGTGATTGGGGATGCGAGCCATGGCTCGCATCCCCAATCACAGGCACTAGCGTGCAGACCGTGACGATTCCGAACGTGCTCGCCGATCGCTACGCCTCGGCCGAGCTGGTGGCGCTGTGGTCCCCGGAACACAAGGTGGTGCTGGAGCGCAGGCTGTGGCTGGCGGTGATGCGTGCCCAGCGCGACCTCGGTCTCGATGTCGCGGAGCAGCACCTCGACGACTACGAGCGCGTCGTGTCCGACGTGGACCTCGATGCCATTGCGGCGCGGGAGCGCGTGACGCGGCACGACGTCAAGGCCCGGATCGAGGAGTTCAACGCGCTCGCCGGCCACGAGGACGTCCACAAGGGACTGACATCGCGGGACCTCACCGAGAACGTCGAGCAGCTACAGGTGCGCCGGTCGCTGGAGCACGTCCGTGGCCGGTGCGTGGCGCTGCTGGCGCGGCTGGCGGCCCGCGCCACCGAGCACGCCGAGCTGGTCGTCGCCGGTCGCAGCCACAACGTCGCCGCGCAGGCGACCACACTGGGAAAGCGTTTCGCGTCCGCAGCCGACGAGTTGCTGGTCGCGTTCTCGCGGCTTGAGGAGCTCATCGGCCGCTACCCGCTGCGCGGGATCAAGGGGCCGATGGGCACGGCGCAGGACATGGCGGACATGCTCGGCGCCGAGATGTCGACGCTGGAGTCGCGGGTGGCCGAGCAGCTGGGCTTCGAGCGGGTGCTCACCAGCGTCGGCCAGATCTACCCGCGGTCATTGGACTACGAGGTCGTCTCCACACTGGTGCAGCTGGCGGCGGCACCGTCGTCGCTGGCCACCACGATCCGGCTGATGGCCGGACACGAGCTCGTGACGGAGGGCTTCGCGGCCGGGCAGGTCGGCTCGAGCGCGATGCCGCACAAGATGAACACCCGGTCCTGCGAGCGGGTCAACGGGCTGGCGGTGGTGCTGCGCGGCCACGCCGCGATGCTGTCCGAGCTGGCGGGCAACCAGTGGAACGAGGGCGACGTGTCCGACTCGGTGGTGCGCCGGGTCGCGCTGCCCGACGCGTTCTTCGCCCTCGACGGACTGCTCGAGACGATCCTTACCGTGCTCGACGAGTTTGGCGCCTACCCAGCAGTGATCGAGCGCGAGCTGGCCCGCTACCTGCCGTTCCTGGCGACGACGAAGGTGCTCGTCGCGGCGGTGCGCGCCGGGATGGGCCGCGAGACCGCGCACGAGGTGATCCGCGAGCACGCCGTCGCCGTGGCGCTGGCGATGCGCGAGGACGGTGCCGACAACGACCTGGTGGACCGGCTCGCCGACGACGACCGGCTCCCGCTGGACCGTGCGGCGCTGGATGCGCTGCTCGCGGACCGGCTCTCGTTCACCGGCGTCGCGGACGCGCAGGTCACCGCGGTCGTGTCCGCCGTCGCCCGAGTGGCCGCACGCCACCCCGGCGCCGCTGCCTATAACCCGGTGCCCATCCTGTAACCGGCCCGTACCGTTGCGGGCGTGATCGCGCTTGCCGACTACCCGCACGTCGCCTCCGGAAAGGTCCGTGACCTCTATGCGGTCGACGGCGAGCACCTGCTGCTCGTCGCCTCCGACCGGATCTCCGCGTTCGATCACGTGCTGGCTACCCCGATCCCGGACAAGGGCAGGGTGCTGACGGCGATGAGCGTGTTCTGGTTCGAGCTGCTCGGGGCCGACGGCGTCGCACACCACCTCGCCGGGCCGCCGGACGATCCGCGCATCCCCGGCGAGGTGCGCGGCAGGGCACTGCTGGTGCGCCGGCTGGAGATGCTGCCCGTGGAGTGCGTCGCCCGTGGCTACCTCGCCGGTTCGGGGACCGCCGACTACCGCCGTACCGGCACGGTGTGCGGTGTTGAGCTGCCGTCCGGCCTGCTGGAGGCCTCGCAGCTGCCGGAGCCGATCTTCACCCCGGCAACCAAGGCCGAGCGCGGTGACCACGACGAGAACGTCAGCTTCGAGCAGGTGGCGGGCACGGTCGGGCAGCGCCGGGCCGGG
>WHTH01000112.1 GCA_009377865.1 Pseudonocardiaceae bacterium | reverse complement strand
CCGTGGCCGCTGGCCTATCACCTGCAGGCCGCCGACGATCCCAGCCTGCTCGTCCCCGCCGAGCAGGTGTGGGACACCGGGGCGGCGAGCCTGCGGGTACTCGGCCGTAGCGTCGGTGATCCGCAGGAGTCGCTGGTCCGGGGACTGGCCGAGGCGGCGCGGCTGTTCAACCCCGTCGACGCCAGCCTGTCCGAGCAGCGACCCTTGGGCCTGGAGCTCGACCCACGCCAGGCCGCCGACTTCCTCGGTGACGGCGCGCAGGCGCTGGCCGCGGCCGGGCTCGGCGTGCTGCTGCCCGCCGAGCTCACCGCGCAGGGCGCCCGACGGCTGCGGGCGCGGCTGCGCGTCGGCGACCCGATCACCGATCCCGGCGCCGGCATCACCGGCGGCGGTCTCGGCAAGGAGCAGCTGGCCAGGTTTCAGTGGGAGGCTGCGATCGGCGCCGACACCCTCACCGCGGCGGAGTTCGCCGAGATCGTCGCGCTCAAGCAGCCGCTGGTGCGGTGGAAGGGCCAGTGGGTGCGGGTCGACGCCGACGCGATGCCCGCGCTGGCGAAGCTGTCCGGCACCACCGGGACGTTGTCCGGGATCGAGGCGCTGTCGGTGGCCCTGGCAGGCCAGCACGAGACGGCCGAGCTGGGCGAGGTCGAGGTCGTCGCCGACGGGGCGCTGGCCACGCTGGTCGAGCAGTTGCAGGCGGCGGGCGCGGACCGTGAACCCCACCTCGACGGCATCGACGCCACGCTGCGCGACTACCAGCTTCGCGGCATCGCCTGGCTGCAGCTGATGAGCGATCTCGGGCTCGGCGCGCTGCTCGCCGACGACATGGGACTGGGCAAGACGCTGCAGACGATCTCGCTGCTGGCCGGCCGCAGCGCCGAGGCGCCGCAACTGGTGGTCTGCCCGACCTCGGTGGTGGGCAACTGGGAGCGCGAGCTGGCCCGATTCGCCCCCGAGCTGCCGGTGATCCGCCACCACGGCACCCAGCGCGCAGCCGAACCCGAGGACTTCAAGCCGGGCGCGGTCGTCGTCACCAGCTACGGGCTGCTGCGGCGTGATGCGACACTGCTATCCACAGTGGACTGGGATGTGGTGGTGCTCGACGAGGCGCAGCAGATCAAGAACCAGGCCGCGCAGACCGCCCGGCAGGCCCGCGCGCTGCCGGCCAGGGCACGGATCGCGCTGACCGGAACCCCGATGGAGAACCGGCTGTCCGAGCTGTGGTCGATCCTGGAGTTCACCAACCCCGGGCTGCTCGGGCCGTTCGCGCGGTTCCGGGAGCGCTACGCGGTGCCCGTCGAGCGCTGGCGTGACCCCGACGCCACCGCGCGGCTGCGCCAGATCGTCGCCCCGTTCATGCTGCGGCGACTCAAGACCGACCCGGGTGTGGCCGCCGACCTGCCCCCGAAGGTCGAGACCCTCGACTCCTGCGCGCTGACCCGCGAGCAGGCAACGCTCTACCAGGCAGCCGTCGCCACGTTGCTCGACGACGCCGACCTCGGCGAGGGCATCGAACGCCGTGGCCGGGTGCTCAAGCTGCTCACCGCGCTCAAACAGATCTGCAACCACCCGGCCCAATACCTCGGCGAGCCCGGCCCGTTGCGCGGCCGCTCCGGCAAGCTGGGCCGTGCGACCGAACTGCTCGCCGAGATCACCGCTGCAGGTGAGCGGGCGCTGGTGTTCACCCAGTACACGGCCATGGGCGAGCTGCTCGGCAAGCACCTGGCCGCCGGGCTGCGGATGCCCGCCATCCCGTTCCTGCACGGCGGGGTGGAGCGCCGCGTTAGGGAGAAGATGGTGTCGGCGTTCCAGGACGACGAGGCCGCGCCGCCGATACTGCTCGTGTCGCTCAAGGCCGGCGGCACCGGGCTCAACCTCACCCGCGCCACCCACGTGCTGCACTACGACCGGTGGTGGAACCCCGCGGTGGAGGACCAGGCCACCGACCGCGCCTACCGCATCGGCCAGACCCGCACCGTCAACGTCCACAAGCTCGTGACGGCCGGGACGCTTGAGGAGCGCATCGCCGACCTGCTCGAGGAGAAGCGGTCGCTGGCCGACTCGGTCGTCGGCAGCGGTGAGACCTGGTTGACCGAGCTGTCCGACGATGACCTGCGCTCGCTGGTCACGCTGTCGGCCGCCGATCTCGCCGACACGGATGAGGTGGCGTGATGGCGACGAAGTTCGGACTCACCTGGTGGGGGCAGCGCTGGATCGCCGCGCTCGAGGCGCTGGGCGCGGCGTACGCAAACCGGCTGCCGCGCGGCCGCACCTACGCCCGTCGCGGCTCGGTGCACGACCTGACCGTCGCGCCCGGCACGGTCACCGCCCGGGTGGACGGCAGCCGACCCCGGCCCTACCGGGTCAGCCTCGGCCTTCCGGTGTTCACCGACGCCGACTGGCAGCGGGCCACCGCCGCGCTGGCCGGGCAGCTGCGCCACGCCGCCGCGCTGCTGGACGGCCAGATGCCCACCGACGTCGACGAGGTACTCGGCGGGGTGGGTCTGTCGCTGTTCCCGCACCCCGGGGAGCTGTCCACCCGCTGCTCCTGCCCCGATGCCGCGAACCCGTGCAAGCACGTCGCCGCCGTGCACTACGTGCTGGCGCAGACCTTCGACGCCGACCCGTTCCTGCTCCCGACGCTGCGCGGGCGTGACCGAGCGACACTGCTCGCGGCGCTGCGGATGGCGCGAACCTGCGCCGAGCCCTCGGAAGCCGACGCTGGCGACGACGCCGCCGGCGACGTGGCGCTGTCGGCGCTGGACGCCGCCGTGCTGTTCGACGCCCGCGCCGACCTCGGCTCCATCGCGCTGCATCCGCACCCCTCGCCGGACCCCACCGCCGTGCTGCGCCGCCTCGGGCCGCCGCCCTCGTGCGACCCCGTCGGTGAGGAGGTGCTGGCCGCCTCGGTGCGACGGGCCGCCGAGCGCGCCTGGCAGCTCGCGACCGCCTCGGACGACGATGATCCACTGCTCGCCGCGCTGCGCGCCGCGGGGACGGCCAGTACCCAGCAGCTCAGCGAGGCGCTCGACCGTCCGGTCCCGGATGTGCGCGCGGGGCTGCGCGAGCTCGTCACCGCCGGTCTCGCGCAGCGCACCGGCCACGCCAAGGGCACCCGCTACCACGCCTGATTCACCGAAGGCCGCCAAGAAAGGTGTGTCGCTGGTCATCGGCGCGGCCTGGGCGCTGCACGCCGCCGATAGGCGTACTTGTGGTGGTTTCCGATGCGGGCAGCACCACCACTCGTTCGACCCGGAGCCAACCCCGACCCGGCCCGGCCCCAGGTCCTCACGGCTTGCGCGCCACGGCGCCGTGGGCGTCAATCGGCTCGACCTTGCCGATTTCCGGCCGCCACTGCCTGATCGGCACCAGTCCGGGGTCCACCATTTCCATGCCCTCGAAGCACTGGCCGATCTGCTCGGGGTTGCGGAGGTTGTAGGGAACGGCCCCCGTTTCCGCCAACTTCACACCGCCCTCGATGATGGCCTCGCCGGTGGCGGTGCCGTCCCACAGCGCCAGGTAGCTGCCGGGCGGGACGGCGGCCATCACCCGCGCCACGATGGACCGCATCTCGTCGAAGTCGGCGTTCACGTAGGTGGTTACCCCCTCGGGAGTGGTGTTTCCCAGCAGGGCGCGGGCGTGCACCAGCACCAGCGGGTCGTTATCGACGTAGACGATCCGGGACTCGGGCGCGATCCGCTGGGCGACTCGTGGGTGTTCTGCATCGTGGGCAGACTTGTGCCGATATCGAGGAACTGATGTATCCCGACCTCACCGGCCAGGAAACGCACGGCGCGAATGAGGAACTGCCGGGACTGCGCGGCCATGGTGACGATGTCCGGGTACACCTCGGCGACGGCATCACCGGCGGCACGGTCCATCCCGTAGTTGTCCTTGCCGCCCATCCAGTAGTTCCAGACCCGTGCCGCGTGCGGCACATCCAACCTAATTTTGGAGGCCAGCTCGGAGCGATGGTCGGGGGACTGCTCGTCGGCCATGCTCAGGCTCCTACTGTATGTGTGGGGGTTGGCAGGGGGATTGTGGGGAGACGTACGTCGGGACACATACACCAGGCCCCACTCGATGTGACACGGCCGAGAGCGTGGACAGCGGCCGCTGGCACACCAAGTAGTTCGGACCTAATGGTGGACGACGTCGGTGTTCTCCGCCGCGCCCCAGCCGTGCCACCGCTCGATCTCGATCCACGCACTGATCCGGTTGCGCCGCCGGTTCGGGTACTCGCCGCCGATGTAGTGGCGCAGGTAGTCCAGCCGCTTGCGCCCTCATCCGTGTTGACCAGGACCCGACCGTTCTCCCACAGGTACCAGGTGGCCACTGCCACCGGCTGCCCGTCCGGGCGCACGGTGGTGATCACCGACGGGTTCGGCTTGGTCAGCATCTTGCTGGGCTCTTGGGGAAGCGGTGGCTTGGGCATCGACTGGGAAGGTACCCGCCGACGCGCCATCCCAGTCGCCGCACGCAGCGCAACGTTTCGCAGCAGCACCTCGGCACAGTTCAGCTGCCGATCGGGACCCGCAGGACCTGGCCGGGAGAGACCACGTCCGGGTCACTGATGCTGGGGTTGGCGCGCACGATCCGCGGATACAGGTTGCCGTCGCCGTAGTGCGTCGCCGCAATGGCGAACAGGGTGTCGCCGGTATCGACCACGTGTTCGCGGTAACCGATGTAGCCGCCGACGATCAGCGGTGCGTAGATCACCGGAACGGTCACCTTGTTGATCTCGCTGCCGTCCTCGGCGCTGAGCTCGAATACCTCGACGAACAGCCGATCCAGTGTGAACGCAGCCCCGCTGGCATCCACCTGGAGCTGGAACTGGCCGTGCTCGCCGGTGCCACCTCCGACGTTGAAGTGTCCCGTCACCTCGTCGTGGCCCTCGCTGACCCGGTACTGCAACGTGGCTTCGAACCCCATGCCGATCCCGGCTATCAAGACGGGGTTTCCCACCAGGTCGAACTCCCGGGGCTGGTCGATACGGTTGGTCATGACCGTTCACCTTCGTTCCAATCGACCGCGCAAACCCGATCGGCGCGGCGGCGGGCGGTTGAAGCGAGGTTGAAGCGAGAGCCGCGTCGAACCGAGGCGATTCCGGACACGCAGCATCTTCTCGCGAACAGATCAACCGTGCGACCGCCTTCCGGGCGATGTCGGATGTACAGAAACCCCACAGCTGCTGAACCGGCGGCCGAGATCCCCGTGCATTGATGGTCAGGGCGACCCGGAGTAGCTTCAGCACTGTCCAAATCCTGGACTGACCAGCGGCATGGGGTCACGGGCTCCCGGAGGGGTCACGCGTGGAGACCGTCGATGAACTCGAACGCGGCCGGCAGGCCTACCGGCGGCGCGCGTGGTCGCAGGCGTACACGTCGCTGCGCCTCACCGATGAGACGGCACCGCTGGCGGCAGACGATCTCGAGCTGCTGGCGACGGCGGCGTACCTGACCGCGCGCCTCGAGGACGGGGTGCAGACCCTGGAGCGGGTCTATCACCTGAGGCTGGATGCCGGGGAGCCGGTGCGGGCCGCTTGGTGCGCGATCTGGACGGGCTTCGGTCTGGTGCAGCTGGCGGAGCTGGCGCAGGCGGGTGGCTGGTTCGGCCGGGCCCAACGGCTGCTCGACCGGGAGCAGCACGAGTGCGTGGAGCGGGGCTACCTGCTGGTTCCCGCCGTGCAGCAGCAGCTCGGTTCCGGGCAGTTCGAGGCCGCCCACGACACGGCGCGGGCCGCGGTCGAGGCCGGCGAACGCTT
>WHTH01000071.1 GCA_009377865.1 Pseudonocardiaceae bacterium | reverse complement strand
GGACGTTGAGTCAGTGGGAAGCGTGCCGGTGCAGGCGAGAGACCACCGTTAAGCGTCATCGCAACCAAATAAGCGCCGACTCTAGTCAGCGCGAGTTCGCCCTCGCCGCCTGAGCGAGGAGCGACTCTGTCGGACCGGGTGTGTCCCCGACCCGGATCCCGGCATCAGCTAGGGGACTTCACTGTCAGGCCTGGTCGCGGGGTCTGGTAGGACACCTCACAGCGACTGGGATCGTCACACCGGCTGGTCCGCGTGACCGGTGGATCCGAGTAGAGGCGTAGCGGACTGCGCACGGAGAAGCCCTGACGAGGCGACGGAGGACCCGGGTTCGATTCCCGGCACCTCCACATATCGACGATGGGGCCGCCCGGCACGTCCGGGCGGCCCCATCGTGTGCATGCACGCCGAGGGTGTTCCTCGGCTCAGGTCGTGGTGCCGGCGCCCGGTGCCGGCTCGGTCGGCCGCCACTGCCCAGGTGGGCCGACGATCTCCTCGGCCAGGCGACGGGGCAGCGGACCCACGGGGTGGTTGTCGAGGAAATGCGTCATCTCCGTCACGGAGCGCTCGGCCGCCTCGACGGCATCGGCCCAGTTGTCGAGATGAACGTGACCGCTGTTCAACACCGACAGCCGGACGTCGGCGATGGTGATGAGCAGGTGGGCGACGGACTTGCCGGAGCCGGGTTGCTCGTCGCTGCGGAACTCCCTGGTTCGGATGTACCGATCGGTATCCGGGTGCTGGCGCAGTGTCTCGGCAACCCCCCATGCCTCCTGCGCCCAGCGACGGACCTGGTCGTCGTCGCCGAGCTTGTCCTTGACCGCTGCCGCAAGTCCCCGGCAGTACGACTCGTATGCCGTGCGGAGGACCCGCCACCGACCATCGCGTCGAGCGAGCTCCTTTCCGGCCGGGATCACGGTCCGGGAGAGCAGCGCCAGCCCCGCGAGGATGTCGTCCGGCTCGCTGCGGCTACCGACGAGGAACGCGGCGTAGTAGTTCATGTTCGCGTCGTGCTCGACCGGCTCGGTGATCAACTGGTCGGCCAGGACGTTGGCCGCGGCCCACCCCGCTCGCAGCACGCTCGTCAGTTCCGGCACCGTCGGCAGCGCGGCCGTGAGGCCCGCGTCCGCGGCGCGCCGGACCCAGCTGAGGTCGCCGAGGGTGACGTGGAGCAACGCGAGCAGCCTCGCCCGCCCCGGCCGATCCTGGCGGCGGCCGCGTTCGATCAGCGTGTCGAGGCGCCGCAGGAGTTCGTCGACCTCGCTGCGCTGCGCCTCGGCGAGCTGAGCCGCGCGGGCCACCCGGTAGCTCAGGCTGCGCAGGAGGATCTCTTCGGACAGCGGGTCGTCGGGGCCGAGGAGCTCGACGGCGGCCACGGCAAGCTCGGCGAAACGTTGCGCCGTCAGCTCGCGGTCTCGCCCGCGGTCGATCCAGTCCACCCCGGCCAGCCAGTTCCCCGCGCGCAGCGCGTAGAGGTGTGCGAGCAGCACTGCTCGTCGCTGCAGCAGGGGTGTGTCCCGCCAGACATCGACGTCGATGATCGGCAACCGCAGTGGAGAACCCGGCGCGGGCACGCGGGGTGGCACGCCGGGGTGCGGGGACACCTGGATGGGTTCGAGGTGCGGGCCGATATTGCTGATCATCAACTCCACCTGGCGCTGCCGAGCGATGATCACTTCTTGAGTTCGGGTTCCGTCCTGCTCCGGCACCAGCACGACCCTGTCGTGTGGCGCCCGGGCGAGGCTTCCCACCAGCAATGACTCGCTGAGCTGGACCAGGGTGGCCACCAACTGTTCGCGCGCCTCGGGGACTCCGGTGCTACCCAGCGCGTCGTCCTGCTCGAACTCGCCGAACGGGCGGGGCCGCAGGTAGGGGTCATCGACAGGGCCCGCAGGCAGCGCGGACTCGTCGAAGGCGCTGCGCGGCGCGACGATGCTGTCCCAGACCAACCGGGTGACTGCGAGCTCCGTGGGCTGCTGCACCTCGGCGTCGTCGGGGTGCCACCCGTGTTCCACCCGCGCGAGGCGCAGCGGGCGGTCCGGCAGCTGCGCCGACACGACCAAACTGGACAATCCGAACGCGCGCTGTATTCGGCTGGCCTGGATCGCGTTGAGGAGCAGGATCGGCTGCGCCTGAAAGACCTCCTGTACCAAGCACTGGCCGACCGCGAGCAGCAGCCGGGCGTCGTCGACCTGCCGCCGGACGTCCTCCAGCGCGGCCGTCACCGCGGCGCTCACCGGAGCCAGGATCGTGTTGGCGCCGCTGAGGACGAAGGCGGCCTTCGTATCCGGTCCGTACCGTTGCAAGACGACGTTGGGGATGGGCGCGACGTCTACTGGGCCGGCAACGTGATACTTCCTCCCCGAGCCCCTCTCCTTGCTGAACACACCGGTGTCCTCGACACCGGCCCGCTCGAAGCGGCCCGCTCGAAGTGGCCCGCCGAGCGCAAGCTCGTTGGTGGTCAACTCCCGGTAGTCGCCGTACCAGGCGGACCCCCGTCCGGCGTCGTCGCTCGTTGCGGAGGGGTCGGCCAGCCCGCTCAACGCCGCGACCTTGCGCGCGACCCGGACATCCATCATCCCCCGGGTCTTGAAGATCATCGGCGGCATCTCGACGCGAAGGTGCATGATCAACTCCGGAGGGGCGACACATGACGAAGATCAAGCATAGCCATACCTAAGGCCCTACTGGAAGAGTACATACTATAGAGTATGAAATACCTCTTGAGGTATCTTACCGTCTCCGCTAGTTTATGTTATGTCATGAGCAGCACGAACTACATCGTCAACGGAGGCCGTTGTCGCGACGGGCGGTGGTCCGCAATGGAGATCTTGATCTTCGCCATGGGTGCATTGCTCGGGCTGGTGTTGGGCGCCGCGCTGTGCGTTCGCTACGTTCGGCAGGAGCTGACAGCCAGCATCACGCCGAGGTTGGACGTGATCGAGATACGTCTCGGAACCGTGCACTCGACCGTGAACGAGTTGGTCAGTTCCACGTTGCACGCCCAGATGCTCAGCCAGGCGAGTTCCCAGCCGCCGCGGCACCGGACGACCGTCACCGGGCCGGACGAGCGCTGAGGGCCGGGGAATGCTCCGCTGCACCGGCGCGTTCCGCCGATGGAGGTCGTCGGCTACCCGCGGGATGGTGGGGTCCAGCTGAGAAGGCCGGAAGGGTGGTAGCCGGTGGGGCCCGGACCGGAGCCGATCACCCCGGCCTCTCCCGCCACGCCGGCATCGAGACAGCCCCGGTTGCCTCGCGAGGTCTGGGCGCTGGTGGCGGTCAGTTTCGTGATCGCGATCGGCTTCGGCATCGTCGCCCCGGCGCTGCCGACCTTCGCCCGCAGCTTCGACGTCAGCATCACGGCCGTCTCGGTGCTGATCAGCGCGTTCGCCTTCATGCGGCTCGCGTTCGCCCCGGCCAGCGGACGGCTGGTCTCGCGGCTCGGCGAGCGGCCCGTCTACATCACCGGCATCCTGCTCGTCGGCGTCAGCACGGTGGCGTGCGGCTTCGCGGCCTCGTACTGGCAACTGCTGGTCTTCCGGACGCTGGGTGGCATCGGGTCGACGATGTTCACCGTGTCGGCCATCGCGCTGCTGGTGCGCATGACCCCGCCGGCCCTGCGCGGCAGGTCCACCGGGTTGTGGGCGACGAGCTTCCTGCTCGGCAGCGTCACCGGCCCGCTGGTCGGCGGCGGCCTCATCGGGCTGTCGCTGCGGGCGCCGTTCCTCGTCTACGGGGTGGCACTGTTCGTGGCGGCGCTGGTCGGCTGGCTCGCGCTGCGCAACTCCACGCTGGCCGACCGGGAGCAGGACAGCGACATCGTGCCGCTGACCGTGCGCGCCGCCGTGCGCAACGGGGCCTACCGCGCCGCGCTCGTCTCCAACTTCACCAACGGCTGGGCGGTGTTCGGGGTCCGGATCTCGCTCGTCCCGCTGTTCGTCACCGAGGTGCTGCGGCAGCAGGAGGGCCTCGCCGGGGTCGCGCTGTCGGTGTTCGCCGCGGGCAACGTCGCCGTGCTGATGATCGCCGGCCGCATCGCCGACACGATCGGCCGGCGACCGCCGATGATCGTCGGCCTGCTGGTGGCCGCCGGTGGGACGATCTGGCTTGGCTTCACGTCCGGCGTCACGGCGTTCCTGGTCGCCTCGCTGGTCTCCGGACTCGGCTCCGGGATGCTCACCCCGCCCCAAAGCGCGGCCGTGGCCGATGTGATCGGCGTGCGGGGCAAGGGCGGGCCGGTGCTGGCGGCCTTCCAGATGGCAGCCGACATCGGCGCGATCCTGGGTCCGCTGGTGGCCGGAGTGCTGGCCGACCAGCTGTCCTTCTCGGCTGCGTTCGGCGTGACGGGGGCCATCGCCGCGGTCGCCGCGCTGTTCTGGCTGCGAGCCCCGGAGACATTGCCCCGCCGCGCCGACGATCCCGAACCCGAGCACACCGGGGCAGACATCGCAGCCGAGTGCGGCTGCATCGACGAGGGGCCCGAGGTGCCCACCCGCAAGCGGATGGCGGGCAGGCCCCGTCACCCCGAGGCATGAGCCCTCAGCTGATGCCGATGCCGATGAGCCAGCCGACGAGGTAGGTGGCGACCGCCGCGACGGTGCCGAACCACAGCTGGCGCAGCCCCCCGAGCCACCACGGCCGGGTGGTGAACCTCGCGGCGAGCGCGCCCGCGATGACCAGGCCCACCCCGCCCGTGGCCAGTCCGGCCAGCAGCGAGTCGAACCCGAGCAGGAACGGGATCAGCGGTATCAGTGCGCCGATGGCGAAGCACAGGAACGACGAGCCGGCTGCCCACCACGGCGATGGCTGCTCGTCGGGGTCGACGCCGAGCTCCTGGCCGATGTGCACCTTGACCGCGAGCGCGGGGTCGGCGTGTACCTCGTCGGCGACCCGCTGCGCCGTCGCCCGCGACAGCCCCATCTCGACGTACATGGTCACCAGCTCGGCGCGCTCCGCCTGCGGGTGCCGGCGCAGCTCCTCGCGTTCGACGTCGACCTCGGCGCGCACGGAGTCGTTCTGGGTCTCCACCGAGGCGTACTCACCCATCGCCATCGAGAACGCGCCGGCCACCAGTCCGGCCGTGCCGGTGAGCACGATGAGACCGGCGCTCGCCCCGCCGCCGCCCACCCCGGCGACCAGCGCGATGTTGGTCACAAGGCCGTCCATCGCCCCGAACACGGCGGGGCGCAGCCACCCACCCGACACGTCCTGGTGCTGGTGACCGACCTCGTGGCTTCCGGACTGATCCGGCGCGACCGTGTCCGTCATGAGGCACCTCCGTTTATCGAGGGTACGGGCGCCGCAGTGTCCACGCAGGACTGAGGATCGCCTCAGCTTGACGAGCCTTACCTCAGCGTTGGCTACCCTCGTGGTCGGGTATCAGCTGGCAGGAGGACGACGTGGGCGGCGCGGAACGGGCTGAGCGCAAGCGAAGGCAGCAGGAGGCCGCGGCACGGCGCCAGCAGCCGCAAGCAGCGTCGCAGCGCCAGGATGGGGGAGGCCGCCGCGTTGTCACGGCGGTCGCCGCCGTGGTGGTGGTGCTGCTCGCGGTGGTCGTGGGCGTGGGTGTCTGGCTGCAGCAGCGCGACACCCCGGAGGAGCCGCCTGACGCCATCCCGGTGACACCCCCGGCCGCCGGCTACGCCGTCGAATCGCAGGGCGGGGCAATCGTCGCGGGCGAGCGGGGCGCGCCGGTGACCATCGATGTGTACGAGGACTTCCTGTGCCCCGGCTGCGCCGAACTCGAGGATCGCGACGGCGACCGGCTGGCGCAGGCTGCCGCGGGCGGGCAGGCGAGGGTGCGGTACCACCCGATCGCGTTGCTGGACGAGGAGTCCGAGCCGCCGGGCTACTCCACGCTGGCCGCGGGCGCATCGCACTGCGCGGCGGCGGCCGGGATTTTCCCCACGTTGCACACCAGCCTGTTCGCCGAGCAGCCCACGCAGGGGGAGCCGGGATGGACCCGCCCGCAGATCGTGGCGCTGGGACGGCAGCTCGGGGCGGGCGATGGTTTCGCGCGCTGCGTCCGCGGCGACGCCGTCGAGCAGCAGGTGACGGTGGCGACGCAGCAGGCTCGGCAGCGGATCGCCGCGCTTCGCGGCGACGGGCTCGTCGGCACGCCCACCGTCCTGGTGGACGGCAAGCTCGCCGATCCCGGCGACAGCGAGTGGCTCGATCGCGCACTCGGCACCGCCGAGCGCTGAGCGTGGGTCGGTTCGAGCTGCCCGCCCGTCTCCTGTACGGTTGCCTGGCGCACCACGATGTGCGGTGATCGCTTCTGGGGCTGTGGCGCAGCTGGTAGCGCACTTGACTGGCAGTCAAGGGGTCAGGGGTTCGAATCCCCTCAGCTCCACCCAGGTCTGTGATGCGAACCGACTCCGGCGAGATCATCGTCGGGTTTCCTGGTCCTACCAGCGGTGACGGCTGACATCACCTCGGTTGTCTCCACGTTGGTATGAGGTGTGTTGGCTGTTGCAGGTACATCGCGACGAGTGACATGACGGTGCACGGGGTCCGTCGTCGCCACGGTCGCCGGGGTGAGCGGCAGTGGCGGCACCGTCCTCGGCTGTCCACGCGGTGTCGCTCCATTAGCGCCAGCCCGAGCGCCGCCAACCGTGCGCACTCCTCATCGTGCCGCTGCTCGGCCCGTGTGTGCGCATCGTGGAGCTGTTGTCGCAGCACCTGCCACCGCAGCTGGTGCACGCTGCTCACCGCTTACTGGGGCACTAACTACAGCTGCCCGAACCGCCCCGGATCGGGCAGCTGCGAGCCCACCTCGACCACGCACGCCATGCACAGCGGCTCGTGCGGTTGCTGGGCCGATACGAGGCCGGCCACGGGTAGCGTGACGCCGCAGCGGGCATCGGCCTAGCCGTTGCTGACCGCCTGGTCGGCCTGGCGGTTGTCGAGTGCGTGGCAGCGCCGGTCGTGGGGCGACACGGCCCAGCGCACGTCGGGCGGGGTCACCGCTGGATCCGCTGCCCGAGCATCACGTGCAGCTGTGTCCCCACCTGCGACCACGCCTCTATCGACAGTGCTCTCTGTACGGCGACCTCACCGGGGAAGTCGCGGGCTGCTGTATCGGCTCGTCGCTGGGCCAGCGCGATCACGAACACCAGCTGGTCGACCTGGTCTCGCTCGACGGCGGACAGGTCACCGCTGCGGATGCGCTCCCGCAGCTCGTCGAGCGGGTCACAGGGGTCGTCGTCGTTGAGCTCATCAGCCACTTGCCCGACGTCCGGGTCACGCTCGTCTGTCATGTTCTGCCACTCCGCTCTCGTGCTTGGTTCCCTGGCTGGCACCCAGCGCCGAGGCGCAAGCCAGCCAGACAGACATGCGCGACGTCCGTGGGGGGACACCGGCGGGTGCGACAACCCGGCGCTGGGGCCTGGACGAGAGCCTGGCGGCGCCCATCGGTGACGGATCACGTGCTGCTGGTGCACTCCCGGTGCACGCTTGGTGCCTGCCGGAGAGCGCTACGCTGGCCCGACCTGCCGACCGAGAGAAGGGATGCCGGTGGCCACTGTCTATACCTGGACAGGCCGGGAAGCCAAGCAGCTTCGCACCGCCCTTCGGCTCAGCCTGCGTGACTTCGCCGCGCGTTTGGGCATTGGCGTCCGCACGCTCAACAAATGGGAGGCGCGCGGCAGCACCATCACACCGCTGCCCTACATGCAGGCCATCCTCGACACCGCTCTCCAGCGGGCATCAGAGGACGAGCAAGCACGGTTCAGGGCAGTGTTGGACGAGGCTGGGGCGCCGCAGGGACGGTCGGCCCTGGCCGCTGGTCCACTGAGCGACAGCGCCGCTCCCGAGACCATGGCGCCAGCCTTCTCGGCGCTCGACCCTGACGAACTGCACCACATCCAGGCGGCGATGGCGGATGCCCGGCGCTATCTCGACGCCGACGTGGTTGGCTCCTTCAAGCGCCAGCTCGAGGCCTGTGCCGCCGACGATGGGGCACACGGCCCGGCGCAGGCGCTGCCGACCGTGCTCGGCATCCTTGCCGCCATTGAGCAGCATGCGCGTGAGGTGCAGCCAGCGGTGCGATGCCAGTTGCTCTCGGCCGGATCACTCGGTGCCGAATTCGCTGGCTGGCTGTACCGCGACCTGCATCATCCGGAGCGTGCAGGCTTCTGGTATGGCCGCGCCACCGAATGGGCGCAGGAAGCCGGCGACACCGCCACGCAGGGCTACATCCTGCTGAAGAAGTCGCAAATGGCCTACGACGACCGCGATGCTCTGCGGGTGCTGACACTGGCGCAAGCGGCTCAGTACGGTCCGTGGCAGCTCTCCAAGCAGGTCCGAGTCGAAGTGACGCAGCAAGAGGCGCGTGGCCTCGCCATGCTCGGCGAAACCCTGAGCATCATCGAGCAGAAGCTTGACGATGCCCGTCAGCTACTCGCCGACGCGCCAGTTGAACACAACCAGCTCGGCAACCCCTACGACGAAAACACGCTCACCCTCCGGAACGCCAGCTGCTACATCGAGGTGGGCAAGCCGCAACGGGCTGCGGGGTTGTATGCCCACGTCCTGGCCACTGACCACCTATCAGAGCGGGATCGCGGCTACTTCACGGCGCGCATGACGTCAGCCTTGGCACTGGCGGGCGAGCCTGACGATGCAGCAGACGCCGGGCTGAACGCTGCGCAACTAGCGACGGCGACCGCCTCGCAGCGCACCAAGCGAGAACTGATGCGGGCGCTGGCGACCCTCACGCCCTGGCAGAACCGGCCGGGCCCGCGTGCCTTGCGTGAAGCGGTCGTGGTCTCGCCGGAACGGCCGTCATGACTCCGCCTTCAGCCATGCCACGGCGGTGCGGATGACGAAGGCTTGCCACTCCTGGCTCTGCGGGTCGGCGTAGGGCGGGTCGTCGTGGACGGCGAAACCGTGCTGCGCGCCGGCGATCTCCACCAACTGGTGTTCGACCTGGAGCTGCTCCGCGGCCGCCCGCGAGGCCTCAACGGGGATGAAGGTGTCCTCGGTGCCGTGCATGATGAGCGTCGGTGCGGCGATCTCGCCCATCACGGCGTGTGGCTGCACCCAGAACACTTCGTTCAGCAAAGCCCGGCCGTGCTTCACGCCCGGCCGGTGGCTGAGGTAGCCCTGCTCGCTGAGCACCTCCGCCGCCTCGTCGTCGAGGTAGTCATCCGACCAATGAGGCTTCTGGTCGACGTACCGGGCCTTGTAGTTGAGCTGCGGATTGAGGAGCACCAGCCGTGATACGTCGCCAGGCTGCTTGGCGGCGTAGTAGGCCGCCAGTCCGCCGCCGAAGCTCGTCCCCAGCAGGCTGAGGTGGCCTGCCCCGGTGGCCTGGCGCACCTGGGTGAGGGCGACGCGGAGGTCGTTGAGGTGGGCCGACAGCGTCACCTCCTCTTGCCGCCCTTCACTCTCACCGTGGCCGCGCAGGTCGAAGCGCAGGGACGCGACGTCGGCTTCTCCGAGCCCGTCGGCCAGGCGGGCGAAGAAGCCGCCCTCCTCGCGCGTGACGCCAGCACCATGGATGAGGACCACGGCGCGGTCCGCTGGCTGCTCCGGCGTGACGAGTGTTCCGACCAGGTGGAGGCCGTCGAGAGTGCGGAGCGTGGTGCTGATGTCTTGGGAGGGCATGTGATGCTCCTGTCGTCGTTCGGCCTTGCACACGTTGCACAGCAGGATCGACAGCGCTGCCACTACGACCGCACCTGCTGACCATGTAAACCGCCATCTGTTACTGCGAAGCCTGGCAGACCGCCCGCGCCGCCGCGCTCTACCGCTCGCGCCTCGATGACCAGCAGTTCTCGCACCGTGATCGGGGTTACTTTCTCTCTTTGATGGCCGGCGCCTTGGCTCGGGCCGCTGAGCCCGAGGGTGCCACCGACGCCAGGCATGAGGCCCTGACGGTGGCTGTCGAGGCCTCTTCACGGCGCACTATGCACGCGCTTGAGCGGGTCTGCGCGCTGCTTGAGCCGTGGCGCTCGCAACCGGCTGTGCGTGGCTCCGTGACGCCGTGCTGCCGGTCAGTGGCGGGTAATCCAGTCCGCCACGGTGCGGATGACCTCGGCCTGCCACTGCTGGCTCCGCGGGTCGGCGTAGCTGGGATCGTCATGGACTGCGAAGCCATGTTGGGCGCCGTCGACCTCGATGAGCTGGTGCTCGACCGTCAGCTGCTCGCTTGCCCACCGTGACGACTGCACCGGGATGAACGTATCTCCGGTGCCATGCACGATGAGCGTAGGTGCCTGGATCTCGCCGAGCACGGTGTGCGGCTGAAGGTAGAACACCTCGTTGAGCAGCGGCCGTCCGAGCTTGAAGGTCGGTGAGTGGGCGATGAAACTATCGCGCAGCAGCTGTCGACCGGCTTCTTCGTCGATCTGCTCGTCATGCCAGTAGGGCTTGTCGTCGATGAAGCGCTGCTTGTAGTCGAGCAGCGGGTTGAGCATCACCAGGCTGGCCAGTTGCTCAGGGTGCTGGGTGGCGTAGTAACCACAGATGCCGCCGCTGAAGCTGGTGCCGAGGAGTGCTACGCGGTCGACCTCGACCTCCGCCCGCAAGCGGGCTACGGCGGCACGGATGTCGCCGAGGATGCCCGCGATGGTCAGATCCTCCTGGTGACCCTCACTCAGTCCGTGGCCGCGGAGGTCGAAACGCAGCGAGGACACCTCGGCAGCGGCGAGCCCCGCAGCCAGACCGCTGAAAAACCCGCCCTCCTCGCGTGTGACGCCGCCACCGTGCAGCAAGACGGCTGCACGACGGGTCACAGATGGCCGCACGACGTTGCCCAAGAGGCGCAGGCCGTCAGGTGTCGTAATTGCGATCTCGTCCTCGGCCACGACTGCACCGTAGCGATCGACCTCGCAAGACAGCACCCGATCACGTCGCGTCTAGCCTGCGCGAGTAGCCACTCCACCGTGGCCGTGGCATGGCACTGTCCTCACCGGCACCGGTGCGAACCTGCTCAACCCGTGGGACGTCGAGGCGACCTGGTACTCCAGCTGTCGATCGTGATCTTGCGGGGTAGCGGTCCCGTATGACCAGCGAGACCTACGTGGCTAGCGTTGCGGGTCGACCACGGACGTTGTGAGGCTGCTCAGGGCTTGCGTGCGATGCCGCCGGCGATGCAATGCTGCACCTGGTTCAGCGGCTTGAGATGGGGGCCATCGGGCCACCAGTCGGCGCACAGTGTCAACCCAGGGTCGATCATCTCGAGCTCGCAGAACATCTCTTGCAGTTCGGCCATGGTGCGAAAGCTCCCGCTGCCCATCGGGCTGTGCAAGAACACTTCCTCCATCTTGCGGGCGACCTCGCTGTACTGGTTTTGCGGGTCGAGGAAGTGGCTGATCGCGACGTAGGAACCGGACGGCAGTGCGTCGATGTACTGCTGCATGACGTCGGCGGGGTTGTGTTCTCCGGTGTAGTGGTGCAGCGTACCGACCTGCAATAACACGATCGGCTGGGTCCAGTCGAGGTGCTTGCATACGACTTCGTCCTCGAGGACTTCCGGGGGGTTGAAGATGTCGGCCGCCGAGAAGTGGGTGTGCTCGTTCTCCTCGAGCAGCGCGCGGCCATGTGCGAGCACGACCGGGTCGTTGTCGACGTAGACGACCGCGGTATCGGGGTTGATTCGCTGCACCACCTGATGCGTGTTCTCGGCGGTGGGCAGGCCGGAGCCGCAGTCGAGGTACTGGGTCAGATCGGTTTGGCCGGCCAGGAAGCGACACGCCCGGATCAGGAAGCTGCGGTTATCGGTCGCGAGGTCGTTCACCTCGGGCGCGACTTCGCTCACCTGGCGAAGGACTTCGCGGTCGATCTCGTAGTTGTCCTTGCCGTTGAGCGCGGCGTCGTAGACCCGGGCGATGCTGGCCCTGGTGGGGTCGACACCGACGGGCGGTTTCGGATCGGACGGGGCGACACCGGTCATGGAGGCCTCACCTGCGACGTAGCGAATGTCCTGTAGCGCACCCAGCGTAAGCGGTCGCGCTCGGTGCGTAAACGCAGGCCTGGTCCGCCGGCACGGCAGACCGACGCAGCGAGTGCCACCGGTGCTCGAGGTGGCGTACGCTTCGTCAGCGCAGTCCAGGTGCGCGGTGGAGGGAGCTGGGGACCATGGGCACGGATGACGGCGAGCAGAGCAGCGGCTCGGCTGCGCTGCGAATCATCCTCGGGGCCCAGCTCCGCAAGCTTCGGGAAGCGGCCGAGATCAGCCGCGCGCAGGCCGGGTATCAGATCCGTGGCTCGGAATCCAAGATCAGCCGGATGGAACTCGGCCGCGTCGGCTTCAAGCCGCGAGACATCGCTGACCTGCTGACCATGTACGGCGTCTGTGATCCGGGGGAGCGGTCGAACTTCCTCGACCAGGTCGCGCAGTCGAACCAGCCCGGCTGGTGGCAGCGCTACGGTGATCTGATGCCGAGGTGGCTGGACAACTACCTGGGCCTGGAGGAGTCCGCGTCCCGGATCCAGACCTACGAGCTGCAGTTCGTTCCCGGCCTGCTGCAGACCGAGGCGTATGCCAGAGCGGTCATCGGCCAGGGCATGCCGGAGAGCCTGCGTGACGATGTCGAGCGACGCGTGGCGCTGCGGATGCGTCGGCAGAAGGTCCTCGCCCGGCCCACCGCGCCGCAGCTGTGGACCATCATCGACGAGTCGGTGCTGGTCAGAAAGATCGGCGGCCGCGAGGTGCTGCTGGAGCAGATCGACAAGCTGCTCGAGCTGACCACCATGCCGCACATCACGCTGCAGGTGGTTGGGCTGGACATCACCGGCTACGCCGCCGAGAGCCCGTTCACCCTACTTCGCTTCGCTGAACCGGAGCTGTCGAACATCGTCTACATCGAGTACCTCAGCGGCGCGCTCTACCTGGAGAAGCCCGATGAGATCGAGACCTTCGGCCGGGCACTGGACCGGCTCGCTGTCGCCGCGGAGACACCGGAGCACAGCCGGCAGCTGCTGAAGAAGCGGCGCGCCGAACTCTGAAACACGGGGCGTCGGTCGACCCTAATGCACGTGCACGTGCTACCGTTAGCGCTCGCGCAACTGCACGTGCATATGCACCACGTGCCGACCGGAGGTGATGACAGTGGCGAACGAGACCCGCAACGGTATGCCAGCCGCACAGCTTGCTGGGGCGGCCTGGCGCAAGAGCAACCGCAGCGGCGCGCAGGGAAACTGTGTGGAGATCGCGCCCCTCGGGGCCGGCGAGGTCGCGGTGCGCAACTCGCGCTACCCGGACGGTCCCGCACTGATCTACACCAGCGCCGAGATGGCCGCCTTCGTGGCCGGCATCAAAGACGGCGAATTCGACCACGTCATCAGCTGAGCTGCCGGCACAGCCTGCTCGGAGACGCCATGACCGAGACATACCCATCCACCTGTTACGTGCAGCAGCTCACGGTCGCCAACGGCTGGCAGCGCGAGCTGATACCCGATCGGCACGGCCGGCCGCTGGCAATAGTCGCCGTGCGGGTCAGGCCGCGCTTCACCGACGCTGTGGTCATCGAGGGCGAGGACCGCGTGGTGGCGATGCGTCACCACACCCGCGATGCGCACCTGATCACGCCGTCGCAGCTGCCGGGCGAGTCTGCTGCGGTATGGCGCCGCGACGGCCGCGCCGAGGACGTGCTCGCCGAACTGGTCGCACTGCCCGCCGAGTAGCAGTCGACGATCTCGGCAGCTGGCGAGCTGGTCGGGTGGCATCGGCCTGTTGGCGGATGCGTCGGTCGCTCGGACGGACGATAATGGATGGATGCCCGACACCCCGACGAGCGTGACCGTCCGCACGTACCGTGCCCCGGCTGTCAGCGGCGCGCCGCGGTTGCAGGGGCTGCCCGGCATCGCTGAGATCCGGGGACCTGACGAGCAGTCCGTCGAGGTGTTCTTCCATGACACCGAGGATCTGCGGCTTGCCCGCGCGGGGGTCAGCCTGCAGCGGCGACCGGGCGCCCAGCCGGGTGAGGTCGGCGAGTGGCTGGTGGAGCTGCCGGGCGAGGACGAGCCGCTTCGGGTCTCGTCGGACGGTGACGATGCCCAGCAGGTGCCGCAGGCGGTGCTGGCCTGGGTGCGAGCACACAGCCGTGGCCACCAGTTGGTGCCGGTCGCGCACACCAAGACCACGATCACGCGGCGGGGCCTGGCGGATGCCGACGGTGCTGTCCGGGCTCGGTTGACCGCGCACGCCGTGTCGGCGCAGACGCTGGGGGAATCGTCCACCGTGGATTCCTGGTACTGGATCGCCGTGGAGCTCGATGCCCCGGATCCCACGCTGCTCGGCGCGCTGGAGGCCCGGCTGGATGACGTCGGGGCGATGCGTGCTGCTCCGGCATTGCCGATGCGGCGGCTGTTCGCGGACCGGCTGGACGGTCTGAAACCGTCCTCGCGGCCACGGGTGAGGCTGCACCGGAAGGCCACCGCGGCCGAGACCGTGTGCGCCGCGCTCCGCGCCCAGGTGCGGGCGTTGCGTGACCTCGACGCCCCGGTGCGCCGCGCGGAGCCCGACGCCGTGCACCAGATGCGGGTGGCCACCCGCCGGTTGCGTGCCATGTTGCGCGCCTTCGGCCAGGTGGTGGACCGTGATGCCACCGCCGACCTGTACGCCGAGCTGCGCTGGCTGTCCGGCGTGCTCGCCGAGGCTCGCGACCAGGAGGTCGTGCAGCAGCGCGTCGAGGCACTGCTGCACGACACTCCCGCCGACCAGGTGCTCGGGCCCATCGCAGCACAGCTGACCCGGCAGTTCGCCCGCGATCAGGCCGAGGCGCACGCCCGGGTGCTCGACGAGCTGGACACCGATCGCTACGCCACGCTGCTCGACGCACTGGAACGACTCGTCTCCGACCCGCCGCTGACCCCGCTCGCGGCGCGCCGCGGTCGCGACCTGCTACCCCGGATGGTCGGCAAGGTCGCCCGCCGGGTGGACCGTGCGATGGCCGCAGCGGACCGGGAACCGGAGGGGCCGGAACGGGATGCGGCGCTGCACGGAGTCCGCAAGGCCGCCCGGCGGGCTCGCTACGCCGCCGAGACCGTCGTGCCACTGCTGGGTGGCGACGCCCGGCGCACGGCGCAGCGGTTCGAGCAGATGGGGGACGTGCTGGGTGATCACCATGACACCGTGCGTACCCGGGCGTTGCTTCGCACCCTCGGCGCGCAGGGCCACGGCGAGGGCCACAACGGGTTCACCTTCGGGCTCTGGCACGAGCGGGAAGCACACGCCGCGCAGCGGATCGAAGCGGAGCTGCCCGCGATCTGGCGCGCGGCGTCGCGGGGCAAGCAACGCCGCTGGATGTCCTGATCCCGGGGGCCAGGTGACGCAGTCGCGGGTGGGGCGCGGCCGGACAGGTCTGCTCAGGCCGGCGCCCCAGGGCAGGTCAGGCGATCGGCGAACTCAGCTCGGCGGCTGTGTCCGGCTCAAGAGCTACCAGCCACCGATCCTCAACGCCGTCGCCCACGACCTGTCCAACGCCACAGGCTAAGCTCCGAGACCCTCATGGCCATGGCCGACCCTCACCCGAGGCGGCCTCTGCCCACTCCTGTCCGGCCGAGCAGCAGCATGATCAGACCCACCGGAACGTCAGGAGTGCCCGAAGAGCCCATTGACAAGGCGTAGATGTAAACAGCATATAGCGGCTACGCATATATAGACCGCAGGCCAGATTGTTTGCTAGTATGCCCGGTCGTGCGGAAGATCATATTCTTCTCTACGGTCAGCCCTGACGAGGACGACCGGGCCTGGACGGTGTTCACCCTCGCCCGACGTGCTGCCGACGCCGGGATCGACGTCGAGGTCTTTCTGGCCGGGCCAGCCACCGGCCTGGTGCGGCGTCAGGTGAGAGATCGGATCGAAGGTAAGCCGAAGGATGCGCTCACGGCGATTGTTGCTGGTAGTGCTCCAATCTCGGTCGCCCCTGGTTGAGCAGCGTTCCGGGGCGTGTCCAGTTCGGATGCTGACGAGGTTGGCGCTCGCTTTCGTGACCTTGATGACGTCTTGCGTGAGTGTCCATTCACGGGGGGACTGCGTTGGGGCGGTCAGGCTGTGACGGGGAGCCAGGGGTTGCCGGTGAGGGCAGCGTGGATGGCGTCGATGGCACGGATGCCGTGGCCGCGCGCGCTGGCGAGGTAGGAGCGGACACGTAG